>JAJDXM010000050.1 GCA_022823225.1 Gemmatimonadota bacterium
ACCAAATGTCATGTTTTATTTGCATTTTGGTCCTTGAGGCTCCGCTATGCGTTGCTCCTCGGGCAAATAGCTCTGCTATTCGCCCTTCGTCGCGCCTTGCCAGCCCGGCGCCTCGGCACTCTCGTTAGCACGCGAACTTCCGGGACGGGACACTAGCTCTTCCCGGCCAGCTCGGTGAGGGCGGCGGCCACCGCCTCGGCGTTGCGCGCCTCCTGGAGGATGATCAGCACGGTGTCGTCCCCCGCGATCGTTCCGGCCAGTCCCTCGTATTCCTCCCAGTCGATCCCCGACGCCACCGTTTGCGCCGCCCCGTTCAGGGTGCGCACGATCGCCAGATTCCCCACCGTCCGGACCGAAACGAAGAGCGTCGGGAGAATGGAATCCAGAGGGGGCACATGATCCCACTCCTCCGGCAGGGTGTAGTGAGGCCGTCCGTCCGATCCGGTGACCTTGACCAGGCGCAGATCGCGAATGTCGCGCGACAACGTGGGCTGGGTGACCGGAAAGCCCTCGCGGGCCAGCAGTTCGCGCAATGCCTCCTGATGGGGCACCCGGCGATCCCTGATGATTCGAAGGAGCGCGGCCTGCCGCTGGCGCTTGCCTCCCGCGGTCACCGCGTCTTCCCTGCCGGTGCCGGGCCGGACCGCCGGACGCCCAGCCGCCTTCGGTGCCCCGGCGGCTCGATCCACGGGCTGCTAGAAGTCATACCGAACCCGCAGCAGCAGCATCCTGCCGATCTCCGGGGCGCCGACGAACTCCCGGTGCATGTTGTCCAGGATGTTGTTCGCGCTGAGCGACACGTGCATCCCGGTCTGGAAGGGCACCTGATAGCCGATCGAGGCATCGATGACCTGGTATCCATCCACGTCGCCCAGGTACACGCCCGAGTTCATCGGGAAGCCGGCGTTGAACCGGCCCCTGGCCTGGAGCGTGTAGCCGGCCGAGGGGTCGTCCCAGGTGATGCCGACGGAACCCTTCTGGCTCGGGGCGTTCAGCGCGATGTCGTGCAGGCCGACGCAGCGCCCGTCGTTGTCGTCGTCGAAGCAGTCCTCGCTCTGGAAGGAGTAGCTCCCGTCCAGCTGCAGCATGTCGGTGACGATCAGCTTGGCCGACAGGTCGGCGCCCCAGTAGCTGACGTCCCCGAAGTTCCGGTAGGTGACCAGCAGGTCGGGCGAGGCGGCGTTGTCGGGGGCGATGGTACCGAGCGGCACCTGCGCGACCAGGCCCACGATGCCCAGGACCTCCTCGCGGGTAAGCAGCCCGCCCTGGATCAGCGGCGCCAGACGGTTGAGCACGAAGGCCCCGGTGCTTTCGGGATCGAAGAAGACGCTGGGGCTGACGACCCGAAGGGGGCCCACGAAATTCTCGATCCGGCTGAAATAGGCATCGGCGGCCAGCACGAACCGGTCGCCGACGAAACCCTTGTACCCCACTTCGAAGGTGTTGTTGGTCGTCGGAACCAGCGCCGGGACGTCCGGAAGGGATCCGCTGAACGGTTCGAAGGGATTTGCGGGATCCTCGGCGGCCAGATTCAGCATCCTCAGCACGGTGCCGATCTGGGGATCGTTGGGACCGGCGCCCGGCATCTTGAGAAGCGGGACGATGAGCGAGAGCTGGGGGTCCAGCGAACCGAGCAGATCGACCACGTGATCCCAGACGAACGCCGCATTTGCCGGGATCCCTCCCGACGCGATGGGCGAGTACATGCAGTACGAGTTGACGCCCCCCGGACACGCGGCGCTGAAGTGGAACCCTTCCGACGGCACGCCCCGGGCCCGCACGTCGTAGGAGAGTCCAGCCGGGAGATCGATCCGGCCGGCCAGGATGTCGAGGAAGAGATTCGTCGTGGTCGGGGTCGAGAACGAGCGGTTGTAGGTCAGCCGGAAGGACTGGTTTTCACCGGGCGTGAACACGAGCGCCGCCCGCGGCGAGATGTTCGGATCCGTCAGCCGGCTGTGGTCGTCGACCCGAATGGCGGTGACCAGGTCCACATTGTCGAGCAGCGTCGTCTCGGAGTGCAGGTAGGCGCCCACCTCCGAGACGATGTCGTCGTCCTCGTTCGCGCCGAAGATCGTGCCGCCGCTGCGCGGATCCGTCCTTTGCCAGTCCACGCCGTAGGTGAAGCTCTGGCGGGAGCCGAGATCGAACCCGTACTGGAACTGGAAGGCCATCGTGCGCGACTGGTCCACCACCGGCTCGCCCGTGCGCAGGCTGAAGGTGCCCTCATCGGCGGCCGACCCGACGTCCGCCCCGGAGTTCGTGATGTTCATGAACGCCTGAGCGAAAAGCCGGCCCTTGGAGAACCGGGACTGGAGGTAGTTGTAGCCCCAGTTCTTCACCTGGAAGGCGCCGATCCCGGTCATGTCCACCCCGGTGACCAGCCTGGAGCTCCCTGCGTTCAGAACGAGGTCGCCGTCGCCGCCGACCCGGAAATCGAGTCGCCCGTCGACCGTATACCGCTGGGCCAGATTGTCCCGCATGCAGATGGTGCAGGGGTTATTGGGGGCGTTGCGAGCCGCCGCCTCCGCCGGATCGTCGTATTCCCAGTCGTTTCCGCGCATGTATTGGCCCGAAATCTTGAAGCCGAAGTTCTCGCTTGGCGCGTGGGCCGTGCGGAACTGACCGTGGAAGAGCGACCGCTCTCCCCCCGCGAGCGAGATGCTGCTCCCCTGTCTGTCGAGCGGGGACGAGGTGATCAGATGCATCACCCCGTTCGTGGCGTTGGGTCCGTAGAGCGCGGCGCCCGGTCCCAGCGAAACCTCGATGCGATCGAGGTCGAGGTCGTTGGTGGGGAACATGTTGTACGCGTTGAAGCGCAGCGACGGGACGCGCGCGTAGCGGTTGTCGATGATCGCAAGCAGGGCGCCGGAGAACACGTTGTTGAACCCGCGCGCTACGACGGTTCCCTGGTTGATGCCGGTCTGGGCCGCGTCCACCCCCGGCAGGGCCCTGACATGGTCGGCCACGGTGGTGGCCACCGTGCGGGCGACCTCCGTCGACGAAACGGTGGAGATCGAGGCCGGCGCCTCCAGCGCCTTCTCCTGGCGCCGCGAGGCGGTGACCACGATGGGGTTGAGCGCAAGTGCCTGGGATCGCACCGAGATGGTGAGCTCGGTATCGAGGCCAGCGTTGACGATCACACCGTCGATTCGAGTCGTCTCGTATCCGATAAGCGTCACCACAAGGGAGTAGGTGCCGGGATCGAGGGTGAAGGAAAACCGGCCCGATGCGTTGGTTCCCTGCCTCTGATCCTGTCCCAACACCTCGACCGCGGCCCCGGAAAGCGCCCCTCCCGTCTCCGCATCGGTCACCCTTCCGTCTATGGTTCCCTGCTGTCCTTGCACCGTCGAAGGCGCGATTCCGATCACCAAGGCAATCAACAATGACGCGGCCAACCTTGATCTGAAGCCCATGAGAATCCATCCTCGCCTGTGGGTGTGCTCGGCCCATTCACCCTGGAACGGGACTCTGCCAATGCATCCGTGCAGTGATAATAGGTGGCCACGAAGGTTGGACGCAATCGCTCGAGACGGGCGGCGGCGCGGCGCGCGGGGGGAGAACCACGAGTGTTCAGCCTGTTGACCAGAAGCGACTTCGACGCGGCCGGACGGAGAATCTCCACGGCCGTCCACCACACCCCCCTGCTGTCGTTCCGCACACTCGGGGGTCCTTTCGGAACCTCGGTCTGGCTGAAGTGCGAGAACCTGCAGAAGACCGGGTCCTTCAAAGTGCGTGGGGCGCTGAACGCGCTCGCCGCACTGAACCCGGGCGAGCGGGCCCGGGGCGTGATCACCGTTTCCGCGGGGAACCATGCCCAGGCGGTCGCGTGGGCGGCCGGCCGGGTCGAGGTCAGGTCGGTCGTGGTGATGCCCGAGCGGGCCTCGCCGGCCAAGGTTGCGGCTGCCAGAGCGTACGGTGCCGAGGTGGTCCTGCACGGTGACGCCGCCGCCGCGTTCGCCGAGGCCTACCGGCGCGCCGACGACGAGGGACTGGCGTTTCTGCATCCGTTCGATGCGCCGGAGGTCATCGCGGGCCACGGATCCGCCGGGATCGAGATCGCCAGCGATCTCTCCGGCCCCGCGACGATCGTCGTGCCGGTGGGCGGGGGGGGGCTGATCGCGGGCATTGCCGGCGCGCTTTCCTTGAAGGGAATCCTGGCCGGGCGCGCGATGCGGGTGTTCGGGGTCGAGCCGGAGGGAGCGGCAGCCATGCGCCGCAGCCTCGCCGACGGACGCGCCGCGCGGCTCGACCGGACCGATACGATCGCCGACGGACTCGCCCCCCCGATGGCCGGCGAGCTGACCTACCGGTACGTGGCCGAACTGGTGGAGGATGTGGTTCTGGTCTCCGACGCGGAGATCCTCGCGGCCATGAAGCTCCTTCTGACGCGCGCCAGGCTCGTGGCCGAGCCCTCGGGAGCGGCCGCCGTCGCGGCGCTGATGTACGGTCGCGTCCCCGTGCCGAAGGGGGGGGTGGTGGTGGCGGTGATCACCGGAGGCAACGCGGAAAAAAGGTTGATCGGGCGCGCATTGCGGGAAGGCGCGCCGTGGCCCTGATCCGGATCGAAGGCGCGGTGAAGCGCTACGGCGCGGTCGTCGCGCTCGACGGCGTGTCTCTCCGCGTCGAAGCGGGCGAGTGCCTGGCTCTGGTCGGCGAAAGCGGATCCGGCAAGACAACGCTGTTGCGGACGATCAACCGCCTCACCGAGCTGGACCGGGGCCGGGTGCTGGTGCGAGGCCGGGCCGTGGACGCCATCGACCCGGTGCGCCTGCGCCGCTCGATAGGCTACGTACAGCAGGACGGCGGCCTTATCCCGCACTGGACATGCGCGGCCAACGCTTCGCTGGTGCCTGGACTGCTGGGCCAGGACGACGCTGCCGGGCGCGGCAGGCGCGCACTGGAGTCGGTTGGGCTCGATCCGCACGCATTTGGCGACCGCTTTCCCCGGGAGTTGTCCGGAGGCCAGCGGCAGCGCGTCGCGATCGCGCGCGCAAACGCGGCCGGTCCCGACATCCTGCTGATGGACGAGCCGTTCGGCGCACTCGACGCGATCACCCGGACCGAAGCGCAGGACGCGTTCATCACGTTGCGAGAGGATGCGTCCGTGACCGCGGTCTTCGTCACCCACGACATGGCGGAGGCGCTCCGCGTGGCGACGCGCATCGCCGTCATGCGCACCGGCCGGATCACGGTCGAGGCCCCATCCGCCGATCTGCTCCGCCGAGCAACCGGCTACGCCGCCCGACTGCTCGAGAAGGCGGGCGTGACGGCATGAGAGAGAGGACGAGCACCCCGGCGCCGCGAGCCGCCAGGTCCCGGGTTCTCCTGGCCTGCGCGATCGGGGTGTCGGGGACCTGCCCGGCGATGGTGCCGTGCGCGCTGTTCGGTCAGGACGCGCAGCGGCCGATCGTCGTTGCCTCGAAGACCTTCGCGGAGTCGTACATCCTGGCGGAGACCTTCGCCCAGCTCCTGGAGTCCCACGGCTACCGGGTGGATCGGCGGCCGGGGTTCGGAATGACCGAGCTCCTCATGCAGGCGCTCATTGGTGGAGACATCGACGTCTACCCGGAGTACACCGGCACCGGACTCGCGGCGGTTCTCGGCGAAACCGCGACGGGTGGAGCCGTCTCGGTCTTCAACCGGGTCAGCGAAGCGTTCGACGCCCGCTGGGGACTGCGCTGGCTGCCGCCCCTGGGCTTCGAAAACACCTACGCGATGGCGATGCGCCGCGAGGTCGCCGACTCGCTCGATGTCCACACGCTTTCCGGAATCGCCGCGCTGGCGCCCGAACTGGCCGGCGGGTTTTCGCCCGATTTCATCGGCCGCGCGGACGGGCTCGACGGACTGGCCGCCGCCTACGGAATCCGCTTCCGTGAAACGCGCAGCCTGCTGCAGGCGGTCAAGTACCAGGCGCTCCAGGAAGGGGAAGTCGACGTGATCGACGCCTACTCGACAGACGGGGCGATTGCGCGCTACGACCTAGCGGTTCTGGCCGACGACCGGGGCTTCTTCCCCCCTTATGATGCGGCGGCCCTGGTCGGCCGCGCCCTCCACGGCGAACGGCCCGGCGCGGTGTTGGTGCTGAGCCGACTGTCCGGAAGGATCGACGTCGCGGCCATGCGGCGGGCCAACCGGCGGCTCGAGGTCGACGGATGGCCGGTTGGGGAGGTGGCGGCGGCATTGCTCGCCGAGATCGGGATGCCCGTGGATTCGGCGGCTCCGGGCACCGCGCGGGTCGAACGCGGGCCGCGCGACCGGCGCGCGACGGGGATCCTGCTCGCCCTGCCCGGCCACCTGCTGGACAACCGCAACGAGCTGGCGCGGCAGATCGCTCGTCACCTGCTACTGGTTCTCACCTCCCTTGCTGCGGCGATTCTCGTCGCGATTCCCACAGGTGTGGCACTCGAGCGGCGGCGGCGGCTGGCCGGAGCCGCGATACGCGTGGCGGGAATCCTGCAGACCGTCCCCAGCATCGCGCTTCTCGCCTTCATGATTCCGGTTCTGGGGATCGGCGTGGCCCCTGCGGTCGCGGCGCTCTTTCTGTACTCGCTGCTGCCGATCCTTCGCAATACCCACACCGGGATCATCGAAGCCGCACCCGAGGCGGTGGGGGCGGGTCGCGCGCTGGGGATGACGGAGTGGCAGCTGCTGCGACGAATCCGGCTTCCCCTGGCGGCTCCGGTGATCATGGCCGGGGTCCGCACCGCGGCCGTCATCAACGTCGGGACCGCGACCCTCGCCGCCTTCATCGGCGCCGGCGGGCTGGGCGATCCGATCGTGGCCGGGCTGACCCTGTCGGATCCGGTGATGATCCTCTCGGGCGCGGTTCCCGCGGCCGCGCTCGCGCTGCTGGTGGACTGGGCACTCGGGGAGGCGGAGGCGGCCGTGGCTCCCGGAGGGGTGGCGGAGGATCGAAGGTAGGGCCAGGTTCCGGTGGTGAATGCCCTGCGCCGTTTCCTGCTGCCCGGCTTCGTCTTCCAGTCGGTCGTGATCGCGGGGGGGTATGGTACCGGCCGCGAACTGGTCGAATACTTCCTCTCCCGGGGCCCGCTCGGCGGGCTCCTGGCCATGGCCCTGTCCACACTCCTCTTCAGCGCGGTGTGCGTGGCGAGCTTCGAGTTCGCACGCGTCTTCCGCGCCTTCGAATACCGGAGCTTCTTCCAGAAGCTGCTGGGGCGCCACTGGGTCGCTTTCGAGGTTCTCTACATCGCGCTGATGATGATCGTGCTGGCAGTGATCGGCGCGGCCGCCGGGTCGATCTTCGAAGAGACCTTCGGCCTGCACTACCTCGCCGGGGTCGCGGCCATCATGACCCTGGTAGCCGCTCTGGTGTTCGGCGGCAACCGGTTGATCGAGCGGGCCTTCACCGGGTGGTCCGCAGTCCTCTACCTCGTCTACGCGATCTTCTTCGTCTGGTGCCTGGCCAGCTTCAGCACGGAGATCCAGGCCGCGCTCTCGAGTGGCGAGATCGAGGGAAGCTGGGTCCGGAGCGGCTTCGAGTACGTGGGCTACAACCTCGGTGTGTTGCCTGTCGTGCTGATCACGATTCGGCACGCCCGCAGCCGGCGCGACACTTTCGTGTCCGGCCTCCTCGCGGGGCCCATCGGGATGATCCCCGCCCTTCTCTTCTTCGTGGCCATCGCCGGTCAATACCCCGGTATCGTGGACGAGAGTCTGCCGGCCAACCGGATGCTGTCGCTGCTGGGCTCGCGCGGCTTCCAGATCGCTTTCCAGGTCATGCTCTTCGGCACCCTGGCGGAGACTGGCGCGGGGCTCATTCACGCGGTGAACGAACGTATTGCGCAAGGGTACCGCGACAGGGCCCGGGAGCTTCCCTCGCTCACCCGGGTCGTCGCCGCGGTGGGCATGCTCGCTCTCGGCGCCCTGATCGCACAGGTCGGACTGATCCCGCTGATCGGCGTCGGCTACCGCTATATCTCCTACGGATACCTGGCCGTCTTTGTCCTGCCGGTGCTCACCTGGGGACTGGTCCTGATCGGCCGGGAGCGCCGCGGCGCAAACGGTTGATCGCGTGGATGCCCGCAACAGGCCCCAGGGCGAGCAGGGAGAATGCCCAGCGCCAGCCGATGGCCTCGGCAACCCAGGGGATCCCCTGCACCGTCAGTGATGCGAGCAGAAAGCCGGCGCACGTCTGGAGCGTCAGGGCGGTCCCGGCGGCCTCCGCCGGCGCCACTTCGGTTACGAGCGCGCTGAACTGGGCCGAGTCCGCCACGACGAAGAAGCCCCAGACCAGGGTCACCGCGACCACCAGCACGAACTCCTGGCCGAAGACGATCCCGGCCAGCAGGCAACAGAGTCCGCTGATCGCCATCGCCCGGTTGACCAGCTTCTCGCGCCCGATACGATCCGCGACCAGTCCGCCCCACACGCATCCGAGTCCGCCGGCTGCCAGTGCTCCGAAGCTCGCCACTTCGACGTAGGCGCCGCCGTGCCCGGCCGCCTCGCTCGAGGCCGCCAGATAGGCGGGCACCCACGCCCACATCGCGTAAAGTTCCCACATGTGCCCAAGGTATCCTGCCGTCGCGAGTCGGGTCTCGCGGTGGCGCACCACCCGGGCTGCAAGACCCCAGGAGAACGGCCCCCTCCGAAAGGCGTGCGGTCCTTCGCGGTAGAGGACGAGCACCAGAACACCCGCGGCCAGCGCACCGGTCGACGCGCCCACGATCACCGTGTCCGCGCCCGCGTCCGGGAGCGCCTTGAGGAGATACGGCATGGCCTTCCCCACGGTCAGCGCGCCGACGATGGTCCCGATCGCAAGTCCCCGCGCCGACCGGAACCAGGTGGCGGCCATCTTCATCGCCGGAGGATAGACCCCGGCCAGGAAGAACCCGGTCGCAAAGCGGAGCGCGACCGCCTCGGCAAATCCGGGCGCCAGGAGCACACCGGCGTTCGCGAGCGCAGCCAGGGCCGCGGCTGCCGCGAAGTAGAGCCGCGAGCGGATGACGTCGGCCAGATTGAGGACGGCCGCCGCCGCGGTCCCGGCCACGAATCCAAGGTTGACCGCGGTGGAAAGCCAGCCGGTCCCGGTGGGCGACAGGGCCCATCGCGCTCCGAGGTCCTCCGAAACCGCCGTAGCCGTGAACCAGAGCGACATCCCCAGCAGCTCGGCCACCCCCAGGAGGGTGAGTATCCACCAGCGCACGGGACCGGCCGTCTCCTTCACCGGAACCGCTACCGCTCCGGTTTCGCCTCCAGCATATCCGAGCCTTCGGTCATGATGCGAAAGCCCTCGCGCCGCAGGAGAAGGAACACATCCTCCCCCGGTGCGATCCCGCACGCGCCCAGCGCCTCCCGCAAGCGCCCGATCTCCGGACCATTGGGGTCGTAGGACCTCCAGATGACGGAGGCGTCATGCACACCGGGCGGGTGCTCAAAGGGGATCTTCACCGATCCGTCGAGCCCGACGCCCAGGTATTGGGCGATCGCCGGGGAGATCTTCTGACTGTTTCCCTTCAGGTGATGCTCCCCCACGGTGAACCGGAGCGCCGGCGTCCCATCGGGAGCCCAGACCACATCGCGGGCCTCGGAGAGGTCCTGCCGGGGCGCGGAGGGCGCATCCGCCACCCGCACATGATCGCCCAGGACCTCGAACTTCCTCGTCCCGAGATAGTTGCGGACCGTCGCTGGAAGGACATCGAACTGCCGGGGTATTTCCTGCACCAGCTGATCGATGCGAGCCTGCCCGCCACCCTCTTCTATCCGCCGGACCAGAGCGTCCACGACACCGCCGTAGGGCTCGTCGGCCCACTCCTCCAGGCCCCATTTGTCCTTGGTGAAACGAACGAAGAGCGGGTCGGAGGAGAGCAGGCTGGAGAGCGACGAGTTGTCTCTCAGGCCGGACTCGAGCGCGATGGTCTGCCTGACGCTGGGCTCGCCGATCCTTTCAAGTGCAAGGAAGACCCGGGCGCGCCGCGTGTCGCGCAGCACCAGGTGCCCCTGAAGCCGGACCAGGCCGGCGTTGCGTGCAAGCGACTCCCATTCCGCCAGGCCTCCGGCACCGATGGCCTCGCGCAGTCCCTCCTCGTCGATCACGCCCGCGGCGTTGGCCAGTTCGGGGGCGTGCAGCCGCGCCGTCTCGATGTGCTTGCGGAACTCAGCGTCCCCGACGACCCCGTCGAGGTATCTGTACCCTCCGGCCTGCATGACCGCCACTTCCGCCGACTCCCTCCACGCCGGGTCGGAGTCGCCCACGAAAAGGCCCAGGATCCGGCGAAACTTCCAGGGCGGCGCGGCCGGCCCCACGGCACGCCGCAGCCACAACCCGGCCCTCTTCACCACGGCCCCCACCTGATCCTCAACTCTCCAGCGAAGTCGGACCTCCAGCTGTCTGGCTCTCTCGCGGCTCACCCCGAACCTGCTTCCGAGCGCGGCAAGCCGTTCAGGAGTCCGGGAGTACGTCCGCTCCCGGGCGATCACACCCTCTCGTGCCGGGAGCGCCGCGAGAACCGTACTGAACTCGGCGCCGATCTGAACATCCGCCCTGAGGGCCTCTGCGGCGTCGGCAAAGCTGATTTCCGCGGCCTGGCCCCGCAGTCCGCTCTGTTCAAGCAGATTGCTGAAGTCGAGCTTGGCGAGATCGGCCAGACTCTCGGCCCCGTGAAAAAAAACAGCGCAGGCGAGAACGCGATCCAGCGCGTCGCGGTATGTCAGGGAATCAATCAAGTGCAAGTAGTGAGGTTGAATTTCTCAAACAACACAGTCTAAAATACAAGATCATGTGAGGCGCGGCAACCGGTGTGCGCGAAACGGCCCGAAGCGTTCTCTTGCGGGGTATTACGCACACCTCTACCGTCCGTGTCATGAGTCAGCGCACAGCCACCCGCACACATACCTTCACGGAGTCCGTCATCCGCGAGATGTCGCGGGTCGCACGCACGTTCGATGCGATCAACCTCGCGCAAGGCTTCCCCGACTTCCCGGCGCCCCGGTTGTTGAAAGACGCGGCCTGCCGCGCGATCCAGGACGACATCAACCAATACGCGATCACCTGGGGGACTCCTTCGCTACGGTGCGCCCTGGCCCGAAAACACACTGAATGGTACGGCCTGGAGCGTGACCCCGATCGTGAGATCACGGTTACCTGCGGCGCCACCGAAGCCATGGCGGCCGTGATGCTCGCTGTTGTGGATCCGGGCGAGGAGGTCATCGTTCTCGAGCCATTCTACGAAAACTACGGCCCCGACGCGATAATCTGCGGTGCGGCCCCGGTCTTCCTGCCGCTGTCCCCGCCCGGGTTCCGACTCGACCCGGACCGGCTGCGCGCCGCCGTAACGCCGCGCACCCGGGCCATCGTGATCAACACGCCGAACAACCCCTCCGGCCGCGTCTTCGACCAGGCGGAAATGGCCCTCGTGGCAGAGGTCTGCACGGAGCACGATGTCCTGGCGATCACCGATGAGATCTACGAGCACATTGTCTTCGAGGGCCGCCACATTCCGCTCGCCGCGATGCCCGGGATGCGCGAACGCACGATCGTGGTTTCAGGGCTTTCCAAGACGTTCAGCATCACCGGGTGGAGGATCGGCACGATTGCCGCGCCCCCCGGGCTCACCGACGCGATCCGCAAGGTACACGACTTCCTGACGGTGGGGGCACCCGCTCCGCTGCAGGAAGCCTGCGCGGCGGGCCTCAAGCAGCTTGGCCCCGACTACTACGCCGGGATCGCCCGGGACTACCGGGAGCGACGCGACATCCTGTACCGCGGTCTTCGCGACGCAGGCTTTTCGTGCACCGCGCCGGAGGGGGCATATTACATCATGGCCGACTTCTCGTCCCTCAGCGACCTCGACGACGTTCGTTTCAGCACCTTCATGGCCCGTGAGTGCCGCGTGGCGCCCGTGCCCGGCTCGTCGTTCTACAGCCGTCCCGAAGACGGCGGCAGCCTGGTGCGGTTCGCCTTCTGCAAGCGGGCCGCGACGCTCCGGGAAGCGGTCGTTCGGCTGCGCGCCTTCTTCGTCGGAGGCTGAGCCGTGGGCGGGTTCCGCTTCTCGCGCATGCCGCCTGCCGTGGCCCGCCGGGCGGCGCTCGCTGCAGGGATCCTCGCCGCCCTGGCCTCAGTCTTCGTCGTGGTCGGAATACTCCTGCCCGGCACGGTGGAGGTCACGCGGTCGGTGGAGATCGCGGCACCGCCCGAACAGGTGTTCCCCCTGCTGAACAGCCTCGACGCCTGGACGGAGTGGACCCCATGGGGTGACGTGCAATCCCGCATCGAGGGGCCCGCCGCCGGAGCCGGAGCACGGAGGGTATGGGACGACCCGATCATCGGGGCAGGCTCGCTCTCGATCACCGATTCGCGACCGTTCACGTCGGTGGACTACATGGTCGAGGTCGAGGGGGGAGCGCTGCGTTTCGACGGCAGCATCATCGTCGAGGCGCGCGGGGCCGGGTCGCTCGTCACCTGGACCGAGCGCGCCGATCTGGGCTGGAACCCCTTGATGGGCTGGACCGCGCTCAACATGGAGGAGACCCAGGGGGCACAGCTGCAGGACAGCCTCGAGCGTCTGCGGCGACATGTGGAGGAGGGCTGACAAAGCTGCTACAGCCGGTCGAGCGCCCTCCCGATGAGCTCATCGTTCGAGCGCGTCTGACGCATTACCCGAAGAAGCTCATCCATGGCATCGGCCGGATGCGAATCCGACAGCTGTCGCCTCATGGCCCGCGAGACTCGCAGCGCATCGCCGGACAGCAGAAGCTCCTCCTTCCGGGTCGCCGAAGCTCTCAGATCGATCGCCGGATAGATCCGCCGATCCGCAAGTTCGCGGCTTAGCACCAGCTCGCTGTTGCCTGTCCCCTTGAACTCTTCGAAGATCACCTGATCCATCCTGGACCCCGTGTCGACCAGCGCCGTCGCGATGATCGTGAGCGACCCTCCGCCCTGCTCCTCCTTGATCAGCCGGGCGCTCCCGAGAAAACGCTTGGGCTTTTCCAGCGAACTCGCGTCCAGCCCACCCGAAAGGGTTCTGCCGCTACCCTCCTCGATCGTGTTGTGGGCCCGCGCGAGGCGCGTGATCGAGTCGAGAATCATCACGACGTGACCACCCGCCTCGACTCTGCGCCGACACCGCTCCAGCGTCATCTCGGCGACCTGGCAGTGACGTTCGGCCGTGAGGTCGAATGTCGACGAGATCACCTCGCCGAACCCGCACGCCTCCATTTCGGTGACCTCCTCCGGCCGCTCGTCGACAAGCAGGATCATCAATTCGCACTCGGGATGGTTCGTGGCAACCCCTTCGGCGATCGACTGGAGTATTGTGGTCTTCCCGGCTTTTGCCGGGGCCACGATCATCGCCCGCTGACCCTTGCCGAGGGGACAGAAGAGGTCGATGACCCGGTTGGTCAGGTCGGGCTCTCCGGCGAAGCTCCGGCCGCACTCCAACTTGAGCTGATGCCGCGGGTGCAGGGCGCTGAGGCGGTTGAAGTCCGGTCGCCGCGCGGCCCCGTCGGGCGGCATCCCGTTGACGAGGTCCAGGTAGCGCAGCGGCGGACTTTTGCCGTTGCGGGGCCTCCGTCCGACGATCCCGGCCAACTCGTCCCCGGTTCGCAGCCCGAACCGGTGAATCAGCCGGGCGCCGACGTAGATGTCGTTCTTGCTCGACACATACCCCGCCTGGGGCTGGCGGATAAAGCCCGATCCGCTGGCCAGAACCTCCAGGATGCCCAGTGGCTTGCCGGGTTCCCGGTTCTCGTCGCCGCCGGGAGGTCCGCCGCGGTGATGCGGGGGGCCGCCCCGGCCGCGGCCGCGACGCCCGCGCCTTCGCCCCTGTGGCGGTGCCTTCGATGGCGGCGCCGCGCTGCTCCCGTCCTCCGGAGCAGCCTTCACCGCTTCGGCGCGTTGCTCGGCCGGCCTGGGCTCGGCCCGTTCTTCCCGGGAACCGGGTACGTCCTGATCACTCACGTTGGTCACACCTTGCTCGAAGTTCTGCCTGCGTCGCTCGGGGCAGGCAGCTTCTCCGTGACGGATGGGACAAGGGGGCACAGGTGCGCACATACGACCGCCGCCCCTGGAAATCGGACCGAGCAACCCTCGCCGGGCCCCTTCGATAGCCACGGGTCCCGCGAAGTTCGATGATACGTCGCCATCGGCAACAACTGCCTGGAACCTGCTCGGCGCCGTCCCAACCAAGATTGAGAGCCCGTGACCGATTCGCAAGGGCGGACCGCTTCACGTGCCGGTTGCCGACCCTTTTCCGCCTCCTTGCCGATGGCCATCTTCATCACATGAAAGGACCGCACAGAGGCGCAGAGGAAAAGGACGAACCGGCACCGTTCGCGGCGAAGTTCGCATTGACGATCGCCCCGTTCGTTCTCGTTGGGGCATTGCTTCTGTTGCACAGGTGCATCTGACCATGCGTCCCCGGCCGGCAACATCCGGCCGTGGCGATTTCGGGACAATGTCGGCCCACTTAGGAGGCTCCAGCCCTGGCAACCGCCTGCAGGACAAGGAATTGCCTGAGCGAACGACTCCTGGCACGGTCGATGCATCGAGAATCCCGCATTCGCTGACCGGATCGGGAGAGTGACCATGAAGAAACCAATCGTGATTCTCGCTGCTGCATCGGCGCTCGGGGTGCCGGCGGCCGGGAGTGCCCAGGTTTTCGAGGGAGTCTTCCTCGGATTCGGCCTGGCCGGACATCACTACCCCGAATACGAATACGGCCTGGGCCTGGGGCTGGCCCGGGTGCCGCTGGGCGATCCCTACCACTCCCGGCGGGGGTTCAGTCTCGGGGTCGGAGTCGGGTTCGGGGTCGGGTTCGCTCTCTCCTACGACAGCCATGGCCACGGTGCCGGCGGCCATCTCTACGACTACTACGGCTTCGGCGCGCGGGACCTCCACTATTGCCACGACTACTGGCACGGGTACTACTGCGAGTGCGCCTACCACGCGGGCTGGGCCCACGGCTGGGGATGGCACGATCATTGGTATCGGCCCACTACGGTGGTCTTCGGATGGCCCCGCTTCCACTTCGACCGGTACTCGTTCGGTCCGTACTGGCGCGACCCCTACCATGACTGGTGGGGCTATCGCGGCTGGGACCCCTACTGGGGATACCAGCGCTACCGCACCGCCTACGTCGACTACGACCGGGGATACGGTCGCACCCGCGTGGCAACCCGTTCTCCCCTGTTTGGCCCACGCTACAAGGAAGACCCCCGGCCGGCCGTCCTGGTGACGGACAACGGTCCCGAGCGCCCGGTGTCGCGGGCAGTTCCCCGAGGCGACCGGACCGACAGGCTGGCCGGGATCGCCAGCAGCCGTCCAAGCACCAGGCGTGGCGACCAGGGCGCCCGCACCGAGACGACGACCCGAACTGCACAGCCGAGGGTGCGCGCCCGACCGGAGGTGGCACAGGACAGGAGCGCCGGCAGGGCATCGCCGCGCGAACCGGTGAAGACTTCCAGGCCCGCTGCCCGGATTCGGACGACTCCCACCCGGGGATCGGTCCCCACCACCCGTTCCGCACCGGTGCGGTCAACCAGGCCCGTGACGCGGTCGTCACCTGCAGTGCGTTCCGCTCCGACGACCCGGTCCGCTCCGCCCAGGGTGCGCTCCGCTCCGACGACCCGGTCCGCACCGCCCAAGGTGAGATCCGCTCCGACGACGCGGTCCGCACCGCCCAGGGTGCGATCGGCTCCGACGACGCGGTCCGCACCGCCCAAGGTGCGATCCGCTCCGCCCAGGGCACGGTCCGCTCCAGTCCGGACAACGCCCCCCAAGGCACGCTCCGCCCCGCCCCGGCGGTCTCCGCCAAAGTCTGCCCCGCCCAGGCGGCGCGGCAACTAGCGGATTGATCACCGGGCGGCTGCCCGGGGCCGCGATCCGGATCAATCCGCCGGGACACCGTCCTTGACCAGAGACTTGAGCGGGCTCGCCCCGACCCGGTAGCACAGCTCGGCCAGGTCGTCAACGTCCCACAGGGCCAGATCCGCGCGCTTCCCGGGCTCCAGGGTGCCGCGGTCGTCATGCATCCCCAGCACCTGTGCCGCTGCCGACGTGAATCCCAGCAGCGCCTCTTCGGGGGTGAGCCCGAATTGGATGCAGGCGAGGTTCAGGATCATGCCGACACAGGTGATCGGCGACGAGCCCGGGTTGGCGTCGGTGGCCACCGCCATCGCCACGCCGGCGCGACGCAGTGCATCGACGGGTGGCTTCCTTTCGGCACCGAGCGTGTACGCCGCGCCCGGCAGGAGCACCGCGCTCACTCCGGCCGCGGCCATGGCTTCGACGCCTTCGCGGGAAAGATACTCGAGGTGGTCGGCGGAGCGCGCTCCGACCGCCGCCGCGAGGGCGCCACCCCCCAGGTCCGACAGCTGGTCGGCGTGGACACGGCCGTCCAGTCCGGCCGAAATGCCGGCTTCCAGAACGAGGCGCGACTCGGCCGGGGTGAACGCAATGTCCTCGCAGAAGACATCGATCGACATCGCGTGGCCCTGCTGAAGCGCCGCAGGGAGGATCTCCTCGACGACCAGGCGAAGGTAGTCGCCGCGCCGCCCCGCGTACTCGGTCGGGACACTGTGGGCGGCGAGCAGCGTCGGTGAGATGTCCGCACGGAGGTGTTCGCGGAGTGAGGCAGCCACTTCGAGTATGCGGAGTTCGGTTTCCACGTCGAGGCCGTACCCGGACTTGACCTCGATGGTCGTAACGCCCCAATCGGCCAGTTCCCGCCCGCGCGCGGCCGCGCGCCGCGTCAGTTCCTCGCTTGAAGCCCGCCGGGTCGCGCGAACGGTCGACATGATTCCCCCGCCGGCCCGGGCGATCTCCGCGTAGGAACGGCCCTGCAGCAGGTGCCGAAAATCATTGCTCCGGTCGCCGCCGAATACAATGTGCGTGTGGCAATCGATCAGCCCCGGCGTCATCCAGGCACCACCGCAGGGGATCACTTCGGCGGCCTTTCCGCGCGCTCCCGGGGGAAGAGCTTCCTCCCTGCCCACCCAGGCGATGCGCCCCCCGGCGGCCGCAATCGCCCCGTCCGGGACAATCCCGAGACCTGCGTCCGTCATTGTCGCAAGCTCGACGCCGGTCCAGAGTCGGTCCCATCGCTCCTCGGACATTGCGCGCCCCTTGTTGCCATGCGTTCCGAAGCCAGATTGAAGCCATCGATTCGAACCTCACCAAAAAAACCGCCCAGAGGAAGACATGCCGCCACCAGAGCCCTCGGCGCACCGCGTGTTCCGTTGCGAGCAACTCCTGGTGGGAGACGCGTGGCTGCAGGATGCGCGTGTGGAGGTCGACTCGCTGGGGCGGATCGCCTCCGTGGCCCCGCACAGTGCGGACAATGCCTGTGAGCAGATCCCCGGCTGGACGGTCCCCGGGGTGCCCAACCTGCACAGCCACTCCTTTCAGCGCGCGCTGGCGGGACTGGCCGAGGCGCCTGCAGCCGCTTCCTTCTGGAGCTGGCGGGAAGTCATGTACGGCCTGGCGGAGCTTCTGACTCCCGAGGACATCGAGGCGATCTCCCGGCAGCTCTATGTCGAAATGCTCAAGGCGGGCTTCACCTGCGTGGGTGAATTCCACTACCTGCACAATCTTCCCGGCGGGGGCGCCTACGCCGACCGGGCGGAGACGAGTCGCCGGGTCGTCGCGGCCGCGGACGCAGCGGGAATCGGGCTCGTCCACATGCCGGTCGTCTACGAAACCGGCGGACCCGGGGGCGAGCCGCTCGCGGGCGGCCAGCTGCGCTTTCGGCTCGGCCTCGACGGGGCTGCACTCATTCGCGATGCCCTCGCCGGGGATATCTCCGCGGCCGGCGCCAACCTGGGACTGGCGCTCCACAGCGTCCGGGCCGTGCGTCCCGAAACCTTCCGCCGCGTTGCCGAAGATCCGCCCGCGCCCGGAACACCCATGCACATCCATGTGGCCGAACAGGAGCGGGAGGTCCGGGAGAGCGTAGCCCTCCACAATGCGCGACCGGTGGAGTGGCTTTTCGATCATGTGTCCGTGGACGGGGCATGGTGTCTTGTCCACGCAACCCACGTGAGCGACGCGGAGTCGGCCGCAATCGTTGATGCGAACGCTGTGGTCGCACTGTGCCCCACCACCGAGGCGAATCTCGGAGACGGTCTCTTCCCGCTGGGGGCCTTCGCGGCGCGGGGCGGCCGATTCGGGATCGGAACCGACTCGCACGTCTCGAGGAACCCCGTCGAGGAGCTGCGGCTGCTCGAGTACGGGCAGCGGCTCCACTCCCGAACCAGAACGGTGCCTCACGCCGCTCCGAACGCGGAGCGCGGAGGGGCCCTGGTTGGTGCGGGCGGCGCCCTGCTCCGCCACGCGTGGGAGAACGGGTGCCGGGCGCTCGCCTGGAACGCCGGGACGGTGGCTGTCGGGCGGCGGGCCGACCTGGTCGTCCTCGAGGCGGAGCACCCGGCGCTCGCCGGGCGCGGGGGTCACACGGTTCTGGACTCGTGGGTGTTCTCGGGAACGGACAGCCCCGTGCGTGACGTGATGGTCGGTGGCGTCTGGGTCGTCCGGGACGGGTGCCATGAACACGAAGCCGAGGCGGCCGAGGCCTTCGCCAGGACGGTCCGGGGACTGCGGGGCTGATCCATCCGGCAGAGCCCCGTCAACCCATGGGGATTCTGAGCCCGTGCACGCGCGCCGTGGCTGCCGCCTCCTCGTACCCGGCATCGGCGTGGCGGGCGACTCCGATTCCGGGGTCGTTCGTCAGCACACGCTCGATCCTGCCGCGCATCTCCGCCGTTCCGTCGGCGACGACGACCTGCCCGGCGTGCAGGGAATCCCCAATCCCCACACCGCCCCCGTGGTGGAAGGACACCCAGCTTGCCCCTGACGCCGTGTTCAGGAGCGCGTTGAGGACAGGCCAGTCCGCAACCGCGTCCGTCCCGTCCCGCATTCCCTCGGTCTCGCGGTACGGCGAAGCGACCGACCCCGTGTCGAGGTGGTCCCGCCCGATCACGATCGGAGCGGTGATCTCCCCGCTGGCCACCAGGTCGTTCATCGCCACGCCGAAGCGCGCGCGGTCTCCCTGTCCCAGCCAGCAGATCCGCGCCGGCAGTCCCTGGAAGGCCACCTGCTCGCGTGCCATCCGGATCCAGCGGCAAAGGTGTGCGTCCTCGGGGAACATCTCCAGCACGAGGTCGTCGGTGCGATGGATGTCCGCCGGGTCGCCGGACAGCGCGACCCAGCGGAACGGTCCCCTGCCCTCGCAGAAGAGTGGCCGAACATACGCCGGGACGAACCCCGGATAGTCAAAGGCGTCCTCGAACCCCGCCTCGCGCGCGTAGCCTCTCAGGTTGTTTCCATAGTCCACCGCCACCGCCCCGAGTTTCTTCATCCCGACGATCGCCTCACAGTGGGCGCGGATCGATGCCATCGAGCGCCGGCGGTACGCGCCGCGGTCGCGGTCGCGCAGCTCTGCGGCCTCGTGCAGCGACAGGCCGGCGGGGACATACCCGTCGACCGGGTCGTGCGCCGAGGTCTGGTCGGTCACGATATCGGGGACGATCCCCCGGGCGAGCAACCCGGGGAGCACCTCGGCGCAATTCCCGACCAGTCCCACGGACAGCGCCTCCCCGGCCGCTGCCGCGCCTCGCACCCAGCGGATCGCCTCCTCCACGTCACCGGTCATGCGGTCGCAGTAGCGCGTCTCGATGCGGCGCCGGATCCGCTCCGGATCGACCTCCACGACGAGAACGGCCGCACCGTTCATCGTGGCCGCCAGGGGCTGTGCGCCGCCCATGCCGCCCATGCCTCCGGTCAGAATCCATCGGCCGGCGAGAGAACCGCCGAAGTGCGTTCGCGCCATGGCGCCGAAGGTCTCGTATGTGCCCTGCAGGATCCCCTGCGTGCCGATGTAGATCCAGGAGCCGGCCGTCATCTGCCCGTACATCATGAGGCCCCGCCGCTCCAGTTCGTGGAAGTGCTCCCACGTCGCCCAGCGGCCGACCAGATTCGAGTTCGCGATCAGGACTCGCGGAGCGCTCGCATGGGTGCTGAACACCGCGACGGGCTTGCCCGACTGTACGATGAGCGTCTCATCGTTCTCCAGCTCCCTCAGGCACGCGACGATCGCATCGAAGGCGGCCCAGCTGCGCGCGGCACGCCCGGTCCCTCCGTAGACCACCAGTTCACCCGGCTTCTCGGCAACATTGGGGTCCAGGTTGTTCATGAGCATCCTCAACGCCGCCTCCTGCGTCCATCCCTTGCAGCCGAGACTTTCGCCGCGGGGCGCCCTGACCGTCCGCGCGGCGTGGACGGGCTGTGATTCCGATTGAGCAGGTACCGGCCCTGTGGTCATGTTGAATTCCTTGCCAGGGGGTTCGAGAGCGCACCGTCGGCGACCAGCTCGAGCACCGCCGCGATGTCGCCCGTCAGGACCCTGTCTTCGATGAGGGGAGGAACCCTGTCCCGGACGGCCTCGAGGGCGCGCTCGACGCCGCTGCCCGCCTTCAGGGGACGATGGAACTCGATGGCCTGCGTTCCGCACAGCACTTCGGCTGCGAGCACGGTCTCCAGCAGGGTGATGCTCCTGCGGAGTTTCCTCGCGGCCGCCATGCCCATCGACACGTGATCCTCCTGGGACGCGCTCGTGGGAACGGAATCGATGCTCGCGGGGCTCGCGAGAACGCGCATCTCGGAGAGCGCGTCGGCGGCCGTGACCTGCACGATCATCAGGCCCGAGCGCATGCCGGGTCCGGGCGAGAGGAAGGCGGGCAGGCCCGAGAGGTCGGGGTTGAGGAGCCGCTCGATGCGGCGCTCCGAAATTGAGGCCAGGTCGGCTGCTGCGATTGCGACGAGGTCGAGGCATTGCGCGACAACCTGCCCATGGAAATTGCCGCCGCTGAGGACTAGACCATCGTCGGGGAACAGGAGCGGGTTGTCGGTCGCCGAATTGGCCTCGGTGGCGAGGATCCGCCGCGCGTAGGCGTTCGCTTCCCGGGCCGCGCCGTGTACCTGGGGCATGCAGCGCAGCGAATAGGCGTCCTGCACCCTCGGATCTCCCTCGCGGTGCGACTCGCGGATCTCCGAGCCGGCGAGAAGTGCCCGCAGCCGCCGCGCGCTGGCGATCTGTCCCGGATGGGGCCTGGCCGAGTGGATCGGGGCGCGGAAGGGTTGTGGCGTGCCGCGGAGCCCCTCGAGCGAGATGGCGCCGGCGACGTCCGCGGTATCGAGGGCGCGCCCGAATCGCTGTGCCGCAACGATGCCGATCCCGGTCACGGCCTGCGTCCCGTTGACGAGTGCGAGCCCCTCCTTCTCGGCCAGTTCCAGCGGCGGGATTCCCGCCCCGGCGAGCAATTGCCCGGCGTCGCCCTCCTCGCCGCCGGCCTCGGCCCTGCCCTCGCCCATCAAGGCGAGAGCGATGTGCGCGAGGGGCCCCAGATCGCCGCTTGCCCCCACCGAGCCGATCTCGGGAACCACGGGGTGGATCCCGAGATTGAGCAGGTCCAGGAGTCGCTCGACCACGGCCCGGCGGCACCCGGACTGTCCCCTCGCCAGGGCGTTCGCCCTGAGGAGGAGGATCGCGCGGACCTCGTCGGAAGGGAGCGCGCGGCCCGCCCCGGCGGCATGGCTTCTCACCATGTTGCGCTGAAGCGCGCGTTGCGCGTCCTTCGCGATGCGCACGTCCGCGAGCCGTCCGAAGCCGGTGTTGACGCCGTACACGGGGTCCTCGCCCTCGAGGAGGCGGGCAAGGAACTCGCGCGAGGCGCTGATCCGCCGGCCGGCGCCCTCGTCGAGGCGCACCGGCGCACCCGCCCGCGCCACCGCCTCGACCTGCTCCAGGGTGAGGCTGTGGCCATCCAGCGTGATCAACGCCGCCCCTCCCCCGCGCGCCGCACACGTGCCTCGCGGAGCGCGTCGAATTCGTCCCGTGTGAGGGTGGGCTCCCGGGTGTCCCAGCCGTCTTCGAGTTCCACGCCCAACCCGTCGGCGAGGCGGTTCACATAGTTGTAGTAGGCGACAATCTGGCAAATATCGAGGATTGCCCGGTCGCTGAAACCCGCTGCGCGCAGGGCACCCGCGTCATCCCGGGTCACGCCGCCCGGGTCGCGAGTCAGCTTGCTGGCGTAGTCGAGCATTGCGAGGTCGCGATCATTCAGCGAATCGGGGCGGCGGCCCCTGGCAAGCGCGCCCGCGATCTCCGGCGTGCCGGTGAGCTTACGGAGGCCCGCCCCGTGATGATTGATTCAATAGAAGCAGTCGTTCTCGGCCGAGACACTGACCGCGATCATCTCGCGCTGAACGCGCGACAGCGGGGACGGTCCCGCCATCAGGTGCCGATAGAGATCGTAGTGGTGCCGCATGGACGGCGGGTTGAGCGAATGGATGCGCAGGATGTTGTCCAGATTCCCGCGCGCATCGGCCAGGCGGGTGTGGAGCGCCGCCAACTGCGTCCCTCCCTCAGCGGGCGATGCGTATCGAATGTGGGCCATGATCCATGACATGATGGCGGGTGAGCAGCGCGGTCGAGCGTGCGTCGCCTTCCGATTGCAGCGGCGGCCTGTCCATGGGCCGCCAGAGGCGCCGGGCGGATTCGAACCGCCGAATGGAGGTTTTGCAGACCTCTGCCTTACCACTTGGCTACGGCGCCGATGCGAAAGGGGCGCGGCAACCGCCGTCGCCCCCCAGTCAGCGGCTCTCAAGCCGCGTCTGGACCAACCGAACTGCAGAGCGGGAAACCGGACTCGAACCGGCGACCCCCACCTTGGCAAGGTGGTGCTCTACCAACTGAGCTATTCCCGCACTTGGACCAAGAAGCCGTGGGCAACCCCGTGACGCGAAGGCGCGTCAAAGTGCTCTGCCACGGCCTCCTAGAACCCTAGAGATGGCAGCACGGGCTGTCAAGCGTCCCGGGCCGCCCCTCGCCTTCCGTTCGAGTTTGGGGTCTACGGCATTATCTTCACGAACCGACACGTCCCGATCACACCTCTACCGAGCTGCCGAAGAAGCCTTGCGTCGAAGAGCAATTCCGGTCGTCGCCGCGATCTGCGGCCTGGCGATGTCCTCGGCGGCCAGCGGCCAGGAAGCGTACACTCCGCTGGTTCCCCGAGGGAAGATCCGGCTCGACGCCCGGGGCATCTACTCGTCCTTCCATGAGCTGCTTGGAGTGGAGTCGGACCCGGCAGGTGGCGCCCCCGCGCTGGGTGACGCCTTCAGCGGGATTGTGGGCAGCCGGCTTTTCCCGTTCCTGGGTCCTTCCGAATCCGTCGTGAACTCGATCCTCGACGAGCACTGGGACCTCAGCCTCGGATCGATTTCGGCAGCGATGGAGAAGGGCACGGCTTCGGTCCCTCTTGCCATCGATGTCGGGGTGTTCGACTGGCTCACGGTGGGCGCTGTCGTGCCCCTGGTCGGCAACGAGACGGAGTTCACCTTGCACTTCGCCGCCGATTCGGCCTTCGCCAACGCCGGTTTCAGCCCGGCTCGGGACCGGGGCGTGCTGGTAGCCAGCTTCCTGAACGACCTCGGGACTTCGATCAGCGGATACGGAGACTATCGCGACGCGGCGTGCCTGATGGATCCCGACTCCCCGGAGTGCGGGGGCGCGACGCAGGTTCTTGGCGCCGCGCGCGCGTTCGAGAACGCCTTGGTGCTCCTGTACGAAGAGATGTTCGCGCCGCTGCAGGGCTCGCGCGCGGGAGAGGCGCTGCAGGCGAGGCTGGACGAGCTTGGCGCGGCCTTCGCCGAAGCGGGTCTCACGGGACCGGTCGCCGTGCCCCTCGCGACCGCCCCGTTGACCGTAGAGGATCTCCAGACGCTCGTAACCGATCCCCTTTACGGAATCGAAGCGAGCCACCCCCTGGCCGGCTGGCGTTCCCCGTGGCGGCTTGGTGACCTGGAGGTGCGGGCCGATGCGCGGTTGGCCGAGACGGGAGACCGGGGCACCACGCCCAGGATCGTGGCCGGGGCCGGCGCGACGGTCAGGCTGCCCACCGGGTCCCATGACGATCCCGCCAACTTCCTGGACAGCGGTTCGGGGGACGGCCAGTGGGACGTGGAACTGCGCGGCTGGATGAACGGGCATTGGCCCCGCGGTCTGGGGCTCTGGGCCGATCTTCGCTATGGCCTGCAGGCCAGCGGCACGACGGAACGGCGCGTATTCGACCAGGGCGTCACCTTCGCACCGGCCGCATCGCAGGCCTCGCTTGCCTGGAACCCCGGCGACTACCAGCGCCTCGAACTCGCCCCGTGGCTGCGCCTGGCCGACGGGCTGACCGTGCTGGCGGGCTACCGGTTCTTCCGCAAGGGCGAAGACTCCTTCTCGATAAGGGCCGGCGACGCGCCGGAGGACGTGTCCTCCACGCCGGGGGACCCCGTGCTCCTCGTCCCGGGAACCGGGTTCAGCGCAAGCCACGTTCTCCTCGGCATGGTATACAACCGATCCGCGGCGGAGTCCGACGGAATCGCGGGGTATCCGCTCGAGATCCGCGCCGTGTTCCGGCAGGCGGTGGGAGGCAGCGGAGGCGCCGTCCCGCGCGAGACTTCATTCGAGGTGGGGTTCCGGCTCTTCTACGGCATCTGGGGAGGCTGAAGCGAGCAGCGCGCGCGCGTGGTCGAGCGATGACCGCGAATCGGGGTCGCCTCCAAGCATGCGCGCGATCTCCCGGACCCGTTCCCCGGCGTCGAGACGCCTCAGCTCGGTCAGCGCCCTTGCCTTCACCGTGCGCTTCTCCGCCACGAAGTGGGTGGTCGCGCGCGACGCGATACGCGCCAAATGCGTGATTGCGACGACCTGCCGGCCCCGGGCCACCTCCACCAGCCGCTCGCCTACGCTTGCCGCGACCGTGCCCCCGATCCCGGCGTCGATTTCGTCGAAAACCAGGGTGGGCAGTTCGTCGATCCCCGCCAACACCGACTTCAGAGCCAGCATCACCCGGGACAGTTCGCCTCCCGAGGCGATTCGCGACAGGGGGCCCGGGGGGAAGCCCGGGTTCATCGTGGACATGAACCGGACCCTTTCGAGCCCCACGGACGACGGGGCCGGCAAGGTGTCGAAGTCCACCAGAAACCGACCTCCGTCGAGTCCCAGTGCCGGGAACACGGCCTCTGCCTCGCGGGACAGGCGGTCGGCCGCACGGCGGCGGCGGCGCGAGAGTTCCGTCGCCGCGCGCTTCCAATCGGCCTGCGCATCCTCCAGTTGGCGGCCAAGGGCCGCAGCGCCCATTTCGCCGGTTTCCAGTTCTTCCAGCTCGCTCGCCAGGGTCTCGCCGGTCTGGATCACCGCGGCGAGGGTCGGCCCGTACTTCCGCATGAGCGCCTGAACGGCGGCCTGCCGCTCGCGCAAGTGCTCCAGCCGCCCGGGGTCGTGATCGATCGCGTCCCCGTACGACGCAAGTTCCGCGGCGGCGTCCGCAACGCGGTGGTAGGCATCTTCCAGCGACGCCGCGACGGAACTCAGCGCCGGGTCGGTCTCGCTCAGCCGACGCAGATGGGTCGCCGCACGCGAGAGCGCGTCCGTGACGGCCTCGTCGCCGCTGTGCAGAAGCGCCCGCAGCGCGTGGGTTTCACGCGAAAGCAGATCGGCGTTCGCAAGACGGCTGACCGCCACGCTCAGCTCCTCGTCCTCGCCTGGACGGATCCGCGCGGCCTGGATCTCACCGAGCCGAAAACGGATGAAGTCGGCGCGGCTCTCCAGTTCCTCCCTCCGCTGCTCGAGGGCTGCAAGCCGCTGCTGCAGCGCTTCTGCGAGACCATGGAGGTCCCGCACCCGCGACGCCAATGCCGCGCACCCGCCGAACAGGTCGAGGATTTCCCGCTGGAAACCGGCGGACATGAGCCGCTGGTGCTCGTGCTGACCATGGATGTCCACGAGAAGCGAACCGATCCGGCGCAGCACGCCCGCTGTCGCCGGGGACCCGTTCACCCAGGCCCGGCTCCGGCCTTCGCCGCGCACCTCCCGCCGCAGGATCAGGTGGCGATCATCCGCATCGACGCCCAGTTCGTCCAGCAGCGCCGCCACCTCCGCGAGCCCCTGGATGTCGGCCACGCCTTCCACCACGGCGCGCTTCGCCCCGCTGCGCACGGTGCCGGAAGAAGCACGACCCCCGAGCAGGACCTCCAGCGCGTGGACCACGATCGACTTGCCGGCACCCGTCTCGCCCGAGACGACGTTGAGTCCCGGTTCGAGCGAGATGGCCAGATCCTCGAGAACGGCGAAGTTGCGGATTCTGAGTTCGATCAGCATGTGAGAAGATCACAGGTTCCGGGGGGCGCTGGCATGGCCCGACGGGATCAACCGTCCCCGGCCGGGCGCGCGGCCCAGCTCAGCTTCCGTCTGAGCGTGGCAAAGAAGGAGTGCCCGGGCAGGCGGACCAGGGGGACCTTGAAGGCCCCCATCCGCACCACGACGCGCTCGTTGGGACGCACGGTGCCCCCCTCCTGGCCATCCACCGTCAGGTAGAGCGGGTCGCGGCCGTCGAGCGCCGCAACGGTGATTTCTTCGTCGCCGGGAACGACGACGGGCCGAAGCGCCAGTGTGTGCGGCAGGATTGGGGTCACCAGGAAGCAGTTCAGCTGCGGCACGATGATGGGCCCCCCGGCCGACAGGGAGTATGCGGTGGAGCCGGTCGGCGTGGAGAGGATCACTCCGTCGCCCGAGAAGCTGCCGATTTCCTCCAGGTCGTCCTGCCGCCCCACCCACATGTCGAGGTGCACGACCTGCGCCGCGCCCGCCTTGTGCACCACGGCGTCGTTGAGCACGGCGAAGGAAAGCCGCGCTTCACCCGCCGCGTCCCGGATCTCGGCGGCGAGCGTCTGGCGGCGTTCCACGAAAAAGTCTCCATCCAGGACGCTGCGGAGCGACTCACCGATTCCGGTCGCGGAGACCGATGTGAGGAATCCCAGGCTCCCGAAGTTGATCCCCAGAACCGGGATGTCGCGTTCGAAGAGGAGCCGCGCCGTGCGAAGCAACGTCCCGTCGCCGCCGAGGGAAATCACGAGGTCCACCGAATGGGCGCGCAGGTCCACCGTGGCGAGGCCCGGTGCAGCAGCCGCCAATGCAGGTTCAACGGCCACGGTCGCACCGAAGTCCCCGGCAACGGCGGCGATCTCCCGGCAAGCCGCGCCGATGCGGCCCCCGGAACCACTTGCCGGCGCCCTGGCGATCACGGCGATCTTCCGGAAACGCAAGCGGCTCATCGTCGGCGTTCCACGACGAATCGGGCGAGCTGCCGCAACCGGGGGGCGGCCAGACCGGCCCGGTCCAGGATCGACAGCGCCTGAGCGATCAGTTCGCGCCCCCGTTTGCGGGCGCCTTCAACGCCGAGCAGCAGGACATAGGTCGACTTGGCATGCTCAGCGTCGGAGGGGCGTTTGCCGAGGCTCTCCGCAGAACCCGTCGCGTCCAGCACGTCGTCCATGACCTGGAAGGCCAGACCCACCCGCCGTCCGAACGCTCCCATGGCACGGTATTCGTCGTCGCCGGCGCCGGCGGCCACCGCCCCCATCTCGAGGGAAGCGGCCAGCAGTGCCCCCGTCTTCATCCCATGGAGCCGCTCCAGCTCCTCTTCGGCAAGAGATCGCCCCTCGGCCAGGAGGTCCATCGCCTGTCCTCCGATCATTCCTCCCGCCCCGGCGGCCTCCAGCAGGAGCAGCACGATTCGGCGCGCGGCGTCCTCTCCGCATCCGGACCGCAGGGCCGACTCGAACGCCCAGGCCGCGGCCCAGGGAATCAGCACGCCTCCAGCCACCGTTGCCGCGCGCACGCCATGCGCGACATGGACCGTCGGACGGCCCCGGCGCAAGGCCGCGTCGTCCATGCACGGCAGATCATCGTGAAGCAGCGAGTACGCGTGGATCGCCTCGACCGACGCCGACAGGTCGTAGAGAGTCTCGCCGACCTCGCCGCCCAGTTCTTCGCAGGCCGTGACCAACAGCAGCGGCCGAAGGCGCTTCCCGCTGCCGATGACACCGTTTCCCAGCGCGGCGTGAAGTTCGTCGGGAACGATCCCGGCCAGCCCCGCGACGCACCTGTGCAGAGCGGCCTCCACCATCTGCCCGCGCTCGGCAAGGAACGAGTGGAGCGGCAGCTCAGCCATCGTCTCCGTCCTGGTCCTCGGCACCGTGTCCGACCAGCTCTTCGATCCTCAGCTCCGTTTCGGCCAGAATCTCCCGCGCCCGGGCCAGGTGTCCCACGCCCTCCTCGAAGAGCGCCAGGGCGTCGTCAAGGCCGAGCGCATCCGAATCAAGCAGGCGCACGATTTCCTCGATGCGTGTGATCCGGCCGTCGAGACCCGGCCCGGCGCGCGATTCATCGGCCATTTTCTTTAGCCACGATGCAGCGAACGCTGCCGTCGACGACCCGGAGTCCGAATCTTCGGGCGGGCGTGAAATCGCGTCTGGCCCGCAGGAGCCGCCCCCGGGCGTCCAGGGGAACCGCGTAGCCACGCGCCAGGGTGGCGACGGGCGACAGCGCGTGCATGGCGGCCGCGGCCGCCGCCAGGCGATCCTCGCGTCCCCCGGCAACCCGGCGAACTCCACCGACCAGCTTCTCTCCGGCGCGCTGCACACGCCAACGACGGGCACGGGCCTGCGCACCCAATCCCCTGGCAAGACGCTGCCGGAGGCCGTCAAGACGACTGGTCAGAGCGCTCCGATCCGGCGCCACGGCTTCTGCCGCCGCCGAGGGCGTGGCGGCCCGGAGGTCGGCGACAAGGTCGCAAATCGTAACATCGGTCTCGTGTCCCACGCCGGACACCACCGGCACGGGACAGCCCGCCACGGCTCGCGCGACCGCCTCCTCGTTGAATTCCCAGAGATCCTCGAGCGAACCACCACCGCGCGCGACAATGACGAGGTCCACGCCGCGCGCAGCCACCGCGCCGATCGCCGCCCCGATTTCCGCCGCCGCGCCCCGCCCCTGCACCCTTGTGCCGCACACGAGCAGGTGCAGCCACGGGGCACGCCGCCTCGTGACTGCGACGATGTCCCGGAGCGCCGCGCCGTCAGGCGAAGTCACAACCCCCACGGCTCGCGGGAATTCCGGCAGTTCGCGCTTGCGCGCCGGATCGGTCAGGCCCTCTGCGGCCAGTTTCCGCCGCAGTCGGTCGAAGGCCAGCTTCCAGATCCCGCCGGCTTCCTCGGCCTCGAGCCGGCTCACGACGAACTGGTAGCCGCCGCGCGCCTCGTACAGCGTCAGGCCCCCGAACAGGCGCAGGGTCATCCCCTCCTCGGGATCGGTCGGAAGCCTTGCGGCCTCGCGCCGGAACATGACGCATCTCAGCTGGGCGGCGCTGTCCCTCAGGGTAAAGTAGCAGTGACCCGAACGCTGCCGGCGAAAGTTCGCCACTTCGCCCGTGACCCATAGTTGGGGCAGGGTCTGCTCAAGGAGAAGACGGACGGCCCGGTTGACCTGGCGAACGGTCCACACCCGCGGCTCGGCGGGCCGATCCTCCCGGAACAGCTCGAGATTGTCGCTCACCGCCCGGCCCTTCCGAGCCGGAGCGCCGCTTCGACCGTGTTGGAAAGCAGCATGGCTATGGTCATGGGTCCAACGCCTCCGGGCACGGGGGTGATCGCGCCCGCCACCTCGCGCACGCCGTCGAAGTCGGCATCTCCAACGACGCGGTAGCCGCGCGGGTGGCCGGGATCGTCGACGCGGTTCGTCCCGACGTCGATGACCGTCGCCCCGGGCCGCACCATGTCCCTGGTGATCGTGTTCGGCCAGCCCACGGCGACGATGAGTATGTCGGCCGTGCGTGTGAGCGCGCCCAGGTCGGCGGTCCGGCTGTGGGCCACGCTGACGGTTGCGTTGCCCCCGGGCGCCCGCCGAAGGAGCAGCAGGGCCATCGGCTTGCCGACGATGTTGGACCGGCCCACCACGACCGCGTGCTTGCCAGAGGGGTCGATGCCGCTGCGGACCAGCATCTCGATGACGCCGCGGGGCGTGCAGGGCGCCAGAACATCGGGATCGCCGGTGGCCAGCCGGCCCACATTCACAGGGTGAAAGCCGTCGACATCCTTCGCCGGATCGATGGCCAGCAGCACCTTCGACTCGTCGATCTGCCGGGGCAGGGGCAGCTGGACCAGGATTCCGTGAATGGCGGGGTTGGTGTTCAGTTCTCCGATCAGCCCGAGGAGATCGTCCTCGGACGCGGAATCCGGCAGGGTAACGTGGTGCGAGTGAATCCCGGCTTCCGCGGCGGCCCGCTTCTTCATTCCGACGTACAGCCTGCTGGCGGGATCCTCCCCGACCAGGACCGTCGCCAGCCCCGGAACGAGCCCCTCCTCCGCCAGGGCGGCGACCTGCGCATTGAGTTCGTTCCGGATCGTCCGGGCTATGTCCTTTCCTGAAATGATGCGTGCCGGCATGCAATCTCCTCTGGCGCCGGGTGACGGTATCAGCGTGCGAAATCGACGGCCCGGGTTTCGCGGATGACCACAACCTTGATCTGGCCCGGGTACTGAAGTTCACTCTCGATCTTCCTGGCCACCGCCTCCGAGATCAGGGCCATGTCCTCGTCGGACACCCTTTCCGGTTCGACCATCACGCGCAGTTCGCGTCCAGCCTGAATGGCGAAGCATCGGACCACGCCGGGGTGCTCGGTGGCGATCTCTTCCAGCTTCTCGAGGCGCTTGACGTACCCTTCGAACATCTCGCGGCGCGCGCCCGGCCGTGATCCGCTGATCGCATCCGCGGCGGTGACGAGCCAGGCCTCCACGTAGCGGTGCGGCTCCTCGTCGTGATGGGCGCGGATCGCGTTCAGCACCACGTCCGGCTCCTTGAAGCGCTTGCAGAGCCGGTGGCCAAGCTCCACGTGCGTGAGTTCCTGCTCGTGGGTCAACCCCTTGCCCACATCGTGCAAGAGCCCGGCCCGTCTCGCCATCTTCACGTCCAGGCCCATCTCGGCGGCCATGTTCCCCGCCAGCACCGCTACCTCTCTGGCATGCCCGAGCTGGTTCTGCCCGAACGAGGTACGGTACTTCAGCGCCCCGAGGACCTTCACGATCTCCGGGTGGACGTTGTGGATTCCGAGCCCGTAGAGCGCCTCTTCCGCGGCCTCGCGCATCTCCTTTTCCACATCCTTCCCGCACCTGGCGACCACCTCCTCGATCCGCCCGGGATGAATGCGGCCATCCTCGATCAGACGGGCCAGCGCCAGCCGTGCGACCTCGCGGCGCACCGGGTTGTAGCCCGACAACACCACGGCCTCGGGAGTATCGTCGATGATCACATCGATCCCTGTCGCCTGCTCGAAAGCGCGGATGTTGCGGCCCTCGCGCCCGATGATCCGCCCCTTCATCTCGTCCGACGGGAGCTGGACCACCGACACGGTCAGCTGTGCCGTCTCGTCGGCCGCCATGCGCTGGATCGCCATGGCAATAACCCTCTTGGCCTCGCGCTCCGCGGTGCGCTGCGCTTCCTCCTTGATCTCCCGCACGCTGTTTGCGGCCTCTGCACGGGCACGGTCCTCAAGGTCCGCAAGGAGTTCCGCCCTGGCTTCCTCGGAGGTCATCCCCGCAAGCGACTCGAGGCGGGCACGGGTTTCCACGAGGATCTGCTTCGACTCTTCCCTGCGCCGGCCGAGGCTGTCCTCCGCGGCGCCCAGCTCGCGGGCGCGCTGCTCCAATGTCTCCTGCCGGCGGTCCAGCTGGTCGGTTTTGCGATCCGCGGCTTCGAAGCGCTGCACCAGCCGCCTCTCTCCCCGCTCGACTTCTTCGCGGCGGCGGCTCTCTTCGGATTCCCAGGTCTCGCGAAGCCGCAGGGCGCTTTCCCTGGCCTGCAGCTCGGCAGCGCGACGGAGGTTTTCCGCCTCTTCCTCTGCCCTGTTGCGGATGCGTGACGCTTCGTCCCGTGCTGCCTCTGTCTCCCTACGCTGTCGCGCCCGCTCCAGGCCCCTTCCGAAAAAGAAGGCCGCGACCGCAACGGCCACGCCGACCGCCAGGGAAATACCCAGCGGAATCATGTATTCTCTCCAAGACCGGGCCGCAACCCGGCCGCAAGGCTCGATATGCGAACCCCGGCCCTTGATCCTGCCGGGTGTTCCCTCTCATGCCTCTACAGTAGGCCGCGGCCGGGTGGGTGGCAAGCGGGCGGCGAAATGTCCCTATCGGACGACGGGCCCGCCCGTGCGGTCGTCGGGTACGAAACGATCGCGTGCGGGCATGGAGATGTTCCGAAGGGACTCCGCGTCCAGAACGGCATCGTCGGGCACCAATCCGTTGAGGTTCAGAACGAATGCCACGACGGCATAGACCTCGTCGTCGGTGAGGGTGCCCGGGGTCGTCTGCGGCATGGCTCGCCGCGTGTAGTCGAAGAGCGTCGTGGCGTAGGGCCAGTATGCTCCGACCGCACGGCCGGGCGGCCATTCCTCCCAGGGCGCGGTGCTGACGAGGCGGTCGTTGGGCCCTTCGATTCCGGTCGGTCCGTGGCATTGCAGGCAGGAGATCTCGTAGACCCTCCGGCCCTCGGCGACCGAACCGCTGCCTGGCGGGAGGCCCTCACCATCGGGTTTGACATCAATGTCCCAGAGCGCGACCCGCTCCTCGGACGCGGGCGTGCCGAAGCCGAAGCGATCCGGCGCATGGCCGGCGAGGCCGGTGGCATCGGGCTCACCGCCGGCATCGGGTGCGGGGCTCCCATCCGGCGCACAGCCGGCTGCGGCAAGCAGGCCCGAGGCGACCAGCGCGCACACCTTCGCCGGGCCCATCAGACCAGGTCCCCGAGCCCGAAGGTCACGACGCCGTCCGCCGCAACCTTCCAGGCACGCTGATGGTTGTGGTGGTAGGCCGTTCGTTCGCCACGGGCGTCCCACAGCTGGTGCACCGTCGGCTGCACGTATCCCGTCTCGTCGGTGGCACGGCTCAGGATGATCGTCTCGCGGCCGTGCCAGTTCCAGAGATGGCGGAAGCGCACCGTCGACTTTGACAGAACGGGCGGCTGGAGCACAGCATCCGCCCAGGTGCGCCCGCCGTCGACGCTGACCTCGACCCGGGTGATGCGTCCCCGTCCCGTCCAGGCCAGTCCCTCGATCTCCCACCAGCCACGCTCGGGCAGGACGTAGGGGTATGACGGGAATGTGATGATGGACTTCGCATCCATGACGAAGCTGAATTGCCGCGCGGTGCCGTCCTTGAGCGGATCGGTGTAGCGCGACGTCTCGTCGCGGGTCATGGTCGGGCGGTCGGTCACCTCGATCCGCCGCAGCCACTTCACCATCGCGTTGCCCTCCCAGCCCGGGAGCAGCAGACGCACCGGATACCCCTGTTCAGGGCGGATGGCTTCGCCGTTCTGGCCGTAGGCGAGCATCGCGTCGCCCATCGCCTTGTCCAGGGGCACGCTGCGCGCCATCACCGCGGCGTCCCTGCCCTCGGCCAGGATCCAGCTCGCGCCGGGCCTCACGCCCACCTCCCTCAGAATCGTCGAGAGCATGACGCCGGTCCATTCGCTGGTGCTGAGCAGTCCGTCGAGCTGCTGGGGTGTGATCGACACCGGCATCCTGCCGCGGCTGTACGCGCCGCCGCCGTTGCCCGAACACTCGATGAAGCAGATGCGGGAGACCTGCGGATACCTCCGGAGGTCGGCCATGCGAAAGACCGTAGGCCGTTCGACCATCCCGTGCACCAGCAGCTCGTGCTCTTCCTGGGCGATCTCCGGAACCCCCGCGTGGTGCCGCTCGAAGTGAAGATCGGAGGGAGTGATGGTGCCCTGCAGTTCCTGCAGCGGCGTGCGAGACGAGCTTGAGAGCGCCAGAGTTCGCAGCAGGCGCCGCGGCTGCTCGCCGGGCGCGCGCCGTCCCACCTCCGAGACGAAGCGTCCAGGCACCCTGGTCGGATCCTGCGGCTGGACGGCCTCCTCCTGTGGCCCGGTCGCCTTTAAGGCATCCAGCCGGGTCATCGCCAGGCCGGTTGCGGCCGTACCGGCGGCCGCGGCAAGCCATGCACGCCGGGAGAGCCCGGAACGGTCCTGGTTCGGCATGTCGTCAGTCCTCACTGGTTGGGCTTTCGATCGCGGTCTCGATGCGATCGGCCATCGCGCGCGACCGCTTGCGCACGCCGGATCGATGCTTGAACAGCTCGTCCGCGAGCGACAGCGCCGCCATGATCGCCGTCTTCTTCGCGACCGGACTCGCGTCGCCGCTGATCGCCCGCATGCGCGCGTCCACCAGGGCGGCGCAGCGGCGGGCGTGCTCCGCGTCCGCATCGGTGCGCAACGTGTAGCTCTCGCCGGCGATCTCCACCGTGATGGCGGTGTGACGCCCTGTTTCGTCCTCGTTCATCGCCGATCCTCCAGAAAACGAATGCTCGCGAGGATGCGGTCGACACCCTCGCGTCCCCGCCGGATCCGGTCACGCAGGTCCTCGTTTTCCGCTTCCAGTTCCTTCACCCGTTCGGCCAGCGCCGCGGGGTCCTGTCTTCCGTCGACGAACTGGCGAAGCAGCTGGTCGCTGCGCTCGGCGCGGTCCTGGGCCTCCTTCACCTGCCGACGAGTTGCGTGCAATTCCTTGACCACGCGATCGACCGCGTCTTCCAGCGCAGCCATCGCCGGGTCTCGGTCACCGGACCCATCAGCTCCTGGGTTCGACACCGGTTTCCTCCTTCACTCTCGTGAGCACTCTCCGGAAGGCCTTGTCGACCTCCCTGTCCGTCAGGGTCCGGCCACGCGCGCGGAAACGCAAGCGCACGGCCAGAGAACGGGACCCCGGCGGCAGGTCGCCACCTTCGTAAAGATCGAAGAGCTCCACCGCTTCGAGGAGCTGCCCGCCCCCCGCACGGGCCGACCTCAGCACATCCCCCGCGGCGGCCCCGACCGGGAGGAGAAAGGCCACATCGCGCTGCGACGCCGGATGTCCCGGCAGCTCGCTGGCGGTCGCGGCGGCCTTCGGCGCGGGGCGATCCGGAAGCACCACCTCGGCGCCCACCACCGCCCCCGCCCAGCGCGGCAGGTCCATCGCGGCGGGCGCGATCTCGCCCCCCCATCCCACGATCTCGCCACCCGGCCCACGGACGGCGTACCACCGTCCCGGCACGAACAGCCCTCCCACGCGCCGCGGCAGCTCGGGCCCGTTCTCACCCGCGCCGCCACACGGCACGACGCGCCATTCGTGCGAGACCTCCGTCGCGATCAACTCCAGAACCCTCGCGATGTCGTACACGTCGAAGCCGTCGCCCGCATCCGACCACTGCACCGGGGCGCGGCGGCCGGTCAGTACGGCCGCGACCCGCGCGGATTCGGCAGGGGGGCCCTCCGGCGCCGGGGCAAAGGCGGTGCCCAGCTCGAAGAGCCTCACGTCGCGCACGCCGCGGGCCATGTTGCGCTCAACGTGGCCGAGCACCCCGGTCAGGCGGTCTCGGCGCAGAGCGCTCTCTTCCGCCGACATCGGGTTGAGCAGCGCCACGTCGCCCGAGCCGGCGGGACCGAGCGCGGGCGTCTGGGCTTCGCTGATTCCGTCGGCGGCCAGAAGAGCGCGCAGACGGTCTTCCAGCTGGAAGAGCGGGTGGTCGGGCACGGTGCCGGGGCGGAAGGGCGCGAGCGCCTCCGGAAAGGTGTCGTACCCGTAGGCGCGCGCCACTTCCTCGATGAGGTCGACCTCGCGCAGGGTATCGTAGCTGCGGTGCCCCGGCACGAGGAATTCGAGTGCGTCGCCCGCGTCGCCCGCCTGCTCCACCACCTCGTAGCCGAGCGGGAGGAGGAGGCGAACAATCTCGCCCGAGGTGAAGCCGACCCCGAGGAGGTGCTTCACGCGCCCAGGACGCAGCGTGACCCGGGGCTGTTTCCACGGGACGGGACAGGCATCGATGATCTCGCCGTCGAGCCGTCCTCCCGCCGTCGCCACGATCAGCGCGGCGGCCCTGCGGACGGCCGTTTCCATCGTGGTGGGATCGACGCCCCGTTCGAAGCGGTAGCTCGCGTCCGTGGACATGCCGAGCGCGCGCCGCGTCGCCCGGACCTGCTTCGGCTCGAAGAGCGCGCACTCCAGCAGAATGTCGCGCGTCGCCTCCGAGACCTCGCTGTCGCGTCCCCCCATGACGCCGGCGATCGCCACGGGCCGGTGCGCGTCGCGGATCATCAGCATCTCGGGTGTGACGGACCGCTCCTCCCCGTCCAGCGTCACCAGCGCTTCGCCGGGGTTGGCCCGGCCCACTACGATGGTGGCATCGTCGAGCCGGGCCAGGTCGAATGCGTGAAGCGGCTGCCCCAATTCGAGCATGACGTAGTTGGTTGCATCCACGACGTTGTTGACCGGGCGCGCCCCCGCCGCCCGCAGGCGGTCCGTGAGCCAGCGCGGCGAATCGCCCACGGCAACCCCCCGGATGACCGCTCCGAGGTAGCGCGGACAGAGTGCCGGATCCTCGATCGCGATCCCGACGCCCGCCGATGTGCTCTCCGAGCCCCCGCGCGCGAAGCCGGGGTCGACGCCCGAACCGCCGCCGGAACCGTCCGCGCCCAGGGGGAATGCCGGAAGCTCGATCGCCGCCTGCCCCTCCGGGTGCAGCTCCCGCGCGATCCCGACGTGCGAGAGCAGGTCGCCGCGATTGGGCGTCACCTCGACATCGAAGCGGTGGTCCGCAAGCCCCGCCGCCCTCGCGAAGGATGCTCCCGCTTCGTACTCCCCCTCCAGAAGCATGATCCCCGCGTGGTCCTCGCCGAGACCCAGCTCGCTCTCCGAACAGAGCATTCCCTGGCTGACCTCGCCCCGGATCTTGCGCTTTCCGATCCTGAATCCGCCCGGCAGGACGGCGCCGACCGGCGCAAACGGATAGAATGCGCCTTCGTGCACCACGGGCGCGCCGCAAACCACCGGCACCTCGCCCTCCGGCCCGGCGACGCGGCACAGCGTCAGCCGGTCGGCGTTCGGGTGGGGCCGCGCCTCCAGCACCTGGCCGATGACGACATCCCGGAGGCCCTCCGCGAGATCCTCGACATCCTCCACCGGCGATCCCCTCAGTGCGAGGCGCGCAATCGCTTGCCCGGGGGTCAGCTCAAACCCCGGCGCCAGATCGCGGAGCCAGCGGTACGACACCTTCATGCGAACTGCCGCAGGAAGCGCATGTCGTTCTCGTAGAAGAGCCTCAGGTCGCTGACCCCGTGGCGCAGCATCGCGGCGCGGGCCGGCCCCATTCCGAAGGCCCACCCGGTGTAGCGCTCGGAATCGTATCCCACGTTCTCGAGTACGGCCGGGTCGACCATGCCGGCCCCCATCACCTCGATCCAGTCGGTCGTCTCCCGGCTGCCGTCATCGCGCACGATCACCCGCTTGACGTCCACCTCGGCGGAAGGTTCGGTGAACGGGAAGAAGGACGGCCGGAAGCGCACCTCGGTCCCCGGGCCCCAGAAACGCCGTCCGAACTCGGCCAGTGTGGCCTTGAGGTCCACGAAGGTGACCCCTTCGTCGACCACGAGCCCCTCGATCTGGGCGAAGGCGGGCGTGTGCGTCGCATCGTAGGTGTCGCGGCGGTACACCATCCCGGGCGCCACGATGCGGATCGGCGGCGGATAGCGCTCCATGGTGCGGATCTGCACCGGCGAGGTGTGGCTCCTGAGCAGCAGGCCCGGGGCCAGGTAAAGGGTGTCCTGCTCGTCCGCCGCCGGATGGTCCAGCGGGGTGTTGAGGGCCACGAAGTTGTACCACTCGGTGTCCACCTCGGGGCCGCGCGCCCGCGTGAACCCGAGGCTGCGGAAGATCGCCCAGATGTCGTCGACGACCCGGCTCACCGGGTGAATCGTTCCCCGCCACTTGCGGCGCGCGGGCAGCGTGAGGTCGACGTGTGCCGGATCCGCTTCCGCCAGCGCGGCCAGTTCGCGGCTCCGCTCATCGAGCGCCTTCTCCAGGGTCTTCCGCGTGCGGTTGGCCGCCGCCCCGGCTGCCGGGCGATCGGCCGGGTCGATGGTGCCCAGCTTTCGCAGCAACCCGGAGACCAGCCCCTCCCGGCGACCGAGGTAGCGTACCCGAACCCGCTCGAGCGCCCCGCCGTCCTTCGCCTCGCGGACAGCCGCTAGGGCTTGCCGCTCAAGTCCGGCAAGCTCCTCGATCATCGCCGTGCCCCGAGGCGCGCGAACGACAAGGCGCCGAGACGCGTGCGCGCCGTCAGTTGCTCAGCGCCGACTTCGCCCGGTTGGCCAGCGACGCAAAGGCGTCGGGGCTCCGGACGGCAAGGTCGGCCAGCGCCTTGCGGTCGAGTTCGACGCCCGCGCGCCGCAGCCCGTTCATGAAACGGGAATATGAAAGATCGTTCTGGCGGGCGGCGGCGTTGATCCTCGTGATCCAGAGGCGGCGAAAGTTCCGCTTCTTCTTGCGACGGTCGCGGTAGGCGTGCTCCCACCCCTTCTCGACCGCGTCCTTGGCCGTCTTGTACAGATTCTTGCGGCCCCCGAAGTAGCCCTTGGCATGGCGGAGGACCTTCTTCTTCCGCTTGTTGCGCGCGACCGAATGAGTAGAGCGCGGCATCGTCTATCGTCTCCTTGCATTCCCTTGGATCAGGTCCCTGGAAGCATCCGGCGCACGCGGCGCGCGTCGGCCTCGGACGCGAGCGTCCTGGTACGCAGCCGACGCTTCCGCTTCCGCTTCTTCTTGGTCAGGATATGCGACTTGTAGGCCCGCATCCGCACCAGCTTGCCCTTTCCGGTCCTGCGAAAGCGCTTCGCGGCGCCTCTGTTCGATTTCATCTTCGGCATGGGTCTTCTAGTTCTTGACGGGGGTCAGGATCATCGACATCTGACGGCCCTCGAAGTTGGGGTACTGCTCGACCTTCGCCCATTCGCTCAGATCGCTGGTCACGCGCAGAAGAACCTCGCGTCCGAGTTCCGGGTGAGTCACCTGGCGGCCCCGGAACATCATCGTGAGCTTCACCTTGTTCCCTTCCTGCAGGAAACGCCGGGCGTGGCGGAGCTTGAACTCGTAGTCGTGATCCTCGATTCCCGGTCGGAACTTCACCTCCTTGATCTGGACGGTGTGCTGTTTCCTGCGCGCTTCCCGCGCGGCGCGGGCGGCCTTGTACTTGTACTTCCCGTAATCCATCATGCGCACCACGGGCGGCCGGGAATCGGGAGCGACCTCCACCAGGTCGAGCCCCCGCTGGGCGGCCCGGGTGCGTGCTTCGTCCAGGGAAACGATTCCGATCTGGCCACCGCCCTCATCGATCAGACGGATGGGGCTGATTCGGATCTGTTCGTTCACCCGGACGCGTTTTTCTGCGATCTTGGAGTCTCCTTCCTAATGGAAAAGCCCGGAATTCCCGGGCCTTGCGACCTGCCATGGCGCGTCACGGCGCCTCGACACGGGAACCCGGAAGCCCTTCGAACTGCTTGGGTGAGAGGGGGTCAGTCCTCTACTTCCTGACTTGTTACAGATCTTAACCATCGCGGTTTTGATGGCCTGGTGTCAAGTCGCAGTTCGCGGATCGCTACAGCGGGGGAGGCCACGGCGTGCGGGTCACCCTGCCGAGGGGCTGTTCCTCGCGGCCCGGGCGGAACGCCTGCCGCTCGGCCATGTCGTAGCGGTCCCCCGGCGCGAGGAAGTAGAAGAGGCCGCCGCCGTCGAGCGTCGCGTTGTGGTCGTAGATCACGGCGTAGCTCTGTCCCACGACCTCGAAGCGGTCGCCCTGGACGACAATGGCGGTATTCTCGTCCAGCCCGATCCCGAGGAGTTCCGGCTTGGCGCGGATCACCTCGACCATGTCGAAGTGACGATTTCGCCTGAGGAGATGCTGGTCGATTCCCACGCCCTTCAGGAACCCGAGCCCGACCTCGTGGTCCCCCATCATGACCGTGTTGGTGCGGGTGTCGCCACGCACCAGGTAGGACCCCTGGATCGACGCGCCCGCCGACGAACCGCCGATGACCCCGCCGCGCTCCAGGACCCCCCAGAGCGCTTCGTGCGTCTTCGTGTCGAGGTAGGAGTCCGCCAGCCGCCACTGCCGCCCGCCGGTGAACCAGACTCCCCTGGCCCTCAGCAGCGGCTCCACGAAGGCGTCGGTGTCGGCGACCTCGGGATCGTAGGTGTGAAGGATGGTGATGTCGGTGGCTCCGGCGGCCTCGAAGGGTCTGCGGCCCCGGAAGTACTGATCGTAGCTCTCCCCTCCGCCGGCCGTCGGAATGATGACGATGGGCGCCGCGGGGCCGCCGGCAAGTTCGACGAAGCGCGCGAAGACGGCGGGATCGGACAGGGCGCCGCCAGCGACGATGAGGGTCCCGTTGGGGGGGCCGACCTCCTGGGCGCGGGACGGCGGGGGACTGACGGCGGCAAGCAGAGAGAGGAGGGTGGCGGTGACGCTGACCGGGGCAATGCTGCGCAGGGTGGCGGTCTTCACGGGCTTCGTTCCTTGTCGGAGGCGGTGGAGCGGCTCGGCGTGGCGAAAGTGGGGGGAGCGGGAGAAAGGCGCCAGTGCAGATCCCTCAACCCGTCCCGGGCGGACGCAACCGGTTCCAGCGCTCGATGAAGGCGACCGCGGCGTCCACGAAGGCCTCCGTCATCGCCCGGCCCCGCTCTGCGGAGGCCTCCCGTGGATCGCGCACGCCCCAGACGCCCGTGCTCGACATCTCCGCGGACGAAGTCCCCTTCCCCGTCTGCTCGGCCTTGAGGCCTTCCGCGAGGAACACCGCGAGGGCGGCCGGGTCGCCCGCGAGCACTTCGTCCACCATGGCCTCGAGGTGGGCCGGCATCGATACGTCGGCGGCGTACGCGGCCTCGAGATCGACCAGTTCGGGAATCAGGTAGAGCGACGCGGAGGTCTCGCCCGTTCCGCCGTGCCGGTCGAGCACGCGCGGCGACACCGCAGGTGCCGCGGCCGGCGACACGGTAAACGGACCCGCCACCGCGCCGAGGTCGACCGCGATTCCGGATGTCTCCTGGTTGATGCGGTCGACGATGAACGTCGTGATCGCGCGATTGCCCCCGTGGGCGTTCAATATCAGAAATCGCTTGAAGCCATGATGTATAAGACTCTTGACCGCTTCAACATAGACTTCCTGTACCAGCGTCGACGGCAGGGTGACGGTTCCCGCAAAGCCCATGTGGTAGGGCGACTGTCCCGGGAGCAGAATCGGCGCCACGAGGACATCGGCGCGGAGTCCGATCAGCTTCGCCCGCTCCACCCCGTTGAGGTAGTCGGTGCCGATCGGGAGGTGCGTGCCGTGCTGCTCAAGCGCGGCGACCGGGATGACGACCATGTCGCTCCGGGTCAGAAGGTCCTCCACTTCGGGCCTGGTCATGTGCGGCAGGTAGTTGCGCACCTTCACGACGGGCGGCAGTTCGCTCGTCTGGGACGCGGCGGGCGGGACAACGGCCAGAGCGGCCAGGGGGATCAGCACAAGTAGCAGTCGGCGAGCAGTCATCTTGACTCTCCATTTCCAGGGCTCGGAGGGGGGACCGCGAGGCGAGTGCGAATTGTGCGGGAAGCGACCCGGGCCGGCCACCCCGCCCGGCAAGAAAACGGGCCCGGGCGCTCCCGCGCCCGGGCCCTTCCCTTGCTGCCACCATCCGCGGCCTCTCCCCGCAGGGGGGAGCGGCCGCTCTCGCCCGGCGATCGGCGCCGGTCGCGGCGGCCGAGGTGCTTCCGGCAGCCGCTAGTACATCCCGCCCATGTCGCCCCCGCCACCGGGCATCGGCGGCTTCTCCTCCTCGGGGCGTTCGACCACCACCGCCTCCGTCGTGAGGAGGAGGCTCGCGATGGACGCGGCGTTCTGCAGCGCGCTGCGCACGACCTTGGTCGGGTCGATCACGCCGGCCTTCACCAGGTTCTCGTACTCGTCGGTCTGCGCGTTGTAGCCGAATCCGCCTTCGCCGTCGCGCACCTTCGCCACCACGATCGAGGGCTCCGCGCCCGAGTTCTCGGCGATCTGCCGGATCGGAGACTCCAGCGCGCGGCGCAGGATGTTGGCGCCGACCTGCTCGTCCTCGCGGTCGAGGTCCAGGCCGTCCAGCGCGTCCTGGGCCCTGAGCAGCGCCACGCCGCCGCCGGGAACGATCCCCTCCTCCACGGCCGCGCGGGTCGCGTGCAGGGCGTCTTCCACGAGCGCCTTCTTCTCCTTCATCTCGGTCTCGGTGGCCGCGCCGACGTTGATCACCGCCACGCCGCCGGCCAGCTTGGCCAGACGCTCCTGGAGCTTCTCGCGGTCGTAGTCCGAGGTGGACTTGTCGATCGCGACCTTGATCTCCTCGATGCGCCCGTGGATCTTGTCCTCTTCGCCGGCGCCGTCGATGACCGTGGTGTTGTCCTTGTCGATCACGACCCGCTTCGCGCCGCCGAGATCGCTCACCACCGCGTTCTCCAGCTTGAAGCCGACCTCTTCCGAGATCACCTGGCCGCCGGTGAGCACCGCGATGTCCTGCAGCATGGCCTTCCGGCGGTCGCCGAAGCCCGGCGCCTTGACCGAGGCGACCTTCAGCGTGCCGCGCAGCTTGTTGACCACCAGCGTGGCCAGCGCCTCACCCTCGACGTCCTCCGCGATGATCAGGAGCGGCTTGCCCATCTGGGCAACCTTCTCGAGGATCGGGAGCAGGTCCTTCATGGAAGAGACCTTCTTGTCGTGGATGAGGATCATCGGCTCTTCGAGCACGGTTTCCATCCGCTCCGGATCGGTGACGAAGTAGGGGGACAGGTAGCCGCGGTCGAACTGCATGCCCTCGACCGTGTCCAGCTCCGTCTCGAGGCCGCGCGCCTCCTCGACGGTGATCACGCCGTCCTTGCCCACCTTCTCCATCGCCTCGGAGATCAGCTCGCCGATCTCCATGTTGTTGTTGGCCGAGATCGCCCCGACCTGCGCGATTTCGCGCTTGCCCTTGGTCTCGGTCGACGCGTCCGCGAGCGCCCTCACCACCACGTCGACGCCCTTGTCGATGCCGCGGCGGATGCCCATCGGGTTGGTGCCCGCCGTCACGTTCTTCAGCCCCTCGCCGTAGATCGCGTGGGCAAGCACGGTGGCGGTGGTGGTGCCGTCGCCGGCCACGTCCGAGGTCTTGGTGGCGACCTCCTTGACCATCTGGGCGCCCATGTTCTCGACCGGGTCCTCGAGCTCGATCTCCTTGGCGACCGACACGCCGTCCTTGGTCACCGTCGGCGAACCGAACTTGCGGTCGATGACCACGTTCCGGCCCTTGGGACCCAGGGTGACCTTGACCGCGCGGGTCAGCTTGTCCACGCCGGCCTTGAGGCGCGAGCGTGCCTCGATGTCGAAATCCAGTTCCTTCGCTGCCATTTATCTCGTCTCCTGGGTGGGTTAGTTCACGATCGCCAGAACGTCCGACTCACGGAGAATCAGAAGCTGGTCTCCGTCCACGGTCACTTCGGTGCCGCTGTACTTCCCGTACAGCACGCGGTCGCCCTCTCCGACCTCCATCGGAATCCGGTCGCCGTCGTCGTTCAGCTTGCCCGGCCCCACGGCCACGATCTCGCCTTCCTGGGGCTTTTCCTTGGCGGTGTCGGGGATGTACAGGCCACCCCGCATCTGCTCGCCCTCTTCCAGGGCCCGTACCACAACGCGATCCGCCAGGGGCTGGATCTTCTTTGCGGACATGCGCTCCTCCTTGGATGAATGGGTTGGTTGGGTTGCGGCCGGCCGCCTTGCGTCAGGGAGCCGTCCGCGCTTGTTGTTAGCACTCAAGATCGGAGAGTGCTAACACCGCACTGAACGGTGGCGGAACTTCCCGGGGATGTCAACACCCGGCGAGTCAGCCCCTGGTCATCGGTTCATCGCCCGGACAGCAGCAGCTTCATGAGCCGGATCAACGGCACTCCGGCGTCCGCCCGCCCCGCCGTCACCGGCCGGCCAGCCAGGCCCCTGCGATCCCAAGGCCCTCCAGGGTCAGGAACGGCTCGATCCGGTCCACCGATCCGGCGTGGGGGGCGATCACCGGTGCGAATCCGCCGGTCGCGACCACGAGGAGGTCGTCTGGCCGCCAGCTCTCGCGGATCCGCGCCACGATCCCGTCGACCGCGTCGACGGCCGAGTAGAACACGCCGCTCTGAATGCAGGTCTCGGTGCGCCGCCCGATCACGGTCCCGGGTGGCACCAGCTCGACGGTCGGCAGCTTCGCGGTGCTGCGCGCCAGCCAGTCGAGGCCAGCGCTCAGGCCCGGCGCGATCACGCCCCCCCTGAACACCCCGTCCGCCGTGATGCAGTCGAAGGTCGTCGCGGTGCCGAGGTCCACGGCGATGGTGTTGCGCCCGAAACGGGTCTTCGCGGCCAGGGTGTTCACGATCCGGTCGGCGCCAACCGTGCGCGGTTCCTCGACGTCGAGGCGAATGGGGAGTTCCGAGTCGGCCGTGACCATGTGGACTTCGCCGTCGACGACGGCGGCCATGGCCTCGTGCAGGGTTCGGGTCACCGACGGCACCACCGACCCGATCACGCCCCGGCTGATGCAGCGGGCAGCTTCGGGCCGTTCCGAAAGCAGCGCATTGATGAGGACTCCGTACTCCGCGGCGGTTCGCGGCACCCGGGTGCTGACGCCCCAGTTCGCGAGCACGCGTCCGCCGGACAGGTCGAGGAGACCGAAGGCGGTTTCGGTGTTTCCAACGTCGGCTACCAGCTGGCAGTCCATGTCTCAGCTCCAGGAATCGACGGTTCCCGCGATCACGCGCCAGCGGCGCCCCGCGCGGTCTCGCACCTCCAGCGACCCGTCCGCGCGCAGACCCACGGCCTCGGCCGCCAACCCCTCCACCGCGCGGGGGCCCTGGCTGGAATCTCGCACAACTCCGCTGACCGACAACGGTCGCGCGCCCAGCGCCGAGCGCGCGTTGAGGGCGTCCAGCTCGTCGGCGGGGATGCGGGCGGCGGGGTGCTTCCACACCGTCGCGAGCGCGTCCAGCACCCGGGGCAGGACCGTGCCGCGCCCCACCCTGCGGCCTCTCTCCAGGCGCAGGGAAGTCGCCGGCGGCACCACGTCGGGGAGCTCGTCCCCATGGTGGTCAAGGTTCAGGCCGATCCCGGCCAGCACCGCGCCGGAGGCCCGTTCGCAGAGGATGCCGCCGACCTTGCGGCCGCCGATCAGGAGATCGTTCGGCCACTTGACCTGGACCCGAACGCCCGGAGCGACCGTTTCGAGGGCCCGCGCCACGGCCAGACCGGCGCGAAGCGGAAGCGTCTCCACCCCGTCGGTCCACCCGCTGTGCGCGAAAGTGAACCACAGGCCCCACGGCGTGTCCGATTCCCAGCGCCGTCCCCTCCGCCCCCTGCCCCTCCATTGCCGGTCGGCCACGACGACGGCGGGGAGCGGCCGCCCGGCACCGGCAAGCTCCTTCGCCCGATCACTCGTCGAGGCGATCCGCGTGTGGAACTCGGCCGTTGCGACCCGGAGGCGCTCGGTCCAGGCCTCCACCGCGCGTCCCTCCCACATGGCGAGAAGGCTGCCGGGCGCGGGCCCGGCGGGGCGCGTCCCGGGCACCGTCACCGCAGGCTCGTGTACCAGAGGAAGGCGGCGCCGGCCAGCCACAGGTACGGCGCGAAGACGTGAAACGAGCGGCGATCGAGCATGGCCCGAAAGGCGCGGATCGCCAGCACCCCGGTTGCGCACGCGGCCGCCGCCCCCGCGGCAAGCGTCGGAAGCGCGACCGGTCCGCTCGCCGAGATCACCTCGGGGAGCTTGAGCATCGCGGCTCCGCCCACGGCGACAACCGACATCAGGAAGGAGAACGCGGCGGCCTCGGCGGGGCTGACTCCCCTCCAGAGCGCCGCAACCACCGTCGTGCCCGACCGGGACACCCCGGGAACAATCGCGGCCGCCTGGGCGAGCCCGACGGCCAGGGCGTCCCGGGCGCCGACCCTGCCGACGGGCCCGCGGGCGAGCGCCCGCCGCGCCGTCCACACCACGCAGCCGCTCAGCAGGAGGCCCGCGCCGGCGACCCAGGGACGGTCGAAGAGCGATTCGAAGAAGCCGCCGAAGCCGGCCCCCGCGACGGCGGCCGGCACCGAGGCCAGGAGGAGCAGTCCCGCGTACCGGAGCTGCTCCCGGTCTCCCCGGAAGCTTCCGGAGATGAGCGCGCCGATGCGAGTCCGGTAGACGATCACGACCGACAGCAGCGTGGCCGCGTGGAGCGCCGTCTCGAACCCCGCGCCGGGCATCTCGATCCCCAGGAGGGCCTGTCCCATGACCAGGTGTCCGGAACTCGAGACCGGGAGAAACTCGGTGGCTCCCTGGAGGACGCCGAGCAGGAACGCCTCGAAGAGGGTCATTGTTCCAGTTGGGCGCGATAGAGACCCTCGTACGAGGGCAGGATCCCGGAGATGCAGAAGCGCTCGAGGGCGGCCCGCCGCGCGGCTTCGCTGAACCGGCGCCAGACGCCTTCATCGCGGAGCAGGCAATCCGCCGCCCCCACCGCTTCTTCCACCCGCCCGACCGGCACGAGCAGTCCGTTCTCGCCGTGGGTCACCACCTCGGGCAGGCCCCCGGCGCGGTAGCCGACCACCGGCACGCCGCACGAGAGCGCTTCGAGCGCGGCCAGGCCGAACGACTCGCTGTCACTGGTCATGAGGAAGAGGTCCGCACAGGGCAGCAGCTCCTCCACCGAGGCATGCTTGCCCAGGAAGACGACGTCGCCCTGGACACCGAGTTCCCTGGCGCGCGCGGCGGCGCGGGGGCGGTCCGGCCCATCGCCCACCAGGACCAGACGGGCGGGAACCTGCCCGCGGATCCCCGCGAATACCTCGATCAGCTCCGGCACGCGCTTCACCGGGCGGAAGTTCGACACGTGCATCAGGATCTTCTCGCCGGCCGGCGCGAAGATCCGCCGGTGCGCCACCTGTTTGCGGGGACGGAACAGCTTGGTGTCGACGAAGTTGGGAATCACCTCGATCCGCTCGCCGGGGATGTCGAAGTCGCGCACGGTCACCTCCTTGAGGAACCGGGAGACCGCCGTGATCCGCTGCGAGCGCAGGATCGAAAAGCGCGTGATGGCCTTGAAGGAGGGGTGCAGCCCCACCAGCGTCACGTCGGTGCCGTGCAGCGTGGTGACGAGGGGCGGCGCGTCGTCGAGCATCTCGCCCGCGATCCAGGCCGAGGTCGCGTGCGGGATCGCGTAGTGGACGTGCACGATGTCGAGGCCCTCGCTCACGGCCGTGTCGTGGATCGCCGCCGCCAGCGCGAGGGTGTAGTGGGACGTCTCGAAGAGCGGGTAGCGCTCCAGCTCGACCTCGTGGAAGTAGACCCTCTCGTGGAATCCGGACAGGCGGAAGGGCTGGGCATAGGAGATGAAATGGACTTCGTGCCCGCGCGCCGCGAGCCCGAGCCCGAGTTCGGTCGCTACGGCGCCCGAACCCCCGTAGGTGGGATAGCAGGTGATGCCGATCTTCATGGTGTCTGGCAGTCCGTGGATGAACCCGCGCGCGCCCGCCACGCTTCGGCCACGCGGGCGCATTGCGCCTCGATCGGCGCCGTTCCGTCCACCCTCACCGTACCCGGTCCGAGCTGATGGCGAAACCATGTCGCCTGGCGGCGCGCGTACCGGCGGGTGGCCGCGCGGGTGCGCCGCGCCGCCTCCTCCAGGGTGACTCGTCCCTCCACGCAGTCGGCCATCTCGCGGTACCCCACCCCGTTCAGCCCGGGATCGTCCCGGGAGCAGCCGGCCCGAAGCAGCGCCGCGACCTCGTCGGCGAACCCGGCCTCCACCATTGCGCGGACGCGCCGCCCGATCCGCTCGTCCAGCACCTCGCGCGGCACCTCCAGCACGCACACGACGCCCTCCAGCGGTTCGGCCTCGGTGTTGCGGCGCGAATGCCACCACGACAGGGGCCGGCCCGTCAACAACGCGATCAGAACGGTGCGGGTCATGCGCTGGCGGCCTCCCGCGATTGCCACGCCGGCGCGCTGGGGGTCCAGGGCCCACACCCAGCGGGCCAGTTCGGTTCGCGGCAGCCCGGCCAGCGCGGATTCGGCCGCCGCGCGCCGCTCCCCGTCCAGATCCGGTTCCGCGAACAACGGATCCGTGACCGCCTTGAGGAAGAATCCCGTGCCGCCCACCAGCAGGGGGACGCGCCCGCGCGCCCGGATGGCCGCGATCCAGCGCCGAGTGTCCCGGCCGAACGCCCCGGCCGAGTAGCGCTCGCCGGGGTCTGCGATGTCGATGCCGTGATGGGGAACCTCGGCGCGCTGCTCCGGTGTCGCCTTGGCGGTGCCGATGTCCATGCCGCGGTAGATCTGGCGGGAGTCCATCGAGATGATCTCGCCGCCGAGCGCGCGGGCCACCTGCAGGCTGAGGGCGGTCTTGCCCGCCCCGGTGGGGCCGGTGATCGCAAGGAACGACGCCAAACCGGCACCCTCACGCGGCCGGCTACGTCCGGCCGAACTTCTGCCCCAGCTCGTCGAGGCTGAGGCGAACGACGGTTGGCCGGCCGTGGACGTCGTGATACGGAAGGCTCGTCGCGAAGAGCTGGTCGAAGAGCTCCTGCATCTCTTCCGGGGAAAGCTTCTGTCCCGCCTTGATCGCGCCCTTGCACGCAAAGGTCATCGCGATCCCCTCGCGCTGGTTGCGCGCCGAGCGCAGCAGCTCCGAGCCCTCGACGATCTCCGCGATCATCTCGCGGATGCAGCTCTGCGCATCGAAGTGGCGGTGCGGGCTCGGCACCGACTGCACCAGCACGGTGTCCGCGCCGAAGCTCTCGACGACGAACCCCACCTGCGCGAGCGTCTCCTTCACGGCCTCGATCGCCTCCACCTCGGGCCGCGTCAGCCGCACCGTGAAGGGGAAGAGGAGGCGCTGCCCGAGATCGGCGCCGCTGTCCAGCCCCTCCGTGATCCGCTCGTAGAGGACCCGTTCGTGCGCGGCGTGCTGGTCGATGATGATCACGCCGTCCCGGGTCTCGGCCATGATGAAGCTGTTGTGTACCTGCAGCAGCGCCGGCGCGGGCGCCTTGAGCGCCTGCGCATCCCCTTCCGTCCGGCCGTCCCCGCGGGCGCGCTGCGGAAAGAGGTGCATCTGGGGGACTTCGTCTTCCGCGGGAGTCTCCCCGCCGTTGCCCCTCACGCCCTCGCGGACCATCCAGGTCGCCGCCGACTCGACCCCCGCCAGTGCCTCGCGCACCGACGCCTCCACGAAGTTCTCGACGCGCAGCCGGTTCCGGAAACGCACCTCGGCCTTGCCCGGGTGCACATTCACGTCGACCTCCGGGCCGGGCACCGAGAGGAAGAGGAAGAGCCAGGGACGGGTCCCTTCGGAGACCGTGGTCCGGTACCCCCGGTCGGCGGCCGCGACGACCCCGGGATCGCGGAAGGGCCGGCCGTTCACAAGGAGATGGACCCGCCTGAACCCCTTCCCGGCTCGATCCGGGCGCTGGATCACCCCCTCGATTGCGAAACCGCCGCGCCGTCCCGAGAGCGGCAGCAGTCCGGCTTCGGCCGCGTCCGGCCAGATTGCGCCGACGCGCTCACCCGCGGTCCCGGCGGCCGGAAGGTCGAGCACGCCCTTCCCGTCGGCCTCGAAGATGAAGCGGACACCGGGATTGGCGAGCGCCTGGACATGCACCGCCTCCGCGATGGCCCGCTTTTCGACCCCCACGCTCTTGAGGAAGCGGGCACGCACAGGGGTATTCAGGAAGATGTTTCGCACGTCCACGGTCGTCCCAGGCCGCCTGGCAAACTCGTCGACCCCCTGTATGCGTCCGGCAAGCACCCGGAGGCGCGTGCCGGTCTCCGCCCCCTCGGCAGCAGTCTCGATCGCCATGCGGGACACTGCAGCGATCGAGGGCAGCGCCTCGCCCCTGAACCCCAGCGTTTGGATCTCCTGCAGATCCTCGGCCTGGCGGATCTTGCTGGTCGCGTGCCGGTCGAGGCAGGCGAGCACGTCCTCGCGCAGCATTCCGGTCCCGTCGTCCGCGACTCGGATGCGCCCCTTGCCTCCCCGCTCGATCGACACCGTAACTGTGCGCGCCCCGGCGTCCAGCGCGTTCTCGACCAGCTCCTTCACCACCGAAGCCGGCCGCTCCACCACCTCCCCCGCCGCGATCTGGTTGGCCACATGGTCCGGGAGCACCCGGATCCGGGGCGTCGCCCGGCGGCCGGACCCGGTCACGGCGCGGCGCTCGCTTCCGCCAGGCCGAAGAACCGCTCGCCGTTCGCCCAGCTGTCCCGGGCCACCTGCTCCAGCGTCTCGCCCCGGATCCGGGCCACCGCGGCGGCCACGTGCACCACGAACGACGGCTCGTTGCGCCGGCCGCGCTTCGGCACCGGCGCGAGGTACGGCGAATCGGTCTCGATCATGTACCGGTCGCTGGGCACCGCGCGAACCACCGCTTCATCGAAGCGCGGAAACGACGCGATTCCGGTGAAGGATACGAACCATCCCGCCGCGAGCGCGTCGTCGAGCAGCCGCGCCGGGCCGCCGAAGCAGTGAAGCACGCCCCGCACCCGGCCCGCGCATTCCCGCACCACCCCGGCCACGTCGTCTTCCGCGCCGCGGGAGTGGACGACCAGGGGCAGACCCAACTCCCCGGCGAGTTCCACATGCTGATCGAAGCTGGACCGCTGCAGCTCCCGTGGCACGTTCTCGTAGTGGTAGTCAAGCCCGGTCTCCCCGATCGCGACGCAGCGCGCATGCTCCGCCGTCTCGCGCAGAACGGCGATCACCGCCGCGTCGACGCCGGTCCCCGCGTCGTGCGGATGCACCCCGGCCGTGCACCAGATCCCGTCGTGCCGGCGCGCCAGATCCAGCGCCCCCAGGCTGTCCCGGGCATTCGACGCGATCGTTACCATGCGCCGAACCGACGCCCGGCGCGCCCGCTCCACGATCCCCGCCAGATCCTCTTCGAAGGCCGCCGCCGTGAGGTGGCAGTGCGAGTCGAGGAACCTCACATCGCCGCAGCCGCCGCGGGCCTCTGGCGCTTGCCCTTGTCCTCGCCGGTCCCGTAGCGCCTCTGGATCTCGAGCAGCGCCGGCGACGCGATGAAGATCGAGGAGTAGGTGCCGATCGCCACCCCCAGGATCAGCACGATGGTGAAGTCGCGAATGACCGCGCCGCCGAGCACGAGCAGCGAGAAGAGCACCGCCAGGGTGGTGCCCGAGGTCAGGACGGTCCGGGGCAGCGTCTCGTTGATCGAGCGGTTGACCAGGCGGTACGGGTCCTCCTTGCGTCCGCCCCTGGCGTTGAGGTTCTCCCGGATGCGGTCGAAGACCACGATCGTGTCGTTCAGCGAGTACCCGAGAATGGTCAGGATCGCCGCCACCGTGGGCAGGGAGATCTCGACGCGGAAGAGCGCCAGCAGACCCAGCACGATCAGGACGTCGTGCGCGGTCGCGATCACCGACGCCACCCCGAAGCGGAACTCGAACCGGAAGGCGATGTAAAGAAGCGTCAGCGCCATGGAGAAGAGGATCGCGAGGATGGCCTTCCGCTCCAGCTCGTCGCCGATCTTGGCACCCACCGACTCCCTGCGGACGATTTCGAAGGTGGCGGAGTCGAAGGTGGCCGACAGCTGCGACTCGATCCCGGCGGCGACCGCGTCCACGTCGTCGCTCCCCTCCGCGATGGGGGCGCGGACGACGTATTCGTTATCGGCGCCGAACCGCGTCACCGGCGGGGCCGAGGCACCGCCCAGCGCTCCGCGGATCTGGCCGTCGTCGACCTGCTCGCTGAACCTGACCTGCACCAGGACGCCGCCGGTGAAATCGACCCCCTCGTTCAGCAGCGTTCCCGTCGTGAAGACGTTGAAACCCATCCCGCCAACCCCGAGGGCAAGCGCAATGGCGGAGATGACGTACGCCTTCCGGCGCATTCCGATGAATCCGTACTTCGCGTCGTGAAAGAGCCACATGGCCTTGCTGCCTAGTCTGCCTGGATGCCTAGATGCTGATGGGATCCGAACCGCGCTTCCCCGACAGGTAGAGGAGGAAGAGGGTGCGGGTCACGTAGAGCGCGGAGAAGAAGCTGGCCACGATTCCGATGCAGAGCGTGACCGCGAAGCCTCGCACGGGCCCGGTTCCGAACTGCAAAAGGATCAGGCCGGTGATGAGCGTCGTGATGTTGGCGTCGACGATGGCCGACAGCGCGTTGCTGAAGCCGTCCTCGACGGCGGTTCGCGGGGCCCGGCGCCGCTCCAGCTCCTCCCGGATTCGTTCAAAGATGAGGACGTTCGCGTCCACGGCCATCCCGATCGACAGAATCAGCCCGGCGATGCCCGGGAGCGTCAGCGTTGCGTTGAGCGTGGACAGGCCGCCCATGACCAGCACCAGGTAGATCGCGAGCGCGAGGACCGCCAGCAGTCCGGCGGTGCGGTAGTAGGCGATCATGACCAGGAGCACCGCGATCACCCCGACGATCCCCGCGATCTGTCCCTGGTCGATCGAGTCCTGGCCCAGCGACGGTCCCACCAGGCGCTCCTCCATGATGTTCAGCCTGACCGGCAGCGCCCCCGCCCTGAGCACCAGGGCGAGGTTGGCCGCCTCCGTGTACGCCGCTCCGGTGAGCTCGATCTGCCCGCGCGCGCCGATCTCCTCGTTGACTACCGGGGCGCTGACGACCTCGTCGTCCAGCACGACCGCAATATGGTTGCCGACGTTGTCTCTGGTGATTTCGCGAAAGTCACGGCCGCCCCGCCGGTTGAGCTGGAAGGTGACCAGCGGCTGGTTGTCCTGCGGGTCGCGCGTCGCGGTCGCGTCGACGAGCTGCTCGCCGGTCAGAAACGCGTCCTCCTCGAGCACGTACAGCTCGCGGTAGTACCGCCCCGCGACAGCGGTCGAATCCCATCCCCACTGGAGGCTGACGCCCCTGGGGAGCGCGCGCCGGAACTCGTCGAGCGCCATGAACTCCGCTGCGGCTTCGACATCGGCCGCGTCCACCGTGTAGACGGGCGCCCGGACCCCCCCGCTCCTGTTGAGCAGGCCCGTGAAGGGACGCAGGTTCACCTCGGGCTCGTCCTCGGCCGCTTCGTCTCCTTCGGCTCCGCCCGCGTCCCCCTCCTGTCCGGCCACCGCGCTGTCACCGGCCTCCGCCGTGTCGTCCCGGAGGCCCAGCAAGTCATCGACATTCGAGATGGCCGGGGCGGCAGCCTCGGTGGCCCGCCCCATGGCCCGCAGTCCCTCCTCGCCCTTGGCGGCCACGACGGCACGATCCAGCCTTTCCAGGGCCTGGTCGACCTCCGTCGTCGGGAGCACGAGCTTCCATTCGAGGAAGGCCTGCCGATTGATGATCCGCTTGGCCTCATCTTCATCATCCAACCCCGCCAACTCGACGATGATGCGGTCATTGCCGCTCTTCTGGATGATCGGCTCCTCGACCCCGAAGGCGTCGATCCGGGTGCGCAGCACGTACAGCGCCTGGTCGATGTGGCCCTCCTTGACCTCCGGGGTCATGGTGCCCTCCGGGTCGTCGATCTCCAGGACCAGATGCATCCCGCCCTGCAGATCCAGGCCCAGCTTGAGGCCCCGCGCCCACAGGTACCCGATCGAGATGCCGAGCGCCGCCAGAATGACGATGATTCGGACTCGGAATGACTTCAGCATGGAACTTCCCTGGTATCCTGGTTCATGACGCCGGTTTGCCGCCGGTTTGCACCGCGGCCAGCATCGAAATTTCGCCCGGGCCGCGGGTGCTGTCAATCGCGCCGCGGCGGTCGTCGCCGGGGCGGCCGCGTGCCGCATCGGGACGGTTGCCTGCCGCGTCGGGACTGTCTGTCAGCACGTTGCTCTCTCCGGTTCGGGCCGGATTCCGGGGGTGATTCCGGCCCTACGACGCGGACGATGGGGGGGATTCAGAGGGGTGGCTTATCGTGGGTGACTCGGGCCCCGCGACGTGCCGCCGAAACATCAGATGGTACAATCCTCTGGACCTTGTCGAGTTCCAACCTCTCTCTATACCCTAACTGCATGTCCCAATGGAGCATGCAAGCGCCCCGAAGGAGGACGGCGCGCCCGGAAGCAGCCGTCAAGCGCGCGGGCGCCCTGTTCGCGGCCATGTGGCTGGCTCTTGCCGCGACCGCCCGCCCGGCCCTCCCGCAGGCGCACCGGGTGGCCGGGGAGCCGGCTGGCGCGGAGATCGGAGCCGGGCCGGACAACACCGCCCTCACTTCCCCACCCGACTCGGTCCTCAGGATCATCTTCCTGGACGTGGGCCAGGGCGATGCCGTGCTCATCCGGGCGCCCGAGGGGCAGACGGCGCTTGTCGACGCCGGGCCGAGCGATGTGGTTCCGCTCCTTCGGCAGCTCGGGGTGGAGCGGATCGACCTGCTGGTGGCCACGCATCCGCACGCGGACCATATCGGCGGGATGGCGGGCGTGATCGAGTCGCTGCCCGTGCGTTTCTACATGGACAACGGCGATCCCCACACGACTCAGACCTACCGGCGGCTGATCGCGGCGCTGGACGCCCGGCCCGAAATCACCTACCTGGAGGCGGTGCCGCGGACGATCTCGCTCGGGAGCGCATCGATCGAGGTGCTGCCCCTGCTGCCGCGCGGCGCGGTCGGGCTCAACGACCGTTCGGTCGCGCTGGTGGTGCGCTTCGGCGACTTCATGGCGTTTCTAAGCGGAGACTCGGAAGTGCGCCAGCTGTCGCATCTTGTGGGGCAGCGGGCCGTTCCCGACGTGGCGCTTCTCAAGGCGGCGCACCATGGCAGCGACAACGGGTTCACATGGGAGTTCCTGCGTGCGGCCAGGCCCGAAGTGGTGGTGATTTCCGTGGGGCGCAACGGCTACGGGCACCCGCGGGCCGAAGCGCTGGCGGCGTACTCGGGGGTGGGCGCGGCGGTACTGCGGACCGACCTGCACGGTCATGTGGAGGTGCGCGGGTACGGGGACGGGCGCCATGATGTCGTGCCCGGCGGCTGGCGCAGACGGGGGCGGCCGTGGCCGTGATGCGCTATTGAGCGGCCCGGAGATCTGGACGGTCGACCGCGTGGAGGCGGGCGTCGCCGTGCTCGTCCGGGACGCTGACGAGCGGACGGCCGAAGTGCCGCTCTCCGGCTTGCCGGTGGGCACCCGGGAGGGCTCGGTCCTGCGGGTGCAGGACTCCGAGGGCCGGCCGGATTGGGGGGCTGCCGTGCTCGACGAGGAACTACGGCAGGCTCGCCTCAGCGAGGCCGAGCGGATTCTCCGGCGGCTCAAGCGGCGGGATCCGGGCGGGGACGTGGTGCTGTAGGAGTCCCGCTGGACGGGCTCCGCACCCGTGCGCTACGCATGTTCCCCCCGCTGAAACCATTTGCGGCAGGCTCGCGTACCATATACCTTGTGGTGCAAGGTACATTGCGGAGCATGGTAAAGGGAGCCTGGCATGGAGGGCGCTGGACACAGGGGGTTCGATCTCGAGGCCCGGGTCGGCAGGTGGCGCGCGCGGCATGAGCGCACATCCTCCCTGTCGCCACGCGAGCTGGACGAGTTGGAAGATCACTTGCGCGCGCGCGTCGCGTTGCTAGTCGAGACGAGAGCGAGGCTCACTCCGAAGCAGGCGTTTGCGGTCGCGGCACAGGAACTCGGGAAGGCGGAAGCCCTGTCCGGCGAGTTCGCCAAATCGGGGAAGCTGCGGTGGCGGAAACTGCTGCTGGTGGGCTGGGCATTGTACGCGGTTTCGTTCCTCCTGCCGGTTTCCCAGGTCTATTGGACACCGGAATCGGCTATCCCCGGGCTCAGGACGGTCTGGGGATGGCAGGCGTTTGTCGGATCTTTCCTGACGACAGCGGGAAACCCCATCTCGCTGGCGAGCGGCCTTTCCAACGTTCTGGTTCTGGCGACCTTCCTGAAGCTGCGGGGCACCCGGCCTCCGGAGTCCACCTGGCTCGTGCTCGGCCTCATCGGAGCCGCCGTGCTCAACCTCTATTGGGTTTCGGCGGGAGATCTGGATATCGGGATCGGCTACTGGGCCTGGGTAGCATCGTTTGCCTGTATCGGCTCGGCGCTCTGGATACGCGCCCGTGAGCGGGCTCCGGCCAAGCCGGCAACACCGGCCCGCACATCGGGTACGGGGGTTGTCGAATGACTGTCAAGAGGAGATGGCGATGTTTGATCTGGATCGCGAAGTAAGACGCTGGCGAGAGCGTCAGGAGTGCACGTCATCGCTTGCGGCAGCCGAGCTGGACGAGTTGGAGGATCACCTGCGCGCACGCGTCAATCTGGAGATGGAGCTGATGGCGGTGCCGAGCCGCCGCCGGGCGTTCGCGCTCGCGTGTGAGGGGATCGGCGAGTCGAACGCGCTGTCCAGGGAATTCGCGAAGGCGGGTACGCCCCGGTGGCGGAAGGTGATGATCGCCGGGTGGACAATGTTCGGAGCGTCCCTGGTGTTGCCGGTCGCGACATACGATCGAGAGTTGGTTCGTTACGGCTTCGAAGTCCTCTTGACCTTGAGCGGTTTCAACCCGCCGACCCTCTCGAACCTCATCGTCCTTTTGACGGTCCCGACCCTGTGGAATGCCCGGCACCTCCGCGGCCGCTGGCTGCCGCGACTGCTGGCGGGACTGCTGGGAGCGGTAGGGATCTTCGCCCTGGTATTCGGCTTGGTGCTTACCTTTTGGCCGGAAGTGATCATCTCGGGGTTGGCCGGGTACCAACGGGCCATGTTCGCCAGCGCTCTGGGCCTCGGATTCTGGCTCTGGGCCGGCTCACTCCTCCCAGTCGCCACCGCCCTCGTGCTTCGCGCGCGTCACTTCGGGCAGATGCAGCCCGGGGCGTCGTTCACCGGCGCGAACGAAGGAGCATTCGAATGAAGAAACAGGTGTCCAAGGAACTCGTCGCCGCCTCGTCCCGCCCGATGGTCCTCTCGATCCTGGCGGGCGGCGAGAGCTACGGCTACGAAATCCTCAAGCAGGTCAAGCTGCTCTCGGGCGGCAAGCTGGAGTGGTCGGACGGCATGCTCTACCCCGTCCTGCACCGGCTGGAGCGCGACGGGCTGATCTCCGGCCGCTGGCAACTCACCGACGAGGGCCGGCGTCGCAAGTACTACAGGCTGACCACGCGCGGCAAGCGCCAGCTGGCCACCGACCGCGAGGCCTGGCGAACGGTGCACGGAGCCCTCGAACTGTCATGGGGAGGGAGCAATGTCTGATCTGGATGCAAGAATCCGGGACTGGAGGCAGCTGCAGGAACGCGAGACCTCCCTTTCACCTCGCGAGCTGGATGAACTCGAGGACCACCTTCGGGCGCATGCCGACCTCGAAATGGAGCTGAACGCGGTGCTGACGCCGGAGCAGGCGTTCGCGATCGCGCGGCGCGAACTGGGCAAGCCGGCGACCCTGTCGAAGGAGTTCGCGAAGGCGGGGCAGCCGAGGTGGAGGCGGCTGGTTTTCGCCGGATGCGCCATGTTCGTGGTGTCGTTTGCTCTGCCCGCGGTGGGCGAACTCACGACGAACCACGGACTCTTCATCATGAATCACGGCGCCGTCTCGGGCTGGGGTGCTTTCTCGAATGCGCTTTTCTGGGGTGACGGACTCGGCACAGTGAGCGCGTTGACCAACCTGCTCATGGTCGCCGGCCTTGTTACCCTGGCGATCAGGCGCCGGCCGCCCAGGCGGTGGTTTCCCGCGCTTCTGGCATTGGCAGGAGTCATGAACCTGGTTTATTGGCCGATCTTTGCGGTGTCGAGGGGTGATCCGCTCACGCTTCTTCTGCCGGGCTACTGGGCCTGGGCAGCCTCGTTCTTCTGCGTGTCGGGAGGGCTGTGGATGCTCGCCAGGGAGCGGGCGGGCGCCTTCTTCGGCCCCAGCCGCGAACTCCAGCCAGGGGAGGAGTAGATGTTCGATCCGGACGGAGAGATTCGGCGCTGGCGGGAGCGGCAGGAGCGCGAGACCTCCCTGTCTCCGCGCGAGCTGGACGAGCTGGAGGACCATCTGCGGGCACGGGTGCAACTGGAGCGGGAGCTCGATCCGGTGCTGCCACCGGCCCAGGCTTTCACGATCGCCCTGCGCAATCTGGGCGAGCCCGTTGCGCTGTCGAAGGAATTCGCGAAGGCAGGGAGGCCGCGCTGGCGGCGGTGGCTCCTTACCGGCTGGGCGATGTACGGCGCGTCCTGGTTTCTCCCGGTGATCGATGCGCCGTTTTTCGGCACCGTCCGGGGGTACGAGACGCTGGAATGGGCAGGCGGCGTGACCGGTGCACTACTCTTCTGCTGCTCCAACCTTGCCATGGCAGCGACCGCGCTGGTGCTCTGGCGCGCCCGCCTTTCAGCCAACCGCTGGGTTTGGCGATCGGTGGGAGCCGTTGGCGTGTCCGCGCTCGTCTGGATGGGCGGAGGCCTGATCTATGGCTCGATTCAGCGCGGCGACATGAGCTTGATGGTCCCTCCCGTACTCACGGTGGGTTTCTGGACCTGGGCCGCTTCGTACATCTGCGTGGCGGCCGCGCTGCGGCTGCGTGCAAGGGACGGGGCGTCTGCAGCGGTGAGAGCTGTGGAAGCGATTGCGCCAGGCGCTCCCGCCCGGGGCACCTCGCCCGATGCAACCGAGGGACTCCGGCGATCGTACCGGACATAGGAGCGATGCAATGAAGAAACAGGTATCCAGGGAGCTCGTGGCCGCTTCGTCGCGCCCCATGGTGCTTTCCATCCTGGCGGGCGGAGAGAACTACGGCTACGAGATCCTCAAGCAGGTCAAGCTGCTGTCGGGCGGCAAGCTGGAGTGGTCGGACGGAATGCTCTACCCCGTCCTGCACCGGCTGGAGCGGGACGGGGTGATCGCGAGCCGCTGGCAACTGACCGAAGAGGGACGGCGTCGGAAGTACTACAGATTGACGGGTCGCGGAAAGCGCCAGCTGGCGGCCGATCGCGAGAACTGGCGCACGGTCCACGGGGCCCTCGAGGCATCATGGGGAGGCAGCCATGTATGATCTGGACGGACGGGTTCGGCAGTGGCGGGAGCGGCAGGAGCGCACCTCGTCGCTGTCGCCAAGGGAGTTGGACGAGCTGGAGGACCATCTGCGCGCGCGGGTCGACCTAGAGATGGAGCTGAACGCGGTAATGGCGCCGGAGCGCGCGTTCGCGATCGCCCGGCACGAGCTGGGCGAGGCGGCGGCGCTGTCGAAGGAGTTCGCGAAGGTTGGCAAGCCGAGGTGGCGGCGGTGGCTGGTGGCGGGGTGGGCCGCGTATGTGGCGGCGTGGTTCCTGCCGGTGGCGAAGATAGGACTGTTCGGCGGCGTGGACGTGTTCTACGGACATGAACTGTTCCGCGATTCGGAGCTTCTTGTTTTCGTTCCGGTCCACCTGGCGATGCTGGCAACCGTTTCGGCGCTGTGGGGTGGACGCATCTCCCGCGCGCGGTGGCTGCGCCGGCTCCTCGGGTGCGCGGGCGGCCTGGTTCTCGGGTTCATGGTCGCGGCCGCGTGCTACGCTGTCTCCACCGAAGGCCTGGGCATGTTGTCCTGGTTCGTCCAGATCCCGTTGGCGATCTGGTCCTGGGGCGCCTCCATGGTGTGCGCGGCGGTCGGGCTGCGATTGCGCGCGAAGGAGTGGGCGTCGGCGACCCCGAAGAGAGTATCCGCATAGTCCACCGGAGGCAGACGATGTTCGATCTGGACGTGGAGATTCGGCGCTGGCGGGAGCGGCGGGAGCACACGTCGTCACTGTCGCCGCGCGAGCTGGACGAGCTGGAGGACCACCTGCGCGCGCGGGTCGATCTGGAGATGGAGATCAACCGAGTGCTGGCGCCGGAGCGGGCGTTCGCGATCGCGCGGCGGGAGCTGGGGAAGCCGGCAGCGCTCGAGAAGGAGTTCGCGAAGGCGGGGAAGCCGAGGTGGAGGCGGTGGCTGCTGGCGGGGTGGGCGGTTTTTGCGGCTTCGTTTTGTCTGCCGGTGGTGAACCTGGGTTCCTTCCTGGGGGGATGGGCCTTCGGCTGGGAGGCGGCGATCCTTCCGTTCATCGCCCTTTCCCCGCCCCCATTGCTTGGCGATCCGGGTCCACTGTCTCCGGGAGAGGTCGTTTCTCTCCTTCCCGCCTTCCTCAGCTCACTCACCAACCTTTTGATGCTTGCCACGCTGCTGGAGCTGCGCGCCACGCGGCCACGCCGGACTCGCTGGCTGGCCGGGCTTGTCGGCGGAGGCGCGGCGCTCAACCTCCAATGGTTGCTCGGGTGGGCGGAACCGGTCGTGTTTCCTCCGCTGGGCATGGGGATCGGCTATTGGGCCTGGATTGCGTCCTTCTTCTGCGTCGCCACGGCCCTGTGGATGCGCGTCAGGGAGCTGAAGCCGGCCAGACCGCAGCCGTCGGGGGCTCGATAGCCTGTCTCGCGCGGGCCTGGTCTCCAGCTACGGAGCCGCGCCGAGCACCCAGACGGCCTCTTCGTCCATCATTCGCGCGAACCGCCCGCCCCTCCGTCTCATGCGCTCCCATTCTTCGATGGTGTAGACGAGCAGGTCGGTGGGCACCGGCAGGCGCTCGCAGGGCCACTCGCGGTTGCGCTCCAGCCGGGGCACCTCGCTCTCGCTGACGACAGCCACGAGATCGAGATCACTGCCGAACCCCGTATCGCCGCGCGCATGGGAGCCGAAGCAGGCGAGCGCGACCAGATCGGGTCGAGTCGCCGCCAGGGCATTGGCCCAATCCCGAAGGGCCCCCAAAACCTGATCAGGCGTCGGCCAGCGCTTTACGAACGTAGTCGAGGACGTTACGGGCATATTCCACCGCCTGCGAACTGTGCAGTGATCCGTAGTGCTCGAAAGCCGGGCCTTCGTCGTGCCCGTTCGGATATCTGGCAGGAATGTAGTAGTTGTCCAGCACCCGCGCCCTCTCGATCAGTTCCCGCGGCGGCGGGTCGGGCAACTCGCCGAGCAGCCTTGCCGCGGCATGACCCCACGCCTCCTGACCGTGCGCCAGGTGGAGCGCCCTGGCTGCCTTTTCCGACGCCTGATGAGCAGCAAAGCACGCCCAGTCGTGCCTGCCATCCTCGTGCGAGGCGATGGCTTGTTCCAGGTCGTGTTCGGCCTGGGCGAACCAGTCTTTTGATCGGTTCGGCATTGGTCGGCTCATCGCTGATCGGTGGATACCGCTGGGAACTGCCCTGTGGTGGAGAAGCTAACGCCAGATCGTGCGGGAACGAACCCACGGCTGCAGCCTCTGACCGACATGTTGACCACCGCCCGTTCGGGAGGAGACACGCCTTCGGGTTCGCCGGTGACACACTGGCGCCGGTTTGCGGTCGCGGCTACCCTGAGCACCATGACCAAGCCACATCCATCCCGTATGAGACGGCCGGTAACTTCGTTCTCGGCAACTTTCGGACTCAGTTACGTCGTCTGCGATGACGGTGCGGTGTTCAGATACGATGAGCCGGGCTGGGAGGAGGTGTCGCCGATCCCGGGTTCGCCACGGGCGGAAGAGGTTGACCATCCGGCCCCGAAGCTCCTCGGTCCGGCTGGCGCGACCACGCTGCCGCGGGCGGCATCCGAGGGGTGACTCTCCGGACATGTGAAACCCCATATCCAGCCTCCACCCGCTTCCCCCCCGCCCCGCCCGCGCGTACGTTGCCATCGGACTGATCTCCCCCTTGCCGAAAGCGACGTGATCATGCGCACCGCCCGACACCTTGCCGCGGTTCGTCCCGGCGCGGCCGTCATCGCCACGGCCGCCGCCTTCACGGCCCTCACCCCCCTCCCCGCCCACCCGCAGCAGCGCCTCTTCACACCCGGAATCGCACTCGACGTCCAGGGCGTGAGCATCGCGGCGGTGACGGACGACGGCTCCCGCGTGGCCGCGACGGTGAGGACCCGGCGCGACCGCACCGGGGTCGACCACCAGCGCTACGGCGACCCCACGTACATCTCCCCCACCACTACGCGGCTGATGGTGATCGACACGCGGAGCGGGGAGCGCACGTGGGTGCATGAGGAGCCGGCGCAGTTGCGCGGCTTCGAGTGGTCGCCCGACGGGGGGCGGCTCGCGTATTTCATCGTGGAGGACGGCGGGTCCGGCGAGGGCGTCGGATCGGGCGACGGCGGACGCTCCGGCGAGGGCGGGCGGTACCGGCTCAGGATCTTCGACGCGTCGACGGGCCGTGCCCGCACCGTGGCGCTGCGCACCGACAGGGCGATCGCGTCGTCGTCGCCGCTGGTGTGGTCGCCCGACGGGGCGATGCTGCTGATCGGCCTGCGTCCCGACGGTTGGGCGGCCGAGGCGCGCGCAGCCTTCGTGGCGCTTACCGAGGCGCCGGTCATCGTGCAGGATTCCCGTAACGACTTCCTGGCCTGGGACCGCGTGAGGAACATCGCCGCGCGGCAGATCACCGCGCTTGTTTCCCCCCAAGACGGCAGCGTGCGAGAGATCCTTGCCGACGTGACGCCATCCGGACCGGGCTTCTCGGAGGACGGTTCCTACATCACCTACTCGACGGCCACGCGAACGAAAACGTCCTACACCCGGCGGGACGGGACCGAGTACGAGCTCTTCCGGCTGGCGCTCGCGGAGGGCAGCGAGCCCGAGTCCCTGCGGGACACCGGCGAGGAGCGGCTGAGCGCGAACTGGAATGCGGCGCGCGAAGCTTTTGCCTATGGCGAGCGGGGATCGGTTTTCGTGCGGCGGCTGGGCGAGGACGAGGCGGTCGACGTGACGGCCGAACACCGTGGGCCCGCAGATGAAGGTGTCGGCGCCGAGGACGAGGGCGGTGGCGGAGAAGGCGGCGGCGCGGGCGGCACCGGCGACCCCGATGCGGCCGACACCGACTCCACCCGCATCCGATTCTCGCTCCAGCGCTGGAGCCCTTCGGGCGACCGGCTCCTGCTCAGCTCCCAGGACGCCTGGCACCTCCTCGACCTCGGCACGGGCGATCTGCGCACCCTTCTCGAACTCGAGGGAGACGACGACACCCGCCCCCGCCGCCAGGTCCAGGCATGGAGCGACGACGGCCGCCACCTCTACTTCAGCTACTCCGCCCGGGACCGCTGGCAGCGCGGCCTGAAGCGCCTCGACACAGCGTCGGGCGCCATCGAGACCCTCATGCTCGACGACAACCTCTACCGCTCCTGGAACATCTCCGACGACGGCAGCACCATCGTCTACACCATGTCCGACGGCGACCACCCGGACGAGATCTGGACCACCGCCACGGACCGCCTCGCGCCCCGGCAACTCACCACCTCCAACCCCCAGCTCGACGATGTCGCGCTCACCCGCAGCGAACTCGTCGAGTATCTGGACGTCGATGGTAATACGCTTTACGGCATTCTGTATTACCCCGCCAACTACGAGCCGGGCCGCACCTACCCCCTCGTGGCCGAGATCTACGAGCAGTACTTCGACAACGGGTTCAACGAGAACATGAACCTGATCACGGCACAGGGGTGGTTCGGGTTCCGTCCGTCGGTGCGCTTCGAGGAGGGCTTTCCCGGCGAGGCGTGGCTGAAGGCCGTGCCGAACGCGATCAACAAGATCATCGAGCGGGGGCTCGTCGACCCGGAGAAGGTGGGTGTGTACGGGCAGAGCTACGGCGGCTACGCGACCAACCTGCTGATCACGCAGACCGACCGCTTCGCGGCGGCGGCCAACGTGTCGGGCAAGGTGAACATCATCTCCTTCCTCGGCGACTCGCCGAAGATCACGACGCGCAACTACGCGGCCGCCGAGGTCGGGCAGGACCGGATCGGCGCCACGCTCTGGGAGCAGCCGCACAAGTACATCGAGCACTCGGCGGTGATGTTCGCCGACCGGATCGAGACGCCGCTGCTCATGCTGTCCGGCGAGGGCGACTGGAACGTGCCGGCGACGAACCAGCGCGAGATGTACTATGCACTGCGGCGGCTGGGGAAGGAGGTCGTGTGGGTGCACTACACCGCGGGCGGTCACGGGGCCGGGCGGGCGAGCACTCCGGCCGACTTCGTGGACCACTGGCAGCGCATGTTCGACTGGTTCGCCGAGCACTTCGGGGAGGAGGACGGGAAGCCGGTGTCGCAGGGGGACGGGGAGGCCTCGCGGAGGTGACGCGCGGTGCCCGGGGGTGGCCACGCAGGCGGCAAGCGCCGTGAATCGGCCCCTCGCAGGCCAGACCGCGGTCGTCACCGGCGGCAACTCCGGCGTCGGGCGTTCGGCGACCGAGATGCTCCTGCGGGCGGGCGCGGACGTGACGATGGTCTGCCGGAGCCGCGAGCGGGGGGAGCGGGCGCTGGCGGAGATGCGGGATGCGGGGATTGCGGGTGGCGCGGCGGAGGGCGCCGAGGATCCGAACGCGCGCGAGACCGGGGATGCTGCCGGACGGCCCGGGCTCGTGCTCGAACTCGCCGACCTCTCGCGCCAGGCCGATGTCCGTGCCGCGGCCGGCCGGATCGCCACCCGTCTGCCCGCCATCGACATCCTGGTCAACAACGCCGGCATATCCAGCGCGCGCCGCACCCTGTCGGCGGACGGCTTCGAACTGACCTTCGCCACCAACCACATAGGCCACTTCCTGCTGACCCACCTGCTGCGGGAGCGGCTCGAGGCGGGGCGCGGCCGCATTCTGAACGTCAGTTCGCGCGGCCACCGCCGCGGCGACCTGCGCCGGGCGGACCTCGACGACATCGCCCGGGGCCGGGCCTGGAACGGCCCCCTGCAGGCGTACGCCGACTCCAAGCTGGCCAATATCCTCTTCACCTTCGAATCGGTGCGGCGCTGGGGCGGCCGGGGGATCACCGCCAACGCCGTGCACCCCGGCGTTCTCGCCACGGACATCTGGAACAAGACGCCGTGGATCGCCCGGCTGCTGATCCGCCCGTTCACCTGGTTCATGGACCGGCCGGAGGTTGGCGGAGGGGCGGTGATGAACCTGGTAGGCGATCCCGCCGGCGACACCGTGACAGGCCGCTACTTCAACATGAACGATGAAGAGACCCCGAGTGCCCAGGCCCGCGACGAGGCCCTTGCGGGGAAGCTGTGGGAGCGAAGCTGCGAGTGGACAGCCTGGGTGAGCTGACGGCCATCTGAGGCCGGTAGCGATTGTGCCAATCGTTCAGCAGCTCAATCCGACCGTCCGGCCCGTCGCTTTCCGACACTACCGCAGGTCCCGGGCGACTCGAAACCCGAATTGCTGGTTCGCTATATCGGTCGCCACCCGCACGCTGCTGCGAAGATACCGGCTCTCATCGAGATAGTGGCCGCCTCGCGCGACTCTGATGTCGCACCGGCCCGACTCCCACGCGGTGCCATCAACGGGAGCCCCCTCGTAGCTGCCGTTCCAGCAGTCCCGGGTCCATTCCAATACATTGCCCAACATGTCGTAGAGCCCGAACGCATTGGGCTGGTAGGAACCGACCGGTGCTCTCCTGCCATGCCCGTCGTCGCAGGCCACCGGCTGTCTGTAGAGGTTTCCGATCGTATCGTGCCCCGCCAGGTCATATCCGTTCGCGTGGCGGCACTGGTCCCGGTCCGAATCCCCCCAGTACCTGGCGGTGGTGCTCCCCGCGCGCGCCGCGTATTCCCATTCCGCTTCGGTGAGGAGCCGGTATTCCTCGCCCGTCTCGCGCGACAACCAGGCGGTGTATTCCCGGGTATGTTCCCATTCCACCCACATCACGGGTGTGAGTCCGCGAGGCCCCACCTCGGGGGGCGCATAGCTGCAACCGCCGGCCGCCAGGCACGCCTCCCACTCGTCGAAGGTCACCTCGTAGACTCCGGCCGCGAACGCAGCCACCTCGACCCGGTGTCGGGGACCCTCATTCTCTTGGCGGCCTTCTTCGGACTCCGGAGAACCCATCAGAAAGCTCCCCGCCGGGACCTCAATCATCCAGGGACAGGCCGCACAATCCTGAAACGCGCCCTCCGGCGGTGTCGGGACCGATTCCGGTTCGGGTGCTTCGGAAGCGTTTGCAGAGACATCGTGCCCGGCCCCCTCCGCCTCGCCGGCATAGGAGACGACGCCATCGCCCTGAGGGCCGCCAGGCGCGCCCGCGCCAGTGGCCGCTCCGTCGCGGAACGGTTCCCGATCGATGTCGAGCCGCACAACCTGGTTTATCCCCAACTCGTCGTATGCGACCGCGTAGATGCTGTTGGTGGTGATGGTGTGGAAGCGCATTCCATCGAGGCTCGACCGGACCTCCGGTTGGCCGAGATAGCGACCGTCCGGCGGATCGCCAGAGGTCCGAATCACGGCAGGAAGTCTTCTAACTACTTACAGGGCCGCACGATCTGCGTTTCCTGCCGTTGTACTGGACCTTGCTGGACCGTGCCGCGAAAACGGGAAAACCGGGTCGGATGGCGGGAAAGAATACCCCTTGCCCGCATGGTCACGGGCACTTCACTACGGCCGGCCCCGAGGCTTCCCTGAGCCGCTTTTGGTGGCGCACAACTGGCCAGCGGCGCACCCGCTGAACCTTCGGCTGTGGCCGAGCACAACTGCGCTGGTCCTCAGTGCCGGGCATGCAACGTTGGCTCCAGAGCCAGCTTGCGGGTGATATCGGCCACGATCTCCGGATCGATTTCGAGCACCTCGCGGCAGAGGCGCTCGTTGATCTCGCGCCGGACGGGGTCGTCGGCCAGCGCGGTGAAGCCTTGAAGTTCGCGGCGCTTGAGTTCGGCGTAGACGCCTGTGGCGGCCGTGAGTTGCTTGTTGGAAAGGCGGTCCACATCGAGTACGGGCATGGTGCGGGCGAGTTCGTGAGGTACTGCCGAGCGGCCCAGATATGGCCGGTTGCCGTGCATGATTCGCAGGAGTAGCCCGAAGGTGGAATTCAGCCACAGGCACAAGGCCTCGTCCTTCCCCGGAGCCGGATTGCGGGGGAGAACCGATGTCCACGATCTCACCCCGAGCATCGGAGTGTCAGTCATCACCGCTGCCACTCGCTGGGGCGCCATGCCGAGGTCTGCCGCCAAGTGCAGGCAGCCACTCCTCGCAAGCATACGGTCTTGGTCGGATCGGCTTCGGTCTGCCCGGCGTTCCAAGAGCGCGTCGGCTGATGCGGCCAAGCAGGTATTCCTTACCGCCTTGTGATGCCACAGCGCTGGCACACCTGCGCGGAGCTTCCATTCCGCTGGGACGGCCGTCTGCGGTTTTTCCCGAACAGTGAACAATCCGTACTTGGGATTCTTGACCTGCATGTGGTAGGGCCCCAAGTCCGCGAACGCCCCGAGAGCTTGGATCGGGACCGAACCGAGCCCGCGATGCTTGCCCGAAGCGATGCGCCCCGCGACCAATGCAAGCCCCGGCTGAACGAACGTCGAGAGCGACCACGGACCGCCGTTCAACGGCAGGTCCACTTGCGGAACCGAGACGGCATTCCCCCACATCGTTTCCCCTATGTCGATCGCTGCCGGCTCAAGGGGCGCGAGGCCATCGCGCAGAGCCAGAAGCTTCCGGGTCAGCCCCAGCGCCTCGATTGGCTCGTCCGGATTCCGCAATAGATTCACAAAGCAGGCGCAGATCCCCGTGGGACGGCCTGACCGCCGACGGGTCGCGACGATCAGCACTTCGGCGATGCGGGTGGACTCCGAAAACGACACGAGCCGCCGTCCGGGCAGCCCCTTCTTGGCGCTCCGGTTCCGCAAGTCGTGACTCACGATCACCCACTCCACAGCATACTTGGACAGCAGGAGACGCCGGATCGGGGCCCAACGGCTGCCGGTGAGCATCGTCGCGGGAAGCACGAACGCCAAGCGTCCCCCGATGTCCAGCGCCTCGTCGGCGAGCACCACGAAGGCCGATCCCAGCCCCGCATAGAGACTTGCCGCCGTCCCGTTGAGTGCTTTCCGCAGCGCGTTCTTCATCTTCTCCGCATCCCGCTTGTCGAGGAGCGAGCCGAAGATGGGGTTCCAAACCGTGTTCTTCTCGTCTCCGGGTCCGCCTGCGCGGGTGTACGGCGGGTTGGCGATCACGAGATGGCACTTGGATGGCATGCCTACGCGGCTGTCCTCCACCTCGCCGGTGCCGGTCACGCGGCGGATCACCGGCTTCTCGTCGTCGAAGAGGCTGAGCCGAGCCGCGTTTCCTCGGCTGGGCGACGATGACAGGAAGTCGAGGCTGCCAAGGCGGGCAACGCCATCGGTCACGTCGTGGCGCACTCGCCAGAGGTTCATGTCCTTGACGACCTGACGCGCCTCGGCCATGCAGAGCGTGGAGGCGGCAAGGTGGATCGCGGCGGGGACCACGTCGAAGCCGTAGAGCGCCTCTTCCAAGATCGTCCGTACGATGGTTGGGGCCTGTTCGGCGGGCGCTCCGGCACGGCGCGCCCGCTTGAGCACCTCCTGGGCGGCGGCCATGAGCAGGGTCCCGCTGCCGCAGGCCGGATCCACGATCCGCAACCCGGCGACGGATTCGGCCGAAGCGAAGTCGATTTCGGACCAGCGCGGGCCGCGCTCGTCGAAGGCGAGGCCCGCAAGCATGATCGCCGCCGGAATCGTCGTGTAGTTGGTCGCAAGGAACTTGCGCGAGTCCAGCAGCCGGTGGAACACGCGACCGGCCACGTCGTGGCGGCGGATCATTCCCGATTCGACGATCTCGCGCGCGGTGCGGATGAGCACGCCGATGGCCAAACGGGTTCCGGGCGAGCCCGGCGTTGCCCGCAGCGTCTCGCGGGCGACGTGGAAGATCGGCCACCAGTTGATCGCAAGGATCTCTTCCCACTGCCGCTCAAGGTCTGCGGTGGTCCCGGCAGGGTCGGGGCGGCTGATCGTTTTCTGGCGGTGCTCGGCAGGCAGGAGCGACATGTCCAAGTGGCTCGCCAGCAGCTCTTGAAAGACCAGCGCGTTGAGCCATATGAGAGCCTTGGTGCCGGGAGACTCCGGCTTGCGGCCCCGGTTCCGGTCCAGTCGAGCCAGCACCTCGGCGACCTGATCGATTGCCGTCGAAGCCTTCTGGACGATCTCCTCGATGCGAGCACCGTTGTCGCTCTGCACCCAGTAGTTGCGCAGTTGCTCCGCCAAGAGCGCCACCCCGCCTACCGCGTTCGACCCCCATTTGTCCCCGTAGTACCGGTAGGAGATCGTCAGGTCCTTGGCGGCCGCCAAGTTGGCGTCGGTGTCGCTTTCTGGCAGGTCGGCCAACCGCTCGGGGTATCCCACGGCCACCGCGAGCCGAAGCGGCAGTCCGCCCACCATCGCGGGCCGGTCGGGGGGAAAGCGCTTGTCGGCGTCGGCCTTGGCGGGCGCGCCGAACTCCGCCTCGATCACGACGGCGTAGTCGTCGAAGTCGAGCAAGACATCCGCCTGTCCTCGGGCTTCGCCGAATGTCTGGCGCTGCTCTCCCTGCGCGTTGAGTCCCTCGTGACGGAGGAGCCGGGCGAGGGCGAGATTGTAGGCGACCTCGGTGGAGTTGCTCACCGGACGGCTCCGGGCAGCGCCTCCACGTCCACGCCACGGGTTGTCGAAGGATCGAGACGCATGGATTGCTTGGGGCCTGCGCGCGAAGGATGAAAGCAACGGTCGAAGCCGGGGGTATCCAACACTAAGAAGCCGAATGCGCTGCGGGCAACGGTTCGACCTCACCCTCGTCCACTGCGCTGGGGGTGGCCAGGCCAGCGGACACCGACCGGGGCCTGCTTGGACGTGCAGGAGCCGTTGACGGGGCTCAAAGGCCGTTTCCGCAGGTTCCGGGGGCGTTTCGGGTATTCTACAGGCTGTAGAATCGCTCAGGACCGACGATCTCGGGTCTCCGAGGGGTAAGGGTAGGGTGAGAATCGAGCCCGCGCGGCGGGGAGCGCCGCCATTGCCGTCCGTGAGTCCGGCGAACGGGAAGGCCGAGGAGCTTGCCTGTGACGGCCCGGCTACCGCCGTCTCGGGCGTCGCCGTAGGAGCGCATTTTCGGGCGTCCCAAGGCTGGCTTGTCGCATGTTAGGGGAGACAAGCCAGGCTACCCCGTGTCATACACCGGGGCTGGCGAGGGACTCCGTCCCTTCGAACCCGAACAGCCCCGCGCTCCGGTGAATTGCGCGGGCGGGGGCGTCGCCCACGACATTGGCGCCGCCCGACCAACACCTCGTCGGAGCGTTCTCGGTCG
>JAJDXM010000082.1 GCA_022823225.1 Gemmatimonadota bacterium
CCGACCACCGTCCAATTTCGACCGCCCGCTCCGGCTCGCTACGCTCGCCTCTGCGGGCGGTCGAAATTCCAGGCCTTCCCCCTGACCCGGCCCCGCAAATCAAGCGGGGATCCCCAAGAATGGAAGAGACAAGCGACCCCCCGCCGTGGACGCTTGGCGTGCCACGGGGGCGGGTTGGGATGTGCATGTCATCCCAACCCGCCGCGGGAGGTCGCTCCGGGCCAACGATCCTTGGCAGGAAGGCCATCGGAAGCACGTGACGAGCGCGTCCCGTCCTTGCGTGGCGAGGCCGAACGGCCCGACGGCCAAGCGGTCGGCCCAAACGTCCGCCGCCTACTCGAAGCGGCGCTCGGCACCGGCGCTCCGCTGGCCGTGCTGCAACCGCCAGCGCGCCACCGACATCGACGGCCGGGGCCGTGTCCGGCCGAGCGGCCATTTCCCGCCCGGCGACCCCCACAGCGAACCGGACACGCAGGACCAGCCACCACCACCCGCATCCAGCAGTCATTACAGGCCGGGGTGGGGAAGGACTCGACCCCGGCGGAAGGAACGGACGGAGTCCGTGCCGGAGCCGGGGGGACCGGCGCCGAGGCGGTGGCAACGCCGCCGACAATGCTCGCCGGTCACTCCGCGGACTCAGCCGCAAAGCCGACGGGCATCGACCGGCGGTGATCGCCCGCCGCCGGAGCGGAATTCAACGGGGGGTCACAGGGGGCACAGCCCCCTTGCCAGCCTCCGCCGGGACCTCGCGAAGCGTGGCCCCAAGGAGTAAGCGGATCACCCGAGGCCAGAATCACGGCAGGAGATCGCGTAAGTTCAACCGGGACTGCACGATCCGCCACTCCTGCCAATTGGGAAGGACCCTACTGGACCGTGCCAGAATAGCCGGAAAACCGCAATCAAATGGCGGGAATTGTCCGTATGTGGACGCCCCTACTTCAAGCGCCTTCCCGTAACGACATTCCGTTTCAAACGCTCCTGCCATTCGTCCTCATCCACGACCTCGAAGCGCGTCACCTTTGCTCCGCATGGGCGGCACGAACTCGACCCAGTTCGGTCTTGCTGGCGGGCTCGCCGCAGATGTCGAAGACGGATTGCTTGTACTCTGTGTCCGCCGCCGCCGTGGCCAACGAATCTGCCATGATCTCTCGTCGCTTCAGCGGCCCTTGCCGACGCCCTGCTTCCAGTCGTGCAAACAATAGCCTTCGCTTACGGGTGGCCGATCACGCGTAGTCGGACGACATACTGGACGCCGAGAGCGTCTTCGGTAACGGCGGTCACAGTCCCGTGGCCGAAGATGGGAAACGGCTCGGCCGAGATGGGCACAGGAGGTCGAACCGCCCCCACATAAAAGCCCTGTTCGTCGAAGACATCCCAGGCCGTGATCGACTGGCCCCCTCGCTCAGCCCATATCCACCCGTTCGGTGCTACCGAGAATGCCCCGAGTACGGTCTTCGCCTCGGGAAGCCTTTGGGCGGAAAGCCCGGTCGCCTCAAGGAGGCTGTCCCGTTCCGTCCCCGTCAACTGTGGTGCCGGGCGGCGTAGCCGCACCGACCGCAGAGTGTCGCCACTGAACGTCGTCTCGTGCAGATCGAACACCGAGGTCTTGGCTAGCCACACGTGCCCGTCCCAATCCACCGTGTGAACAATCCTCGGGGAGTGAGGGACTGGAGTTCTCGCCCTGACGTTCCCGAAGGTCTGCTCGTACATCTCTCTTTCGAGGCGGGGGACGCGAAACGTGTCCTGTGGGCTCAGATCCAAGCCGGGACCGTACCTGATGATGTTCCCAGGGCTTGGATCCCAATAGTGCAGATTTCCCCCGGAGTCCCCCCACAGACGCCACGGCAGGCTGGCCGATCGTGCAGACACCGTGCGATGGGTGGCCACCACGGTTCCCAAGGAGTCGAACACGGTGAAGCGACCTTGAATCGCGTCGATCGCCCACAGAAACCCCGGTGGGCGCCAAAGGATGCCGGCAAGCATGGTGAACTCGCCAGGCCCCTCCCCCGAACGCCCGAAGGTCTGCAAACACTCACCTTCCGCAGAGAAGACGCGGATCTCGTTGGCCCGGAAATCTGCTACATAGATGCGGCCATGGTCGTCTGCTGCCAGCGAGAAGACCTGGCCGAATGCGTCGCAGATACCATTGAGGGAGCCAATGCGGAGTTCCTCAACAAGGGTCGGGAGAGGCTGGCCGGGAAGCGTCGAATCAGGGCTGGAAACTACCACTCGCCCGCCAACGAGCGTGTCCACCCTCACGTCTACTGCCCCGGCGGACTGGCCGCAACTCAAGAACGAGGCAGCGCCGACGAGCACCAAGCTGACAGTCGCCACCGTGCCGGCAGCTAGTGTCCATCCGCCAGGATGTCGTGAAGTCACCCGACCCGTAGGGGACAGTCCCACTCGGAGGGGTCTCCGATGGGAGCCTTACTCACGGGCTCCAGCGTCTGCTCAGGGCGCCGCTCCCGCCGCAACAAGAATGTGAGCCGCTTCCCGTCACGTTCGGCCACTACGTCGTATTCGCTTCCCTCGCCACCCTTAAACGGATTGGGCATACGGGCGTCCTGACCGTTCACGAGAACCAGCGCATCACCGGGCTCCAGTCCCGCATAGTGGGCGGGAGAGCATGGGATGACGGAGCGGACCACCGGAAGCCGCCGCTTCGTCCGATCCGGCTCCATCACATCCCGTACGCTTCTGGCGAATCCGATCCAGAGGCCCGCCATGGTGGAATCAGGAGGCACCCTTAAAGGTCTCTGTGCTTGGGCTGTGCTGGCCACCGCGACCAGCGCGGTGGCCAGCACGGCGGCGCGAGCCAGCACCCTTATTCGAAGCACGTCGGATCGTCGAGCATCGCGACGCCATCCTCGGTGCACACGATCACCACCACGCCTCCGGACTCGCCGCACTCTTCCAGAATCTGCAGCACGGCCCAGATGATGTCGGCGAGGTCGCATTCCACCATCTCGGAGCACAACTCCGTTGCCGTGCTCTTGACGGCCTCGACATCGATGGTTCCATCCACCGACCGGAACTCATTCAGGTCGAGGGTGAGGACCGTCTCGGTGGGAGACGCCTCCGCATCCACCGGGACGCTGAGCATCTCGGTGATGGTTGCCGAGGCAATCGGTGGGGCGGCGATGGTGAACAGCCAGGTGACGGTTAGAGTGAGGGCGAAGAGCTTCTTCATGGCGTCGGTTTCCTTTGACCGGAGGTTCATGATCTGGCACCCGAGTGGTCGAGAATCGCAGCGACCAAGAGTATGCGGGGACCGGCTTCGTTGTCAAGGGACAGCGCCAGACCGCCTTCGGAGGACGAACGAACACCGAATCTCCCCGTGTGGAATGTATCCATCATCCGCTGACACCTGACCGTTTTCGCCGTCCGGTCACAGCGTTCCATCAGAACGCTTTCCACTCGAAAAAGGGGACATTTCCCGCGCCCGGCGAGGATCGACGCGGCCCAGAACACCCCCCCACCGCCTTCACACGCCGCGCGCCGGACCACCGTGGACGGGATCATGTCCAAGCGCCAACGGGGGAGTTTTTCCGAGCCGCTGGCGGCGGCGTGTTCTGGGGGGTGAGGCGGCCTGAAACCTCGTGAAACGTTCCGGGACAATGGGCAATTACCCCATCGGTTGACGGGCTTGCGGCGGGACCTTCAGCGTTCGGTCATGGAGATGCTGGAAGGGTACTTCAGATCACCGATCGGAGCGTTCCTCGCAAGCTCCGGCGCGAGCCCGACAATGCTCCGCAAGCTTGCCGTGGGCGACCCGCACCTGGTGCGCCGGGGACGGTCCCACCCCCGAAGACTCCCGAGATGGGCGGGGATCGGCTTTGGGCGCCGTTCGTCTCCGACGGCTGGATTGAAACCCCTTGCCGATGGAATCCGTAGCGTATTGCCCTTCGGGTCACCGAAGCGCGAAGGGCAGCACGAGCAAACGAGACGATGCACCGGAGGAGTCGCGCGTAGTCAAGCTGATCCACCCCAAGGCGGAAGCGGCGCCGGTGTCTATCGGCATCAGCCCGGGCGTAATCGTTCGCCGCTCCGGCTTCCGGAGTGCATGGACGGCCCGGCACCGGTGGCCTCCGTACGACCGCCAGCCGCGCTTCGCGAGGTCCGTCTGAACGGGTTTCCCGGAGCGCTCGTGGAGGCGTTCCGCCACCGCGTCGGCGGTGCCCGCCGCCGGGTCCCGGACGCCGCGCCCAAGGGCTTGTTTGGCGCGGCTAAGGTCGTTCAGTATCCATGTCAAGCGGATGCGTATTTTTCTCGAAGCGAACTGGCTCACGGCGTCCTTCGCGACGCCTCCGCTTCGATGCTCGCTCTGGCCCGGCGCGATCATCCGTGAGCGCTCCCCGCCTGACAGGGCATCGGGAAGACGGGAGGGGAGTGCTCTCGCGGCGGATGCTCCGTCCAAGTGCGGTCTTGCTGCACGAGAGCGTTGGCAAGGATGAGAAGCTTCCGCATCACGGCCGTCAGGGCAACCTTGGGCGGCTTCCCCCGGGCCACGAGCGCCTCGTACTTCCGCTTGAGGTCGGGATTGTGGCGGACGGCAACCATCGCGGGCATGTAGAGCAGCCTGCGCACCCGATGCCTGCCGCCCTGGATGAAGCTGCGTCCCTTCCAGTAGCCGGACTCCCGG
>JAJDXM010000017.1 GCA_022823225.1 Gemmatimonadota bacterium
TGCGGTGCTCCCGATGTGTTGGTACGGCGAAAACGGACGTGAGGCAAACGGCAAGAATGGCAGATCGTGCAGTCCTGATTGAACTTACGTAACTCCTTGCCGTGATTCAGGATTCTTCCGCCTTGCCAGCCCGGCGCCTCGCCGCTCCCGGTGCTTGCGGGGCTTTGTCCACGGTCGGCTGCCAGGAGCTGCGCAGCTCGCGAATGGCCTCGGCAAGTTTCGGCGCCACCTCGAAGACATCGCCCACGATCCCGTAGTCTGCCACCCCGAAGATCGGCGCGTCCGCGTCGCGGTTGACCGCCACGATCACGCCTGAGGTGCGCATCCCGGCCAGGTGCTGGATCGCGCCCGATATCGCCATCGCGAAGTACAGCTTCGGGGTGACGGTCTTGCCGGTCTGGCCGACCTGTTCGGCGTGCGGACGCCAGCCGGCGTCGACCACCGCCCGGGATGCACCGAGCGCCGCCGTGTCACCCAGCGCGTCCTTCAGGTCGGCCAGGATGTGCCAGTTGGCAGGGTCCTTCATTCCGCGTCCTCCCGACACCACGATCTCCGCCTCCGAGACATCGAGCGCATCGCCCCCGGACGGCTCGAACCCCCTTACCCGGTATCCGCCGGAGTCCCCGCCGCCCCCCGCCGCCACCACCTCCACAGCCGCATCGCGGGGAGACTCCGTCGCGGCAAAGACGTTCGGCCTCACGGAGAGAAGCACCGGGGCGCGCCCGACGCGCACCCGCGCCAGCGCCTTCCCGGCGAAGACGGGACGCGTGGCGACGATCCCGGCGCCGTCGGCCTCCACGGCGACCACATCGGTGAGGAGCGGCGAGGCCAGCTTCGCGGCGACCCTGGGGGCGAGATCCCTTCCCGGCCCGGTCGCGGCGAAGACCGCCGCCGCGTAGCCGCGTTCCCGGGTCAGCGCGGCCAGGGCCGCCGCATTCACGGCCACCGAAGCCGGGCCGGGCTCCCCGGTGTCGATCTCGAGCACCCGGTCGGCGCCCCGGGCCGAGAGCGTCGCGGCCAGTTCACCCGAGCCCGGCCCGGCCAGCGCGGCGACGTCGACCTGCGAGCCCAGCGAATCCGCGAGGCCGCGCGCGGCCGAGACCACCTCGCCCGAGACGCTGCCGACCCTCCCGTTCCTGGTCTCCGCGACAGCAAGCACGCCGGCCATCACAGAACCTTCGCCTCTTCCCTCAGGAGCCGCACGAGTTCCGGGACGGCGTCCACACCCTCGCCCACGATCCTCCCCGGGGGCCGCTCCGCCGGGTATTCCAGCCGCTCCACGACCAGCGCGGATTCGATGGCCGGCGCCTCCTTCTCCAACAGCGGCTTCCGCTTTGCCATCATGATCCCGCGGAGAGAGGCGTACCGGGGCTCGTAGCGGCCCTTCGTCACCGTCGCCACCGCCGGAAGATCGAGGTCAACAACCTCCTGCCCCCCCTCCACCGCCCTGCGGCAGGTGACCGCGTCACCGCCGGCATCGATCGCGGTCACCGACGTGGCGCAGGGCCGCCCGAGAAGCTCGGCCACCATGGGGCCGACCTGCTGCTGGTCGTCGTCAACCGCCTTTACCCCAAAAAGGACGAGTGCGGCGTCGTCGCCGGCAAGTTCCTCGGCCAGAACCCGGGCCGTGGCCCATCCGTCCATCGTGGGTTCGCCCTTGAGCAGAACTGCGCGGTGAGCCCCCAGGGCGAGCCCCGCGCGCAGGGTCTCCTTCGCGGCGTCGGGCCCGAAACTCAGCAGCGTGACCTCGCCGGCCCCCGCCCCCTCCACCAGCCGCAGCGCCGCCTCCACCGCGAATTCGTCGTAGGGGCTCATCACGTACTTCACCCCGTCGCGCTCGATGTCGTTGCCGTCCTCCGAGATACGGATTCGCGTCTCGGTGTCGGGGACGCGCTTCACGCATACGGTGATGTTCAAGTGACGCCTCGTGTCAAGAGGACATTACAAAATGTCGTGTTGGCTTTACATGCGCTCGCCGCCGCGCGACTGGCCGCGGGACTGCTACAGGAACGCCCCGGCAACCGCGAAGCAGACGGTCGCCACCGCACCGCCCGCCAGCGCGTACGGCAATTGCGTGCGCACATGGTCGACGTGGTCGGTCGCGGACGCCATGGAAGATATCACGGTGGTGTCGCTGATGGGCGAGCAGTGGTCGCCGAAGATCCCGCCGGAGAGCGCAGCCGCCAGGAAGGGGGCGAGGTCCAGATCCATGGCTGCCGCGGCGGGGACCACGATCGGGATCATGATGGCAAAGGTTCCCCAGCTCGAGCCGATCGAAAACGCGATCGCGGAGGAGACGACGAAGACGAGCGGAAGGAAGACGGCCGGGGCCAGGTTCCCCTCCACAAGGCCGGCCACGTAGTCGCCGGTACCCAGCGCGCCCGCCACGTCGCCGAGCGCCAGGGCGAGGATCAGGATGAGCGCCAGGGGCACCAGTCCGCCCGCCCCTCGCAGCGCGATCTTCACCAGCTCGTCGACCTTGAAGCCCTTCTGGGCCAGCAGGAGGATCCACGCGGCCCCCAGCCCCGCCATCGAGGCCCACAGGACGGACGTGGAGCCTTCCCCGGCCCGCAGTGTGCCGTCGCCGGTGATCCACAGCCCCAGCGGCATCATCAGCACGAGCACCACCACGGGGACGATCATGTTCAGGGCGCGGGGCGGGATCGGGGGCTCTTCCTCGCCGCCGAGCACCCCTTCGTCCATCATCGGCATGGCTCCAGCCGAAAGAACCTCGCCCTCGGCGGCGCGTTTCTCGGCCCGCTTCATCGGCCCCCAGTCCAGCTTCCACAGCACGACCGCGAGCGCCAGAAGCACCGCCGCGAAGGAGTAGAAGTTGAAGAGGATCGAACGCAGAAAGACCCCGAGGGAGTCCTCCACTCCAGCGCGGTTCAGGAGACCGAGGTTGTAGGCGCCCCACGCGTTGAGCGGAATCAGTATGCAGATCGGGGCGCTCGTGGAGTCGATCAGGTAGGCCAGCTTTTCGCGGGAGACCCGGTAGCGGTCGAAGAGGGGACGGGAGACCGATCCGGCGACGAGCACCGTGATGTTGGACTCGATGAAGATGGCCACGCCGATGATCCACGCCAGGAACTGGGCGCGGCGCCCGTTCGTGACCCAGCGCCTCCGCTCCAGCCACGAAACGAATCCGGCGACTCCCCCGGAAGCCGACAGCGTCGCGATCAGCGCACCGATCACCAGGGTGAACAACACCACCTTGGCTTCCCCCGGGTTGCAGGGCTCGCCGAGTTCCTCCGGTGTGCATCCCAGTACCCGCACCCCGTACTCGATGCTCTCCGACAGCCCCGCCGCCGGGTTCCACCCGCTCAGGATGGTGCAGCCGAGCCAGATCCCGCCCGCCAGCGACAGGTACACCTGCCGGGTCTTGATCGCCAGACCGATCGCGAGAAGCGGGGGCAGCAGGGAGATCCAGGTGGGTTCGCTCATGACCAACTAACCTACCACCTTGGCGGCTTCACCGCCGGATGTCCCTTGACGAAGAACCTGAGTGGCCAGTCTGCTGCCCGGGAGACGCCGATCCGGCCCGACGCGCCCGTCTTGGACTCCTCCACCGGGGTGCCGGGGATCAGCCGCACCGGCGGGCGCGCCAGGTCGTGGTAGTTGTGCCGCATCGTAATGCCGAGCGCCTGGGCAAGACGCCCCGGGCCGCTGCACAGGTCGGTATCGCGCTTCCGGCGCGCGGCCATCACCTCCCGGCCGGCGACCGGATCGAGGGCGCGGATGAGGACCGCGGCCGGGACGCCTTCCTCGCCGGTGACCACGTTGATGCAGTGGTGGATGCCGTAGGAGACGTACACGTAGAGTGTGCCGCGCGCCGCGAACATCGCGTCGTTGCGCGGCGTGCGTCCCTTCGAAACGTGGGCGTGGCTCGCGGGGTCGGCGAGCCCCAGGTAGGCCTCGGTCTCGACGATCACGCCCCTGGTTTCGGAGCCGTCCACGGTGGAGACAAGCGTCGACCCGAGAAGGCGCCGTGCGACGTCCGCGGTATCGCCGTCCAGGAATTCCCGGCGCCGGCCCACAGCTGCGGGGCCGTGGGCTGCTAGTCGCGGGCGCCGCGATCGCGCTTGCGGCGCCCCCAGGGAAGCAGGCCGCGCAGGCGCGACTTTCCTCCGTCGTCATCCGCCGGCGCCTCCCCCGGTTTGCCCCGGCGCGCGCCCTTCGCGACGGCATGGCCCTCGGTGTCCCCGCCGGGCGTCTCCGAAAGCGGGAGTCCGGGCTGTCTCACCGCGTCCTCCGTGCGACGATCCCGCGCGGGTGCGCGGCCCGCCGGTCGGGATCCCCCCCTGGGGCCGCGTTGCCGCTGGTGCGCGGTGGAACCCGCTCGCCGTCCACCGCTCCGGGTGCTTGCCGCCACGCCACGGCGCCCTCCCGCCGGTGCCGGCGCCGCCGCCTTTTCGGCCGCCTTCGCGCGGCGCCGCTCGTAGTCTCCGGTCCAGTTCTGGAGCACCGTCTCGGCGCGCGCGCGCGAAAGCACCTTCTTCACTCGCTCCGGCGATTCGTGCAGCACGCTGAACACCTCCGCCCCGAACTGTTCGACCAGACGCTCCGCGGTCTTGATACCCACGCCCTTGTACCGATTCGCCAGGTAGCTCCGGATCGAGTTTTCGCTCGTCGGCAGCTCGAGGGCCCTGGCGTCGAACGGAACGCCGTCGGCCCGACCCGGGTCCGCGAGCCGGACCTCGAAGCTCCCGCCCCGCAGACGTCCCAGGGACACGATTCCCTCCGCTTCGGCGAACTGCAGGAACTTGCTGAACTTCCCGAATCCGAACGCACCTTCGTCGAAGTCCTTGTCGATCGCGAGCATCTTGCGCTTCAGGTCCGAATCGCGGACGGACGACCCTCGGTGCTGTCCGGCCAGTTCGCGCACGGCACGCCCGAGCAGATCCAGAGCCGGGCGGGGGTCCTGGCGCGAGGCGCTCTTCTGTCCGGTGGCGGCGCGCGTTCCCCGTGTGGACGCCTCCTCCCCGCTGCCGTTCCTTCCCGCCCTGCCCGCCGGGGCACGGCGGGCTGGAGCGGCACGGCGTTCCCTGCCACCCTGATCGGCCTCGGCCGGGCCCGGTGCAGCGGCGCGCCTGTCGGGCGGGGGGGGCTCGGGCAGCTGCTCCGAAGGCGCGACCAGATACTGCCCGTTCGCGGCGCGCTCGATGGCAACGAGGCCCTTGTTCGCCGCCTCGACCAGGAACTTCGAGAAGTTCTTGAATCCGAGACCCCGCTCGTCGAACGCCGGCCACAGCTCGATCATCACCTGCTTGAGGCGATCGGAACGCATGACGTCGCCACGCGAAACCATGCGCGTGACCGCTTCTTCCACACAGTGCCACGCGTCGGGTTCTCCGAGGTCCTCTTCCGATGTCTTGCTGAGTCCGGCAAGCGACGTGTAGGAGTAGTACTCGTCACAGTTCTGGACCAGGATGTCGGACGTGGACTCCTGGATCCCGATCCCGATCACGTACTTCCCGTACTCCTTGAGCTTCAGGACGAGGCTCGAGAAATCGGAGTCTCCGGTCAGCAGGATGTAGGTGCCGATCTCCGGACGGATGAACACCAGTTCGATCCCGTCGATCGCCATGCGGATGTCCGTAGCGTTCTTCTTCGAACTCCCGTATGCGGGGGCGAAGATCAGGTCGATCGACGCTTCCGAAAGGGGGACGATGTACTGGGGATACCGGCGCCAGTCGGCGTACGCCCTCTGTACCGTCACCTTGCCCTTGATGATGTCCGAGTCGAGCAGCCGCTTCAGTTCCTTGGCCAGATCGCTCCGCATTCCCATGGTGACGTTGTCGAAATCGATCAGCAACGCCGCGTTGGGGGCTTCACGGTGCGCCGCCGCGGCGGGATCGGCATGGGGCGCCTTCATATAGGGATTGACCATTCTTCATTCGTCCAGCAAGTCATCGCGTTCCCCCGCGGGCCGGTCCGGCCGTTCGGCAACAACCCGGCGGGCGACCTCGCGCCTCCACACCTTGCCGGTCCCGGTAAGGGGAAGTTCCTCCATGAAGGTAACAAGATCGGGGACCTTGTAGTCCGCCAGGGTGGCCGCACACCAGCTCCTGATCTCGTTCCCGGTCACGATTCCGCCTTCGATCCGCACGACGCACGCGCATATCGCCTCGCCCAGGATCTCGTCCGCAATGCCGACGACCGCACTCCGTTCCACCGCCGGATGAGCCAGAAGCCGATCCTCCACCTCTCGTGCGTGAACGTTCGTCCCACCGCGGATGATCACGTCCTCCCGCCGGCCGAGCAGGTGAAGGTAGCCTGCCTCGTCCACCATGCCGATGTCGCCGGTCCGGAGGTATCCCCGGGCGTCGGTCGCAGCCGCCGTCTCGCGCGGCTGGCGGAAGTATCCGCGCATGACGCCGGGCCCCCGCACCCGGATTTCCCCGACGCTCTCGGTCGGAAGATCCTCTCCGTCGTCCCCGGTGACGCGCACCTCGGTCTCTCCGATCGGCCGTCCCACCGTGAAGACGCGCTTGTCGGGCGGGTCCCCGGGGCGGCTCACGGCCAGTGTGGACGAGGTCTCGGTGAGGGAGTAGGCAATCAGCAGGGGCGTGCCGAACGTACGCTCGATGCGGCGGGCGAGGTCGTCCCGAACCGGCGCCCCCGACGCCAGGCAGAGTCTCAGGTTCGGCGGGGTGCCGCCCTGTTCCGCAATCCGGCGGAGTTCCTTCGCAAAGAGGGTCGGGATCCCGTAGTGCACGGTCGCAGCGTGGCGTCTGGCCAGCTCCAGTGTTTCGGCCTCGTCCACTCCGTCCTGGAGCACCAGGCAGGCGCCGCCGAGAACGGTCCCAAGGAGCCCGGGGCCAAGACCGAAGGCGTGGAAGAGCGCGCTGACACCCACCACGACATCTTCTTCGGTGAGCTGCACGGCATCGATGGTTCCCCGGGCCGCATGAATGAGGCCGCGGTGCGTGAGTTCGACTCCCTTCGGCTTGCCCGTCGTCCCCGACGTGTAGACGACGGCAAAGGGGTCGTCGGGGCTGGCGGGATGCGCATGGAAATCGCGTCCCAATCCGGCGGAAAGGAGATCCTCCCACTGGAAGACCCTGTCGTCGTACCAGAGGTCCTCTTCGCCGACGGTGACCAGGTGGTTGAGTTCCGGCAGTTCAACGAGAAGATCCTCAAAGAGCTGCAGATAGTCGATGCCGTAGGCGTTCTCGGCCGTGATCGCGCACGCCGCTCCGGAATGCCTGAGCATGTAGCGCAGCTCCGGCGGGGTGAGCCGGGGATTCAGGGGCACGATTGTCGCGCCCAGCTTCGCGGCCGCGAACACGGACACCGCAAATTCGGGCCAGGCGGGAAGCAGAAGCGCGATCCGGTCGCCGGACCCGATCCCGAGGTTGGCCAGGGAGGCCGCGAGCGCCTCGGACTGGTCGTCCACGTCTCCGAAGGAGAAGGCTGCCTCCTGCGCAAGCAGGAACGGGGCCCCGGGATTGCGTGTCGCTCGCGACGCCAGAACCGATGAGATCGTGTACCGGTTTTCCAAACGCGGCTCTCCGTGGCTACGGATCCTGCAGGACCAGCCCCCTGATGACTCCGACCAGATCGGCTTCCGGGACCGGAACGGTCGTTTCATCGGCGGCACCGGTGCGCCCGAACTCCACCAGGCGCACAATATGCACTACACCGGAACGTGTCTTCTTGTCCCGGATCATGAGGTCTACCAACTGGAGCGCGCGCGCGAACGCAGGGTGGCTGTGCGGCAGGCCGAAGGCCGTGACCAGGGTCCGAATCTCCTCGGCGGTCCCGGGCGCGGTCAATCCAAGTTCTTCGCCGATCCGCGCTTCCGCAACCATCCCGACCGCCACCGCGTGCCCGTGCGGGAGGGCATACCGGGACGCGGCTTCCAGCGCGTGCGCCACGGTGTGGCCGAAGTTGAGGATCTTTCGCGAACCGGTCTCGAATTCGTCGCCCGACACGACCTCCGCCTTGAGTTCCACCGAGCGGACGACCGCGCGCGTCACCTCCCCGGGGCTGCCGTCCAGCAGCGGCGCGGCGTGCGAGGCCAGCCAGCCGGCATACGCGGCATCGAGGGTCACCCCGTGCTTGACGGCCTCGGCGTACCCCGCGGCTCTCACCCCCCGATCGAGGGTGCTCAGGAAATCGGGGTCCGCCAGCACCATCGCCGGCGCGTGGAATGCCCCGACCAGGTTCTTCCCAGCCGGGTGGTCCACCCCGGTCTTTCCGCCCACCGAAGCATCGATCATCGCCAGGGTCGTGGTGGGCAGCTGCACCAGGGGCACGCCCCTCAGGAAGGTCGCGGCCACAAAGCCCGCGAGGTCGCCCGTCACCCCCCCTCCCACCGAGACAACGCAGCTGTCGCGCCCCAGGCGAGCGTCCATGAGCACATCGGTCAGGGCACTCCAGTTTGCCCGGGTCTTGCTGGTCTCCCCGGCCGGGAAAAACGCCGGCACGACGTCGATTCCGCGGCCCCGGAGCGAGGCCGCCACCTCTTCGTACCACAGGGACGCAACCGTCTCGTCGGCGATCAGGCCGCACCTTCCGGAAGGCGCGGCGACCTCCACCGCGGGACCGAGCATCTCCCGCACGCCGCTCCCCACGCGGACCACATAGCCGCCCGAGGAGGAACGGACCGGCACTTCGCTGAAGCTGAGCAGGGACCGCCCCCGTTTGATGTTCATGTGCGCAGACTTGCCGCAGCCATGAACCATCGATGCCCGCGCGCGCCGGGTCAAGGCGCCACACGCCCGGCGAGCGCGCCGGGTGGGGGCCACACCCGGACAACCCTGTCACGCCCGCATCGCTCGAAGGTTATAATTGGAACTGACGTTCGAAACCGCCGAAGGGCGCCAGCGGACCAGGCGGCGGCCAGGACGCGAAGGGGAGAAGGAGATTTGTTGCTGAAGAGGATCGCAGACTCGGTTCGCAATGCCCCTGTTCCCCGCTGGGCGTGGTTCGGCCTGCTCTTTGTGTGCGCGTCGGGGATCGGATGGGCGGCCGGCGCCTGGCGGAACCTCTGTGCCGACTGCCCGTCGATCGCCCAGATCTATACCTACGAACCGCGACAGACGAGCAAGGTCTATGCGCGCGATTCCACTCTGATCTGGGAGTTCGGGGACGAGCGCAGGACACTGGTGTCGATCGAGAGCCTCCCCGTCCATGTGCCGCAGGCGTTCATCGCGATCGAAGATCGGCGCTTCTACTCCCACAACGGGCTGGACTGGCGTGGAATCGCCCGTGCCGGGCTCGGGGTGCTGCGCACGCGGTCGCTGTCGGGGGCGGGTGGAAGCACCATCACTCAGCAGCTCGCACGCAACATGTGGACCGAGCGCCTCGGCTTCGAAAAGCGTCTGGTACGCAAGCTGAAGGAGTGGCAGGTCGCATTGCAGCTCGAGGAGGCGTACACGAAGGACCAGATCCTCGAGGCATACATGAACCAGATCGTGTATGCCCATGGCTGGTATGGGCTTGAGACGGCGTCACGGAACTACTTCGGCAAGAGCGCCATCGACATGAACCCGGCCGAGGCGGCGTTGCTGGCGGCGATTGCCAATGTGCCGGAACGGTACAGCCCGCTGAACAACCCCGCCCAGGCGCTGCAACGGCGGAACCTGGTCCTCACCCAGATGGCCGACCAGGGATTCCTGACCGGGGAGGAGGCCGCCCGCTGGAAGGGGGAACCGGTCCCCACCGAGCGGGCAAACCGGGTCGAGGTGCAGGCCCCCTACTTCGTCGAGTGGGTGCGCGGAATCCTCGCCGACAGGTTCGGGCACAAGCTGTATTCGGGTGGGCTCCAGATCTTCACGACCGTCGATCTCGACATGCAGGCCAATGCGCGGGCGGCCATGGAAGCGGGCTGGGAGCGCATCGAGGCGCGGCCGGGCTACGATCATCCCACGTACCGGGAGTTCTCGGAGGAGAACGAAGGGGCGGATCTCCCCGGAATACCGTACCTGCAGGGGATGTTCGTCGCGGTGGACCCCGGGACCGGCCAGGTCCTTGCGATGATCGGGGGGCGCGACCACATCCACTCGAAGTTCGACCGCGCCATTCAGGCGAGACGGCAGGCAGGCTCTTCCTTCAAGCCGTTCGTCTACGCGGCGGCACTGGAGAGCGGCATCCCGGCATCCGAGGTTTTTCTGGACGGCCCGGTGGTCCTCCCCCAGCCGGACGGCACCCTGTGGCGGCCGTCCAACTACAACCCGGAGTTTCTCGGTGCGATCACCATGCGCGAAGCGATGGCGAAGTCGATCAACACGGTCGCGATCAAGGTCGCCGCGTGCGAGGTGGGTCTCGAGGCGGTGGCGCAGATGGCGAGACGGCTCGGGATCCGCACCGAGATCAACCGCTTCCCGGCGACGGCGATCGGCGCGGCCGATGTGATTCCGATCCAGATGGTGGAAGCGTACGCCACCCTCGCCAATCTCGGATCCCGCGTGCGCCCCTTCCCGGTTCTCGAGGTGGTGAGTCCGGAGGGCGAGGTTCTCTGGAGACCCGCCCCCGAGAGCACGGAGGAACTCGATCCTCTCGTGGCGCGGCTGGTCGTTTCGATGCTCGAAGAGGTCGTCCGCTCGGGAACGGGATACAATGGGATTCGCTCCGCCGCGGGCGCGGGCCTGCCCTATGAGGTTCCGGCCGCCGGAAAGTCGGGCACGACGAACGAACACAGCAACGTCTGGTTTCTGGGCTTCACCCCCAACCTCGCCGCGGGAGTCTGGTTCGGGATGGACACGCCGGTGCCGATCGCCGACCGCGCCACCGGAGGAGGACTGGCAGCGCCCGTCTGGGGCGACTTCATGCGGCGGATCTACTATGGAGAAGCGGTCGGCACCGACGGCAGCCTCGGCGATACGGGCACCGGGCCGCTTCTGCAGATACCCGAACCGTGGCCGATCCCGGACGGGCTCGCCAGACAACGTGTGGATCGCGAGACCGGCCTTCTGGCGTCGCGCTGGTGTCCGCCCGAGGAAGCGTACGAGGAACTCTATCTTCCCGGCACCGAGCCCACCGCCCCTTGCGACCGCCAGAACCGGCCCGTAATCCAGGATTGTTTGAACCAAATGCATCCGACAGGCTTTCCAGAATGACTGCACAGGCAAGCGGCAGCACCTTCATCTTCGAGACCACCCATCACGCCATGTGGGCCGAAGATGTCGCCCGGGAACAGGCCATACCGGCAGAGGTCGTCCCGGCCCCTCCGGAGGGAGGAGCCAAATGCGGGGCTGCGCTGCGCGTCACTGCGGACCGCACCTCGGAGCTCTCCGCGGCGCTGAAGCAGGAAGGAATACTCTTCCGGGTGTTGTAGCCGCGCCGGCCGGGGAGTGCCGCCGCTGCGAGCGGAGACTCAGCGCGGCGGGCCCCCGCCGCCGTTTGCACTCCGCATTCGCTCCAGCACTATGGGAAGCGGGTCCGCGTCCGCTTCGGCGCCGATCGTGACCGCTTCCCGCACCACCCCGGCACCGACAGCCAGATCCGGCCAGCTTCCCGCGTGCACCACGGCGAGCGCATCGCCCCGGGAGATGCACGACCCGACCTCCACCGCCAATTCGAACCCCACGGTGGGGTCGATCGCGTCGTCCTGCCGCCGTCTTCCTCCCCCGAGTGCGATCACGCCGTAGCCCAGGGCAAGGGGGTCGACCGCGGTGACCCAACCGTCCCGATCCGAGACCACGGTTTCGCTGCAGGGCGCCTTCGGCAATCCGTACCCGTCCCGGTCAGGGCGCAGCCGTCCCCCCTGCGCCGCCGCCAGGCGGGCGAACCGCTCCACCGGACCACCCCCGGCGAGCGCCTCTTCCGCGCGGCGGCGCCCTTCGCGCACGCTGGCTACGAGCTTCCCGGCAAGCGCCATCTCGGCGGCCAGCTCGATGCAAAGCCCCCGTAGCGCGTCCGGCCCGCCGCCCGCAAGACACGCGACGGCCTCGCGAACCTCCAGGGCGTTGCCGATCGCGCGGCCCAGGGGCCGGTCCATTGCGGTCAGCAGCGCGGTCACGGCGATACCGCGCGCCGAGCCGACAGCGGTCATGGAGCGGGCCAGGGCGCGCGCGTCCTCGTCCCGCGCCATGAACGCGCCGCGCCCCACCTTGACGTCCAGTACGAGCGCGTCCAGCCCCTCGGCCAGCTTCTTCGACATGATCGACGCGGTGATCAGCGGAATCGAGGGCACCGTCGCGGTCACGTCGCGCAGCGCGTAGAGCCGTCGGTCGAGAGGCGCGATCTCGGCGGTCTGACCGATCATCGCGCACCCCGTGCTGCGGAGCACCCGGTCGAATTCCTCCAGCGGGATCCTCGTGCGAAAGCCCGGAATCGACTCGAGCTTGTCGAGGGTGCCGCCGGTATGGCCCAGTCCCCGCCCCGACATCATGGGCACGACCATGCCCATCTCCGCCGCGAGCGGCGCCAACGCAAGCGAGACCTTGTCGCCCACCCCGCCGGTCGAGTGCTTGTCGACCCTGGGTCCCGGCCAGCCGCCCCCCGGTTCGATCACCTCGCCCGAGTGCAGCATCACCTCGACCAGCGCGTCCAGCTCGCCCGGGGACATGCCATTGAAATGGACCGCCATCAGGAACGCGGCCATCTGGTCGTCGCCCACCCGGCCCTCCAGGTAGGCTTCGAGGAATCCGGTGAGTTCCCCGGACGAGAGCGGCTCCCCGTCCCGCTTGCGCGCGATGACCTGCTGCGGAATCACGGCCGAAGCAATCCTATCCCGGCCGGTCCGCTCACGAAATGGGCGCGACCTGCTTGTCGGCGGTCGCGGCAGGACGCTCCGGCGGCGTCCAGTCCTCCAGCCCCTTCACGAAGCGGTGCAGCCAGCGCATCTCCTCGACCATCAGCGTGCGCCGGTGCCGCGGTTCCTGGATGCCGTGTCCCTCGCGCGGAAACAGGATGAACCGGGCTTCGACCCCCAGGTGCCGAAGCCCCGCGAAGAAGTTCATCGACTGCTCCATCGTGTCGGTGCGGTCGTTGGCCCCGTGGAAGAGGATCGTAGGGGTCGTCACCCGGTCCAGGTGCGTGTACGCGGAGCGCTCCACCCAGTAGTCCCGGTTCGACCAGGGATCGCCGCCCAGGTACCAGCGCACCACATCGAAGTTGAAGCCCGCTCCGAACTCGCTCCTCCAGTCGGCGACCATCGCCCCGAGGCTGGCGGCCCTGAAGCGGTCGGTGCGCGTGATCGTCCAGCCGCCGAGGATCCCGCCGTAGCTCCATCCCTTCACCGCGAGGGAGTCCGGATGGGCGACCCCCCGGTCGATGATCGCGTCGACCCCGGTCATCAGGTCCTGATAGTCTCCGCCGCCGATGTCGTTCATGTTGCCGCGGAGCAGCGCGTCCCCGTACCCCGACGAACCGCGCACGTTGGGCTGCAGGACCGCGTAGCCCTGCGCCACGAGCAGTTGCGCGTCGGCGTCGAACCCCCGTGTGAACACGCCGGCGGGTCCACCGTGGATCTCCAGAACGGCCGCCCCGGGCGCCACGCGCCCCTCCGGCATGTACAGCAGCCCCTCGATCTCCAGCCCGTCGCTGCTCTCCCAGCGGACGACCTCCGGTTCGGCAAGCCTCTTGCCCTTCAGCCACGGGTTGGCCGTCGTGAGCCGCGTCCGCGAACCGTCACCCAGGTCGACGAGCCACAGGTCGCCCGGCTCCGACGGGCTCGCAAACTGGATCGCGGCCCTGTCATGGAAGCGGTCGAAGGAGGGCCCGGACACGATCCCGCGCAGGTCGGTGAGCTGCTCCAGTTCGTCGGACCGGACATCGAGCCGGTACAGGTTCGCATCGGTCCGGTCGAGCGCCACGATGTCGATGAAACGCCCGCCCGCGGCCCAGCGGTAGCCGCGCATGTCCGAGTCGACATCCGCCATCAGCTGGCGGGTCTCGCCGGTGGGAATGTGATGGTGGTAGAGGTTGCCCTGGTCCAGCTCCCACGATTCCAGATCGGGGGCCACGAAGGTGATCGAGGCTCCGTCGGGCGACCAGGCCAATTGGGACTCGGGCGCGTCGTTGTCGGTGAGAAGCTCCTCGTCACCCGTGACCGTGGAGAGGATCGCGATCTCGGAGAGGTGGCCCGCGTTGCGGCGATTCTCCGTACGATAGGTGTACGCCAGGTGGTTGCCGTCCGGAGAGGGCGCGAAGTCCCCCACGATCCGCCCCTCCGCCGTGAGGCGGCTGGCCTGCACGGGGGCTTCCTCCACATCCACCTGAACGGTCCACACCCCGTTCCAGTTGCCGCGGGTCTGGCCGTTGGGCCCTTCGTCGATGAAGACGGCGTCGTCTCCCTTCTTGCGCTCCTTCTCCGTGTCGTCCGGCAGCGAATCGGCGGCCAGGAAGTAGATGGAGCGGCTGTCCTCCGACCAGCGGTAGCGTCCCACCGCCGTCCCGTGCCCGGTCAGCTGGATGGCTTCACCGCCGTCGGTGGGAAGCACGAACAGCTGTCGCACGCTCTCCCCCTCGCCCACCGGACGGGAGAAGGAAACCCAGCGGCCGTCGGGGGACCACTCGGGCGAGCGGTCGTCGGTCGACCCGGTGAAGGGGCGCATGCCTTCTCCATCGGGGCCCACCACCCAGATGCGGCCCTCGCGCTTGTTCTCATCCCAGTCAAGCTCGCTCTTCGTGAACAGAATGCGTGAGCCGTCCGGGGACAGCCGCGGACCCGAAACGCGCACCATGTCGATGACTTCGTCCACGGTCACTGCGCCCCCGCCGCTTTCCTGCGCCAGTACCGGCCCCGCACCGGGGAAGTTCCAGGCCGGTGCGAGGGTCAGGGCGGCACCGGTAACGAGAATGGTCGGCCCGAAACCGCGCATGTCGTGTCTCCTGGTCAGCTGTTCGGCGGTCGCCCGCCCGGCTGCGAGCGGGAGGGAACCACCAGTTCCAGCAGCTCTCCGGGAGCGACCGTTATTGTCTCCGTATAGAAGTCTCTGCCCGCCAGCGGCCTGACCCTGAGCCGGAGGTCAGGCAGGAACCAGCGCAGCCTGAAGGTGGCCTCGCCCTTCCCCGGCACGATTCCCAGCCGCCGCCCGGAGCCTCCGCGGGCCGTGTAGACCGTCACCTGGCTGAAGTTCAGGTTTCGAACCAGAATCTCGATCTCCTCCCCCTGCTCCTGCTCTCCGAACGGGTTGTCCGCCCGGGGTCCGCCCGTCGTGCATCCCGGCGGACCGAGCAGCGTCGCCGTACAGGCGAGAAGAAGGAAGGGCCTGTCCACGGACGCTAGCGTGAATCGATCGGGACGTAGTCGCGGCGCGGACTGCCTTTGAACACCTGTCGCGGGCGGGCGATCTTCTGCTCGCGGTCCACGACCATTTCCTCCCACTGAGCGAGCCATCCCACGGTCCGCGGGATCGCGAAGAGCACCGGGAACAACTCGACCGGGAAGCCCATTGCCTGGTAGATCAGCCCCGAGTAGAAATCCACGTTGGGGTAGAGGTTGCGCTTGATGAAATACTCTTCCTGGAGCGCGATCTGCTCCAGTTCGAGCGCGATGTCGAGCAGCGGGTTGCGTCCGGTGACCTCGAACACCTCTTCGGCTGTGCGCTTGATGATCGACGCGCGGGGATCGTACGCCTTGTAGACACGGTGGCCGAAGCCCATGAGGCGCCGCTCTCCGCGCCGCACGCTGTCCATGAAGCCGGGGATATTGTCCCGCGTGCCGATCTCGATCAGCATGCGCAGCACGGCTTCGTTCGCGCCACCGTGCAGGGGGCCGTACAGCGCCGCCATGGCGCCGGCCAGCGCCGAATACGGATCCACCCGCGAGCTCCCGATCACCCGCATGGCGGTCGTGGAGCAGTTCTGCTCATGGTCCGCATGCAGTATGAAGAGGACGTCCAGGGCGCGCTCGAGCACGGGGTTCGGCTTGTATTCCCTTCCGCCAATGCGGAAGAGCATGTTCAGGAAGTTCGCGGTGTAGGAGAGACCGTTCTCCGGGTACACGTAGGGAAGGCCCTTGTGATGACGATACGCGAACGCCGCCAGGGTCGGCATCTTGGCGATGAGGCGGGTAATCTGCACCGCCCTGTTCCCGGGATCGTCGACGTGCCTGGCTTCCGGGTAGAAGGTGGACAGCGCGGCCACGGTCGAGATCATCATTCCCATCGCGTGGGCATCGTACCGGAAGCCCTGGAGGATGGTCGTGACGTTCTCGTGGACGTACGTGTGGAAGGTCACGTCGTGGACGAACCGGTCCAACTCGTCGCGGGTCGGCAACTCGCCGTTCAGGATCAGGCTCGCCACCTCGAGGAAAGTGGCTTGCTCGGCCAATTGCTCGATCGGGTAGCCTCGATACTCCAGGATCCCCTTGCCACCCTTCACGTCGGTGATCCGGCTGGTGGTAAAAGCGGTGTTGGTGAAGGCGGGATCGTAGGCCATCATCCCGAAATCGGTGTCGTTCACCTTGATCTGCCGAAGGTCCATCGCGCGGATGACATCGCCGTCAAGGACCTCTACCTCGTAGCTCCGCCGGGTACGATTGTCGGTAATCGTCAGGGTGTCGGTGAGGGCGTTATTGGACATTTTTCTTCCGGAGCCGGTCTGTGCCGGGCTTGAGGGGCGCCTGCGCCTGCAGGCCATGAATCATATCATCGGCCATCGGCCGCCACAAAGGGGCAGTCCCGGCGAGCACCGCGGGCGAACGCCGGGTTCGGGGACAACCGGGGCGGCTGCCACGGGAGCGCGGCTGCCGGAATCCGGCGCCCCAGCCGCCTTCCTACCTCGGGTCGATGTGCGCGAATACGGTCCGGTTGCCCTTGCCGTCAAAGGCGATGACGTCATAAGGCTGCGGACGCGGGTGCTCCATGCCCGGCGAGCCCAGCGGCATGCCCGGCACCGCCAGCCCCGCCACCGCGGGCGCATCTTCCAGGAACGACTTGACCGACCGGGCCGGGATGTGTCCCTCGAACACATAGCCGCCGGCCAGCGCGGTGTGGCACGACGTGAGCTCAAGGGGAATGCCGTGGCGCTCCTTCAGGGCCAGCAGGTCCGCATTCGACAGGTTCTCTACGGTGACCTCGAACCCGGCCGCCTCCATGTGTTCGACCCACAGCGAGCAGCACCCGCAGGTCTCGGTCTTGTAGACGTGCATCTCCGTGACCGGGGCCGGCCCATCCGCCGGGAGCACCGCATCGTCCGGAGTCTGAACCGCCAGCTGCCCCTGGACCGGAACGGCGGACTCGGGGGTCGGGCCATCCGAGCGCACGAGCAGGAAGACCGCCAATCCACCCAGAACCAGAACCGTTGCCGCCATCTTCTGCTTCATATCCCTCCACTCCTTTTCGATTCGAGGGTTTTCAAGCCAGCATGCCGAGGGAGGGACTCGAACCCTCACGCCCGCAAGGGCAAAGGTTTTTGAGACCTTCGCGTCTACCGGTTCCGCCACCTCGGCCGCAGTGAGGGGGAGACTGATTCTACGCCGCTTTGTCCAGGAGGTGAAGGGGCGCCGCCCCCGGGAACAATTGGCGCCCCTGTGCACGGCTCCGTTCGGCCGGCCGGGACAACCGGGATTCACCCTCCGCCGCCTGTTCGCCCCTCGGCCGGCCCGCTATTGTTGAGAGTCGTTTTTCGCCCGCGTCCCACCACTACCCGGAGATCCACCGCCGTGCCCCACGACCTTACGGATCCCTTCGGCGCCCTCGCAACCGTCGACATCCCGGAGGGACCGACTTCCTTCTACCGTTTGGGCCGGCTGGACGAGATGGGCCTGACCTCTCTCGACCGCCTGCCCTTCTCGATCCGCGTCCTGCTCGAAAACGTCCTCCGCCATGCCGGCGACGGATACGTCTCTCCCGCCCACGTCGAAGCCGTGGCCGCGTGGAGCCCCGTCAACGCCGGCGCGGACTTCCCCTTCATGCCGACCCGCGTGGTACTCCAGGACTTCACCGGAGTCCCCGCCATCGTCGATCTCGCTTCGATGCGTGACGGCATCCGGGAAATGGGAGGCGACCCCGCCCGGATCAACCCCCTGGTGCCCGCCGACCTCGTCATCGACCACTCCGTTCAGGTCGACTTCTTCGGCACGGGATACGCCTTCGAGCAGAACGTCGAGCGCGAATACGAGCGCAACCGCGAGCGCTACGCCCTTTTGCGATGGGCGCAGGAGGCGTTTGAGAACTACCGCGTGGTGCCTCCGGGCACGGGCATCGTGCACCAGGTCAACCTGGAATACCTCGCCTCGGTCATTCACCGCCAGGAGGAGCGGGGAACTCACCTGGCCTACCCGGACACGCTGGTCGGCACCGACTCCCACACCACCATGATCAACGGACTCGGCGTGGTGGGGTGGGGCGTTGGCGGCATCGAGGCGGAGGCGGTGCTTCTCGGCCAGCCCTACTACATGCTCCTGCCGGAGGTCGTCGGCGTGAAGCTGACGGGCACGCTCCCCGAGGGCGCCACGGCCACCGACCTCGTGCTGCGCGTCACCGAGATGCTGCGCGCCCACGGCGTAGTGGGCCGATTCGTCGAGTACTACGGGGCCGGCCTCTCGGGGCTCAGCCTCCCGGACAAGGCCACCCTGGCCAACATGTCGCCCGAATACGGCGCCACGGTCGGCTTCTTCCCGGTTGACGACGAGACGCTCCGGTATCTGGCCGGGACGGGGCGAACGCCGGACCTGGTCTCGCGGGTGGAGCGCGTCGCGCGCGAGCAGGGGCTCTTCCGCACCGACGACACACCCGATCCGGAGTACACCTCGACGATGGAGCTGGACCTCTCCACGATCGAGCCGAGCGTCGCCGGACCCAGGCGCCCGCAGGACAGGATCGCCCTGACCGGTCTGCGCGCGGCCTTCGACCGGGACCTTCCGGGACTGGTTCCCGCCGGCCACGGTCTTGCCGGCCATGGTGGAACGGACGGCGGAGGCACCGCGGTCGCGACCGCCGCCCGCAGGACCGTCGAGATCGAGATGGACGGCGAGCGGATGGAGATCGGGGACGGAACGATCGTCGTGGCGGCGATCACCAGCTGCACCAACACCTCCAATCCATCGGTGATGGTCGGAGCGGGACTGATGGCCAGGAAGGCCCGCGCGCTCGGGATGAGGGTCAAGCCCTGGGTGAAGACGAGCATGGCCCCCGGCTCCCAGGTGGTTACCGACTACCTGAAGGCCGCCGGCCTGATGCACCACCTGGAGGAGCTGAAGTTCAACCTGGTCGGGTACGGATGCACGACCTGTATCGGGAACAGCGGTCCCCTGCCCGGACCGGTGGCCGACGCCGTGTACATGCACGGCCTGGTGGTCGCTTCGATCCTCTCCGGAAACCGCAACTACGAGGCCCGCATCCACGCCCTCGTGCGTGCGAACTACCTGGCGTCGCCGATGCTGGTTGTCGCGTTCGCGCTTGCGGGACGCATCGACATCGACCTGTACAACGAGCCCCTGGGCCGGGGAGCCGACGGCCGGCCGGTCTTCCTGGCGGACATCTGGCCCTCGCCGGAAGAGGTGCGCGACACGATCGCCGCATCGCTGAAGCCTGCGATGTACCACCAGCGGTATGCCCGCGTCTTCGATGGCGACGAGCACTGGAAGGCGCTGCCCCTCCCGGAAGAGGGGAGCCTGTACGAATGGGACGCCGACTCCACCTACATTCGCAATCCCCCGTTCTTCCAGGAAATGAGCGCCGAGCCACCCCGGCTCGAAGACGTGCGCGGCGCCCGCGTCCTCGCGCTGCTCGGTCACACCGTCACCACCGACCACATCTCTCCAGCGGGTGCGATCCCTCGCCACGAGCCCGCCGGCCGCTACCTGGAGGCCCATGGCGTCGCCCCCATCCGCTTCAACACCTTCGGCTCCAGGCGGGGCAACCACGAGGTGATGATGCGCGGCACCTTCGGCAACGTGCGGCTGCGCAATCTGCTCCTCAAGGACAAGGAGGGCGGCTATACGGTCCACCTGCCGAGCGGGCGGATGACCACCATCTTCGAGGCCTCGGAGCGCTACCGCGCCGCGGGGACGCCGCTGATCGTGATCGCCGGACGCGAATACGGCACGGGAAGCTCGCGCGACTGGGCCGCCAAGGGAACCATGCTGCTCGGGGTCAAGGCCGTGATCGCCGAGAGCTACGAGCGCATCCACCGCTCCAACCTGGTGGGGATGGGCGTCCTGCCGCTCCAGTTCCGCCGCGTTGAGGGTGCCGCGGAACTGGCGCTGGACGGGACGGAGGTCTACGACATCACCGGGATCGCGCGCGGGCTGGAGCCGGGCGGTGAGGTGGAGGTGAAGGCGATGCGCGACGATGGCTCGATCGTGCGCTTCCGGGCCACCGTGCGACTGGATTCCGATGTCGAACTCGCCTACTACCGCAACGGAGGCATCCTGCACACCGTTCTGCGGAGGCTCGCCCGCGAGCGGTCCGCGCGGTAGGCCGCGGGAATGGGAAGGGCCGGCCCCTGCCGGCCTGCCGCGAATTACCGGTCCCCTTCCCCGCGATCTCGAAGCGCGAGCGGCGGCCCAAGGACCTCACGCACGAGCACCGCGCGCCGCAGCGCGGCCGCGCTGCCCAGCCCCAGACGGTCGCCCACGTTGCCCTCCGCCAGGCGCACACCGGGACGGCTCCCATCGGGGCTGCCGGGGCTGGAATCCGGGGCCGCCCGCGCGACCGGCCGCGGTACCGCCCGGACGTGCTCCTCCGGCGCTGCTCTTCGCTCCTCCGGACGCGGCTCGCGCGACCGAACTTCGATCTCTCTGGGCGCCCGGTCCCGCAACTCAAGCGCGCGCGCGCCGGGGATCGTGGTTTCCTCCTCGTCGAAGGTCGACGGAGGCGGCGGCACCGCAAGCGCCTCCGGCGGTTCCGGCGCCGGCTTCACGATTGGCGCGACAAGTGCCCCGGCCACCTCCCGCGCCGCCCCCGCAGGGTCCAGCCGGTCGCCGGAGGGCAGCCCGAACCCCTGCCCCACACGATCGGGCTGCTGCCCGGCCGCACTCCGCTGGCGCGGCGCGACCGGTTCCGGGTCTTCGCCCGTCAGCGCCTTCAGCAGATCCGCCCCTTCGACCGCGCCGTCCTGGTCCGGCGGCACCAGTCCCCGGCGCTTCCTGGCCATCCTGCCCAGGAAGTCCATGATCATCGCGATCACCATCATCGCGATGATGAACCTGATATCCATGGTTCGGCTCCTTCGAAGGCGGGCGTGAACGGTTTGTGTCGGCTGCGGCCGCTACTCGGCCGGAAGCTGCCCGGACGACTCGCCCTCGGCGATCGCGCGGCGCATGTGTGTATCCGACTCGATGTTGCGGTACCGGGTATAGTCCATGATGCCCAGGTTGCCGCTGCGGAAGGCGTCCGCCATCGCGAGCGGCACCTGGGCCTCCGCGGCGATGACCTCGGCGCGCATCTCCTGCACGCGGGCGATCATCTCCTGCTCCTGGGCCATCGCCATGGCGCGGCGCTCCTCCGCGCGGGCCTGCGCGACCCGCTTGTCCGCCTCGGCCTGGTCGGTCTGAAGTTCGGCGCCGATGTTCTTGCCGACATCCACGTCGGCGATGTCGATCGACAGGATCTCGAAGGCGGTGCCCGAATCGAGACCCTTCTGCAGCACGGTCTTCGAGATCGCGTCCGGATTCTCGAGCACGGCCTTGTGCGTGTCCGCCGACCCGATCGTCGAGACGATGCCCTCGCCGACCCGGGCGAGGATCGTCTCCTCTCCCGCGCCGCCGACCAGGCGGTTGATGTTCGCGCGCACGGTGACCCGGGCCACCGCAATCAGCTGAATCCCGTCGCGGGCCATCGCGGCCACGCGGGGCGTCTGCACCACCTTGGGATTCACCGAGACCTGAACCGCCTCGAAGACGTCCCGCCCCGCGAGGTCGATCGCCGCGGCCTGCTGGAAGGGCAGGTCGATCGACGCCTTGTCGGCGCTGATCAGCGCCCGCACCACCCGGTCGACGTTGCCGCCGGCAAGGTAGTGCGCCTCGAGATGGGCGACCTCGAGCGGCAGGCCGGCCTTGGTCGACGCGATCAGCGGCCGCACCACTGACGGCGGGCTTACCTTGCGGAGGCGCATCCCCACGAGCGAGCCGAGTCCGAGCGGCACGCGCGAGAAGATGGCCTCGATCCAGAGCCTCACCGGGACGGCCCAGTTCAGCAGCAGAAGGAATACGACGATTCCGATCAGAATCAGTATTGCTGGTAGAGCGATGAAATCCATGAAGCGACTTTCCGGTTCCGGTTCGAGTGATTGGTTTCTTTCTTCTATTCCGACTTCACGGCACGTACGACCTGCCGGTATCCTTCTGCGCTCAGGATGCGGATCCTGGTGCCCTCCTCGATCCACTCGCTCTCCGACACCACGTCCAGGCGCTCTTCACCGAAGAGTCCGACACCCGCGGGGCGCAATGGAGTGATCGCCACTCCGACCGCGCCCTCCAGGTCCGTCCGCACGTCCGCGGAGGTGTAGCCTTCGTCGCGGTCGGTGGTTTCCGGCAGGATCACGCCGCTGCGTTTCAGCCGCCAGCTCCCGAACATCGATTGCAGGAACAGCCAGCTCGTCGCCACAACGAGGATCAGCGAAATACAGAGCACCCACGCGGCGCGCGTGAAGTCCTGCGAGGTGGGCAGACTGCCGACCTGCGCCATGAGCAGTCCGGCCAGCAGGGCGACGATCCCGGCGATCCCGAAGACCCCGAAACCGGGGACGACGAAAACCTCCACCCCAATGAGAATGAGCCCCGCCACCACGAGGATCAGATCCTCGGCGCCCGCAAGTCCGACAAGAAGGTGCGCCCCGAAGAAGAGCGCCAGCGAAAGCAGCCCGGCGGTCCCCGCCAGACCGAATCCGGCCGATCTGATCTCCACGAGCAGTCCGAGGAAGCCCAGCGACAGAAGGAATGGCGCGATCACCGGGTTGGTGAAGAATCGGACGATCCGCTCGGCCCAGTTCACCTCCGCCTCGACCACCTCCGCCCCGGACAGCCCGATCGCCGCGAGCACCCCTTCCCAGTCGCCGACGGCCTGCGCGTATCCCAGGTCCACGGCCTCCTGCGCGGTCAGCGTAAGCAGCTTGCCGCTCTCGACCACACCCTCGACCTCGATCGCCTCGTCGACCATCGCCTCCGCGATCGCGGGATCGAGCCCCCGCGCCTCCGCCAGCGCCCGCATCCGGGCCCGCATGGCCGACACGATCTTCTCCGACGCCCTGGTGCCGCTGCCGTCCACCGGGGTCACCGCCCCCATGACCCCGCCGGGCCGCATCAGGACCCGCTGGGCAGAGAGTGCGATCATCGCCCCCGCGGAGTAGGCGTGCATGTTCACGTACGCGTAGACCGGGACCTCGGCGCGGCTGATCGCCGCGGTGATTTGCTCGGCGGCGTCGACGCGCCCTCCCGGGGTCTCGATGTCGAGCACTACGGCGGCGGCGCCCGCCTCGGCCGCTTCGCGGAGCGTGCGCTCGATGAAGGGAGCCAGCCCCATCTCCACATCCCCGGCAACCGGCACGCGCACCACGGTCTGCTGCCCCGCGATCGGGCAGGCCAGCCCCAGCAGGAAGAAGGAGACGGTCGACAGTCCACGCATGAGCGCCACGCCGCGCGGCCTTGTTCCCGGGCTGCTGTTCCCGTTCATGGGCTGAACCTCCTGAACCACGTATGCTGCAACCGATGCCGCCGTCGTCATCCCCTGCTACGAACGAACCGCACGGTTAATTCTACCATCTCGCCGCCCGGGCCGCGATGTTATCTTTCTCCCTCACCCGGAACCCACAGGAATCCTCCCCAAATGTCCCAGAACACTCTCGTCCGCTATGAGGCGGCCGGCGGCGTCGCCCTCATCACGCTCGACGACCCCCCGGCCAACACCTACACCCACGAGATGATGCGTCAGCTCGACGACGCCATCCTGAAGGCGCGCTTCGCCGACGACATCCATGTGATCGTGCTGACCGGCAAAGGCGAGAAGTTCTTTTCCGCCGGTGCGAATATCGGCATGCTCGCCGAAGTGACGACCGGCTTCAAGTACTGCTTCTGCCTTCACGCCAACGAGACGCTCAACCGCCTGGAACACACCCCGAAGCTCACGATCGCCGCGCTGAACGGCCACACCGTGGGTGGAGGGCTCGAGATCGCCATGGCCGCCGACATCCGCATCGCGCGGGCGGGGCGCAGCATGTGCGGCCTCCCCGAGGTCAACCTCGGCGTGCTCCCGGGAACCGGAGGGACGCAGCGGCTGACCCGCCTGGTCGGGAAATCGCGCGCCATCGAGCTGATGACAACCGGCATCACCTTCGGATTCGACCGTGCGCAGGAACTCGGCATCGTCAACGACGTGTGGGAGACGGAAACCCCGGACGAGTTCACGGAAAGGGTCCTCGACTACGCCCGCGGCTTCTGTCCGCCGAACCGCGCCTCGAAGGCGGTGGGCCTCATCAAGCGTTCGGTGCAGACCGGGGCCGAGATCCCCTTCGAGACCGCTCTCGCGCTGGAGCGGGAACTGCAGCAGCAGCTCTTCGCCAGCGAGGACGCGCGCGAGGGACTGAACGCCTACGTCGAGAAGCGCAAGCCGGCCTTCCAGGGGAGCTGACGCCCGCGTGTCCGTCCCGCGCAACCGCCTCTGGATCGGCAACGAATGGACCGACGCAGGGGACGGCAGGACCTTCCCGACGGTCAACCCGGCCACCGAAGAGGTGATCGCCGAGGTGGCGGAAGCGGGACCGGAGGAGATCGACCGTGCCGTGAGCACAGCCCGCACGGGCTTCGCCGACGGCGGCTGGCGCCGGATGAACCCGCACAAGCGCTCGCAGCTGCTCTGGAGTCTCGCCGACCTGGTCGACGCGAACGCGGACGAGCTCGCACTGCTCGAGACCCGGGACAACGGGAAGCCGTATTTCGAGGCGCGCCGGATCGACGTCCCGAGCGTGGCTCAGACGCTGCGCTACTACGCCGGACTCGCCGACAAGGTGCAGGGCGACACGATCCAGGTGCCGGGCCCGTTTCTCAACTACACGCTGCGCGAGCCGGTCGGGGTCGTGGGCGCCATCATCCCCTGGAACTTCCCGCTGTCGATGGCTGCCTGGAAGGTCGCGCCGGCGCTCGCCTGCGGGAACACGGTGGTGCTGAAGCCCGCGGAGCAGACACCGCTGACCGCGCTCCGCTTCGGAGAACTGGCCGCCGAGGCCGGACTTCCCCCCGGCGTATTGAACGTCGTGCCCGGCTTCGGAGAAACCGCCGGGGCGGCGCTGGTGCGGCACCGGGGGGTCAACGCGATCTCCTTCACCGGCTCGACGGAGGTCGGAAGGGTCGTCATGCGCGAGGCGGCCGGGACCCTCAAGAAGGTCTCGCTCGAGCTGGGCGGCAAGTCCCCGAACATCGTCTTTGCGGACGCGGACCTGCGCGCGGCCGTGAAGGGCGCCTCGATGGGCGTCTTCTACGGCAAGGGCGAGGTGTGCGCGGCCGGTAGCCGGATCCTGGTCGAAAGCGCCGTGCACGAAGAGTTTGTCGAAGGGTTGAAGACGCTTGCCGCAAAGGCCGCGGTCGGCGATCCGATGGCCCCCGCGACGCGCCTCGGGGCGATCGTCAGCGAGGAGCAGCTCGACCGGGTAATGCGCTACATCGAGTCCGGCAGGCGGGACGGCGCCAGGCTGGTGGCAGGGGGCGAGCGCATCAAGGTGAACGGGCGCGGCCACTTCGTGAACGCGACGGTGTTCAGCGAGGTCGATCCCGAGATGGCCATCGCGCGCGAGGAGATTTTCGGCCCGGTGGCGGCGGTGATCCCCTTCGACGACGTGGATGACGCCGTCGCCAAGGCCAACGACTCGCTGTACGGGCTCGCGGCCGGCGTCTGGACCCGCGACATCGGCAAGGCGCACAGGCTGGCGGCAGAGATCGACGCGGGGACGGTGTGGGTCAACACCTACAACCAGTACGCGCCGGGATCGCCCTTCGGCGGCTACAAGGAGAGCGGCTTCGGCCGCGATCTGGGATTCCAGTCGGCGCTGGAGAAGTACACCCATCTGAAGAGCGTCTGGGTGGCGCTCGACCGGTAGCGGTCGTGACGGGCCCCCACGCCGCGCCGGGTACGGCGGCATTGCCCGGCTCCGGCCTCCGGGGCACGGCGGCGGGGGGACGGGCCGATGCGTGAAGCGTGGATCATCGACGCGGTGCGCACGCCGATCGGACGGCACGGCGGAGCGCTGGCTCCGGTCCGGCCCGACGACCTCGCGGCGGTGACGATCCGGGCGCTGCTCGATCGCAATTCCTTCCCGGCCGAGGATCTGGACGACGTGATCTTCGGGTGTACGAACCAGGCCGGCGAGGACAACCGCAACGTGGCGCGGATGGCGCTGCTCGCCGCGGGCCTCCCCGTGGAGGTCCCCGGCCATACGGTGAACCGGCTGTGCGGCTCGGGGCTGCAGGCGGTGGCGAGCGCGGCCCAGGCGATTCGCGCGGGGGAGGGCGGCGCCTTCATCGCGGGGGGCGTGGAATCGATGAGCCGCGCCCCGCTGGTGATGTTGAAGCCCGAACGCGGCTTCGCGCGCGGCGCGCCCCCCCTCGCCGACACGGTGCTGGGATGGCGCTTTGCGAACCCGCGCCTCCCCGATGAGTGGACGATCAGCCTGGGGAGCACGGCGGAGATGGTCGCGCGGGAGTTCGGCGTGACGCGCGAGGAACAGGACCGCTTCGCGGCACGGAGCCAGCGCAAGGCGGCCGAGGCCGCTCAGGCGGGGCGTTTCGCCTCCGAGATCGTGCCCGTCACCGTGCCGCGGCGGCGCGGTGAGCCCGTGGAGGTGGCGTGCGACGAGCATCCCCGCCCCGAAACCACCGTGGAGGACCTGGCGCGGCTGCGCCCCGTCTTCGAACGCGGCGGCACCGTGACCGCGGGCAATTCCTCGGGCATCAACGACGGGGCCGCCGCGCTGCTGGTCGTGGAGGGCGATGCCGCCCGCGCCCGCGGCCTGCAGCCGATGGCGGTGTTGCGGGCCACGGCGGTCGCGGGACTGGAGCCGCAGCGGATGGGGATGGGACCGGTTCCGGCAACGCGTCGCTGCCTTGAGCGCGCCGGGCTCGCGGCGGGCGACCTCGACCTGATCGAGTTGAACGAGGCCTTCGCGGCGCAGGCGATCCCCTGCGTCCGGGAACTGCGACTCGACCCCGGGCGCGTCAACGTCAACGGCGGAGCGATCGCCCTGGGGCATCCGGTCGGGTGCTCGGGCGCCCGCATCCTGGCCACGCTGCTGCACGAGATGGCGCGGCGCGACGCCGCGCTTGGGCTCGCCACGATGTGCATCGGCGTCGGCCAGGGGATCGCCGCCGCGGTGGAGAGAACCGGATGGTGAGCCCCGGGGTCAGCAGGGTGGCCGTGATCGGCGCCGGCACGATGGGTCACGGAATCGCGCAGGTGGCGGCGATGGCGGGCTACGAAACGGTGCTGTGCGATGTGGACGCGGCCCGGCTCGACCGCGCCATAGCCCGGATCGAGGCCACCCTCGACAAGGGTGTGCGCCTCGGCAAGGTGGCCGAAACGACCCGCGACGGCGCGCTGGCACGCCTCAAGCCGGTCACGGGTGCAGCCGAGGCGTCCCGCGGCGCCCACCTGGTGATCGAGGCCGTTCCGGAGGTAATGGAGCTCAAAATGCGAATCCTCTCGGAGGTGGAGGCTTCGGTTGAGGACGGAACGGTCCTCGCCACGAACACGTCGTCGCTCCCGGTTAGCCAAATGGCGGCCGCGCTGAGACTGCCCGGGCGCTTCCTGGGGCTCCACTTCTTCAATCCGGTCCACATCATGGAGCTCGTGGAGGTTGTGGAGGTGGACCAAACGCACCTCCGTGCGCTGAACCGCGCCATGTGGTTCGTGAAGAAGCTCGGCAAGGAGGCGATTCGGGTGGCGGACTCGCCTGGATTCGCGTCGTCCCGGCTGGGCATCGTGCTCGGCCTCGAGGCGATCCGCATGGTCGAGTCTGATGTGGCCTCGCCGGAGGACATCGACAAGGCGATGGTGCTCGGGTACCGCCATCCGATGGGGCCGCTTCGGCTTACGGATCTCGTCGGGCTCGACGTGCGCCTCGACATCGCCCGGTACCTGCACGAGTCGCTCGGTTCGGAAGCATTCCGCCCCCCCAGGCTCCTCGAACGAATGGTCGCCGACGGCAGGCTCGGGAAGAAGACGGGCCGGGGGTTCTACGATTGGCCGGACGAATCATGAGCCGCAAGACGGTTTGCCGTTTGATCGGCTTGGCGTCTTGCGACAGCCGGATCGAACGGTGATTGGCAAGACGGTCCAGCTCGCAACGGCGAACGGAATCGCCGAAGTGGCCATCAGCCGCCCCGAAAAGCTGAACGCGCTCAACGAGGAAGTCCGCCGGAAGCTCGCCGGCGTCTTCGATGAACTCGCGGGCCGGGACGACGTCAAGGTCGTGATCCTGTACGGCTTGGGCGACAAGGCCTTCGCGGCCGGCGCCGACGTCGGCGAATTCGCGGCGCGCACACCGGAGGAGCAACGGGAACTCTACCGGCACCGGCGGGTCTACGACGCGCTCGCCGAGTTCCCCAAACCGGTCATCTGCGCCATTCACGGCTTCTGCATCGGCGGCGGCAACGAACTCGCGCTCGCATGCGACATCAGGGTGGCCGACCCCACCGCCCGCTTCGGCCAGTTCGAGATCCGGCTGGGCCTGATTCCGGGGGCGGGGGGAACGCAGCGGCTCGCGCGTCTCGTCGGTCCCGGCCAGGCGCTCAGGATCGGGCTCTGCGGGGACTTCGTGGACGCGGCCGAAGCCCACCGGATCGGCCTGGTCGAGTTCCTGACCGAGGAGGGCGGGCACCTTGAAAGAGCCCGCGCACTCGCCTCCCGGATGACCCGCTGGAGCTCGTCGACGCTGCAACTGGTCAAGAAGGCGGTCCGGGTGGCGCACGAGAGCCATCTCGCCGACGGACTGGCCACCGAGAAGGAGCTCTTCCTGGAGGCATTCGCTTCCGAGGACGGCCGGGAGGGCGTGCGCGCCTTCGTCGAAAAACGGCCCCCGAAGTTTCGAGGAGGCTGACCGACCATGCGTTTCCGAAGCTGGATCCGCATTACGTGGATCTACCACCTCCTGTTCGCCGTTGCCGTGACCTGGCCGGTCCAGGCGCTGGTGAACAACCCGAGACCATTCATCCTCGGACTTCCGGGCCAGATGACGTGGGCCGCGGCCTGGGTGGTCGGCAGCCTGCTGGTACTGTGGCGTCTCGACTCGGCCCGAAGCCGCGAAGCCGGTGCAGCGGCCCGCCGGGCGAACGCCGGCAAACGCGAATCCTCCGCAACCGATGGCGGGGAACCGCGATGATGGACCGATCCGGCCTGATCACGATCATCATCCTCGCCTATCTGGCAATCACCCTCGCGGTCGGTCTTGTGGCCGGGCGGCGGGCATCGCGCAGCGTGCAGGGGTTCGTGGCGGGGGACCGGGACTTCGGCCTCCTGATCATGTACTTCATCACCGGGGCGACCGTCTTTTCCGCCTTCGCCTTCCTGGGGGGTCCCGGATGGGCCTACTCCCGTGGTGCCGCCGCGTTCTACATCCTGACCTACGGGGTCCTGGGGATGGCGCCGTGGTATGCGATGGCCCCCAGGGTTGCGGCGCTCGGGCGCCGGTTCGGGTTCGTGACGCAGGCGCAGCTGCTGGTGGGGCGTTTTCCGTCGAAGTGGCTCTCGCTGTTGATGGCGATTCTGACCCTGGCCGCATTCGTCCCTTACATCACCATTCAGATGCGGGGCGCCGGCATTGTCATGGAAGCGGTCACCGACGGCGCGATCCCGCTGTGGGCGGGCGCGGCCGTGGCATACGGGATCGTGCTCGTGTATGTGCTCGCCAGCGGCGTTTCGGCCATCGGCTGGACCAACACGCTGCAGGGCGTCTTCATGCTCGTGATCGCCTGGGCGCTGGGAATCTACCTCCCCCATCGCCTCTACGGCGGCGTGGGGCCAATGTTCGAGCAGATTCTCGCTGAACGCCCCGAACTGTTGTCCTTACCAGGACTTACGGGAGATGGTGATCCGTGGACCTGGGGCGGCTATTCTACCGCGATCCTGGCGAGTGCGATCGGACTGACGATGTGGCCGCACCTCTTCATGAAGGCGTTCACGGCGCGCGACGACCGCACGATGCGCCGGACGGTTGTCCTCTTCCCGACCTTCCAGCTCTTCCTCATCCCCGTCTTTCTGATCGGGTTCGCCGGAGTCCTCTTCCCCGAGGCACCGGACCAGCCCGACTTCATCCTGCCGTTTCTGATCCTGCGCTCGGAGCTGCCGGCACTGGTCGTGGGGCTGTTCTGCGCAGGGGCGCTGTCGGCGTCGATGTCCACCGGCGACGCCCTTCTGCACGCCGCGGCCTCGATCACGGTCGCCGACGGCGTGCAGCCCGTCAGGCGGCTTTCGGACCAGGCACAGCGAACCCTGATGAGGGTGCTGGTGGTGGTCGTTGGCGCAGCCGCCTACATCTTCGCGCTGAACGAGGAATTCTCGCTGGTCGAGCTGCTGCTGGCCTCCTACGGCATCATCTGCCAGTTCATGCCCGCGCTCCTGTCGGCGATGTACTGGCGCCGCGCCACGACGGCCGGGGTTCTCTCGGGGCTGTTGGCCGGTTCAGCGGTCTCGGTGTTCTTCTTCCTGTCCCCGGACCTCAAGCCGTTCGGCGTGCACGAGGGGATCCTGGGACTGGCCCTGCACCTCCCCGTACTCATCGGCGTTTCCCTGGCGGGCAGACCGCAGGAGGCCGAGCATGTCGCCGGATACGTCGATGTCCGAGCGTGACGCAGCCGCAGGGGGTCCCCGGGACCGGGAGGGCGTGCGCGAGCGCGCAGGGGCGGACGAGGTCGCCCGGCTCCGCGACCGGATCATGGAATGCGACCGCGAGTTGATCGACATCCTCCGGCGGCGTCTCGACCTGGTCCGCGAGATCGGTAGTCTGAAGGAGCGGCTCGGCATCCCGGTGACCGACCCCAGGCGCGAGGCCGCGGTGGTGCGCAAGGCGGCGGAACTGGCGCGCGAGGAAGGGCTGGACGAAGAACTGGTGCGGAGCCTGATCTGGAGCATCATGTCGGCGGCGCGGCAACACCAGCGCACCCCCGCCAGGGATCCCGAGGCGTCAGAGAGTTAGCAGCCCGAGGCTGCCACAGGAAAAAAAAGGAAGCCCCCGGCGGGCAGCACACTACCCGCGCGGGGGCTTCGTATCGCTGGTGAGCCGGGACCTCCGGTTCGGCGCCGCCATGTGCGACGGCCGGCCTCCCGTCTCTTCGCCCGCCCGGCGTCTCCACCGGTCAGACCGCCCCGGTCTCCCGGGGCCCTCGGCTGCGTCCAGCGACCCTGCAGCCGTCGCGGTTTCCGCCGAACCCGGAACCGCGCCCGCCTCCGGACCCCGTTTCCGGCGCCCCAGGCGATTCGGCTTCCTGCTGAATCCCTCTCCGGGGTTGCCCCCTTCCCGGGCTTCCGCTTTCCGCCGCCCGCCGCTTCGGCTTCGCGACCTCTCGGCCCCGTCTCCTCCGCCGCGGACAACCACGTTAATCAGCCTGCAACCGAAGCGCAACCTTTTTCTGCCTCATTGGCTCCGAATACGGCCGAATGGGGTCAAAAAAGGCCCCCAAACGTCGAAATCGGCCAAAAACACGCCCCATTTGCTCCCCCCTTGGACCTCCATCGGGGGTTCGGCACCTCCGTTGCACCCCCGCCCGCCCCCATTGGACCCCCGTTCGCGCATCGGAGACCTCGGGGCCGTGCGAGGCATCGGCGCCGGCGAGCTACGTCCGGCGGTCCTCCCCGTAAACCGAAACCACGCGGCGGCGGCGCAGGTTCTCGAACTTCACGATGCCGTCGGCGGTGGCGAAGAGCGTATCGTCCCTCCCTCGCCCGACATTGATCCCGGGGTGGAAGCGGGTACCGCGCTGGCGGACCAGGATGTTTCCCGCAACGACCCTCTCGCCGCCGAAACGTTTGACTCCGAGACGCTTCGGATTGCTGTCGCGTCCGTTCCTGGACGATCCCACGCCTTTCTTGTGAGCCATCGGATCCCAAATCCTTCCTGGCGGGCTAGATCGTGATCTCGGCGACGCGTACCACCGTGAAGCCCTGGCGGTGCCCCTGCTTGCGCCGGTAGCCCTTTCGGCGCTTTCGCTTGAAGACCGTGATCTTCTTCGTCCGGTCATGCGCCACCACCTCCGCCGTCACTTTTGCTCCCTCGACGGACGGCGCCCCGACGGAGACGTCATCCCCGTCGGAGGCCAGCAGAACATCGTCGAAGGTGACGGTCGTGCCGGGCTCGGCGTCCAGGGTGGGGATCAGCAAGGTCGTCCCGGGCTCCGCCCGGAACTGCTTCCCGCCGGTCCTGATCACTGCAAACATTGGATTCCCGCCATCGGCCAAGGTGTCTTCCCCAATCGATATCGCCCAACTGACGCTGCCGAACAGCCATTGAAAGGTAGAAGAGGCGCCGCAATGGTCAAGCGGCAGTGGCGCAGCGGCCGGGTTGCACGGCGGCCCGGTCCCCGGGGTCAGTCGACGGCACCCGCCCCCAGGTACCTGTCGGTCACGTCGACCCGGGCGCGGCCCGAAAGCAGCCGGAACTCGTCGCGGCGCATCAGCGGGTCGTCCCGAAGGTCGAGGCGCAATCCCGTGCGGCGCGCGAGCCTTCTCACGAACCGCGGCTCGTGGTCCATGACCCTGAGCGCTACGCTCGGGTGAACGCGCACGAGGATGTCGCGCTCGTCGCCGGTTGCGGCGGCCCGCCGGATACATCGCTCAATGTCCCTCACCAGCGTTGGCGCCGTCCAGAGGCGGCCGCTTCCCCGGCAGGCCGGGCAGGGCTCGGTGAGCGCCTGGAGGAGCGATGGCCGCACCCTTTGGCGGGTCATCTCGATCAGGCCGAGTTCCGACACCTCCCAGGTGCGGGTGCGGGCCCGGTCGCGTCCCAGGTGGCTGCGCAGTTCGTGCAGGACCCGGTCCCGTCCCTCCTGCGACTCCATGTCTATGAAGTCGATGACGATGATGCCGCCGATGTCCCGGAGCCGGAGCTGAATCGCGATTTCGCGGGCAGCGTCCAGGTTGGTCTTCAGTATCGTGTGCTCCGGATCCTTCTTTCTTCCTGTGAACTTCCCCGTGTTGACGTCCACCGACACGAGCGCTTCGGTCGGCTCGATGATCACGTGTCCCCCGGACGGCAGGTCGACCTGGCGCTGGAAGGAGCGCCTGATCTCGTCCTGAATGCCTGCGTGGTCGAAAAGCGGAAGGTCGTCCTGGTGGACGTGGATGCGGTCGAGGAGGTCCGGATCGAATGCGCGAACGTATGCGACGATCTGCCGGTGCGCCTCGCGGTTGTCGATCGTGACCGCGTCGAATCTGCTGGTGAAAAGGTCGCGGATGACCCCCGTGATGAGCCTCGCCTCCCGCTGAATGAGCGCGGGGGCTTCGGACTTCGCGGCCTTTTGCCGGATCGCGTGCCACTGCCGGCGCAGGTGCTGGTACTCGTTGACCAGCTTCTCCTGGGTCAGTTCCTCGCCCGCGGTCCGCACGATCACCCCGCCCGAACCGTCCACCACCAGCTTCCTGGCCATCGCGCGCAGCCGCCCGCGTTCCCGCCGGTGATCGATCTTGCGGCTGATTCCCACATGATCCGATTCCGGCATGTAGACCAGGAAGCGGCCGGGAAGCGCAATCTCCGTGGTGACCCGGGGGCCCTTGGTCGAGATGGCATCCTTGGTCACCTTGACCAGGAGCTTCTCTCCGCGTTTCAGGACATCCTGGATGGGCGGGGCCTGCCGACGGTGGCGACGCCCCTGCGATTCCTCTCCGTTCGTCGCGCCGCCGCCGCCCACCTCGGCCGAAAGGTCCGAGGCGTGGAGGAATGCGGCCTTCTCCTCCCCGATGTCCACGAATGCGGCCTGGATGCCGGGGAGTACGGCTTCAACCCGGCCGAGGAAGATGTCACCGACGTGCCTGCCCTGGTCGGGGCGGTCGAACATCAGTTCGGTGAGCCGGCCGTCTTCCCTGAGCGCCACCCAGGACTCTTCGTCCGAGGCGCTGATGAGGATTTCTCTCTTCAAATTCAGTCTCCGTTTGCGGGCCGGCACCAAAACTGCCCCACCCTGTCCCGTCCCGGCCACACTCCGACCCGAGACGGGTTCGGAACGCGGACCGGCCACCGGGTCCGGATGTGGTCACGGGTCGATGCCCTTCAGCAGGTGCCGGCCGATTACCATCTTCTGGATTTCACTGGTTCCCTCGCCGATTTCGCACGCCTTGGCGTCGCGCATCATGCGTTCGACGGGGTATTCGGAGGTGTATCCGACGCCTCCGAGGGACTGGACCGCGGTGCGGGCCGACTTCGCGGCCAGTTCGGACGCGACCAGCTTGGCCATCGCCGCCTCCCTGGCAAACGGTTGGCCGTGGTCCTTCAGCCACGCGGCGTGATAGGTGAGCTGCCGGGCGGCCTCGATCTCCGCGGCAAGTCCGGCCAGCCCGAATTGCACCTCCTGGAACTCCCACAGGGGTCGGTTGAACTGCCTCCTTCGCGTCGTATAGTCGAGCGCGACGTCGAGGGCACCCTGCGCAATCCCGAGCGATAGCGCGGCGATGCCGATCCGACCGGCGTCAAGGGTCTTCATGAAGTTGACGAAGCCGTCCCCCTCGTCGCCCAGCCGCTGGTCTTCGCCGACGAGGGTGTCCTGCAGGAACAGCTGGCGTGTGTCCGAGGCCCTCCAGCCCATTTTGTCTTCTCTTGCGCCCGCCGTGAAGCCCGCGGAATACGGAAGCTTCGGCCGGTGGCCAATACCGAGCCGCCGGGTTTCCTCCAGGTCGACCGTGGGCTTGCAGACGATGAAGCTGGTGATTCCCCGCGTCCGGGCGGCGGGATCGGTCACTGCGGTCACGACGAAGATCTCTCCGACACCGCCGTGGGTGATGAATATCTTGCTGCCGTTGATCCGGTATCCCCCCCGGGTGGCGACTGCCCGCGTCCGGGTCCCGGAAGCGTCCGAGCCCGCACCCGGTTCGGTAAGCCCGAATCCGCCCAGGACCTGTCCGGATGCCAGAAGGGGCAGAAAGCGGGCCTTCTGGGCAGGGGTTCCGAAGGCGACGATCGGAGAGGTGGCCAGCGTCGTATGCGCCGACACCGTGATCGCATGGCTTGCGTCGTAGCAGGCGAGCGCTTCGACGACAAGCACGTAGCTCAGGTAGTCCCGCCCCATGCCGGAGAAGCGCCGGGGCACGGGCACGCCGAACCACCCGCGCTCCCCCATGGCCTTGACGTTGTCCCACGGAAAGCGGCCGTCTTCGTCGATTTCGGATGCGACCGGAACGATCGCTTCGCGGGCGAATTGGTGGACCTCGGCCCTGAGGTCGAGGTGGTCTTCCTGGAGATAAGGATGCATGCGATGTGCCGAATGGTAACGATCCTGCTCCGGGCAGGTTCAGGACGCCACGCGGCGGCCGCGCTCACATCGGTCGCATGAGCCGCAGTGTCGGCGCTCGGGCGTCTCCCCAAGATAACGCAATAGCGCGACCCGCCGGCATCTTCGCGTCCTGCAGTACCGTTGCATGGCGCGCAAGCGGCCCAGCGCCTGACCACGCGCGGTCGTCAGCGGGGCGAGGTCGGGCGCTGCGCCCGTCAACTCCAGGAGCGGGCCCGAGACCGCCGGAGGACCCTCGGCTTCTCCATCCGGCCAGTTCTCGACCCATTCGGCCAGGACCGGGTCGAGCCTCAGCGCACCGGAACGATGCAGCCACTTGAGGTGGGGCACTCTCGCCGACCCGGGACCGATGAGCGCCTCGAGCGGAGAGGAGACGGCTCGCTTGCGCCCGGACCGAATCCTGCCCAGCAGCCGCAGAACCTCACTTGGCGCTGGACAGGAGCGCTCCAGGAAGGCTTCGGGCACCCTCCAGTCATCACGGTGGACGAAGCCGAGTGCGATCGACCCGGCTCCGTCCCGCCCGGCCCGCCCGGCTTCCTGGTAGTAGCTCTCCAGGGAACCCGGATAGGCATAGTGGAAGACCGCCCAGACGTCTCCCCTGTCGATTCCCATCCCGAATGCACAGGTCGCCACGACCACGTTCGATTCGCCCGTCATGAAGCGCCGCTGGACTCTCTGCCGCTCCTCCTTGGGGAGGGCCGCGTGGTATGCGTCGCCGACTACACCCTGCGTCGCGAGAGCGCGCCGTACGCCGACGACCAGGCGGCGCGTCGGCGCGTACACGATGAGCGCCCGCTCCGCGCACTCGGCCGGCGCGCGCCGGACAATCCGCACCATGGCGCGGATGCGTTCGGACCCGGCTCGCCGGCGGGCGAGCAGCCAGCGAATGTTGGGGCGGTCGAAGGAGGTCACCACCCTGACCGGATCGGCCATGCCCAGCACCCGGACGATGTCGTTCCGCACCTTCGGGGTGGCCGTGGCGGTCACCGCGAGGACCGGCGCCCGCACGATGCGGCGGACGTCGCCGATGCGACGGAAGGCCGGTCTGAACTCGTGCCCCCACTCCGAGATGCAGTGCGCCTCGTCGATCGTCACGAGCGAAACGGGTGAGCTGCCGAGCAAGCGCCGGAGCCTTTCCGCCTCGAGGCGCTCAGGCGAACAGAAGAGGAGGTCCAGTTCACCCTGCGCGAGAGCGGCCTCGGTTCCGCGCTGCCCGGCGAGCGGGTCCTGCGAAGTCAGCGAAGCGGAGCGGAGCCCAAGGCGGCGCGCACGATCGACCTGGTCCTGCATGAGCGAGATGAGCGGGCTCACCACGAGGATCAGACCGTCGAGCATGAAGGCCGGCAGCTGGTAACACAGCGTCTTGCCCCCGCCCGTGGGCAGGACGCCGAGCGTGTCGCGGCCCGACAGCACTCCAGCGACGAGACGCTCCTGGCCCGGCCGAAAGCTGTCGAAACCGAACTTCTCCTTAAGAATCGCACGCGCGCGGGCGTGCGAGGCGGCGTCGGGTTGCGGTTTCACCCCGGACCGTGGCGGTGCCGCGCGGGCGCTGGAATGGCCGGATGCGCCCGATCCGCGTCAGCTTCGCCCGGGCAGGAAACGCAGGAGCAGACCGATCGCCAGAACTCCTATTCCACTCCACACAACCCACCGGAGCTCGAACCCGATGCCGGCAAGCGCCAGTGCGGCTCCCGCCCCGAACAGGCGCAGCTTCCAAAGCACAAGGGGATCATCGGACCTGGAACGATCTCGGGATGGCCGAAACACGGATCAGCCCTCGCGTCCATTCCGGTCGGACCCGGAGCGCGGCGCCGGCAACAGCACCATTTGGTCAGCCCCGGTGCCGCCGCCGAAGGAATTCCTCCACGCCCCGTCGGCAATCCTCGGTCATGCGTGCGAGCGCGTTCACCTCCGCCCCCCTTGCTATGGAGTCCTCGAAACCGACGCCGTCGAGACCATGAAAGAGCCGCTTGGCGAGCGCCACCGCGGCGGGTGGCCGGGCGGCAAGGTCGGAAAGGTAATCGGCGGCGGCCGCCTCGAATCCGGATTCTTCGATGACCCGATTCACGAGACCGACGGAACCGGCCCGGGCTGCTCCGACCCGGTGGCCCTTCAGCAGAAGTTCCAGGGCGATCGATTCCCCCACCTTTCTGCGCAGAATGGACATGACCAGCGCGGGGACGAAGCCGAGATGTACTTCGGGGTATCCGAACACCGCATCCTGGCGTGCAATGACCAGGTCGCAGGCCGTGGCCAGCCCGCACCCGCCTCCCAGGGCCCGTCCGGCCACCACGGCGACCACCGGGCGCGGCAGGCGGCGGATCCGGACGAAGAGCTCTCCCAGCCGCATCGCGTCGGCCAGTCCCGCCTCCGGCCCCAGGGCCTGCGAGGCCGCGAGTTCGCCCAGGTCGGCGCCCGCGCAGAAATCGGGGCCCTCCCCCCGGATCGCCACGACCCGAACGCCGGGATCCCGGCTGGCGTCCTCGAGGCTCCGAGACAGCTGACGGACCATTTCGGCCGAGAGCGCGTTGCGCTTCCCGGGGCGGTTGAGCGCGAGGGTCCTTACGCCGTCCGCAGCATCCCGGCGCACCACCAGCGCCTCGCTCATGGGCCGCGCCGGCCGCGGTTCGGCGGGATTCGCCCCCTGCCCCTGACGCGCCGGGCGACCGCATCGCTCACCTCCACCTCCATGCGCAGCAGCGCGGTGCTGAAGACCTTGCCCTGGGCGTCGGTCATGAGCGACACCGTCCCGCCGCCGTCGAGGGCCCCGTGCAGGAGGAAGTTGACGGCGTGAAGGTTGTCGAGCCGGAAACGCTCCACCGGGCCCTTCACCATGTCCCCGAAATGGCGTTTGACGCGCGCAGCGGTCACCTGCTCCAGAATCAGTGGATAGTCCTCCTCCTCGTAGGCAATCACACCCACGTTCGCCGTGTCGCCCTTGTCGCCCGAGCGTGCGTGTGCGAGCCGCAGGAGCTCGACCCTAGGCACCGGCAGGCCCCGGGACCGTCCGTGACCGATCGACCGCTGTGCCGCCCTTCGGCAGTCTCTTCATCCGTCCTCCTTCATACCTCCACAAGGTCGACGCAAATGTGCGGCTCGACAACCGAGCGGTCGATCAGCGCGGGCCAGTAGCCGACGACTTCCTGTACCCTCGGACGTCCGCCGGCAAAACCTGTCACCGACGGGGGACCGGTAAGCACGAGCGGCGCGATCTCGCGAGCGAACCGTTCAACCGCGTGCCTGTCGCCGCTCCGGACCGCTACCCGCAGCTGCACTTCCGGGAGGTCGCCGGGAACCGGACCCGCCAGCTTCCCATGGGTCGAGTCCCACCCCACAAGTTCGACCCGGACGCGGTCGAACTCCAGTCCCAGCCGGTCGAGGCGGCGCCTGAGGATTCCGGCCGCGGCGCGAGCCTTCGCCGCGGCGTCCGGCCAGGCGTAGACCAGCGTCCCCACCGCCTTGTATCCCGCTGAATAGGCAATCGACACCTTGAGCGACGAGGTGGGCGGGGTGCCGCGGATGCCGTCTACCGCGACCCTGTCGTTCCCCTGGTCCGAAAGGCGGATGGTGGTGAAATCGGCGGTCACGTCCGGGGTGATGTAGGTCCGGGGGTCGCCCATTTCGTAGAGGATCTGCTCCTTGACCGTGCGCAAGGTGACCGCGCCACCGAGTTCGGGGTGCTTGGTGACGACGAACGTCCCGTCCGGACCTGCTTCGACAATCGGGAATCCGACCTCGGTCAGATCGGGGATCGCCCACCACTCGGCCAGACAGTTGCCTCCGCTGGCCTGAGCGCCGCACTCGTTGATGTGTCCCGCAACCACCCCGGCGGCCAGCCGGTCCCAGGCGTCCCACGGCCATCCGAACTCGTGGGCCATCGGCGCGTAGGTCAGTGCGGTGTCGGTGGAACGGCCGGTCAATACGACCAGCGCTCCCCCGCGCAGCGCCCGGACGATCGGGCGCGCACCAAGGTACACGTTGGCGCTCAGCACCTCGTCGCGGACCGATTCCAGGGGCTCCCCCGTGTCCATGTTCGAGAGCGGGTGCCCCGTCGCCAGCAGACCGTCCAGTCGCCCCATGAGGTCGTCACCGGTCACAACGCCGATCCGGGCGCGTCCCGCCATGCCTGCTCGCCGGCCTGCCGCGGCCAGAGCCCGCGCGCACTCTGCGGGGTTCACGCCACCCGCGTTCGTCACCACCCGGATGCGGCGATTCGCACACGCCGGAAAGATCCGCTCCATGAGCGGAACGAAGTCCCTCGCGTAGCCGGCACGCGCATCTCGCGAGTGCTGTTTCTGCATGATGGACATGGTGACTTCGGCCAGATAGTCCAGCATCAGGTAGTCGATCGGCCCCGCCTCGACCTGGCGCACCGGCGCTTCGAGATCATCGCCCCAGAATCCCTGGCCGCTCGCGATCCGGACGAGGCCGCTTCCGCCTGCCACGGCCCCGCTCACTCCACCAGTCCCGATGGGAGGACGAACGCGCCCAGGTGCGGCCCCGGGTTGTTCAGCGCCGCCCGGAGCAGCAGCCCAAGGGCTCCTGGCAGCTCCTCCGGAAGCATCACGGCATCCACGAAGCCGCGGGCGGCGGCGAAGTTGGCGTCCAGCTGGCGGTCGTACTCTTCCCGGACCTTCTCCATCCGCGCCTTCATGGTCTCGTCAGGCTGTTCCCCCTTCGCCTCGAGTTGCTCCAGCTGCCGCCCAAAGAGGGCGACCACCGCGCTTTCGCCCTCCATGACCCCCATTCGCCCCGTGGGAAGGGTGAGAATGAAGTCGGGATCGAACCCCTGGCCCGCCATGGCGTAGTATCCGGCACCCGAGGCGTGGTTGAGCGTGAGCACGATCTTGGGCACGATGGCGGTCGCCATCGCCTCGACGAAACGGGCACCTGCCCGGATGATGCCGCTCTGTTCGGCCTCGGGCCCAACCATGAACCCGGACACATCCTGCACAAAGAGAATCGGGGTCCCCCGCCGGTTCATGGTGTCGATGAAGTAGGCCGCCTTCTCGGCCGACTCCGTGTAGAGAATGCCGCCGAAGCGCGGAGGGCTGCCGCCCGGGCCCTTCACCATCCGGCGCCGGTTTGCGATCACGCCCACCGTGATGCCCGCGATGCGAGCCGTGCCGCAAATGATTTCGGGTGCATGCTCCGCCTGGAATTCGCGCAACCCGCCGCCATCAAGCAGGGCCTCCAGCACGGCCACCATGTCATAGGGATGCCGATGGTCGTCCGGCAACAGTTCATAGAGGTCGGTCGGCGGCCGGGCCGGAGGCACGGCCCCTTCTCCCACGGCTGGCAGCTCCACCCGGGCGGCGGGCAGGCCCGCCACCAACTCCCTCAGACGCCGGATGCACTCCTCGTCGTCGGCAACCCGGTAGTGGGCCACGCCGCTGATGCCGGTGTGGACCGCGGCTCCGCCAAGCTCCTCCCTGCCCACGCTCTGTCCCGTGGCCCCCTTTACCAGGTTGGGTCCGCCCAGCCCCATGAAGCTGGTTCCGTCCACCATGAGGATCACATCGGAGAGCGCGGGGAGGTAGGCACCGCCGGCGATGCAGGGCCCCATCACTGCCGCGAACTGGGGAACCCTCAGGTAGCGGCGCATCACGGAGTTGTAGTAGAAGATCCTCGCGGCGCCGTACTGGCCCGGAAAGACGCCACCCTGATGGGGAAGGTTCACCCCTGCCGAATCCACCAGGTAGATGATGGGGATGCGGCAGCGCATCGCGATCTCCTGCGCCCGGAGGATCTTGCGGATCGTCTCGGGCCACCAGGATCCCGCCTTGACGGTGGCGTCGTTCGCGACCACCACGACCTCCCGCCGCTCCACCATCCCCACCCCGGTCACGACACCGGCACCGGGCGCCTGGCCCTCGTAGAGGTCGTGAGCCATCAGAAGGCCGACCTCCACCCAGTCCGCGCCCTTGTCCAGCAGGAGTTGCAGTCTGTCCCGCGCGGTCAGCTTGCCGCGGTCTCTCTCCCTCTGGATTCTGGCAGTCCCCCCACCCAGTCTGAGCCTCCTGCGGAGGGTCTCCAGCTCACGCGCCCGCTCTCCCATGCGGCCCGGTCGCGGTGGGGGGTCCGGGGGTCTCTCCACCGAACGCCTAGCGGCCCGTGGAAGATCTTCCACGGAACACTAGTACGGGTCCTCGCGCCCGGCGAACCATTCACGAATGTACTCGACCGCCTCGCCCGTCGTGGTGCCGGGTCCGAAAACGCGTCCGACACCGACCTCGGCCAGAGACGCGGCGTCCTCGCCGGGAATGATCCCGCCACCGGTGAGCAGCACATGCCGGAGCCCTTCGCTGTCGAGCAGTTCACGCACCCGCGGAAAGAGCGTCATGTGAGCTCCTGACAGCACCGACATGGCCACCACGTCCACATCCTCCTGGGAGGCGGCCGCGGCCACCATCTCCGGGGTCTGGTGCAGACCGGTGTAGATCACCTCGAAGCCGGCGTCGCGAAACGCGGCCGCGATCACCTTGGCCCCCCGATCGTGTCCGTCCAGACCGGGCTTCGCCACCAGCACGCGAATCCTCCTGTCGGCAAGGGGCATCGGAATCTCCTCCAGTGGTGGCCGGTGGATGATCTGACAGTGAGAGTGGGCACGGCGGGGAACACCCGCACGCGGTCCCGACAGCAAGATACCGCCGGTTGTGGGCGCGGCTCAAGCCAGCTCGAAACCGCTCTCCTCGAGTTCCTGGCCTCCCCGGCTCTCGGCCTCATCCACGATCTGGCCATCGAAGAGATGGACCGTGCGCTCGGCGGCGTGGGCGTAGCGCGGATCGTGGGTGACCATGCAGATCGTCGCCCCTTCTCCGTGGAGTTCCTGCAGAAGCCCCATGACCGCCCGGCCGTTCTTCGAGTCCAGGTTGCCCGTCGGCTCGTCCGCCAGCAGGATGAGCGGTCGCCCCACGATTGCCCGTGCGACCGCGACCCTCTGTTGCTGGCCGCCCGACAACTGCGCCGGATAGTGGCCCATCCGGTGCGCCATGCCGACGCGGTCGAGGGCCGACTGCACGCTCTCACGGCGCTCGGCACCGGGGATGCCGCGATAGGCGAGCGGCAGCTCCACGTTCTCGAAGACCGTGAGGTCCCCGATCAGGTTGAATGCCTGGAAGATGAAACCGATCGACCGGTTGCGTATCCGGGCCCGCTCGGGCGCGGAGAGCTGCTCGACCGCCTTGCCGTTGAGAAGGTACTGGCCGCCGGTGGGTGCATCCAGGAGCCCCAGGATCGACAGCAGGGTCGTCTTTCCGCAGCCCGAGGGGCCGGCGATCGAGACGAATTCCCCCGCCCCAACGCACAGGGTGATGTTGGAGAGTGCATGGGTCTCCACCTCGTTCGCGTAGAACACCTTGCTGAGCTTGTTGAGCGATATGAGCGATGGAGTCATGCCGACCTCGTTCGGTTTCGCACCAGATGCCTGGATAATACTAGCGAGGTCACCGGAGTCGCGTACAGCGAACTCGCCCGCTTGCCCCGGCCGGATCGCACGTGTCACCACCCGCCATCCCAACCTCCAGTCCGCGGACCCGACCGGGGCCGGTCCGACACTTCGGCCGACCGTACTTCCTACGAAAGAACCGTGCCACCGCTGTCGCCGCCGGCGTTTGTGATTGCTTCGCAGCAACTTGAAGGAGTCCCGGCACTCTCCCTCCCGCGACACTCGTGACCGTTTTGCGACATCGGGGTGTCCGAAACCGAACATCCCGGCCCGGACCATCCGGATCACGGGGACGGCGTCGGCGACCGGTCGTCGATGGACTCAGGCGCCGATCGCTTCCCTGCCCGACCGGCGTTGCCTCGGGGGGCGACTATGGCCAGACTTCCACATGCCGTACCCGACTGGTTCCGCCCTCCCTCCGGCCCCGCAGTCCGTGGATACACCCCCGTGAGTCTCGTCGAACCATCTCTCCTGAGGCGTTACGCGGAGCTTGTCGGTTCGGACAGAGTCCGTTGGGACGTGCCGCTGGCCCCGCATACGACCTTCGGAATCGGCGGACCCGCGGATCTCTTCCACCGGGCCGGCACCCCCGACGAATTCTGCCAGGCGGTCGGCACCGCAAGGGAACTCGGAATCCCGTGCTTCGTGCTGGGGCGCGGCGCCAACATCCTGGTTGGCGACCGGGGCTTCCGGGGGGTCGTGGTGCGTTGCGGCATCTCCACGGTGGAGTTCCTGCCCGAAGGCGGCGTAGTGGCGGGTGCGGGGCTGGACACCTTCCCCGACCTGATCAATGCGACGGTGGCGCGCGGACTCGGCGGACTCCACCACTTCGTCGGGATCCCCAGCACGGTCGGGGGTGCGGTGTGGCAGAACCTGCACTTCCTCTCCCCCGCTCCGGAACGTGAACGGACCATGTTCTGGGAAGAGTTCATGGAGAGCGCCACGGTTCTGACTCCGGAGGGCGAACTGCGACGGGTTCCCGCGAGCTATTTTCGCTTCGGGTACGACTACAGCATCATTCACGACACGGGAGACCTCGTTCTGGACGTGCTCCTGAGGCTTCAGCCGACGCCAGCGGAAGAACTGAGAAGGGTGATGCGCGAAAACCTCGCGTGGCGCGACGAGAGCCATCCGGATCTGTGGCTCTACCCGTGCGTCGGATCCATCTTCAAGAAGATCCAGGGGATCGGCGCCGGCCGTCTGATTGACGAGTGCGGCCTGAAGGGACACGTCCACGGCGCCGCCGGGATCTTCCACAAGCATGCCAACATCATCGTCAACCACGGCGGCGCGACGGCTGTGGAGGTGCTCGCTCTGATCGATCTGGCACGCGGCACGGTGGCCCGTGAGACGGGCTACGAGCTGGAGGTGGAGATCTCGCTGGTCGGCGAGTTCTGACGGGACCGGCGCGCGCGTATCGACCCGACGGGCCGCTACAGTCGCCCTCCCGCAACAGCGAAACGCTGGAGCGGGCCCTGGAAGCGGGCCCACGTCCTCCACATCAGCATGATTGCGACCGCACCCAGTCCGGCTGCCAGACCCCACCACAGGCCCACCGGACCGACATCCGTCCGGAAGCCCAGCAGAAGGCCGATCGGGAGACCGAAGAGCCAGAATCCGAGGACGTTGTAGATCATCGGACGCAGGGTGTCCGCAACTCCGCGCAGCGCCCCCGTACAGACCACCTGAAGTCCGTCGAAGAGCTGGAACATTCCCGCCACCGGGATGAGCACCATTGCCACCGCCGCCACCTCGGCCTGGGTGGTGAACTGCCTCGCCAGCAATCCGGGCATAAGGAGAAAGATGGCGGCCGTCACGGCCATCACGGCGCAGCACACCAGGATCGCGCCGCCGGCACAGCGCCGGGCCCGGTCGGGCCGCCCCTCGCCGACCGATCGCCCCACCAGCACGGCCGCCGCCTGCGAGATCCCCAGCGGGATCATGAAGGCGAAGGCGGCCAGGTTGAGCGCGATCTGGTGTCCCGCCAACGCGCCAGTGCCCATCCACCCCATTGCGATCCCTGTCGCGCCGAACGCCCCGAATTCGAGGAACAGGTGGAGTCCGATCGGGACGCCCAGCCGAGCCATCCGCCACAGCGGGACCATCCTCAGGAATTCGCGGCGAACGCCCCCGAGATAGGGCGCAATCGCCCGGAAGCCCAGGACGAGCACGCCAATGCACATGAACCACCGCGATATCGCGGTGGCCCAGCCCGAGCCGACCGCACCCATCGCCGGGGCGCCAAGGTTGCCGAACACGAGGACCCAGTTCGCGAAGACATTGAGCAGGTTCGCCAGCACGATCGTCCAGACGATCGGCGCCACCCTCCCGAGCGCCTGCAAAACCTGCCGGAAGATGACGAAGCCGTAGAACGGCCACATTCCCGCGATCAACGCCCGGGAGTATCCCGCGGCGATCGGCACCACCTCGTCCGGCTGTCCCAGCAGCCTCAGCACCGGATCCGCCACGGCCAGCAGCACGGATGTCGCCAGGGCAAGCACCAGGCTGATCACGAGCCCTCGCTGAAGGGAGGCCCGTATCTCGCCGTGGTCCCCGGCGCCGTACGCCTGCGACACGAGCGGGTCGAGGGCCAGGAGCAGCCCCATCCCGAAGACCGCCACCCCAAAGAAGTACAGGTTGCCGAGCGTCACGGCCGCGAGCTGAGTCTCGGTCACCCTCCCCACCATGGCGGTATCCACGAGGCCCTGTGACACGAGGCCCATCTGGACCACGGCCACGGGAAGCGCCAGGGCGACGAGGTCGCGCAACTCCGAGCGCGACGGGCGGAAGGCGGAAACCGCTGTCACGCGTGACCCATGAACGGCAACGACGGGTTGCTCCGAAGCGGACTTCGGCAGCCCTCAGAGTCCCGGCGAGTCGAGGTGACCCTCCCGGGGCAGCGTAATCACGAATTCGGTGAACTCGCCCGGCTTCGTGTCAACCTCCAGCTTCCCGCCGTGCTCCTCGATGATCTCGTGCGAGATCGAGAGGCCGAGCCCCGTTCCGCCCGTACCGGCCTTGGTGGTGAAGAAGGGATCGAAGATCTTCCCCAGGATGTCGTCGGGAATCCCGGTGCCGTTGTCCCGGATCGATATTCGGACGGAGTCCTCGCTGCCCTCGGTCTTGATCTTCACCGAAGGCAGGTAGCTCGGGTCGCCACCCTTGACCCGGCGCGCGTTGGTCGCATGGCAGGCATTCGTGACCACGTTGAGGAAGACCCGGCTCAGGTCGCGCGTAATCGCCTCGACCTCGCCCGCGTTCGGGTCGAACTCCTTGATCAGGTCGACGTTGAAGGCCGAATCGACACCCCGCATCCCGTGATAGGCCAGCTTGGAGTACTCGTCCACCATGAGATTGATCTCGATGGACTCGACCTGGCCCGCCTCGTCGCGGGAATGGGCGAGCATCCCTTCGACGATGCGGTTGGCCCGCTGCCCGTGCTCGTTGACCTTGATGACGTTCGTGTTCAGATCGTCGAGGATTTCGTTGATGAACTCCTGGTCGAGTTCGCCGTTGCCCTCTTCGCCGCCCTCCAGCTCCTCGCGCAGCTCCTCAATCAGCTCGGTGGAGAGCGCCGCGAAGTTGTTCACGAAGTTGAGCGGATTCCGGATCTCGTGGGCGATGCCTGCGGTGAGCGCGCCGAGCGAGGCCAGCTTTTCCTGCTTGACCACCTGTTGCTGGGTCCGCCTCAGGTTTTCCAGTGTGTCCTCCAGCTTCTCGTTCTTCGCCTGCACCTCGTCGGCGAGCTTCTCGACCAGGTTGAGCCTCTGCACCTCCACCGCGTGCTGGCGGAAGACCTCCAGGGCGCCCGCCATGTCGGTCAGCTCGTCGTTGCCCTCGATGCGCAGCTGCACCTCGAGGTCCCCCTTCGACATTCGCCTGGTGGCGTCGGACAGGCTGCCCATCCTGACCAGCAGCCGCTCCCCGAAGAACTTCCAGGCCACGTAGCCCAGCGCGATGGTGAGCACCGTCACCAGAAGCAGGAACCACACCCCCAGCTGCACGAGGGCGTTCGAGCCCTCCGCCGCCAAGCGCGCCGACTCTTCGGCGGTCCCCGTCAGGGCATCGACCCGCGACACCAGCTCCGCCGTCATCTGGTTGCTGCGCTCGACCAGGGAATCCGCCGTCGCGATCTGCACCAGCTCGGCCGTCCGGGTGGCGAGGACGCCGTCGGGCGCGCTGTACAGGGTCCTGAGCTGGTCCGCGATCCGCCGCAGGGTCGCCCTGGGCTGTGCACGGATGTCCTGGAGCGCGTCGGTCATGTCGGAAAACGCCGCGTCCAGCCGCCCGTCCGTGGCTCGCAGGTCCTGAATGTCATTCTCGGTCGTCGCCCGCGAGATAAACGCCGTGACATTGTTCTGCGACGCCTTGAAGTGGGCCAGTCCGTCGTTGTGGTCGAGTTCCTGGGTGGTTCGGCGCTGGGACGCGGGCGCGGGAGAGTCGGACAGCTCGCGGAGCCCGGTACGCATGAAGACGTACTGGTCGTCCAGCATCCCCTCCAGTTCGCGCAACGACTCGAGGTTCAGTTCGTCCAGTTCCGCCTTCAGCACCTCCAGGCGGGCCTGGTGGGTCATTCGGTCGTAGACGGACTGGTGGATCCGGTCCACGATCTCCACCAGACTGTCGACGAGCGACAGCACTTCCTCGCGGAACCCGCCCGCGGACTCGTCCGACCCCTGTGCGCCGGCGACCGCGTTGACCGCCTCCTCCAGATCGCCCTGGGTCCGCTCCAGGTCGATGCGCACCGTGTCGAGGTCCTCGAAGCCCGTGGCGGCCAGCAGCCTCGGGGTTGCGCGCTGCAGGTCCCCGCTCGCCTGGGCAACGTCGAACGCGCCCCCAAGCGCGGGCATGTGCTCGTTCGCGACTTCGGACTGGCGCCCGCTGACGATCGACATCAGGATGAGGGCAAGGACGATCGAAACGACTGTCAGGAGAACGCCGCCACCCAGCCCGAGCACGATCTGGCTCCCGATGCCCAGCCGTCCGCCCGTCGCTTCCCGCACGCGCTCCCCCAGGCGGGTAGGGAGGCGCTCGAGTATCCACTCGAAGGCGGCATGGAGCCGGTGGTCGAGCGTTCTGGGAGAATCCGTCATCGAGTCAGGCGGTTCACGGCAACGTACCGGCCCTGCCGGATCACGGTGAGGAACACCGCGTCAGAGCCCTGGTTGTCGGTGGCGCCGTATTCGACGACGAAGCCCCCGAGATCGATGGGTCCGGACTCGACCAGCGTCTGCAGGAAGGACTCGCGGGTGGGGGGGGTTGCGGCGTCGGAGGCTTTCCGCAGGACCTCCACCACCAGGCGGCCCACGAGGTATCCTTCCAGCGAAATGAAGCCGGGCTGGGCGGACGCATCGTGCGCGGCGAGCGCGTTCCTGTACTCGGCCACGACGGGAATGCTCGTGTCCCGTGGAAAAGGCACGACCTGCGTGACGACCACGCCTTCGCCCGACCAGCCCAGTTCGTTCAGCAAGTCGTTGCTTCCGACGAAGGAGAGGTTCACGTAGACGGCCTGCATGCCGAGCTTGCGGGCCCAGCGGATGAACTCGGCCGCCGGCCGGTAGGCTCCGATGATGATCACGGCCTGTGGATTCGTTTCCCGGAGATTCAGTGCCGCGCGCTTGACCGCGAGCGTATTGCGCACGTAGGTATCCTCCCCGACGAGCGCCATGTTGCGCGCTTCGAGCGCCTTGCGCACGCCGCTCAACCCCGCCTGGCCATAGCTGTCGTTCTGATACAGAATGGCGATCCGGCTGATTCCCAGGTCGGTGGTGAGCCGTTCCACCATCTCCTCGGTCTCCTGGTCGTACGACGCGCGCAGATTCACCACGTAGCGCTGGTTCTCGCCGCGCAGGAGGCCGGCGCCGGTGAACGCTCCGATGTACGGCACCCGCTCCCGGCTCGCGATGGGCTCCGCCACCCTCGAGGTTGGCGTGCCCACCGCCCCGATCAGCCCGAAGACCCCGTGCGCGATCAGCGCCTCCGTCTTTTCCACCGCCATTTCCGACTCGTACCGGTCGTCTTCCGACACGAGCTTCAGCTCCCGCCCGTGAATCCCGCCCTCGCGGTTGGCTTCCTCGAAGGCGGCGCGGATCCCCAGCCGCATGTTGATGCCGAGTCCCGCGGGATCTCCGCTGAAGGCCGCCGCCTGGCCGAACACGATCGAATCCTCGAAGACCCCGTCGGCGGATGCCGGGGCCTGCCCGGTCCCATCCGCGACAGCGCCCGCGACCAGTGAATCGACCTCGGCGCCGGCCGCTTCCGCCTCATCGGGCTCCGGGGCCGCGCAACCACTCGCCAGCGCGGCAAGTGCGGGCAGGACCCACGGCCGCAGGTGGGAGCGGTGGGTCACGAAGCGCTGTCGGCGTAGCGGAGGCACAGGCATGTGATGTCATCGGATTGGGGCGCGTCACCAGCGTGGGCGCGCACGGCCTCGACCACCTTCTCGCTGAAGGTCGGCGCGTCGGACCCCGCGATCTCCCCGAGAACCGCGGCAAGGGTGTCGTCGCCGAACTCCTCTCCCTCTTCGTTCATGGCCTCGGTGATTCCGTCGGTGTAGAAAAACACCACGTCGCCCGGCTCCAGCTGGAGCGCTCCACCGGGAAACTCGAAGCCCGGAAGCACGGCGAGGACGATCCCCGAATCGCAGTCGATCTGTTCGACATCGCCGCTCTTCTTCACGACGTAGGGAAGATTGTGTCCCCCGTTGGCGAACTCGAGCAGTCCGGCCGCCGGATCGAAACTCGCGTAGAAGAGGGTGACGAACATCGACTCCTCGTTGGACTCCACCAGCAGCCGGTTCACTTCGGCGACGGCCGTCGCGGGATCGGATTCCCCGATCGCGGTCCCCTTCATCAGGGTGCGGCTCACCATCATGAACAGGGCCGCCGGAACGCCCTTGCCGGAGACGTCAGCCATCACGATTCCCATCCGCCCGTCTTCCAGCTTGAAGAAGTCGTAGAAATCCCCGCCGACCTCCAGGGCGGGGGTCATCGACGCGTGGATCTCGAAGCGCGAGTCCCGGGGGAACACAGTGGGCAGAATCGACTCCTGCATCCGCGCCGCGACACCGAGTTCACGGCGCAGCGCAACCAGCTCGTCCCGCGAGCGCAGCGCCTCCCGCATGACCTCCAGATGCGCGAGGGTCTTCGAGATGGTCGCCTCGAGATCGTGGAAGTCGATCGGCTTCGTAACGAAGTCGAACGCGCCCCGGTTCATGGCCGTGCGGATGTTCTTCATGTCTCCGTAGGCCGTGACGATCACGGCGCGGAGATCCCGGTTCAACTGGTTCAGTTGATGCAGGAGCGTGAGTCCGTCCATCTGGGGCATGTTGATGTCCGAAAGCACCATGTCGACATCGTCGTGGGTCTGCAGTTGCTCCAGGGCCTCCACTCCGTTCTCGGCGAAGATCAGGGTGAGCGCCCCGGACCGGATCTTCTTCCGGAACTTCTGGCGGAGCAGTACCTGAAGATCAGGCTCGTCGTCAACAACCAGAATCTTTGCCACTCTGATGTCACCCCGCCGGTTCGGCACCGGCAAGCCAGGAGGTCTGATGTCGATTGCGCCCCGCACACTCGGTCTCCGGCGCGGGTCTGGCAAGTCAGTCCGATCCAATGTAGTGTATTCGGAACACGCCCGCATTCCCCACCGGGTTCTGGACTTGCGGTCCCTTCGCCGGTAGCTTTTGGGCATCGAAAGAACAGCGACAGAAACCGAACCGCCCCGATGCGGACGGGTGGCAGCTCGTCCGGACGGGAGGGTCACGCAGTGGCGCGGGTGGCAACCTCTCGGAGGAGGACAGGTTGGAGGTCAGGTATGAGTGGGATGTCGGAATCGACGGGGACGAGCCCAGGCGGGTCGCCGAACAGTTCGAGTCGCTCTGTATCGAACACGGCGTGCCCATGGGTGTGGTCTTCAAATTCCAGCTTGCACTTGACGAACTGCTGACCAACGTGGTTTCCTATGCTTTCGGGCAGGATGCCGCTGATCCTGCCATCAAGGTGACGCTTCACCTCACGGACAACCGCGTGATGGCCGTAATTCAGGATAACGGAAGAGCTTTCAACCCGCTGCTGGACGCGGCGAAACCCGATTTGGACCTTCCCGCCGAGGACCGGGATATTGGCGGCCTCGGCATTCACCTAACCAAGGCGTTCGTCGAGACGCTAGAGTACGAGCGGCGAGACGGATGGAACCGCCTTAGCCTCGTGCAGCCAACGGAGGCGCACCAGGAGGAAAATGCATGAACGTGGAAACCAGCTACTCTGGAACCACGGCGGTCGCGACGGTCAGTGGTCGCGTCGACTCCGCCAACGCGAAGGACTTCGATCAGGAGCTGCGCTCGATCATCGACAAGGGCGTCAGTGGGCTGGTCGTGGACTGCAGCGGCCTCAAGTACATGAGCAGTGCCGGGTTGCGCGTCCTGCTGATTGCGATCAGGAAGACCAACGCGGCCGGTGGCGGATTGGCCCTGTGCCGCGTCCCGGACCATATTCGCGAAGTCCTCGAGGTTAGCGGCTTCGTTCGGCTGACCAAGGTCTTCGACAATCTCGAAGACGCCCAGGCGAACTTCTCCAACTGATCGCGCCGCCGTAGCGGCCGGCCCCGGGGGGCGACGCTCCCGGGACCTGCTCCGCCGGATTCCGCTGCGGCCGCCGGCCGGGCGTGGGGCTGCGGTTGCCGGTCGGGCCGTGGGAGCGAGTCCCGGCGCTGCATTCGCGCGACGCGGGGACGATCCACGGCTGCCTAGAAGAAGGTGAACGCCTGGACTTTCAGCGACCAGTGGCGCTGGTCGCCGGATCGGTACACATCGACATTCGTCGAGATGCCGTTCCGCCCGGCGGCGTAGAACATGACACCGGGAGTGATCACGGTCCCGGTTGCCTCCGCGGCCCCCTCGGCGCCGGAATCGGCCCAGCTGATCCGCAGCAAGGGCTCGATGCCGGAAAGTCCGGTTTCCTCCGGGAGGGCGCGGTACCAGAGGGCCATCAGCTGAAAGGCGGAGAAGTTCGCCTCGTCGTTCAGCTTCCAGTTCCGGCCCCGAATCGCGTTGACCAGAATGTGGGGCCCCTGGCGCCAGGTGCCGAATTCGAATTCGGCCCCGTAGGCCGGGGTGTTCATCGTCTCACCCCGTGAATCCAGCGTCTCGTCGAGTGCGAAATACCCCGAGAGCCGGGTGTTGTCGGCGAGGTAGACCGACACTCTTCCCGACGCGGACTTGGCGGTGTTCACGTCCTTCGTGCTCAGGCCCTCGCCGTTGGTCACCGTGAAGCGGTAGCCGAGGCGCCGTCCGGCGAACCGGCCGGTCATCAGGACGCCGGGCTCGTAGTTGTCAAGCCCGAGGGCGCCCGTGAAACGGCCGAAGGAACACACGGAGCCAACGCCGGGACAGTGGTCGACCCCGGTGACGCGGCCGTCGCGTTCGATCAGGGGGAGGTCCGAATTGGCCGCAAGCCAGAAGTACGACATGGCCTTCTTGAACTGGCCGATCTGAAGCTGGAAGGCATCGGAGGGCTTCAGTTCCAGGTAGGCTTCAAGGACCGACGATCCCTGAGCATTGAACTGCACACGGCCCGCCACCCGTTCATTGAGCGTCCCGTCCATCGTCACCCAGGCGCGGCGGATGAAGAACGTGCCGGGGACACCCTCCGTACTCGGAGCCTCGTACTGGACCTGCACCCTTGCCCCCAGAACAAGGCTCGTTCCCGTACGTGCGCGAATCTCCTGGGCCGCAATGGGCGCCGCGCCTGCCGGGGTCATCGCGAGCACAACCGCCGCGACCACTTTGGCTGGGTATCTCATCCGGTAATTCTCCTTGCAGGTTGGGGTCCGGCGGTTTTGCGATCGAGGGGACCGCGGCGACGCCGTCCGCGGTTCGCCGGGGCGCTCCGCTCGTCGCCAGTCTTTTCCCGATCCGCAGGGACCGGGCAAAATGAGGGGTTCGGCACCCCTCCCGTCAAGGTCTCCTCCGCGTGCGGTCGACGTGCGTCACACCGCAACTTGCGCGGGCAATCCACGCCCCCCATTCTCAGACTGGAGATTAATACAACCACCTCCACGGCCATCGTCGGCCCCAGGAGTGATCGCCGAATCCCACCACTTCCTCTTCCTCTTCCTCAAGAGCATCCAACGGGAGTCACCATGAACGAACGCGAACCCCGAAGCGATCACCTTCTCCGCCCGCGCCGTTTCCGGCGGGCCGCGATCGCCGGCGTGCTGGCCATCGCGATCATCGCCATGTGGCCCGGCGCGGCGGCTGCGGTGCAGGACGCCGCCGCGGAGACCGGCTTCATCCTCAACACGTTCTCATTCCTGGTATGGGGCGCACTCGTGATGTGGATGTGCGCCGGCTTCACCATGCTTGAGTCCGGGTCGGTGCGGTCGAAGAACGCGTCCGTCATCTGCCTGAAGAACATCGGGTTGTATTCGATCGCGGGGCTCACCTACTTCTTCATCGGCTACGGCCTGATGTACACCGATGTAGGCAGCTTCATCGGATCTCTGGACCTCTTCTACGGCCCCTCCAGCGACGAGATCGATCTGCTGGCGGTGGCCGGTGCCGATTCCCCGGAGGAAGGCGCGGTCGCAGCGGCAACGTCGGCTGTGGTCAACAGCAGCTCCTACTCGGTCACCTCCGACTGGTTCTTCCAGATGGTGTTCGTGGCCACCACGGCGTCGATCGTGTCGGGGGCGCTCGCCGAACGGGTCAACCTCTGGGCCTTCTTCATCTTCACGGCTGTGCTCACCGCGGTCATCTACCCGATCGTGGGCGCCTGGACGTGGGGCGGCGGCTGGCTGGCCGCGAATGGCTTCACGGATTTCGCCGGATCGACGATCGTGCACTCGACCGGCGGCTGGGCCGCGCTGGCGGGTGCCCTGGTGGTGGGGCCAAGGTGGGGCAAGTTCCGCAAGGACGGCTCGGTGAAGCTGACCCCGCCGTCGAACATCCCCGCGGTGACGCTGGGGGTGTTCATCCTCTGGCTGGGGTGGTTCGGATTCAACGGAGGGTCGGTGCTGGCGCTAGACAGCGCGGCCAACGCCGTCCTGATGAGCAACGTCCTCGTCAACACCAACCTGGCGGCCGCGGCCGGCGTGATCACCGCGATCATGGTGTCGCGGCCGATACTCGGGCGCACCGATCTCTTCGCGGGGCTGAACGGGGCCATCGCCGGGCTGGTGGCGATCACCGCGGGGCCGGATATCGTGGACGCCCGCCTGGCAATCATGATCGGCGCGGTCGGCGCCCTGCTCTGCACCGCCGGTCTGAAACTGCTGGAGCGCGCGCGGATCGACGACGTCGTCGGAGCCGTTCCCGCGCACCTCTTTGCAGGAGTCTGGGGCACCTTGGCGGTGGGCATCGCCGCGGGAGGCAACTTCCTGTGGCAGCTCATCGGCGTCGTCGCCGTCGGCGCCTTCGTCTTCACCGTCTCGTGGGTCCTGTGGACCGTGCTGGAGAAGACGATCGGCGTACGGGTCTCCAGGGAAGTCGAGGAGATGGGACAGGACTCCGCGGAACTGGGGATTGACGCATATCCGGAGTTCGTGCTCATGGTCGACCCGGACGACGGAACCGACTACCGCGACTTGTAGCCCGTGGATCGTCGCCGAGTGGCACCGGGGGCGTCGAGACGCCGGGCCGGCCAGCAGGTGGCCTCCGTGTCCGACTCCATCAGAACGTCGCTCGACGAGCGATTCAGCGAAGAGCCCCGGGCCTGGTCCGCCGGGTCCGGGGCCTTCGCACACTATGATCTCGATTCCGGGATCTACGACGAGATGTTCCGGCCCGACGGGTGGCCCCGGGAGTCCTCGCGCCTCCTGGGTGCCGCACTCGCGCGGGCGTCGTCGGAGGACCTCGCCGCACTGCAGGACGGCGTGGCGCGCCGCTTCCTTCACGAAGGCATCACCTTCACCGTACTGGGGCGGCGGGAACTGTCCGAGCAGATCATCCCGATCGACTGCGTCCCCCGGGTTCTGACCGCCGAGGAGTGGGATCACATCGACCGGGGACTTCGGCAGCGCCTGACCGCACTCAACCTGTTCCTCGCGGATATCTACAACGACGGGCGGTCGCTGCGCGACGGCATCGTACCCGAGGATCTGGTGCTGGGATGTCCACAGTACCGGGTCGAGATGCGCGGTGTGGAGGTTCCGCACGGCGCATACGTCAGCATATGCGGAACGGATGTCGTCCGCACCGCCGACGGGTTCGCGGTGCTGGAGGACAATCTGCGGGTACCCTCGGGCGTGTCGTACATGCTGGCCTGCAGAACCGCCATGAAACAGGCCTTTCCGCTCCTCTACCGGGCCCACGGCGTACGCGAGATCGCCAGGTATCCCGAACACCTCTATTCGACTCTTGCCTCGCTGGGCAGCTGGGGCTCGTCACCCCGCGTGGCGGTCCTCACACCGGGACGCTACAACTCCGCCTACTACGAACACGCCTTTCTGGCCGGCGAGATGGGCGCAACGCTCTGCGAGGGGCGCGACCTCGTGGTCCACGACGCCGTCCTCTATGTGCGCACGGTTTCCGGGCTGAAGCGCATCGATGTCGTGTACCGGCGCATCGACGATGACTTCCTCGATCCGGTGACCTTCCGCGCGGATTCGGTGCTCGGGGTGCCCGGGCTGTTCGGCGCGTACCGGGCGGGCAACGTGGTGATCGCCAACGCCCCGGGGACCGGAGTCGCCGACGACAAGGCGGTGTACGCCTTCGTACCCGCGATCATCCGCTATTTCCTCGATGAGGAACCGATTCTGGCCAATGTCGAGACCCATATGTGCCGTGAGCCAGAGGGGCTGGCGTACACGCTCGAACACATCGAGGAGCTGGTCGTGAAGGAGGTGGGCGGGTCGGGGGGATACGGCATGCTGGTCGGATCCCAGGCTTCAGCCGCCGAGAGGGATGAGTTCGTCCGGCGGCTGCGCGCCGACCCCGCGAACTACATCTCCCAGCCGGTCCTGCCGCTCTCGAGGGCGGGCTGTTTCGTGGATGGGCGCCTCGAGCCCCGGCACGTCGACCTGCGTCCCTTCGTGCTCCGGGGGCGCGACCGTATCGAGATCGCGCCGGGCGGCCTTTGCCGGGTGGCCCTGCGCAAGGGGGGGCTGGTCGTGAATTCGAGCCAGGGCGGCGGCTGCAAGGATCTGTGGGTCCTGCGCGAGCGCGAGGAGCCGAACTGATGCTGGCCCGCGCGGCAGCGGACTTCTACTGGATGGGCCGGTACGTGGAGCGTGCCGAGCAGACGGCCCGTCTCCTGGACTACCAGTTGACCCGCCTGGTCGACACCCCCGCCGAGGAGTTGGCCCGGGGATGGAGCATCCTCTACGACATCTTCGGGCTCGCCCCGCCCGGTCTGGCCAGCGATGCAGACGAAGCCGAGGCCTTTCTGATCGCGGATGCCTATACGCTGGCCGGCGCGGTGGTCGAGGACGAGACCAGGCCTGCTTCGCTGGTATCGTGCTGGGGGCAGGCGCGCGACAACGCGACGCAGCTTCGTCCATGGCTTCCGGTGCAGGTGTGGACGACGCTCAATCGCGGTTTCCTATGGCTCCGGGACACCGAGTTCGCGGCGGCGTGGGCCGTGGGACCGGCCACGCTGGTGTGCGAGGCAAGGGACCGGCTGCGGCTGTTCGGCGGGGTGGTGGACGCGACGATGTCGCGCGACGACGCATGGCGGTTCATGCAGCTCGGCTGCTTCGTGGAGCGGCTGCAGCAACAGGCGGTCCTGCTCGGCACCTGGGACCGTTCCGGCAACGTGTCCGGCGGAAGCCCGTCCGCCTGGTGGGCCGAACTGCTGCGGATCTGCGACGCCTACGATTTCTACTGCCGAAACCGCTCGATGGTGGTCAGGCGGGATTCGGCGCTCATGTTTCTTGTTCGGAACCCGGAATTGCCGCGATCCCTGCGCTTCGCCGTCCATCAGATCGGCGAACTGCTGGCAGACATCGACCCGCAGGGCGCGCGGTATCCCCTGGCCCCCCCGCATCGCATGGCACTTCACCTCGCAGCCTCCGTGGAGATGAGCCCCCGGGGCGGGGAGGGCCGGGGGGACGATATCGGCGACACCTTCAGCACGCTGCTCGCGGACAGCCTGAGCCTGCACGAGCTCGCAATGGCCACGTACGTCGACTATCCGGTCGAAGAGGGGCTCCCGGCGTGAGCGCGATCCACATGATCGAGCACGAACTGGAATACCGCTACGCGCGCGCGGTGCGCGGGTCCGTCATGACCCTGTTTGTTTCGCCTCTGGTGGATCGGCGCCAGCGGCTGCACGAGTTTTCCCTCGAGACCGAACCCGCCGGTCCCGTGTCCGGGTTCCTGGACCCCTGGGGGAACCGGGGACACTTCTTCGACCGCCATGCCCCGCACGACCGGCTGCGCATCTTCGCCCGCTCGCGGGTCGAGGTCGAACCCGGCGGCGGCGGCGACACCGCGGACGAAGCCGGAAGTGGGATCGATGTGGGACTGATGTTGCAGCCCAGCCGGTTCGTCAGGCCGTCGTCCGCAGTGCTGGAGGGGTTCATTTCGGCCAGCGGGATACCGCCTGCGCACGCCACCCTGGAGAGTCTCCGGAATCTCCGGTCGCGGATCTACCGGCTCTTCGAGTACGCCCCCGGAAGTACGGCGGCACACTCCCCGATCGACCGCATTCTGCAGACTGGGCGCGGAGTCTGCCAGGACTATGCCCATGTCATGGCCTCGATCTGCCGCAGGTGGGGAATCCCGGCCCGCTACGTGTCGGGATACCTCGCCCCCGCCCCCGGCGCAACCACGCGGGGCGAGAGCCACGCCTGGGTGGAATGCTGGCTGCCGGGGCTGGGGTGGACCGGCTTCGATCCGGCCAATGACAGCGCATGCGGCGAGCGGCATCTGCGCGTCGCCGTCGGAAGGGACTACGGCGACGTGCCACCGTCCCGCGGCATCTTCTCCGGTGCCGCCGAATCCGTGCTCATCACACAGGTCACAATCGCAAGCCGCGGGACCGATCGCATTGCAGATGGCGACCGCGGCCTCCACGACAGCACTCTCAGCAGGAGCACCACACCATGCAAGACACAAAGCGACCCCTCTTCGCCCCCCTCGTCCTCTGGGTCCCCGCGATTCTCGCGGCCGCGGCCGCCGCCGAACCCGCGAGCGGCCAATCGGCTTCGGTCGGGGCCGACGTTGTCAGCCGCTACGTGTGGCGCGGGACCGACTTCGGAGAATCCATGGCCGTTCAGCCCGCGCTGACCTTCTCGATGGGGAACCTCGAAGCGGGCGCCTGGGGTTCCTATTCCGTCTCCAAGTCGGGCGCGGACGCCAACGAGAACGACCTCTGGGCCTCGTACACGGTCGAGGCCGGCAACGGCGCCTCGATATCCCTGGGTTTCACCGACTACTACTTCCCTTCGCCGGATGCCGAGCACGGCTTCCGGAACGCCGACGCCCACACGTTCGAGCTCTCGGTGGGCTTTTCCGGTCCCGAGAGCCTTCCGGTCTCCCTGTACGGCGGGATGCTCGTGAAGGGCGACGAGGACAACTCCGTCTACCTCGAAGCGAGTCTCCCCGTCGACGCGGTTGAAGGGGTCGATCTGATGCTGGTCGCCGGAATGGTGGCCGGAGAGAGCGGGTTCTACAAAACCGAAGGCGCCGGGCTCGTCAACCTCGGAGTCTCGGCGGGCACGGAGGTCGAGATCACCGATTCCTTCGCGCTGCCGGTGAGCGTCTCCTGGATCGTCAATCCGGACGCGGACCGGGCGTTCCTGGTTTTCGGGGTAAGCCTGGTGCCGTAGCAGCCCGCGGACCAGAGCCCCCCGGCATTCGAGCGGCGATGCTCTCGGGGCCTTGTCCACGGACTGCTGGCTGCGAGTCGGGGCGGCCGGATTCGAACCGGCGACCTCCTGCTCCCAAACCGACGAAGGACGGACGCAAATCACGGTAAGAAACCCTGTAAGTTCAGGTGGAGAAACACGATCTGCGCATCTTACCGTTTTACCATGTCGGAGTCTGCCGTTCCTAATCAGCGCGAAAAACGGGTCATTCGGACGGAATCTGGACTGACCGGGTGCCTCACGGAGATGTCTTGACAACCGGATTGTTGGTGCCGCGTTCCATGCGGTTTGGAGGTGGCACCGCAACGCGTGAGCAGGTCCTTCGCCGCCGTTGGGCTGGGTACCCATGGCGGCGGAGGGTGGTTTGCGGATGCGGTGCTGACCGTCGAGGACGGTCGCCAGTTCCGCCACGAGGTGCGCTTCATTCATCACCGTCGGACGGCGCCTGTACGCCGAGGGCATCCCTCGAAGGCGCGTCCCGTACGCTTCCGTCGCCGAGTACTACCCACCCATCGGCGCGACCGGACTCACTCCGTACCCATTAGGCCGGGCGACTGAATCGGCTCGCCAAGGCATTAGCCAGCGTCTCGATAGCCGCGTAGATCGGTTTCACGGCAAGGCCGGACGCGAACGCGATCACGACGGGTGCCATCGCGATTGGGGCCGGGACGTCCGCGCTCGTCGCGTCGCCCCCGCCTGGAGCGGCCAACTCTCCCACAGGCGATCCGAAGTCCGTAAGGACTACGACCGCGAACACGGCGATCATAGCACCGAGGAAGATGCGCACGATATCACCCTGCTGTCGCACTCGCTCGTAGGCCTGTTCGGACAGCCTGTTGGAGAGATGCTTGGCGAGAAACGTGCATGCACCGACACTTCCCCAGAGTGCGGGGATGAGCAGGGAGTTTAGCGCTCCCAAAAGCGTCACCCAGAACCCATCGGGCCGGAGGAGGTGCGGGATCGCATGCACAACGAGAGCGATCCCGAAAAGCACGACCCCGACCCACAACGGCCGGTACGACGCGCTCCGCAGCCCAGCGGCCGCAGTGTCCAGAACGCTACGGCCGTTGACGCCACGCTTCTCGTACGTCACGCTCGCGACCTTGGCGTACGCTTCCATCAGGATCTTCCAGCTTGCCGCCGAGGGCGATGACGTGGCCTTTGCTATCGCTTCGGCAAGCGTGCCCAATGGATCCTCGCCACCTTGGATTTCGTCGTCTCCAAACAGACCGTTCCCGTGGCGGCCGACATACAGCGCGAGGGCGTTGGCCTCCTCAAGAAGTGTGTTGCCGTTCAGTTGCTCCCACGTACTCGCGTGGTCGTCATCCGCGGCATCACACCTGGGTTCGTTCTTCGGTGCTTGATCTTGTCCAGCCATGGGCACAGCCCTCCTCGTGCAATCAACTCTCCGAGCTGTCTTGAAGTACCGGGATCGCGACCGGGGCACTCACCCCTCTTCGCACCGTCTGACCTCCAGTCATTTCCACGCCAACCTCGGTTTCTCTCCACTTGAGAGTTGATCGAATGCCGCCAGCACATACCGCTGCGTCCGGTACTCTCCGAACTCCCTTATCTGATGTTGCTTGAGCGACGGGGAGGGGGTGCATTGGGCTACGTGAATCCAGGATCCATTCGAGATCGGCCCGCCCCAGCGCAGTCGTTCCGCACGGTCGCTGGTTAATGTCACTCCTCCGGTGGCTGGTCGCCAAACACGTCCATCACGGCACCGCGAACCGCCTCGCTTTCCGACGGGGACGGGTCCGAATTCAGATGTTTCGCGAGGCGCGCGGCCAGCTCCCGATGGTCTTCAACCTTCACCAGAAAGAACATGACGCGCGCTTGCTCGTATACCCGCCCTATCGCATGCCCCTGCTCGAGTGCCCTGTCAACCCATTCTCGAAACTCGCCATCGGCTTCCTTCCGGCGTGTCCCTTCCATCAGCCGTCCGCGACGGCTGCGGGCACCGCCGCGATGGCGGGCGGTCCGGCGTTGCGTCGTTCTTCGACTTGGCCCTTCAGTATTTCCAGGGCGCGCGCCTCTTCCGGCGTCGGTTCGGTGCGTTGCGCGAAGCCCCCGGCCAGGTGTCGGTCGGCGCGCGGGTCGGTCAGTTCCATGAGTGCAACCTCCCAGGATTGGTATTCGTGTTGGGTCGTTTACGGGCTTGCATATCAATTATGGACATCGTGAGGCGCGGGGTTCGTAGCGAGCTCTGGGACCTCGCCACGCTGTAGTTGGTCGAATGCCGCCAGCACGTATCGCCGGGTCCGGTACTCACCGAACCGCTTGATTTCGTGCTGCTTGAGCGACGGAAAGGAGGTGCCGGGGCTACGCGAATCCAGGATCCATTCGAGATCGGCCCGCTCCAGCCGGTAAATCTGTGCGAAGATCGCGTCGAGTTCGCATTGGAGCCGATGGCGGCGTGGATCGTCCCACGAGAACGGCCGCTCTTGATAGCCGAGATCCGTAGCAAAGCCCTCAAGCTCATGACCCGTGTAGGTCAACTCCAAGACGCGGGGCACGATGAGTTCGACATACCTGCTTCCGCATCCGGCGTCCTCCAAGTAGGCGTCCGGCGGCAGGACCGGGAGCTGCTTCACGATGAAGAAGTTCATGTTGACGCCTCCGACCGAGAACCTCGCGGCCCAATCGAGAGGGATGGAGTTCATGTTGGCGACGACGAGGGCGGCAGCGACCGCCGGAGCCGTCGTGTAATCGACCACCGGTGCGCTGTTGCCCACGCCACCGGACGCGAGGCCGGTCGAGATCACCGTGCGCTCGTTCGTGGCTGTCGTGATTCCGCGCAGGGCCTGAAGCCACGCACGGTGATCGACGTTGACAAGCGGGGCCTTGTTGCTCACAGCGGTTCCCGGGACGGTGGCGAAGATTGCAGTTCTCTGGTTTGTCGGTGCCGCAATGTCTCTGAAGACGACGAGCCAAAAGGAGTGTCGTTCCAGAATCGCTCAGCCCAAGGATCGGGATCACCGTGAAGATTCCCGTGCGCTCGTTGGTCGCGTTTGTTATCTTCCGGAGAGCGAGTTGATGGCCAGTGCTTCGAGAGCGCGGAGGACTCGGGTCGGTCGGTCGGTCGGTCGGTCGGTCGGTCGGTCGGTCGGTCGGTCGGTCGGTCGGTCGGTCGGTCGGTCGGTCGGTTTAATCTGACGAGGTCGTTGCGCCCTCCGACCGATTTGTCAAGTCTTTTCGCCACTTCATTTTCCGGCACCCAATACCTCGGGATGACCACAGACCCCGGCTCCGCCTTCTCGTCCGCCGTCATGGGGCGCGCTCGACCGTTTCGGATGTCCTTCTCTGACACCCCATCGAACGTGGCGAACCGGTGGTCGTACTGGTGGAACAGCTTGGCCTCGTAGAGCGGCAGGCAGCGTTCGTCGTGGTCTTCGTGCGCGAACACGTTCCCATCGAGCGCCCACCCGTCCTCCTCCAGGTTCTCGCGGGTCTTGAAGAGCCCGGAGTCGTTCGACATGTCGAACATTCGCTGGAAGCTGACCCCCCAAGGATTCTCCTCGGGCTGTCCCTTGCGCGCCTCCTTCCAGAACACGCCGGCGCGCCGGTACATTTTGCGGGCAATCTCCATATCGCGCCGCGTGCGGAAGATTGGACAGGTCCGGGTGTTCGGATTGAACAGCTTGAAGTCCTCGGCAGCGAGCGTGAACCGCCGCTCCCGTTCCTTTAGGTGCTCGACCTGGTGCAGGAAGAACGCATACTCGGCCTCCGGCACGGGATCCTCGCGCCCGGCGAGCGTGAGTAGGCAGAACTTGTAGGAGCGATGGACGCCAGGAAACACAGCCTCCCGGTTCTCGAAGTCGTACAGCGTGGCGAGCCGCCTGTTGGTGACGACGTGCTCGAAGAACTTGCGGGTCGAGTGGTCGGTGGCGATGCCCGTGGGTACGATGAGTCCGGCGCGGCCCTTCGGGTTGATGAGCCGCAGGCACGTCTCGGCGAACACCGCGTAGGTGTTCACGTCCCCCGTGCCGGTGAGCGGGAACCGGCCACCCGTCCGCACGAACTGGCTGGCCGCTTCGGCTTCGCGTCGTGCGCGGTGGAACGCCCGGTAGAGCGTCTTTTCCGCGTCCGAGGCATCGGCCCGGTTGAGGTTTCGGATGAGCCGGTTGCGCACGGCCTTGTTCCGCGCCGCCGCGATCTGCGGGGAGCGGGTCGCGAAGAACTCTTTCTCCTGGAGCTTGATCCGCTCCCACGGCGGGTTGCCGAGCACCGCGTCGAACCCGCCGTCCTGCATGATCTCGGCGAACCTGAGGTGCCAGTGGAGGAACCGGTGCTGGCGCGACAGATCGCGGACCTGACGAGCGACGCCGACCAGTCCGAGTTCGGCGGTGTCCCGCTGTTGGATGTGTTCCGTCAAGGGCACGGTCTTGAAGGTCCGCCGAGTCTTGGGCGCGAAGAACGCCCCGGCGAAAAGGCTTGCCCGCATCGCCTCCTGCGCATGGGTGGGGTCGTGTCCGGCCGCCTCCCATGCGGAGCGCTTGGCCTCCACATCATCGAGCGTCTCCTCCGGCATCGCGTCCAGATCAATGCTCGTTATCGCGACTTCGAGCATGGCTTCCTCGTCGAGGAACAGGTCGCCTTGTCCCCCTGAACGGTTCCTCTTCTTGAGGTCCTTGCACACTCCCTTGTCGTCGCCCGTAAGCGGCTCGTATGCGGCGGCCGGGATCCCGTCGCCGAGGATCTCCGGATCGAGGATGCCGATCAGGCTGTCGCCCAGCGCGATGTGGGAATCGAGGAAGGTGAGCGGCTTGCCCGGCTCGATGGTCTCGATCCAGAGCGCGGTCTTGCAGAGTTCAACGGCGAGCGGATTGCGGTCCACGCCGTAGACGCAGTGCCGGACGACTTCGCGGAGCGCGTGGCGGCGCGTGGCCTCGTCGTGGCCGTCGTCGTCGGCTTCGATGCGCGCGATCTCGGCGGCGAGCCGCCGCGCCGCGGCCAAGAGGAAATGGCCCGATCCGCAGGCCGGATCAACGACTCGCAGACGGAGAATGGCGGCTGCCGGGTCTTCCGGGTGCTCGGCGATGGTCCGCCTGATGACGGGGTCGAGCGTGGACCTTACGAGTTCCCCTACGAGGCTAGGCGGCGTGTAGTAGGAGCCACTGAGCTTCCGCGCCGAGCCCTTGGCCTTCCCTCCGCCATCGTCGCCGGCGAACGCGAACCGCCACGGGGAGGCGTGCACGTCGATGACGGGGTGGAGCTCGAGCAGGCTCTCGTATACGGACCCGAGTTCCTCAGTGTCCATGTCCCGGTAGTTGATGCGGGCGAGGCTCTTCCCCGCAAGCGACGGGAAATACGCGAGCGTGCGGATGGCCTCAAGCAGATGCTTGTTCGCGATCGCCGCTTGGTCGAGGTCGTGGCATTGCTTATCCCGGAACAGGCCGCCGAGGGCCGGAAGGCCGAGTCCCGGTGCTCCCTGGGCAAGCGCCCGGAACGTTACTTGGAGACCCTGCCAGAGGTCGGAGTTCCGGTCGTAGTGCCGCCGACGCAGGGCGCGTTCGCGAAGCCGCGCGAGTGCGTAGCCTTCCTTGTACACGTCGCGCTCGCGGCCGCCGGCCTCTGGCGCGTGTAGCAACTCGCGCTCCTCGGCCGCGAACAGGAAGAGCAGCCGGTAGACGAGCCGGAGCAGCTGCTGGTAGTAGTCGTCAGGCGACAGCGTGCCGCCGTCGATGGCCCCCCGCAGTTCGCGGTTGTCGGGGTGTTCGAGGAATCCGCTTCCGAGCCGCCGGAGCGCGGCTGTCACGCCGTCCCGCAGGTTCTCGCGCGCTCGTTCGCCGGTCTCGTGCGCCTTGGCCCGCCACGTTTCGATGATGCAGTTCGACGGGTTGTCGTCGGCGGGCTTGAACCGGCTGGCGTGGGCCGAGAGCCAGAGAGCCGCGAAGTCGGGATAGAGTTCCTCGGCGAAGATCAGGTCGAGGTCTGCCTCGATGTATGACGGGCGCGTGAGGCTCGGGTTGTCGCGGAGGATCCGCAGCCTAGACCCGTTCGAGACCATCCCCCAGAGCGCGCCGGCCTCGGCGTTCAGGTACTCCTGCATCATGCCGTGCGGCGCCGGACGGCGACCGTTGCCGCCGAGCCGCGGATCCGGCTTGTCCAGGTCGAAATCATGTGTCAGGAGCAGCAGCGGGACCGCGCCGCCGCACGCGCGGTGCGTGAGCTTGAAGACCCGCTCATCGAGCTCGACGCTGCCGGCCGTCGCCAGGCCCTCGTACCCGAACGATCGGAGCAGCGGAACCAGCCAGTCGTCCACCCCCACGCGGGACGGGCGGAGGCCCGTGCGGGGGCGGCGTTCGGCGTACCGCGCGTGGAGATCGTTGCCGATCATCCAGTACCGGGCGATCTCGTCCTTGATCGACAGCGATTTCGATAGCCCGTAGTCCGCGCCGCTCTGCCGGGGCGCGGAAAGGGCGGCCACTTCGGTGAGGAACTCGGGCGGCAGGATCCCGCCTTCGACCTTGAGCGCCGTGAAGCCCCCGCCGTTCCGCCCGCGCGCCATCGTCAGATCCTTGCCATGGGCAGGAGGACGTAGACGCCGATCATGTCAACGGGCAGGGCCGGAATCACGTCGTAGCGCTCGCCCCTCACGCCGCTGGCGTCGCGGATCCGGCGATGATCCGCGAGGAGTTCCCGAGCCCGCTCGCGGGCAAGCCGCTCGAAGGTCGGTGTGAGCGCGGGCAGACCGTCGAGCGCTTGACGGACCAGATGCGACTTCTGACCGTCCGGCATGTTGCGACCGGGTTCGAGCGCGAGGAGCGACAGCGCTTCGTCCTCGGCCAGGAGTGCCGGCGTGCCGCTCCCCCGCACGGCGACGCCCAGGCATTCCTCGGCGAGGAGCGACTTGATGGGATGGTATCCGTTCGGTCCGCGCCGTTCGACCTGAAGATGGCTCCGCAGCCGGAGCAGGTAGAGGGCCGTGCGTTTCTCTATGCCTCGAACGAACGCGGCGGCCGACCGCGCCCCGACATCCGGCTCCATCCCGTATGGGAGCGACGTTTCGGCCACCACCCCGGCCCGTACGCGGGGCTGGCTCGGAGCCGCTCCCGCCAGCGCCTCCTCGGCCACATGGTCGGCCAGAACGGAGACGAGCGGATGCGCCCGGTGAATAAAGACGGTGCCGCCCGCTGCGCTCGAATCGAACGCGATCTTCGCGCCCTCGTCGAACCCGATGCCGTCGAGCCGGTCCTGGAGCGGCTTCGGCAGGTGGGGCACCGGAAGCCGCCAATACCCGTTGCGCCGGTCGAGCGGGGCTCCCAGCCGTTCGGCGGACAGTCGCACGAACCGTCTCACATCCTCCTGTCCCCCGAGCACGGAGACGGCCTTCTTCCATTCGGGCCACACGTCCTCCGGCTTCAGACGCCGCTGGGCAAACACGGTCCGGGTCGCCTTGTCGGCGGCCGCCTTCCAAGCGGTATCCACCTCCTTTTCGGTCTGGCCGAGCTCGAGTTCGCCCTGCTTGGCCCAGGAGTCGGGGTCCCCGTGGAGGAGCACGGCCCGCATGATCGCGTCCACGACCTTGTTGTTGTCCGACGGCATGGGCACGGACACGCCAAGTTCCCTTCGGATCTTCTCGGCCTTGCGGACGATAACGCGGAGGACGGCCCCATCGACCGGGTTGTCGCTGCCGTAGATCATCAGCGCACGCACAACCTTGGACGCCTGCCCGAAGCGGTCGGCGCGGCCCTCGCGTTGTTCGTGGCGCGTCGGATTCCAGGTAAGGTCGTAGTGGACGACGGCGTCGAAGTGATTCTGTAGGTTGACGCCCTCCGACAGGCAGTCGGTCGCCACCAGGACCGGCGTCACGTCGTCGTCGAGTTCGCCCAGCGCCTCGATGCGCTCCGCGCGCTGGTCGGGTGTCAGTTCCCCGGTGACGACGAGCGCCCGCGTGCGTCTGCCCTTGACCCTCATCCTCGCGAGGTACTCGTGAAGATAGTGGGCCGTGGCGATGAAGCGGCAGAAGATCACCGGCGCAAACCCGTTGCCGACCAGCCCCCGGACCTCGCGGATCAGGACCTTCAGCTTGGGGTCCCTCGACGGGCCGCGCAGCGCGTCCGCCTCGCCGATCAGCCTCAGCAGATCTTCGCTCCCCTCGGGGTCTTCCACCGTGCCCGCCGGGGCGCTCTCGGTCAGCACGAGAAGGTCCTCGGCGGCCTCGTCCATGACCGCTTCCCGTCCCGCCCGGTCGAGCTTGGCCAGTTGCGCCTTCTCGGTCTCGGCGACGGAGGCTTCGAGGCGTGTCCTGAGCGCGAGCGATGCGGCCGCAGGGCTCGACGACGCGCACCGGAGAAGCGCGAGCGCCGCCCACCACGACATGCGCTGTTCGACCTTGGTCCCGTCTTCCGCGCGCCTCACCATCGTCCTCGCGTAGGCCAGCACGTGCCGGACGAGGCGGCCCCAGCCGCCCGACAGGCGGTAGGTGGCCTCCCGGTTCTCTCGCACCGGGAAACGCGTGTCATCCCTCCACTCGGCGATGTCGCCCCGACGGCGCTGGACGAAGTGCCGGGAGAGCTCCTCGCGGAGCGCGCGGCGGGTCTCCCCCTCCGGCGTCTCCACAAGCTCCGCGAACCTCGGATCCAGCAGGCCGAGGAGGTTGTGGAAGGCGGTGTCGTCGCCCGAGTGCGGGGTCGCAGTCAGCAGGACCATGCCGCGCCGGGGCTCGCTCCCGGCGAGCCCCTCGAGAAGCTGGTAGCGCTGGTGGCGCGTGGTCGTGTTCGCCCGCACGCAGGTGTGCGCCTCGTCCACGATCACGAACTCGGGACACGCGCGCAGGAAGTCGCTCCGCCGCCGGTCCGATTTGATGTAGTCGAGCGACACCACGGTGAAGGGGTAGACCTCGAACACCGATTCGTCGGGCCGGAGTCCGCGCTCGAGCCGGGTCGCGGTGCCGGTGCGGACGACCACGGCGTCGATATTGAATTTCTCCGCGAGTTCGGCCTGCCACTGCTCGCAGAGATGCGGCGGACAGATGACCGTGAGCCGCTCGATCTCGCCCCGGTCGAGAAGTTCGCGGGCGATCAGGCCGGCCTCGATCGTCTTGCCAATCCCCACGTCGTCTGCGACCAGGAGACGGATTGGGTCGAGCTTGAGCGCCATGAGCAGGGGCACCAGTTGGTAGGTGCGCGGCTCGACGTTCAGGTTGCCGAAGCTCCGGAACGGACCCGCCCCGGCCCGCAGCTTGAGGCGGAGCGCGTCGCGGAGCAGGAGCGCCGCCGCCAGCGAACCCGGCGCGTCGGGGTCCGGGGGCGCGAACGTGGCAGGCACGGGCCGCTCGGGTTCGAGCGGCAGGTAGATGAGCGTCGCATCGGTCTCGGCGCCTCCGAGCGGCCGGAGCCGCAAGAGATCGTCTCGGGTCTCCGGCAGGACCACCCACTCCCGTCCGCGCGCACGGACGAGATCGCCCGGCTTGAACGCGGGACGCGGTTCCGATTCCGACACGCCCGTCTCCGTCAGCCCGCCGGGGACGCGCCCGGGCCGAAGACCCAGGCGTAGTCTCGCACGATCCGCTCCCACTCCGTCCGGTCCGTACCGAAGCGCAGAACCGTGTAGCCCGCGTCCTCGAGCCTTCGCGTCAAATCCCGGTCCATGCGGCGCCTACGCTTTCCGTCGTGGTGGGGTCCGTCGATGTAGACCAGCGTCTGGTGGTCGGTGTACGCGAAGTCGGGCCGCGTACCGAACTCCTCAAGATAAGGCTGTGCCTTGTCGGGTCGCCGGTACTCGCCGAGGCTGATGAAGGTGAGCCATCCCTTCTCCAGCGAGGAACCGGAGAAGGCCTCCATCTCGGCCATGGTGTCGCCGCCGCCAGTTGAACGCGTGGTTTCCGCAAGCTTGCCGCGCGCCAGCCGGCACAGAAGATCGAGCAACTCGGGGTCCCGGCGGTCGATCAGCCGATGGTCCGGCTGGTTGTAGTAGCTGAGCAGACAGCGGTAGCAGCCGGCCTCGCACTCGTCATCCCCGTTGACCGGATCGCCAGTTCCATCCCAGTCGCCGGTGGCCGGGGTGTAGTGGCAGACTTCGAGCGCCTTCCGGGCAATCCGTGACACCGCGCCGGGATCGCCCGCCACGCGGGTGAGCACGCCCGCGCCGCCTTCGGCCGCTTCGTAGAACAGGATTCTGTTACGGCTCTCCGCGTCGGGCAGCGGCTCTGCGGCGAGTTCGGCTTCCTCGAGCTGGAACTCCTGCTCGATACCCCGCTTGAGGGCGTGCTGGAGCGACACCATCGCGCGCTCGGATAGATCGACCGCCGGACGGAGGATCAGCACGTTGCGCGTGTCCTGCACGAACGGCGTGACGCGCTGGACGGTCTTGCCCTTCGCGACATTGTCATCCTCCGCGTCCGTCGGCGCCTGGGCGTCCCGGGTCCACTCGCCTGTCGTGGCGTCCAGGCTGAACCCGTAGACGGACTTCTCCCTTCTTCTCCGCCATCCCAGGTTGATGCGCCAGAGCGTGGCCGCCGGGCCATACTGGAGCTCGAGCAACGTGTCGCCGCCGTGTGTGATGGCGGCTTCGGTAACGCGCGCCCGCCCGTTCTCCTCACTGAAGCGAAGCGTCGAAACCATCTCGTAGCCCTGGCGCTGGCGCTCCTCCTCGTCCGAAGTGATGCGATTCGCCCTCCGGGCCGACACTTGTTCGATGCGATAGAGGTTCAGTATCGCGCGCCCGCCATCAAGCAACGCGTCGCAACTGACGCAGCGCTCGAACTCCCTCTGGTTCCCGAAGTGCCCGTAGCCGCAGGACCCGCAGATCCGCGCGGCATCCACCGGCAGCCTGGCCGAGGCCGTCGCCGCCGACTCCTCTCCGATCGTGAGGATGACACGCCGAACGCGGTAGGTGCTGCCCTCGTGATAGATGATCGACTGCGGGCCGAACTCGGTCAGCCCGAGGAAGCGCGGGCGGCTCAGAAAGGAGTCGCGCGCGACCTTCCGGGGGCGGCCCGGGATGAACGCCATGAGGGGGAGACGCGGGAAGTTGTAGCCGGGCAGGAACCCCTGGGACGCCAAGTATCGGTACGTCTGGAAGTCGGAGTTCTTTGCCGCCCGCGTGCCGAGAAGCAGGTTCTGCTGCGTGTAGGCCTCGTCGTACCGGACCTTCGCCTCCTTGCGCTCCCTCTCGGTCGCCGCGGCGTTGTTTATGACTTCGTTGGCAAACCTGATCTGGCTCGCCGTCGCCCGGAAGAGCGAACGCCACCGGCCGAAGGACTCGTCGAACCTGCGCTCGGCCGAGTTCATGGCGCTCCCGAGCCAGGTGTCCGTGTACCACGGGGCGGCGTGCTCCGAGAGGTCCGCATCGAGCGTCCCGAGGATGCGCTTCGCCCGCCGTGTCGCCTCGCGGACGGCCCGGCCCGAACCCACTTGGGCCGCCGTTTCCGCATGCAGCGGTAGGGTCTTGGGCTGTTCGCGGTCGAGCACCTCGCTTACCGAGGAGGGGAGCCCCACCCGGGTTTCGGCCAGCCAGACGGCCTGCAGGTGGCTTCGGATCAGATCCTCGTTCGCGAGATCGATGTTGGGCGGCCTGACTGCGCCCGCCACCATCCGGTTCGGACCGGAGAAGAAGTACTGGTCGTGCGGCGACCGGGCCGCGCAGTAGGTCACCACCAGCGCGGGCTGCCCGCTCCGGCCCGCGCGTCCGCTCCGCTGGGCATAGTTGGCCGGCGTCGGCGGCACATTGCGCATGTAGACGGTGTTGAGCGTCGAGATGTCCACGCCGAGTTCCATCGTCGGCGAACAGAAGAGGATGGGAAGACCTACGGGCGGCGCGGAGCGGTCCATGCCCTTGCGGAAGCGGACCTCGCGTTCTTCCCGGTCCTCGGCGTCGACTTGCGCCGTGTGCTCGCGCGCCTCGAGCCGGTGGAACAGGCGGTCCTCGTCGGTCAGGAGCCCCGCCACGTTCCGGTACAGCTCGCGGTAGAACGGGTTCGCGGCATCGCCGCCGCCCGCGTCTTCCCCTCCGTCCGCGGCGCGCCATTCGAGCACCGAGCCATCGATGCGGTATCCCTCCCGCCCGCCGCCGAGGTCGGAGCGCTCGACGTAGCCATAGGTGGTCAGCACCCGGAGAACGTCGTCGATCACTGCGTTGTAGGTGTCCTCGTCGAACTTTTCGGGGTAATGCGGGTTGCCGCGCCCCCAGTACGCCGTGGACTTCAGTTTCCGGCCGAAGGCGGAGCGGTGGGAGACGTGGTGGAGCCGGTACACCGGGCGGCGGCCCCGCGTGCTCGGGCGCGGCACCATGAACGCGTGCGCGAACAGGTTCTCGTCCTCCGAGAGACCCCACGGCTCCCTCAGTTCGTTGTAGCTCCGGTTGCGCATCCGCTCCTGGAACTCGGGATCGAGGTAGATCGTCTTGATGCAGAGCGCCTTGCGCATGCGCTCCAGCAGGTCACGGACGAGCCGGATCCGTTGTTCGGGAGTGATCGACCCGAGGAGCGGGTGCCCGCCGAGCCATTCCTCCTCGTCCGCGCAGCAGGCTTGCAGTTCCCGGTACTCGATCCCCAGCAGCCCGAGTTGCTCGATGTTCGGGTTGGTGATGCGCCATCCGCGTTGCAGGTCGAAGTAGAGCCGGTAGCCGAGCACGCCCCGGAGCGCCTTGCGCGTGTTCTCCGCCCTGATGCCCTTGGCGTGCGGGTTGGCCGCGTAGTCCGCGGGGTCCAGATGCAGGTGGGCGAGCACCCTCTGCGTCAGCACGTCGTCCCTCAGCGGCTCGCCCCGCGCACCTCGCAGCGCGGCCAGGAGCGCGCCGCGCAGCAACAGAATCTGGATGAAGTCGTTGAAGTGGCCGGCCTGCAGGCTCGCGTCCTGACGATTGTCGGTGAACGCCAGCAGCTTCTTCGCCCGCTCGTCGAGGCCGGTTCCCATCAGGTGCTTGAGCGCCGCCACCGCCAAGACGGTGGTCGCGGAACTGCGGCCCTCGCTCGACAGGCCCGACAGCTTGGTGAACTCGCTCCGGACCGTCCCGTCGTAGCGGGCCTCGCAGCCTGGGGCGAGGCAGAAGCGGAACGCGCCGGGGATGAAGTGGACCGGCATGCCGCCCGCGCCGACGCGGCCGTCCGCATCGACGCTGACTCGGCGGGGCCGGATCTTGCGGAAATGGGGCTTCAGCCGGGCCTCTTTTCCGCCGAACACCAGCCAGTCCTCCGGATACCGACTCTCGATGTCCGCCGGGTCGAACACCCCGTCCGGATCGGGCATGAGGTATCCGTACAGGACATCATCCTCCTCGTTGGACCGCTCGGCCAAGTCGCGCGGATGGAACTCGCGCGGCGTGTTCGCCGCCATGTGTGCCCAGACGGGGATGTATTCCTGACCGCACCCGCGGCAGAAGCAGAGCGAATACAGCGGCCGGTTGCGGTCTCCCGGCTTGTAGCGCTGTCCCTGAAGGGTGAGATACCGTTCACCGGGCGCGTCGAGGGTCGAGTACACGTTCCACGCGCCGCTGATGAACTGGTGGAGCCGGAACGCGAACAGGCTGCGGCCGCCCTCGTCCCGGCTCCGGTGGGCCGCCAGCAGGAAATCGGCGAGGCGCCTCCGGCAACGCTCCGCGCCGATGCCCGTGTCTTCCGCAAGGCGCTCCGACGCCTGAACCACGTCGAGCGGCCGCGTAATGCGGACGAGCCTTCCCTCGCGCTCCTCCAGGCCGAGCCGGTGTTCGATCCATGCCGCGAGGGGATGGGCGGCCAACTCGCCATGGGCGTGATTCGCCGGCACGCCCTCCTCCACCGCACGCCTGAGCCGCGCACCGGTCGCCACCGCGTCCCGGTCGGTGACGGGCCTGAGCGTCTCCATCACCACGTTCGCCGGATCGACCCCGGCGCCGAACAGCCGGGTCGCGACGCGGGCCACGGCCGCGTTGCGCGATTCGGCGGACCCTTCCGAGGCCATGGTCGCGGACGTTCCTATGCAAAGCAGACGGTCGTTGAACCGCTCGCGAACGCGGCGGACGAGCATGGCGACATCGGCCCCCTGCCGCCCCCGGTAGGTGTGCAGCTCGTCAAGGACCAGGAACCTCAGCCCCGCCGCATGGCGGCGCACGGCGCTGTCGGTCTCCTGGAACCGCGTCATGATGAGTTCGAGCATGACGTAGTTCGTCAGAAGGATGTCCGGCGGGTTCTTCGCGATCCGCTCGCGCTCCTCGTGCGACTCCTGACCCGTGTAGCGGGCGAAGGTGACCGGTTCGCGTCCCTCCCCGTAACCGAGCCGGAGATACCGCTCGAGTTCCTCGCGCTGGCTGTTGCAGAGCGCGTTCATCGGATAGACAACGATCGCGGTGATCCCTTTGCGTCCATCGCGTGCCCGCCGCCTGAGCACGTCGTCCACGATGGGGATGAAGTAGGCCAGCGACTTGCCGGACCCCGTGCCGGTAGTGAGCACGAAGCTCTCGCCTCGTTTCGCGATCCCGATGGCGTCGGCCTGGTGCCGGTAAAGGCGAAGAGGCTTGCCATCCGCGTCCTCCCGGCTCTTCAGCCGGAAGATGTTCGCGCACTCGTCGTGAAGGGTGCCGTCGGAGACGAGTTCGTCTATCGAGCCGCCGGGCTCAAAGCTCGGGTTCAACTGGATGAGTGGCGCCGGCCAGAAGTGGCCGGCAGCGTAGGCCGCATCGACCTCCCGCGACACATCCTCCGCGCGGATGCGCGTGAAGCTGCGGGAGAAGCGCTCGTACTCGGCTACGAGCTCGTCGCGGAATGCGAAGACATCCACGTCGCGGCGCTACCGGCTCGTCGCTTGCGGAGCGTTGGCCCTCTCCTCGATGGCTTCGCACCGCTCCATGACCGTGCCAAACGGTTCGTCCAGGTCCAGCAGCATCCCCGTTGAGAGCATGCTGGCGTAGTCTTCGGCAAGCGCGTCCAGGGCGCTTCCCGAGGGAACGAGCCTGAGGTTGCCCGACACGGCGGAGTGGTAGTCGATCCGCTGGCGGTTGGAATCGTTCTCGCGGAAAAACATCGCCTTGTGCCGCGCGACCGACAGCGCGAGCTCGCGATCCTCAAGAGCACGGGCCGCGATGCCGGCCTCGTCGAGGCGCATGAGGTCGTGCCAGTGCCTCGACCATCGCTCGCCGCGGACGCGCTCCTGGAGGCAGTAGACGTGCATCGAGGTCGCCTTCTCCCAGAACGTGCGCTCCGGCAGCATCACGGCTGCCCGGGCTTCTGGAAACGCGAGGCCGGGAAGATGCGCGGCGGCGTCACAAACGACCGTACGAACCTCATGAGGTTCGCCGGTGGACCGCGCCCCAAAGTCGACCTGCACATCGGGCCGCATGGGTCCGAGCGGCACGAAAAGCGGTTCGTAGGCAACGTAGAGCCGCTCGGCCTCCGCACGGACTCGCGCCGGGAATCCGGTTCGCTCGAGCTCTCCCGCGAGGAGCGGGCACGCGACCTCGCGAACCCACTCGGCAAGGCGGGGCCGGATCGCGCGCGTCCAACGCCGCTCCTGGCTGCGCGTCGGTGGCAGCGCCTCGTCGTCGCCGCCCGCAACCAGTTCCGGCGCGAAGCCTCGGATGTCGTAGGTGATGTCGATGTCCTCGGAGAACCGCCGGATCGCCTTCCACACCTTGGACAGGGACGTGCCGCCCTTGAACACCAGATGTCTTCCGAACGGCGCCTCGAACAGAACCCGCAGGGTTGCCACGACCCAGGTGTCCTTCTCCAAGAGGTAGGTTCTCTGACGGGTGTGCTCCGCGGCGACTTGAAGGGCTTCGCGTCTTTCATCCCCAGTCAGGGATTGGTACGTGCCATCAGCCATGTCAGAGGCGTCTGCTCAGGGGTTCGGCCATCCATCCGGGCATGAGGGCCTGCACGGCGGACAGGTCGCTCAGGTCTTCCTTGGAGAGCACGGGAAACACGGCGTCAAGGCTTTGCTCAACCTCCCGCGGACCAAGCCACGCAATGGCCCGGATGACGGTGCCCGCAGTCTGGTACGGTGCAGACAGCATCCACGCGGGAGCGTGTCGCAACTCCACCGGGTGCCTACCGACGTGAAGCAACCGGTCGCGACCGGAAGTGAGATAGACGGATCGCACCGGGTTCTGCGTGGTAAGCCCAAGCCAGTTCGCCGCGTCGCCTCCATTCGGGACGATCACATCATCCCAAAGTTCGGACAGGGAATCCAGCACTTTGTCCAGACCCGGCGCCCGAAGCCCGAATCGGGTCTGGATCGGACGCATGTAGACGCCGAGGTAGATCCGCATGAGTCGCCCCGAACCGGCCAGGCGTGAGAGCGCCCGGTTCACGGCAGTCCGGCTCCCAAGGTGCAAGAGGTCTTTCGCCTGTATCGGCGCGGCTTCCGGCTGGGCCTCGGCGTGCTCCATGATCCGCTCGGTCAGGCTCTTCATCGCTTCATTTCTCTCGGTTCAGAACTCCGTCAACCAGGGTAACCGCCCCCTCACGGGGAGCATGGTACACTCAAAGATAACCGGCGGCACGAAGCGCCGCCTCGTCCGGCGTGATTCCACGAGCCGTGGGAACAGGGGGGGCATGTCCTCCCCCTACAGCTTCCTGGAGACCCAGACGGCCCGTCCGACGATTCTGACCTCCTCGGCGGCACACTCGTGGCCGCCGTATTCGGGGTTGAGCGACTTGAGGATCACGCGGGAGGGGTCGGAGTGCGGCACGTGCTCGATCCGCTTCGCGACGAGCGCGATGCCGTCCCAGATCAGGAAGACCCCCGGTGGCGAGAGCGCCGTCCGGCTCACGTCGATCAATGAAGTGGTCGCCGCTTGAGAGCAGCGGCTCCATCGAGTCTCCCGTCGACCTCCATCATCCACAGGTCGCCGTTCCAGGTCTCCACACCCGCGACCGCCTGGACATCGGCTTCCGGAATGACGCTGTAGCCCCGCGGCGCGGCGTAGGCGTCTTCGGGCGGCGGCGGCCGCTTGGCGTGCGTCGCGAGCCGGTAGCTCCGGCCGTGCTTGAGGAGCTCGGGCCGGCAGCCCAGATGCTCGGCCAGGATCTCGCGGTCGTCCTCGGCGAGGATCTTCGGCGTGCCCCTGTGAATGAACTGTTGCAGATAGGCGGCGTTCCGGCCCATGGCGAGCGAAGCGGCGATCATCGTCGAGCCCTTCGCCTTCAGCAGCCTGAGTAGACGGCGGCGCACCGGGTCCAGCGGCTTGGCGTCCTTCCTCTTCTTGCCCTCCATGGGGTTGGAATAACCCCGCTTCCGGCCGGTTCCGCAAGTCGGACGGGAACCCCATCGGGCCGGCGGTGCGGTCCGCGGCATGGGAGGCGGACACGTGCCCGACCCCGCCGTTCGAATCCGGCTGCCCGCCGTGTCCCGGCCCGCGATGTACGACGGAACCTCATACGACGACCCGCTTCTCCGGTCCTCCGTTCCGGCCACTCCGGCCGTGTTCCGCCCCACCTCCGCCGACCGTGTAGCCGAGCCTCGCATCGCAGCCCCGCGAGGTCCAACGGGGGTGTTTCGCCGCGCCACTGGCGGAGCCTTCCGGAAAGGCTGACCCAACATGACCCATCATGCTACACCATAACCACTTAGCGAATTTGCCCGCAGTTGACGTTCCCGAAAACACGTTTTCACCGTTATGGGCATCGAGACGGATGGAACGGCGGTCAAGGCAACGCTGGAGGAACTATTCAACTCGCGGCTGAACGCGTTTCTGGAATGCCCGCGCCCGAGGCCCGGGCCATTGGGCTTGAGGGCACTGGGCAACCCGGGGCCTCCGCGCCCGACCGAGGCCGGACGTCCGCCGTCGCTCAGGAGGGCGGACCGGGTTCCGCCGTTCATCGACAACCACGACCGGGAGACGGTCGGTGCCCGGGATCCTCCCCCTCGCCCTTCGCAGCGGACGCCATGAACGCGAAGGGGGAGCAAGAACAGGAGGAGAACCATGACCGAGAACCGCGAACAGAAGATGGGACCGCCGACCCGCTTCCTGCGCATGTCGGAAGTACAGGCTCGGACCGGCCTCTCGCGAAGCACGATCCGAAGGTGGGTCAAACGAGGGCTCTTCCCTCCGCCGATCAGGCTGGGCGAGCGAGTGGTGGGCTGGATCGAGGCCGAGGTCGACCAGTGGATCCGCGAACGGATCGTGGCAAGCCGGAGCGTCGGATAGACCGTCGCCCATTG
>JAJDXM010000037.1 GCA_022823225.1 Gemmatimonadota bacterium
ACGACGGTGGCGTTGGTTCCGGGTGCGCCGCGCAACCTCGAGGCGACCGCCACAGGCCATGCCAGGATCGACCTGGAGTGGGATGCCCCCGCGCAGACCGGAGGTGCCCCGATCACCGGCTACAGGATCGAGGTGTCGGAAGACCGGCGCAGGACCTGGCGAGCGCTGGTGCGAAACACCGGTTCCAACGTCACCCGGTACTCGCACAGGGGCCTTTCCCCCAGGACCACACGTCACTACAGGGTCGTTGCGATGAACCGCGTGGGCCGGGGACCCGCTTCCAACGTGGCCTTCGCCACCACGGACGCCGACCTTCCCGGGGCACCGACCGGACTGCAGGCCGCGGCGGACGGTCCGTCCCGCATCGATCTCGCCTGGACCGCCCCGGTCTACACCGGAGGGGTGCCGATCATCGGCTACCGGATCGAGGTGTCGGAGGACGCGGGATCCAGTTGGCGTGATCTGGTCGCGCGCACCCGGACGAACGCGACCGAGTACACGCATTCCGGTCTGCCGGCAGGCACCACCCGGCACTACCGGGTCTCCACGATCAACCAGATCGGCACCGGGACCGCGTCGGCCGTTGCGCGCGCAACCACGGAGTCCACCGTGCCCGGCAGGCCCGCCAGCCTGTCCGCGACGCCCGACGGCACCTCCCGGATCGACCTTGCCTGGACGGCTCCGGCCGAGGACGGGGGTGCCCGGATCACGGGCTATCGCGTCGAGGTTTCGGACGACGGAGAACAGAACTGGACGGACCTCGTGCCGAACACGCGCTCCAGGAATACGACGTGGGCCCACCGGGGGCTCGAACCCGCGTCCACCCGTCACTACCGGGTCTCGGCGATCAACTCCGTGGGCGTCGGCGATCCGTCCGATGTTGCCAGTGCGACGACGGACGCCACCGTCCCGGCAGCCCCCACGAATCTGGTGGCCACCGCGGTCGAGCCGACGCGGATCGAACTGGCCTGGACCGCTCCCGCCCACGACGGCGGGGCGCCGATCACCGGCTATCGCATCGAGGTCTCGGAGGACGGGGCGCTGTGGCGCAACCTGGTCCCCCACACGGGGGTCACGGCGACGATCTACTCGCACAGCGGGCTGATGCCCGGGAGCACGCGCTTCTACCGCGTTTCGGCGACCAACTCGGCGGGAACGGGGATGCCTTCGCAGGTGGCGAGCGCGACGACGGACGACGGGCGGGAGCGGACCGCGCGCGTCAACGAGAGCATTCTGTCGCACGCGGCCGCGGCGGTCACGTCAAGCACCGCCTCCGCGATCTCGTCGCGGATCGACGCCTTGGCGTCCTCGAACGGCGGCAGCGCCCGGATTGACATGGGCGGGGCTTTCGGTCTCGCCGGCGCCATGATGCACGGGAGCGGCTTGCGCGCGGCCGGGACCGGGCGGACAGGGATCGCCGGCGCGGCGTGGCTGGTGGATGGGACCTCCTTTGCCTTGCCGGTCGGACGCCAGGTGGCGAGCGAGCAGGAGGGGATGTTGTCGACCCTGGCGATGTGGGGCGGGGGCGACTACGTCAGCCTCGGAGAGCCGGGCGGCACCGATTTGGACTGGAGCGGCAACCTCCTCAACCTGCATGTGGGCGGCGACGTTCGCGTCCGGCCGGACATCGTGGCGGGCGCGGTCGCCACCACCTCCGGGGGGTCCTTCGAGTTCACCGACCGGTCGGGAGAGAGGGAGGTGGCGGGGACCTACGACAGCCGTCTCACCTCGATCAATCCCTATGCCGCGTGGCTCCTGGGGGATCCGGGCACCGTGGCGTGGGCAAGTGCCGGCTACGGGTGGGGGGATATCGAGATCGACGATGAACTCGCGGAGTTGCGTTCGACCGGCACGACCATGCTGAGCGGCGCTGTGGGGGGCAGCCGTACGCTGTTGTCGAGCGGAACCGGCGACGTCCGTGTCAGGGGCGAAGGCTGGGTCTCCCGGGTCTCGGTGAACGAGTCCGAGGAAGTCGCCTCCCTGACGCTGGACATGCAGCGGCTCCGCTTGCTCCTGGAGTGGTCGCAGAGCTACCGGTCGGACGCCGGAGACGAGATCGCGTTCCTCGTGGAAGGGGGAATGCGCTACGACGGCGGCGCCGGCGCACAGGGGACCGGGGTCGAGGTGGGGTCGGGAATGCGGTTCGTCAACGCCGCACTCGGACTCAGGGTCGAGGGACGGGGCAGGTTGCTGGTGACCGGAGTGGAGGGGTACGGCGAATGGGGCGTGGGCGGGATCTTCCAGGTCGATCCGGCGATCAGGGGCCAGGGACTCTCGATCCGCGTGGCTCCCTCCTGGGGGGAGACCGCCAGCGGCGCCCAGGAGCTGTGGGAGCGCGGCGTTTCCGGGGTGCGCGGCGATGCCGATCCCCCCGGAGGCAGCGTCGACGGGGAGGTCGCGTACGGTCTCGCCGGGTTCGCCGGCACGCCGTACGGGGGATTCCTCCTGGGCGACAGCGGCTCACGGGCCTTCAGCAGCGGCCTCCGCTACGAAACGGGACGGGGGATGGGTCTGCGCCTGGAAGCGACGCGCCGCGAGCGCCCGTTCGGTCCCGCCGAACACACGGTCGGCCTCCGCGGGAGGGTGATCTTCCAGTAGCGTGGGGACCCTGCCAGCCCCGGGGGAGGCGCGCTTCCTCCGGGGCGACGCGGTGTTTGTCCGCAGCCTGCCGGGGCCGCCCGCCCTTCGCGGAAGCGTACCCCTGTTCCGGGACGGCTCCGTGTCCCACTATATGGTCTACTCACAGGTCACCGCTTTTCTTTCAGATGGAGCTGCACAATGAAGCGCACCCGATTCCTCCCCGTCTTCCTTTCACTGGGCGTCCTGACTCTGACCCTGTCGGCCGCTCCTTCGCTGCACGCGCAGGACGCGGCCGCCGAGGACACCCTCTCGGCCGCCGAAAAGATCCTGGCGTCCCAGGAGTGGGTTCAGCCGCCCGCGGAGATCATGGACGCGGTGCTGGCGCCGCGCTACCTGAATGTCTCGCTCTCGTCGACCAGCCCCGACAAGCGGTGGTTCCTCCACCAGGTGACCGACGGTCCGATCACGATGGAGAGGTTTGCGCGGCCCTTCGACGAACTGGGCGGCCAGTTCCTCGAACCCCAGTCCAACCGCAGCCGGCGGCTGAGTGTGCGGGGAGCCGTCGGCTTCAAGCTCATTTCCGCCGCGGACGGTTCGGTAACGGACATCGAGGTGCCGCGCGACGCGCGATTCTCGAACGCGTCATGGTCGCCCGACGGGTCGCAGCTGGCCTTCTACGCCCACTACGACACCGAGACCCACATCTACGTGGCCGACCCCGAAAGCGGACGGTCGCGGCGAGTCACACGCGATCCGGTGCTGGCCACCATGGTCACCTCCTTCGCGTGGACCTCGGACGGCGAAGAGATCGCCACGGTTCTGGTTCCCGACGACCGTGCGCCCCGGCCCCTGGAGCCATCGGTCCCGCCGGGGCCCCAGGTCAAGCAGACCGAGGACGGAGAGAACAGGCTCCGGACCTACGCGAGCCTCATGGCAACGCCCTACGACGAACAGCTCCTGGAGTGGCACGTGAGCGGGCAGCTCGCGACGATCGAGGTCGGCAACCGGCGGGTCACCCGCATAGGCGAACCCGCGATGATCCGCAGCTTCAACTTCTCTCCCGACGGCCGGCACGCGCGCGTCACGACCATGCGCCCGCCCTTCAGCTACATCGTGCCGGTCACCAGCTTCGGCCGCGTGGAAGAGATCTGGGACCGCGAGGGCAACGTGCTTGTGGAACTCGACGAGACGGAGCTGAACACGGGGATCCGCGGGGCGCCGGCCGCGCCCGGGGTTGCCGGCGAGGAAGAGGAACCGGACCGCCGCCAGATGGCGTGGCGCCGGGACGGGGCCGGCCTGACCTACCTGCAGATGGAGCCGGAGCCGGAGGAGGAGGAGGAAGACGCGGCAGACGCGGCAGACGCGGCCGACGAGGAGGCGGAGGAGGAGGAAGAGGAGCGCCGCGGGCCGCGCAAGGACCGGGTCATGCTCTGGTCGCCCCCCTTCGGCGAGGACGATGTGAGCGTGGTCTACGAGAGCGACCGCAGGATGGGGTCGGTTCGCTACTCGGAGGGATACGAGTGGCTCTTCGTGAGCCAGGGCGCAGGCGGCGGAGGCTTCGGAGGCTTCGGCTTCGGCGGCGGAGGTGGCGGCGGCGGCACGAGCACCCAGTACGCCGTCCGGCTGGACCAGCCCGACTCGACCTACACGATCACCGAGTGGGACAGGAGCGATTTCTACGCCAATCCGGGCTCGCTGGTCTCGGACGACGGCTTCGTCGAGATCGTGGGGGAGAGCGGGGACGAGACGGTCTTCCTGACCGGAATGATCTATCATGAGGACCCGCTCGAAGCGTCCCCGCAGTCGTTCATGGACCGGGTCTCGGTCCGCACGGGCGAAAAGGAACGGGTCTACGAAAGCTCCAACGACGGCCAGTACGAGCGGATCTCGACGGTGCTCGACGCGGCAGCCGGACGCTTCGTCGTCAGTCGCGAGACACCGACCGAAATCGCGCAGTCGTACATGATCGAAGGGGACACCCGGACGCAGCTGACCGACAACGTCGACTACACTCCGGACATCACGAACGCCCCGCGCGAGCGCTTCACGGTGGAACGCCCGGACGGCTTCCGCTTCCTCGTGAACGTCACGCTCCCGCCGGATTTCGTACAGGGCGAGCGGCGTCCCGCGATGTTCTGGTTCTATCCGCGCGAATACACCGACCAGGAGTCGTACGACGAACGGGGCCGCACCTTCAACAAGAACGCCTTCCCCGGCTTCGGCACCCGCTCGATGGAGTACCTGATCCGGTTGGGCTACGTGGTTGTCGAACCCGACGCCCCGATCGTGGGGGATGCGGGTGCGATGAACAACAACTACGAGCACGACCTGCGCAACAACCTCGCGGCCGTGATCGACGAGCTGGACGCGCGGGGGATCATTGACCGGCAGCGGCTCGGCCTGGGCGGCCATTCCTACGGGGCGTTCGGCACCGTCAATGCAATGGTGCACACGCCGTTCTTCAAGGCGGGGATCGCCGGAGACGGCAACTACAACCGCACCTTCACGCCGCTCGGGTTCCAGAGTGAACGAAGGATCTTCTGGGATGCGCGCGAGGTGTACCTGGGAATGTCGCCGTTCGTGTACGCGAACAACCTCACCGGGGCGGTACTGCTCTACCACGGCATGCACGACCAGAACGTCGGGACGGCGCCGGACCACTCGCCGCGCCTCTTCCACGCCCTGAACGGGCTGGGCAAGACCGCGTCCATGTACCTCTATCCCTTCGAGGATCATGGCCCGGCGACCCGCGAGTCGATTCTCGACCTCTGGGCCCGCTGGACCGCGTGGCTGGAGTTGCATCTGGCGGTGAAGGAGCGCCCGGTGACGTGAAGCCGGAACGCCCGTGGTGAGGGCTACGACCCACACCCACCAGCACCTGGGGCTGCTCGGGGCGACCGGCATAGGCGTCGGCGCGATCGTCGGCGGGGGCATGTTGGCCCTCGCCGGCGTCGCCTTTGCGACCACCGGACCGAGTGCGATCGTCGCGTTCGCGCTGAACGGCGTGATCGCGACGCTGACGGTGTTCTCCTTCGCGGAGCTTGCCGGCAGGTTCCCGCAGTCGGGCGGCACCTATACCTATGCGCGCAAGGTGCTCACGGTGGAGGCAGCCTTCGGCGTGGGGTGGGTGGTGTGGTTCGCGTCGGTGGTGGCGGCGGTGCTCTACGCGATGGGGTTCGCGGCCTTCCTGGTGCCGTTCCTGGAGCAGATCGCGCTGATGACGACCGGGGAGGTTCCGGCCTGGCTCGGGACGCGGCCGGCCCTGCTGGGGTACGCGCTTGCGGCGGTGGCGTTCTACTCGTGGCGCCTCACGCGCACGGCGGCGGGCGGCGGCCAGTGGGAGACGATCGGCAAGGTCATCGTGCTGACGGTCCTGATCGTGGCGGGCTTTTTCGCACTCTTTGCCGAGGCCCCCGCACCCGGTGCGCTGGCCGACAGGTTCCGCCCCTTCTTCTCGGAGGGATTGACGGGGCTGGTCCAGGCGATGGGCTACACCTTCGTCGCGCTGCAGGGATTCGACCTGGTCGCCGCGGTGGGGGGCGAGGTGCGCGAGCCCGGCCGGAACGTTCCCCGGGCGATGTTCCTGTCGCTCGGCGCGGCCCTCGTGATCTACCTTCCGCTGCTCTTTCTGATCGTCGCGGTGGGGGTGCCCGGCCAGCCGGTCTCGGAGGTCGCCGCCCAGAACCCCGAGATCCTGGTGGCGGTGGCCGCGCGCAACTTCATGGGTGGGGCGGGGTACTGGCTGGTCGCGGCCGCGGGACTCCTTTCCATGCTCTCCGCTCTGCAGGTCTATCTCCTGGCGGCGTCCCGGTTCGCCCGGACCATGGGCGACGATCGCACGCTGCCGACACGCTATGCCAGGCTTTGCCCGGGCACGGGGATCCCCAGGGCGGCGGTGCGGCTGAGCGCGGTGCTGATCGCGCTTCTTCTGATCGCGGTTCCCGACGTGGCGACCGCCGGCGCGATGGCCAGTCTGATCTTCCTCGCCACCTTCACCCTCGTGCATACCATCGGGTATCTGGCGCGCAAGCGGGCCGGGCAGCCATCGGGATTCCGGATGCCCGCGTACCCGCTGGTGCCGGTGGCGGGCGGGGCGGCCTGCCTCGCGCTCGGTCTCTACCAGGCGGTCGCCGTGCCCCCCGCCGGCGTGCTGGCGGCGCTGTGGCTGGGGGTGGGAGGCATTCTCTACGCACTCTACCTGGCGCCTCGCGCGCGGGTGGTGGACGCGTCCTCGGAGGGGCTCGACCCGGAGATGGTGAGGCTGCGCGGCCGGCGTCCGGTGGTCCTGACGCCAATTGCGAACCCCGCCAGCGCCGAAACCCTCGTCACCATGGCCAAGGCGCTAGCGCCGCCGGAGGTCGCGCGCGTGCAGCTGCTCTCCGTGGTGGAACCGCCGGAACGCTACGACCCGAAGGAGCTGCCGCGCGGCATCCGTGACGCGCAGGCGGTGCTCGGCGGGGCACTGCGCACCGCCCTGGAGGTCGACCTGAGGCCCGAGGCGATGATCACGCTCCACAAGGACCCCTGGGGCGAAATCGCAAGGGTTGCGGAGGCTGTGCGGTGCGAGAGCCTTCTCCTGGGGGTGGGCCACCTGGACGACTCGCTGATGACGGGGTCGCTGGCGCAGCTCATCGGGTCGGTGGACGCCGACGTGGTAATCCTGCGTGCACCGGGCGAATGGACGCCGGAGAAAGCCCGGAAAATCCTGATTCCGTCGCGCGGCGGGCGCGACCAGAGCCCCGTGCGTGCCCGTCTGCTGGGCAGTCTGGGGCGGAGCGCGCCTCGCGACGTGACCTTTCTGGGGGTTCTCTCCGAGGAGGCGGGGCCGGGGGTGCACCGGAGAGCCCGCCGCGACCTCGAGCGGCTGGCCTGGGACGAGTTGGGGGAATCCGCACACGCCGAACTGGTCGTCGGCGGCGAAACCTCGGACGAGGTCATACGCCGCGCCGCCGACACCGACCTGCTGATTCTGGGATTCCATCGCAGCGGCCGCCGCCGTGCCGTCTTCAGCAGCCTCATGCTGCGGATCGCCAGGGGCACCACCTGCCCGCTGCTGATGATCAGCCACCGCAGGGGCGCCGCCCTGTTGCCGGAGGCGTCCCGGCTGGCCGAGTGGCCTGCAGGGCGTAGGAAATCTTAAGTTAAGAAAAATTACCGTACACCCGGAAGGGTGTCCAGCCCGTCCAGCAGCCGCCGATACACCGCGGCGGCCGCGTCCACGCGCTCGAGAAACCGCTGGCGGTCGCCTTCGCTGACCCATCGGTTCCGTGCGACCACCCTCTCGCGGAAGGACTCCACCGCCGCGAGCAGAAAGCGGATGTCCGGCTCCGAGCGGTACTCGCGGCCTCCGGATACGACCCAGACGGGGCTGGTCTGTGCGAAGGCGTAGCTGTCCGGCACCAGAGCCGATGCGGGACCGACGGCCCTGGCGGCGATCCAGCCCCCGCCGTCCAGGGTGATCTCCCTCGCGAACCGGAAGCGCTCTCCAACGCCCACGTCCCACACGGCGGCGACTTCACCGTTCACCACGATCTCCACCCGGTCGACCGGGCTGTTCGACGCCAACTCCACCGCTGCGGTGTGTGTCCCTCCGCCTTCCGGCACGCCTATCTCGCTGCCCGGCGGCCGGCCGTCCACGGTCAGGAAGAGCAGCGGCCCGTTCGTCGCGAAGGTGCGCCGCCCGCGGATCGCGCGCAGCCAGGCGTCGACCGAGAGAGGACCGTCCAGGTACGCATAGGTGCGGGCCGCCCCTGGCCCCGGATCGCGCCAGACGTCCGAGAAGTTGTCGGTGCCTCCCGTCGCGGCCAGGCGGAAACCCGCGTTGAGGAGGCGGTAGTACATCTCCGCGTTGCGCAGCTCGTCGTACCAGAAGCAGATCACGTCGTAGAAGTCGCCGAGTCCGAGGGCCGCGTCCACGGGGATTTCGGATGCGCCCACCGCCTCGGGTGTCGCGACGCTGCCGCCGCGGGCGCGCGCCTCCTCCAGGTAGTCCGCGTTGAGGACATCGGCCGCGAAGGGCGTGTTCGTCGCACCTCCGATGAGCGGCGTGATGAACTCACCGATCCCCGCGAGCCCCACATGCCCGAAAGACCCGCGGAATTCCTGAGCGTACTGGAGGTAATGGGTGCTCGTGGAGAGCGGGTGGGGGCGGCCCGTAAGGTCATCCCAACGTCCCATCAGACGGGTCCCGTCCATGTGGATCAGGGCGATCGAGACGTGGAGATCCTCGCTGGCGAGAGCGTTGAAGAACTCGTCGTGCGTGAGTCCGTGGCGACCCTGGTGCAGGTCGTGAACATGAGTGTCGCCGCTGTACCAGCCGGCCCCCGGCGCGTCGGCGAGGCGGGTGAGGCTCAGGGAGGTGTCGCTGCGGCCGCCGGCGGGGACGGTGACGGTCGCCGCGGCGGGGCGGTATTCGATGCCGCGCCGGACCGAGACGGTCGCGGGGCCGGCGGGGATCTCGACCTCGAAGGCGCCTGCGGTGCGGAAGTAGTGTGTCTCGGTCGGTGTGAGCACCCGGTGGAAGCCCCCCCGGGGGCTGTAGCTGCGGCCGTCGCTCGCGACGACGGTGACGCGCGCGGGGACGGGCCCGCCCGCCGGGCCGAGAACGGTGCCGGCAAGCACCCCCATCGGCGCCGCGTGGAGGCGATCTCCGAGATCGAGGGTGCGCCAGGAATTCCGCGCCCCGCCGGAAACGTCCATGACGTGCAGTTCGGTGGCGCCGTTCTCGTTCGAGACGAAGGCGATGCTGTTTCCGTCGGGGCTGATCCGGGGCGTGAGTTCGTGGCTGCCGCCCCCGGTCAGCCGGAGCGGGTTGCCACCGTTCACTCCGATCAGCACCAGATCGTTCGACCCGGCCTCGTCCGATACGAATACCAGTCCCTCCCCCCGGGGCAGCCAGTCCGGCCGGGCCCGGTAGGCGGTCTCCTCGGCGTGGACCAGCCAGGGGTTTCCGCCCGCCAGCGACCGCGCCCAGATTCCCCCGCTGCCGGTCATTCCGGCAACCGGTGCGATGTAGGCCAGCACTCCGCCAGGCGACACGCGCGGCTGGTACTGGTTGCCGCCTCCCTCGACAACCGGCTCGCGCGCGCCCGTGAAGACTTGCACGCGGTGAATGTCCATCGCCCGGCCAGCGGTGGCGAAATAGACGAAGCGTCCCTCCGGTCCCCACGACGGCTGAATGTCCACGCCTCCTCTCTCGACGAGGAGCCGCACGCTCCCGCTCTCCACATCAAGCAGCGCGATATCGAGTCCCGTGCCGGTCTCCACGGTCATTGCGATGAGTGAACCATCCGGGCTCCAACTCGGCTCGAAGTGATACCAGGGCCCGCGAGTCAGCTGTTCGGCCCTGCCGCCGCCGGCCGGCACCCGCCAGATATCGCCCGCCATGGCGAAGGCGATCCATCGTCCGTCCGGAGACCAGTCGGGACTCATGGGTCCCGTGCTCACCGCCGGGAGCATGTGCAGTTCGCCGCGGATGTTGCCATTGAGGCTGGCGTAGCGGAGCACGGAAGCGCTTTCGGGCCGCTGGGCGGCGCCTGCATGTGGCGCATGGGACGCAATCACGGCCAGGAGCATCGTGGCCATGCGGCAGCGGCGCGTGCGCCGGCCGGGGCGGCAAGTGGCTGAACGCATGCGGGCAATCTCCGTTCAAGGCTGGCGGACGCCGAACCCGTCGTGAATTGCCTGGCCCGCCGGGGGCGTCGGCACGGGGACGGTGGGCATCCGTGGAACCTTAATCGCCCAGTGGTGTCCTAAAAAAATAGTTGACATTCCGTCCGGCCTCCCCATACGTTCTACTAACGCTTTGGGAATGGACGCCCGCAACGCAGGGTTCCGGGTGTCGGCCGACAACCACGAAAGCGGGCCGTGGGGCTCGCAGGGAGACCACATTGAACCGCACACTGACCGCACGCGAGATGGACATCATGTCCGTCCTGTGGGACCTGGAGTCGGCGACGGTCGCCGAGGTGCGGGAGCGCCTCGAGGACGATCTCGCGTACAACACGGTCCTCACGATCCTGCGAATCCTGGAAGCGAAGGGGCTCGCCGCCCATCGCAAGGAGGGCAGGGCGCACCGCTACCACCCGCTGCTCGGAAGGGAAGAGGCGGGGAGGTCGATCCTCGGCCGCATGCGGGACAAGCTCTTCAAGGGCTCGGCCGAGTTGCTCATGACACACCTTGTCGCAGAGGAACAGCTGTCGCCGGAGGCCGTCCGCAGGCTCCGCAAGCTGCTGGACGAACGCCTTGAGAAGGAGGAAGAACGATGATTGCCGCATGGATGCTCTGGTCGATCGGAGTGGGCGCGCTGCTGCTGGTCGCGGGGCTGGCGGCGGAGAAGCTCCTGGATGGCGGCCGCAGGTGGGTGTGGGCCGCGGTGGGCGCCGGGACCGTTGCGCTGACGGCCACCCGGGTCTTCGGGGGTGGCGCTGCGGGGTCGGGCGCCGCCTCGGTCGGGGCCCCCCGGGTAGAGGGGTTCGGCGCCTTCCCGGCGGACCCCGCGGCCGAGGCCCTCGTGGGGACACCCGCGTCCGCGCTCTTCGCACTGTCCATCCCGTCGGATTCGGCACTGCACAGCTTCAACGGGATGCTGCTGCTGGTCTGGCTGGCGTTGTCGGTGGGACTGGCGATGTACGCCCTGACCGGGACCGGTGATTTCCTCCAGCGCCGCCGGGGCTGAAAGCCGGGCACGCTGCTCGGCCAGCCGGTCCTGTGGTCGCGCGATACCGGCCCCGCGGTGGTCGGCCTGCTCCGGCCCACGGTGGTCATGCCCTCCTGGGTGCGCGAGCTCGAACCGCACCGGCAGAAGCTGATCCTGGCGCACGAGCAGGAACACCGGTGGGCGGGCGACGCGGTACTGAGGTTCGCCGCCACGGCCTTCCTCATCGCCTTCCCCTGGAACCCCGCGCTGTGGTTCCAGTATCGCCGCCTGTGCCTGGCGATCGAACTCGACTGCGACCATCGCGTGATGCAGCGGCTTCCCCACCGCCGCTGGCTCTACGGGGACCTTCTCTTCCAGGTCGGCAGCAGAACCGGCGTCCGGGCCGGACTGGCGCTGGCGGCCTTCGCCGAACAGAAGTCGTTCCTGGAACGGCGGATCCGCAAGCTGCTGTCGAGGGCCCCGGAAGTCGGCGCGGCGCGGGTCGCGTTCTTCGCCTTCGCCGCGATCCTGGTGATCGGGGTGGCGATGTGGGTGCCGGGGATCACCCGCGAGGCCGGCGATCCCGGCGACGCGCCCCCGGTGGCCGAAGTGTCCGGGGCAACCGACGCGCCCGCGGAATCCGAGCTCCCCCGAATCCGCGGCATCCGGGAAGTGATCTTCGAGCAGACCGATGGCAGGCCCGAGATCGTCGTCAGCGGAAGTTCAGGCCGGCAACCGGTTGTGGTCCTGCGCTTCAACGACCGGCGGGAGGCGGAGATGCTGCTGCCGCCCGGCGCCGAGCTGATCGAGGTCGAGGCGGAGGCTGAGGCCGGGGGCATCGCGCGACAGCCCCGGTTCGTCGTGCACACCAAAGCGCCCGTCCTGCTGAACGAGGAGGAGGTGATCCTGGCCGTGGAGCGCGAGTATCCCGCTCTGCTGAAGGACGCGGGCGTCGGGGGCACGGTGTTGGTGCATCTGTTCATCGATGCGGACGGCAGGGTCCGCAATCAGCTGGTGAGCAAGACTTCGGGCCACGCCGGGCTGGATCGCGCGGCCCTTCGGGTGGGCCCGGATGCGCTGTTTTCCCCCGCGCAGAACCGGGACGTTCCCGTGGCGGTCTGGATCGAATTGCCGATCACCTTCAAGGGGAGTTAGCGGCCCGCCGCGGGCGAATCGTGGCCGCGGCCTCCCTGCTACATTACGGGATGTCCGCAACCCCCGCGGCGCTCGCGGCGCCCCTGACCTTCTCGCCCTGCCTGAAGCACTACATGTGGGGCGGGCACAACCTCGCACGCCTCACGGGACGCGCCCCTCGCGACGGCGTCGTTGCCGAAAGCTGGGAGATCTCGGGTCACCCGGCGGGCCCCTCGATCGTCGAGGGCGGGCCCCTGGGGGGGCTTGGCCTGCCCGAGGTGGCTGCCCGGTACGGGGCGGCGCTGGCGGGGCGCCGTGCGGAAGCGTCCCCGGCAGGGCAGGCGTTCCCGCTCCTGGTCAAGCTGCTCGACGCGAGCCACGCGCTCTCGGTACAGGTCCACCCGGACGACGACTACGCGGCGGCGCACGCCCTCGGCGAACCGGGCAAGACCGAGATGTGGTACATCCTGGAGGCCGAGCCGGGGGCGCGGATCGTACATGGCCTGGTCCGCGGCACCGATCGAGCCGCCCTGCGGCGCGCGGTCGCGGCGGGAAGCGTCCATGACCGCCTGCGCCGCCTTCCGGTGAAGCCCGGGGACGCGGTGATGGTGCCGGCCGGCACGGTGCACGGCATCCTCTCCGGGATTGTCCTGGTGGAGATCCAGCAGAGCGCCGACACCACCTACCGGATCTACGACTGGGACCGCGTGGGGCCGGATGGGCGTCCCCGGCAGCTGCACGTCGAGCGCGCGCTGGAGGTGATCGATTTCGCGCGGCCGGGTCCGGGGATCGTGGCGTCGCGCGTGGCCGAGGCGGGGGGTGGGGTGCGGCGCGAGGTGGTCGCCGAGTGCGACCGGTTCGTGGTCGAGCGGGTGACCCTGAGGGAGGGGGCGGCGTTCGAGACGATCCTCGATGGCGAGACCTTCGAGGCGTGGGGGGTGGTGTCGGGGCGCGTCTCGTTCCGGGCCGAAAAGCCGCCGCCGCTTGAGGTGGCCGCCGTGCGGTTCGCGCTTCTCCCGGCGGCGATGGGATGGTGCGGCATCCGGGCTGTTGCGGATTCGGTCCTGTTGCGGGCCTACCTGCCGTAAGACGGGGGCGGCGCGCCCGATGCGCGAATTGCCCGCGGGACGCAAAACGGGGCGGGAGCCGGAAGACCAGCCCCCACCCCGCTCGGCCGAGTGCCCCGCCAGGGACTCGAACCCCGAACCTGCCGATTAAGAGTCGGATGCTCTACCAGTTGAGCTAGCAGGGCGAGCGACCCTGAATATACGGACCGGGCCCGGAACCACCAATCCTCCCTCCTAAAGGTCCTGTTGGGACCCGCCGGGGCCCCGGCTCGGCGTGCGCCGGTCGCCGCGCCCGCGCCCGCGATCCGTGTCTCGCCTGTCCCTGAAGCTTCTCACACGCTCGAAACGTTCCCGGTCGGGGCCACCTCGATCGCGCCAGGCTCCGCCCCGGCCCCACGCCCCGCGATTGCTCCGGATAGCGCGCCGGCTCAGCTGGCGGAGTTTGTCGGCCTGCTCCTCGGTCAGGATCTCCTGAAGTGTCTCGCGCGTCCCGCCCAGGGTCTCGCGCGCGTTCCGCACCGATTGCGAGATCTCCGGGCGCATGGCCTCCCGCTCCCGCATGCCCGCCTGAATCTCGGAAAGCAGAGTCATCTGCTCCGATGTCCGGCTGATGCGCATCTCCAGCATCTCCAACCGGATGGATTCCAGTGCTTCCCGCTGCGTCCCGCTGAGTTCGAGTTCGTCGGCCAGCCTGATCACGCTCTCGACGCTGACGGCGCCGCCGGCCCTCCAGGTGCCGGGACCCGCCCTCTGGGCGGTTGCCTGGGGTGCGCTGGCCGCGAGGGCCACGATGAGCCCGAAGGCGGCGGTCAATCTGGTTGAGAAGTGCCCGTTCATCGTCCGTATCTCCTGTTGTTCCTGTTTGCAGTGCATTGCTGACGTGTCGTTGACAGGGGACACCGGGATTCCGTTAGGGTAGATGTGCAGGGGCGTCGACTGCGCGTCCCGTCATCGGTCCGGGAGCCACCATGTTTTTCAGGCAGATCGTAGACGACAAGCTGGCACAGCACGCTTATCTGGTGGGCTGCCAGCGCACTCGCCAGGCGCTGATCATCGACCCGCAAAGGGACGTGGATCGCTACGTGGCGATGGCGCGCAACGAGGGACTGCGGATCACGGCCACCGCGGAGACCCACATTCACGCAGACTTTCTGTCGGGGTGCCGCGAGCTGGTCGAGCACCACGGCTGCAGGGCTTTCCTTTCCGCCGAAGGCGGGCCGGACTGGCAGTACGAATGGGCCTCCGGGAACCACTCCGTCACCCTGCTCCGTGACGGCGATTCCTTCACCGTCGGGGGGATCGGCTTTCAGGCCGTCCACACGCCCGGCCACACCCCCGAGCACATCAGCTTTCTCCTCACGGACCGGGGTGCCGGCGCGGACAGCCCGATGGGAATGGTCTCCGGCGACTTCGTCTTCGTGGGCGATCTGGGACGCCCCGACCTCCTGGAATCGGCCGCGGGTCACGCGGGAGCAATGGAGCCCTCGGCACGGCGCCTCTACGACTCGGCACTGGGCGTCCTCGACCTGCCCGACTACCTGCGCATCTGGCCCGGCCACGGGGCGGGGAGCGCCTGCGGAAAGGCGCTCGGGGCGATACCCGACACCACCGCGGGCTACGAAAAGCGCTTCAGCCCCGCCCTGGCAGCGGTCAGGAAGGGAGAGGACGCTTTCGTCTCGTACATTCTCGATGGCCAGCCCGAGCCGCCCCAGTACTTCGGGCGCATGAAGGAGGAGAACCGGCGCGGGCCGGCGCTCCTCGGCGCATTGCCCCGTCCGCGGCGGCTGTCCGGGCGGGCGTTGCTGGCCGCCGCTTCCGAACCGGGCACGGTCGTCGTCGACACGCGGGTCGACCGTCTCGGCTACTACGCCGGCCACATACGCGGTTCGGTATACGCGCCGCTCAACCGTTCATTCCCGATGGTTGCGGGGTGCTACCTCGACCCCCGCGCGAAGATCGTCCTCATCTGCCGGGAGGTGGAGGTGGAGGGGGCGGTGCGCGATCTGATACGGATCGGACTGGACCGCGTGATCGCGTGGGCGCCGCCGCGGGAACTGACGGCCTATGAGAGCGGAGGCGGTGAGCTGGCAAGCATCGAAGTCATCGATTTCGACGAGGTGGCCCAGCGCCTCGGTGATCCGGGCGTGCAGGTCCTGGACGTGCGCAGGGCCACCGAATTCGCCTCCGGGCGGGTCGAGGGCGCGCGCAACATCGCGCATACGCGGCTGGCCGGCCGGCTTGGCGAACTGCCGCGCGACAAGCGGTTGCTCGTGCACTGCCTGAGCGGAGCCCGCGCCTCGGCCGCCGCCTCCTTCCTGGAGCGCGAGGGCTTCCAGGTGTCTGCCGTGAACGACCTCTTCCAGTACGCTGTGGGGAACCATGCACAGACGCCGGTCGAATAACCCGGCGCCTCGCCACCCTCGGTGCCCCTCCGGGATTATCCTCGGACTGCTCTGCGTCGCGTGGCTCTTGCCGGCGGTTCCCGCCGGCGCCCAGGGGCCGGACGCGGAGGCCGGCCGGCGGGCCGCGATGGAGCGGATGATCGCCGAGATCAGGGAGGACTACCCCGATGTCCCGACGATCACGGCCGCGGAACTCCGTGAGGCGCTCCGGGAGGGTGGCATCGTGCTCGTCGACGTGCGCACCCGCGGGGAGCGCGAGGTGTCGACGCTGCCGGGAGCGATCAGCACGGACGACTTCGATGCGAGGCTGCAGGAGTTAGCGGGCCGGACCCTGGTCGCGTACTGCACGATCGGCCTCCGCAGTTCCGACTATGTCCGGAAGATGCGCAGACGAGGTGTGGACATTGTCAATCTGGAGGGCAGCGTGCTCGCGTGGACCCATGCGGGCGGGGAACTCTACGCCCGGGGGGAGCGCACGGACCGGTTGCACGTCTACGGTCGGCGCTGGAATCTGGCGGCGGACGGCTACCGCACCGTCTGGAACCCTCAGCCATGATCGATCGGAGGAACGGTACAGGTAACATTGTCCACGGACTGCTCGTGCTCATGTGCGTGTCCGCGCCGGGGCTGCACGCGCAGGACGCCGAACGCCGGTGGAACGCCTCCAGCGAGTTCAGTTTTGTCCGCACGGGAGGCAACGCGGAGTCCTCGACCTTCGGGCTGGCCGGAAGCGTGACGCGTGCATGGGACAGGACCGAGGTGAAGGTCGAGGCCGGCGGTATCCGAACGCACTCGACCCGCGTCCAGCGCAGGGCCGTCGGGAGCGAATCCGACTACAGCATCGACGAAACGAGCGAGAGCAACCTCTCGGCGGAAAACTACAACGGCCTCGTGCGGGTGGACCGCCGGTTCTCGACCCGGACTTCCTTCTACGTGCAATCGGGGTGGAAGCGGGACACCTTCGCCGGCTTCAAGCATCGGGTTGTCAACGTATTCGGGGTATCGACACGTTGGGTCCGAAACAACCGGCAGAGGCTCCGCACGGCGTACGGATTGACTCACACGGTGCAGCGGGACGTGGTCCCGGATCCGGACGCTTCGGGCCGTTTCGTGGGGATCAGGCTATCCTCGGAGTACTTCCGCCAGATGACGGAGAACACCGACCTGAGGAGCAATCTGGTCCTCGACGGAAACGGCGACAATCCGTCGGATGTGCGGGCGGACTGGACCAACTCCGTGAGCGTGGCGATGAACGAACACCTGGGCCTGAAGACATCGTTCCGGACCACCTTCGACAACGAGCCGGCCCTGCGAAGGGTTCCGCTGTGGTCCCCGGATGGGGAAAGGACGGGGTCGGTAACGGTGCCGCGGGACGAACTGGACCGCGTCTTTACGATCGCGCTCGTCGTTACCTTCTGAGCGACTCCGGCGGCCCGGTCAGTTCCGTCGCCGCGACACCAATGGACCCACGTCGGTCCGATCCGCGCGCAGACCGATGTCGTAACCCTCGATATACGGCTCGCCGAAGCGCAGGAGGATGGTGGTGGGCGGCTGGCCGGGGTGGGCGACGACGATGTAGAGCCTGTCGTACTCGTATTCGTCGATCGGATCGAACGGGTCGCCTCCGAGCGCGGCAACCAGCACGGGAGTGGTATTGCTGTGGCCCACGACCAGGTGGCGTCCCGGCGTCCTGAGAATGCCGTCGGCCAGCATTCGGAGTTCGCGCGGGTCGTAGACGGCGGCGTCGACGCCGCGCTCTTCGGCGATGGGTCTGATGGTATCGCGCGTGCGGTTGAAGTCGGTCGTGTGGATGTGGGTCAGCCCGGCGTCGCCCAGGAGTTGCCGCAGGCCCATGACCCGGATCTTTCCCGCGAGAGACAGCGGCGGATCGTCGGTACCGTCGTCAGCCTTCTCCGCGTGCCGCACCAGGTACACGACCACGGGCCCCTGGGAGACCTCCGGGTGGTCGTCCGCGGGGGGCTGGGCCGACGTCAGCCGGGGTGCCGCGGCCAGGGCCAGAGACAGGGCCGCGAAGGCCAGCAGCCCGCGGGCCGCCGGTGTCGAACACGTGTCCACCCGGGTAGTCACAACTCGGCGCCAGACCATCACGACCATCCTTGCGTTTGAGGACGTGAACTCGTGGATCGTACGGCTCTGGAGTCGTACATTGAACGATATGGTCACGATTCCGGAAAGTCAATACCCCTATTTCGTCACGGGGGAACAAGTTATCCGATTAACTGGAACACATGTTTCCCGAAAAATCTAATGTTTCGGCTTGCGGGGGCGCTGAGCCGCGGCACCGGGCCGGGCTGCCGGCTCTGGTCACGGTGCCCCTTCCGGGTGAACTTTCCGGGAGCGCGTTCAGGAGGACGGGCCGAGGGATCGCCGCCGGGAGTCCCCACAGGACTCGCCGCGCGGAGGAAAGTCCGAGCTCCGCAAGGCAGGATGCCGGGTAACGCCCGGGCACCGCGAGGTGACGGAAAGTGCAGCAGAGAGCAGACCGCCGATGGCCCCGGGAACGGGGCACAGGCAAGGGTGAAAGGGTGCGGTAAGAGCGCACCGGGCGCCTGGCAACAGGCGTCGCACGGCAAACCCCATCCGGAGCAAGGCCAAATAGGGGACTGTGGGGCCGCCTGTCCCGCATCAGTCCCGGGTAGGCCGCTAGAGGCCCGGAGTGATCCGGGTCCCAGACAGATGATCCCATCCGCCGACGGGCGGAGCACAGAACTCGGCTTATGACGCCCGTCCTCCTGGGCGCCTTCACGGCGCGGGCTTGACCGAAAAAGTCTCCGGACGGATGATTACAGCACCTTGCGCCCGTAGCTCAGCTGGATAGAGCGCTGCCCTCCGGAGGCAGAGGCCAGAGGTTCGAATCCTCTCGGGCGTACTACTTTTCGGCGGCAGGAGCGGCTGCGGCGCCCTTCGGTCCGTCGGGATGCCTTTGCGGCGGACGCAGTCTGACCGGCTCCCTGACCCGCCGTGCCCGCAGGTTCAGCCCCTCGACGAAGATCGAGAAGCCCATGGCGAAGTAGATGTAGCCCTTGGGTATGTGCTGGCCGAAGCCCTCGGCGACCAGCGTCATCCCCAGGAGGAGCAGGAAGCTGAGCGCGAGCATCTTCACGGTGGGGTGGTCATTCACGAATCTGGACACGGGTTCGGCCGCGATCATCATCACCACCACGGCCAGCACGATCGCGATGACCATCACCATCAGGTCCTCCGCCAGTCCCACGGCCGTGATCACGGAGTCCAGCGAGAAGACCATGTCCATGACCGCGATCTGAGCCAGGACGGCACCGTAGCTGACCGCGCGCGCCTTCTTCCTCCCTTCCTCCTCGCCCTCCAGCCGATGGTGGATCTCGCGAGTCGCCTTGGTGAGCAGGAAGAGTCCTCCAACCAGGAGGATCAGGTCACGCCCCGAATAACCATGGCCAAGAACGGTGAAGAGCGGTTCGGTCAGCCTCATGATGAAGGTGATCGTACCGAGCAGGGCCAGGCGCGTGGCCATGGCCAGGATGAGGCCGTTGCGCCTCGCCCTCGGCTGCTGTTCCTCGGGAAGCTTGTCGGCGAGGATCGAGATGAAGACGATGTTGTCGATCCCGAGGACGATCTCCAGGACCGCCAGGGTCGCCAGGGCAATCCACGCTTCGGGGCTTGCAATCCATTCCATAGCTGACTCTTCGTTCCTGGGTGCCGCGTGAGGATTGTTTCGACCTCGCCGCGGGTGTTTCCTTTCGAATGGGAAGCTAAGCCATCCTTTCGCCCGAAGCATCGAAGTGCGGTACCGCGTCCGGCGAGCCGGAGGGCCGACGGGTCGCACACCGTAACATGGGCGGAGGCTGCAAATGAGTGAAACGCTGGAGGCGTTGATCGAGCAATGGGATGGATTGGGCGTCGTGGCGTCGTATCACGCGGGGACGGGCAGCTGGATCTTCATCGCGCTTCACGACGACACCCTGGGCCGGCCGACGGGGGGTTGCCGGCTCAAGACCTACGCGACGCCGGCCGAGGGCCTGAAGGACGCGATGCGGCTGGCCGAGGGAATGACCTGGAAGTGGGCCGCGATGGGGTTCGGCTACGGAGGAGGCAAGTCGGTGCTGGCGGTTCCCGGACCGATGCGCGGGGAGGCGCGGCGAAGTCTGCTCACCCGATTCGGGCAGATCCTCAACGTTCTGGGAGGTGCCTACCGCGTCGGCGAGGACCTGGGGACCACCCCGCGGGACATGGCGTTTCTGGCGGGAGTGACCAACAGCGTCGCGGGCTGCTCGGCGGGGATCGAGGCGGGAGGTCACGCGGTCGATCCGGGGCCGTTCACCGCCGCCGGCGTGCACGAGGGGATCCTGGCTGCGCTGGCCCACATCGACGGAACCAGGGACATGAACGGCCGCACGGTGCTGGTCCAGGGGGCCGGTGACGTGGGTGGCCCCCTTGCGCGGCTGCTGGGTCGCTCCGGGGCGAGGGTGCTGGTTTGCGACCTGGATGCCGACCTGGCGCGGACGGTGGCCGAGGAGTGTGGCGGCGGGGTCGTGGAGCCCCTGGCGGTTTACGAGACGCCGTGCGACGTGTATGCCCCCTGTGCGATCGGCGCGACGGTGAACCGGCGCACAATCCCCGTGCTGCGGTGCAGGATCGTTGCGGGGTCGGCCAACAACCAGCTCGAGACGGCGGAAGACGCCCAGCGTCTTCGCGAACGCGGCATCCTCTACGCGCCGGACTACGTCATAAACGGTGGAGGCGCGATGGCCTTCGGGCTGATGGAATCCGGAATCTCGGATTCCGGCGAACTGGAACGACGGGTCCGGTCGATCGGTCGGACGCTGACCCGGATCTTCCGGGACGCGGACGACCGGGGGATCGCCCCGACCGAGGCGGCGCGTGCGCTGGCTCTGGCGACACTGGCGGAGGGGCCCCGGGATGTAGAGATTCAGGTAACAGGAGACGCTGGCAGATGAACACGAACCGGAGACTGCCGGGGACCGGGGAACGGGTTCCCGCTGACACGCGGGCGGCGATGCGCGCCGTCCGGCGGGCGCTGCTGTTCCCGGTCGCGATCATCCTCCTTGCGGCCCCCGCCGGGCTTCAGGGACAGTGCCCCGGCTCCGGCGGATCGGACGAGGCGGCGTTCCTTCGCGCGGTGGGCGAGCATTTCTCGGTCCCGCAGCAGGAGGTCATGGTGCTGGCCCAGTGGAAGCTCGCCCCGGGCGAGATACCGGTGGCGCTCTTCCTGGCCGAACGCGCCGGAGTCTCCCCGGACGTGGTCATCTCGCAGAGGCGCCGGGGCGAGGGCTGGATGGCGATCTCCAGCGAGTATTCGGTCCACGCGGGGGACTTCCATGTACGCATCGACGGCCACGCCGGCATTCTCGCCGACGCGTACGAGCGCTTCAGTGCACGGGCCGCCAGCGAGTGGAACGAGATCGTGCTGTCGGACGACGAGGTTGTGGGATTCGTCAATGTGCGCTTCCTGTCGCGGCACCTCCAGGTGTCGCCCGAGCGCGTAGCCCGCGAGCTGGAGGATGTGGACGGCGTGGTCGCCGTGTTCGTTCGCCTCAGGGGCAGTGGAGGTCCGTGACCGGGCCCCGCTTCCACCCGCTGGAATCCTGGGTGGAATACGCCCCCGCCGAGATGGAGCGGAGGGCGGCCGAGTTCCGCCGTGAGATCGCTCGCCGGCGGACCGTGCGCGACTTCAGCTCACGCCCGGTTCCCCGCCCGGTGATCGAGGAGTGTATTCGGGCGGCCGGAACAGCGCCAAACGGCGCGAACCACCAGCCATGGCACTTCGTGGCCGTCACCGAACCGGAGGTGAGGGCCCGGATACGAGTCGCTGCCGAGGAGGAGGAGCGGGCCTTCTACGGCGGTGGAGCGCCGCAGGAGTGGCTGGACGCCCTCGCGGAGCTCGGAACCGACGAGCACAAGCCATTTCTGGAGACTGCACCGTTCCTGATCGTGATCTTCGCGGAGCGCTATCAGGAACTGCCCGACGGGCGGAGAGTCAAGAACTACTACGTCCAGGAAAGCGTGGGCATCGCCACCGGCATCCTCATCACCGCACTTCACCACGCCGGACTGGCTACGCTCACGCACACGCCCTCGCCGATGGGTTTCCTGAACGAGATACTCGGCCGGCCCCCGAACGAGCGTCCGTTCCTCATCCTGGTGGCTGGCTACCCCGCCGGCGACGCCCGGGTGCCGCGAATCACCAAGAAGCCGCTGGACGACATCGCCACATTCCTTTGAGTCGGCTGGAATGGCAGGGCCGCCGACCTTTCCGCAACGCCCCCCCGGCGATACACTATTTCCGGCCCGCGAACGGGGCTCTGCAGATGTTCCCGGCTGCCGGGAGGGCAGGCCCCCACACGCAGCTGAAGGAGACACGATGGGAGTAGACGTCGCACCGCAGACATCGCCGGAGGCGATCCGCAGATTCACGCGGGCATTGCTCAGGGATCTCCAGGCCATGGAGCGCATCCTTGACGAAGGGCTGATCGAGTCGGGCATACGCCGGTTCGGCGCAGAGCAGGAGATGTTCCTGGTCGACGAAGCGTGGAGGCCGGCACCCGTCGCGGTGGAGGTTCTGGATGATGTCGACGCCGAGCCCTTCACCACGGAGCTTGCCCGTTTCAACCTGGAGGCGAACCTGTCTCCGCGCGTTCTCGAAGGCTCCTGCTTTTCCGACATGAAGGAAGAGCTGGACGGCTACGTGTCCCGGGTGCGGGAGGCCGCTCGGCGAAGGGACTGCGAGGTTGTTCTGACCGGGATTCTGCCGACCCTGGCCAAGTCGGACCTTTCGCTGGACAACATCACGCCACGGGCTCGCTACTACGCGCTGAACGAGGCGATGAACCGGACCGGAAGGGGCCCGTACCGGCTTCGCATCCGAGGGACCGACGAGCTCATGATCGAACACGATTCGGTCATGTTGGAGTCCTGCAACACGAGCTTTCAGGTGCACCTCCAGGTGTCGGCCGACGAGTTCGCCCACCACTACAACGTGTCACAGGCCTGCACCGGTCCGGTACTTGCGGCGTGCGTGAACTCACCGTTGCTCTTCGGGAGGCGGCTTTGGTCCGAGACCCGGATCGCGCTCTTCCAGCAGTCCCTCGACACTCGCAGCGCCGATCTCCACATGCGCGAGATGAGTCCGCGGGTCCGCTTCGGCGGGAGCTGGCTCGAACGCAGCGTGGTGGAACTCTTTCAGGAGGACATCGCCACCTTTCGCGTTCTTCTGGCCACCGAGGTCGACGAGGACCCGATCCGGCTGCTGGATGAGGGAGGCGTGCCCAAACTGAAAGCGCTTCAGCTCTTCAACGGCACCGTGTATCGGTGGAACCGGCCCTGCTACGGCATCTCGAACGGGAAGCCCCATCTGCGGATCGAGTGCCGGGTGCTCCCATCGGGCCCCACCACCCTCGACGAGATCGCGAACACGGTGTTCTGGATCGGGACCGTGCTGGGCGCCGCGAAGGAGTATCCCGATCTTACCGAGCGCATGGACTTCGACGACGCGAAGAGCAACTTCCTGGCCGCGTCGCGTCTCGGCCTGAGGTCCGGGCTGGCGTGGCTGGATGGCCAGAGCGGTCCCGCCGACCAGCTGATTCTGGACACGCTGCTGCCGCTCGCTCGGCACGGGCTCGCCGACTACCCGCTGAACCCGGGCGACGTGAACCGCTACCTGGAGATCATCGAGGAGCGAGTGAAGGCGGGCGTGACCGGTTCGAGCTGGGCCGTCAGATCGCTTGGCAGCCTCAAGAAGGCCGGGACGCGCAGCGAAGTCCTGAGCGCGATCACCTCGGCCACCGTGCGGCAGCAGACGGAGGGCATTCCCGTCGCACAGTGGGAGCTGGCGAATCTCGAGGAGACCGGAGGCTGGAAACACCACTACGTCCGCGTCGAGCAGTACATGACGACCGCGCTGACCACCGTCAATCAGGATGAACTGGTCGAGCTGGTCGCCTACCTCATGGACCTCCGCAACATTCGCCACGTCCTGATCGAGGACAACGATCACCGGCTCGTGGGGATCGTCTCCTATCGGTCGATCCTGCGGCTCATGGCGCAGGGGCGCACCCAGGAGGAAGCCGAGAGCATGCCCGTCAGCGAGGTGATGGAGAAACACCCCATCACGGTCACTCCCGAAACCACCACGCTCGATGCGATCCGCACGATGCGCAGCCACAGGGTGTCGGCGCTGCCCGTCGTGAAGCGCGGACAACTGGTGGGCCTCGTGACCGAAATCGACTTCATGCCGATGGCCTATCACCTTCTGGAGGAGAGACTGGAGGGAGCGTAGTTGAAGGAAGGGGGCGATGGCCTCATCGGATGGGTGGAGGGCGCATCGGAAGGTCCGCTGCTGCTTTGCTTCGGTGGCGTCCACGGAAACGAACCCGCCGGGGTACGCGCGCTGGAAGCGATGGTGGACACGGTGCGGGCGAGATCCGGCGTGCTGACCGGCGACTTTGTGGCCGTTGTGGGCAATCGTCCCGCGCTCGCAGCCGGGCAGCGGTTCATTGCATATGACCTCAACCGCGCCTGGACACCAGAGTTTCTGGGGGCGCTGGAGTCCCGCGGCGATGGCGCCTCGGCCGACGGAGCGATCGCTGCCACCAATTCCCGGCGGGTCGGAACGCCCGCACGGGAGGACCTCGAGGTCCTTCGGGTGCAGGGGCTTCTGGAAGAAGTTGCCGCCCGGCGGCGGGGTCCGGTGTACGTGCTCGACCTGCACTCCACTTCAGGACGGGGCGGCACTTTCACCTCGACCGACGACCGACCCGGCCACCGGGCCTTTGCCCGGGAGATCCCGCTTCCCATGGTGCTGGGCCTCGACGACCACCTCCGGGGTACGCTGCTGAGCCACCTCAATCGGCTCGGTTACACCACGGTGCTGTGCGAATGCGGGCAGCACGGGGAGGCCCAGGCCGCGACCAGGGCGGTGGCGGCGATCTGGCTGGCCATCCGCGCGGCGGGTCTTCTCGGAGATTCGGATGCGCCGGAGGCGAGGCGCGCGTTTGAGATGCTGCGGAATCTGACCGGCCATCTTCCCGGGCATCTCGAGGCGGTGTACCGTCACCCGGTGGAGGAACGGGACGACTACACCACGCGGCCCGGCTGGCGGAACTTCCAGCGCGTGCGTGCGGGCGACGTTGTCGGCGACGACCGGAACGGGGAAGTGGCGGCGCCCTGCAGCGGCATGCTGCTGATGCCGCTATACCAGCGCCTGGGCGAGGATGGGTTCTTTGTCGTGAGGGATCTGGCGGCGATTCGTGGGTAGGCCGAGGAGCCTCCGCGACGAGGCGGAGCCGTGTGCGGCCGCTTCACCGTAACGGGCGAGGCCGATGCGATCGGGGCCGCCTTCGCCGCGGGCGTCGCGCCGCTCCGGGACGTGCGGCTTCCGCGGTACAACATTGCGCCGACCGATGAGGTCCCGGTGGTCGTCGCCGCTCCGGAGGGACGGCGCGCCGGGCCGATGCGGTGGGGCCTGGTGCCGCACTGGGCGGACAGTCCCGGGGTGGGCGCCCGCATGATCAACGCCAGATCCGAGTCGGTGTCGAGACGGAGCGCCTATCGGGAGCCGTTTCTTGCCCGGCGATGTCTGGTCCCGGCGGACGGATTCTACGAGTGGGTGGCGCGCGAAGGCGTGAAGCAGCCGTACTGGCTTCACCGTCCCGGACGCGCGCTCTTCGCGATGGCGGGCATCTGGGCGCTCTGGAAGCCCGCTCGGGGCAATCGGCTGGCGACCTTTTCGGTCCTCACCCGGGCCGCGCCCCCGGCGATCCGCTGGCTCCACGACCGCGTACCCGTGATCCTGCCCGAGTCGGCATGGGACGATTGGCTGGCGCGCGGCACCCCGCCGGCTGCGCTGGAGGACATCCTGGCCGGGAGTGCAACGCCCGAACTGCACCTGCACCCCGTGTCGCGCGCCGTGAGCAAGGCGGGCTACGACGAGCCCGATTGCATTGAAGAGGTGGAGCTGTAGCGGGACTGCGGCCGCCGCTCAGGCCATCGCCCGGAGCGGGCCGGGTTCCCGGGCAAAGCCCGCGCGCAGACGTTCCAGCCCGGCGAGCAACTCCTCCGGCGGAGGACCGAAGCCGAGCCGCATCGTCGAGTCGATCCCGAAGTGCGCACCCGGGACGATCAGAAGGCTCTGCTCCACCCGCAGGCGTTCGGCGAGTTCGAGAGAGCCGAGGTCGGAGTGGTAGCGGATCATTGAAATCGCCCCGGCGTCCGGTGGGGTGAAGGTGAAGAGTCCGCCGCTGGCGTCGATCCATGAGGTCAACAGCGCCAGGTTGCGGCGGATGATCGCCTGCGTGCGTTCCAGAATCCGGGGCCGGACCCCGGGCGACAGGGCGATGCGCGCGAGCGCGTCCGATACGGACGGGGGGGCGATCGTGGTGTAGTCGGTGCGGGCCCACAGCCGCTCCACCACCTCGTCGGGTCCCACCACCCAGCCCAGGCGAACGCCGGGCAAGCCGTATGCCTTGGACAGTGAGTTGGTGACCAGGACCTTGTCGTATCGGCCCCAGAAGCTCGGCACGGGATCCGGCCCCACCTCGGCGCCCCGGTAGACCTCGTCCGACAGGATCCACGCCCCGTAGCGGTCGGCCAGGGTGACAATTTCGTCCATTTCCGCCGGCGTTAGCGCTACGCCCGTGGGGTTGTTGGGGTTCGTGACGAGAATGAACCCCGCGCCGGCGGCGAGCGCCGATTCCAGCTGGTCCAGATCCGGACGCCAACCGGTCTCCTCGCGGAGGTGGAAGGGCTGGGCGCCGCCCTGGAAGTTCCGGATCAGGCCGGGAACCTGCATGTAGTTGGGAAGCATCACGGCGACAGGCTTCCCGGGACGCGAGAGCTCCCAGAACCCCACGAAGTTCGCCTCGGCACCACCGATCGTCACCACGACCGAGCGCTCCGTCGCGCCGGGATGCAGCGAGGCGATCAGGGCTCGCAGCTCGTCCGTCCCGTTCGACTGGCTGTACCCGAGCAGTACGCGGGACAGGTCGGCCGATGGCCCCGCGAAGGCGAGAAGCTCGCCGACCGTGAGCGGATGCACCCCGCTCTCCGAAAGGTTGTAGTCGACCCGGTGCTCGTAGGTGGACTGCCAGCGTTCCATCTGGAAGGGGGTGAATTCCACCGAAGTGTCTCCTTGTGGCCGTCTGCGCACCCGCGGGCGCGGCTCCTGAGATGGTGGCCCGCTTGTGCTGTGCGGCTGCATGGCGAGAATTGTTCTGTGACGGTTGAATATGCGTTGCGAACGGCGGGGGAGGAATGATCGAAATCGAACAGCACCGGCTCGACAACGGCCTGAGAGTGGTCCTGGCGCCGGATGCGACCACGGCGGTGACCGCGGTGAATCTCTGGTACGGCGTCGGATCGCGGAATGAGCCGGATGGTCGCACCGGCTTCGCCCATCTCTTCGAGCACATGATGTTCCAGGGCTCCGCGCACGTCGCGAAGAACGGGCACTTCCAGCACATCGAGCGGGTCGGCGGCTCCGCCAACGCCACGACCTGGTTCGACCGCACCAACTACTTCGAGACCTTGCCCTCCCACTACCTCGATCTGGCACTCTGGCTCGAGGCCGACCGGATGGGATGGATGCTCCCCGCCATGACCGCCGAGAAGCTGGAGAACCAGCGCCAGGTGGTGATGAACGAGCGCCGCGAGCGCTACGACAACCAGCCCTACGGCGACTGGGACGAGCGGATCCAGTCCCTCCTCTTTCCACCCGCGCATCCGTACCACCACACCGTCATCGGGTCCATGGATGACATCTCGGCTGCCACCCTGGAGGATGTGCGCGACTTCTTCCGGACCTACTACCTCCCCAACAACGCGGTTCTTTCCATCTGCGGCGGCATCGATCCCGCCCATGCTCTCGGCCGCGTCGACCGCTATTTCGGAGCGATCCCGCCGGGCCCCGAACCTCCCCCCCTCCCGGGCGACGGGCACGTCCCCTTCTCGACCGGTGAGACCTTGCGCGCCGATGTCGTCGCGGCGGTGCCGCTGCCGAGGATCTACATGGCCGCGCGGGTGCCGCCCTTTACCAGCGACGAGTTCTACCCGGGCCATGTCGTGTCGTGCTGCCTTGGATCGGGTCGTTCCTCGCGCCTCTACGAGCGCGTGGTGCGCGGCGGGCTGGGGAGGTCGGCCACCTGTCACCTGCTGCCCCTCACCACCGGCGCGACCATCTTTCTGGTGATTGCGACCGGCCTTCCGGATACGGACCCGGACGCGCTCGAGGAAGCGGCGAGCGGGGTGTTGGACGGTGCCCCCACGCTTGCCCGCGAGGAGTTCGAGCGTGCGGTCGCCGGACTGGAGACCCGCGAGGTAAGGGATCTGCAGCAGGTGGCCACGCGCGCCGATCTGCTGTCGATGTACACGACCCATTTTGGAACTGCCGCGCGCCTCAACGAGGATCTGCGGCGGCTCCGGGAAGTCGAGTTGGAGGAGGCTCGGGAATGGGCCCGGGAATACCTGCACGGGGAGAACAGGGTGGTTGTGCGGTACCTGCCGGAGGGGCGGGCATGAACGGCCGCGACCGCGGTCGTCCCCCGGCGCCGGATTCGATCCGTCCGTTCGAGTTTCCCCCGGTGGAAACGGGCGCTCTGGACAACGACATGGAGGTTCGGGTCGTCCGAGGCTCTCCGTTTCCCATCGTGACGGGGATGATCGTTCTCCGTTCCGGAGAGACCGCGGTGCCCGAAGGCAAGGGTGGTCTGGCCGTTCTGACGGGAAACGCGCTGGAGGGTGGAACGAAGCGCCTTTCCAGCCGCGAACTCGCCAGGGAGCTCGAGGACATCGGGGCCGGCTTCGGCGTCGCGGCGGGGTGGGATTCGACGACGGTGGCCGTATCCTGCATGGCCGACCGGCTGCAGGACGCCTTGCCCCTCCTTTCGGAGATGGTGCGGCGCCCGGCCTTCCCGGCGGCCGACTTCGAGCGGTACCGAGCTCAGCTGGTCGCGGCGGCGGCGCATCGGCGCATGGACCCTGCGTCCCTCGCGAGCGACGCGTTCGCGCGCTTCATCTTCGGCGATGGAGGCGACTATGGTCGCCCGCTGGGCGGGACCGAGGTCTCGCTGGGAAGCCGGACCCCGGCGGACGCTCACGGCTTTGCCGCCGCCCGGTATGGACCGTCGGAAGCGGCGCTGATCGTGGCCGGAGATGTCGAGCCGGCGGAGGCGATGTCGCTCGCGGAACGGGATTTCGGTGGATGGGATCGCGTGATCGAACCCGGTCCGGAGCCGGGGGCGCCGGCGCGGTGCCCGCAAAGGGCGGTTCATCTGGTCCACCGGCCGGGGTCGGTCCAGTCCGAGATCCGCATCGGGCACCCGGGGGTGGCGCGAAGCGTGGAAGACTATTTTTCGCTTATGGTGCTGAACCTCGTGCTGGGCGGCTCGTTCTCCTCCCGGCTCAACCTCAACCTGCGCGAACGAAACGGCTTCACCTACGGCGTGCGGTCCAGGTTCAGTGCGCGGCGGGGGGCCGGACCGTTCGTCGTTTCCACATCGGTGGACAATGCGGTTACCGGCGCCGCGGTGCGCGAGATCCTCCGTGAGATCGAGGGTGTCGTCGAGGATGGCCCGACGCGCGAGGAGGTTGATGCGGCGACAAGCTACATGGCCGGGGTGTTCCCGTTGCGCGTGGAGACCACGGGACAGATCGCCTCGCGCGTCGCCGAACTCGTGATCTTCGACTTGCCCGGGGACTACTACCGGAGCTACCGGGACAGGGTGCGCGCGGTCGACCTTGACCAGGCGGCGGCATCGGCGCGGCGGCACATCCGTCCGGAGGAACTGTGCACCGTGGTCGTGGGAGATGCGGACGAGGTCCAGCAGCAGTTGGAGGCGCTCGGCGCCGGGCCGGTGTCCGTGCACCGCGATGACGATGAGGCTGTGCCATGAGCGAGGACCGAAGCGCGCTGCTGAGCACCCGTCTCATTCACGATGGCCGGATCGTCCGCCTCAGCCTCGACACGGTTCGATACCCCGACGGGTCGGTGGGCGAACTGGAGATGATACGTCACCGTGGCGCCGCCGCGGTGCTCCCCGTGGCCGGAAGCGAGGCCGAACCGGATCCCGAGGTGATCCTGCTCCGCCAGTACAGGTACGCCGCCGGCGGCGTGATCTACGAAGTCCCGGCCGGGATCATCGAGCCGGGGGAGAGTTGGGAGGAGTGTGCGCGGCGGGAGCTGGAAGAGGAGGCGGGGGTACGGGCAGGCCGGCTGGTCGAGCTGACTACGATCCACACGACGCCGGGATTCACCAACGAACAGATCCACCTTTTCGCGGCTTTCGATCTGAAGCCGGGAACGGTGAGCACGGACAGGGACGAGTTCCTCGAGGCGGGACGAATGCCTCTCTCCCGCGCCGTGGAACTGGTGCGGCGGGGCGAGGTCAGCGACGGGAAGTCGGTGGTCACGATCCTGTACGCCGCACACTTCCTGGCCCGCGGATAGTCCCCGCGTCGCACCCGGCGCATCGCTGGCACGCATGCAGCGGGGACGTGCGTCCACCTGCCGCCGGCGAGCGATACCGTCGGAGCATGCGACGGATTTGCCGGACCCCGTTCCCGCGGACTGTCGCGCGGAGGGGATTGGATGTCCACGAAAGGGGACAGGCAAGGGAGTGACCGCCCGGACGCACCTCCGTCCGAATGCAGCGGGGACTCGCCCCTGCGGGCTGTTCAGGGCCTTCTCGAACGCCGATCCCGTTTTGGCATGGTTTATGCGAGCAACATGGGAGGTGACGGGAAACGGTGACGGGAAACGGTGACTCATCCCAGGGTTCGGCTGACCGAACCGCACAGCCATGGAGAGGGGGTGGACAAGTGGTCCACGCAATACGGGTTCTCGACGAACAGAGGACTGCGAGCCAGGCCAGGCGGGAGATCGCCGAACTGGGTGACAGTCAGTTGGTTCAACTGTTTCTGGATGGCGAGGAGCAAGCGTTTACGGAACTGGTGCGGCGCTACGAGCGGCGTCTGCAGAATTTCGTGTTCGGCACGCTCGGAGACCGGGAGCGCGCCGAGGACCTGATTCAGGAGACGTTCATCCGGGTATACCGGCACCTCGACAGGTTCGACCAGTCCCGCAAGTTCTCGACCTGGATCTACACCATTGCGGGCAACCTCGCCAAGAACGAACTGAGGAACCGCTCCCGGAATCCGGTGGTGCTCTTCCAGGCCTTGATGAAGAACTGGGAGGCCGACTTCAGACCGCTGGAGTGGGAGGATCCCAAGACCCGTCCCGACGATCTCTACCGGAGGAGGGCTTTGCGCGAGAAGGTTCACGAGGCGGTCAGGAAGCTGTCCGAACACCACCGCGTCGTCTTCGTGCTCCGCGAACTGCACGGCAAGAGATACGAGGAGATCGCCGAGATCACCGGGTGCTCCCTCGGAACGGTCAAGAGCCGCTTGAACCGCGCCCGGAACAACTTCGCCCGGCTGATCGCTCCGATGATCGAATAGCCAGCCCGGACGCATTCGCCGCTCGAATGCCGCGGAGGCTTGTCCACGGGCTGCCGGATCCGGACCGGCGGTGCGCCCGGAACGTGGAACCCTGCACGCCCACGGGCTGTATAGTAGAGTGCAGCCGCCAACGCTACGTGGTATAGTCAGAGATGGGGCGGTCGCCACACGCTCTGCCCTCGCTCCCTGGGCCGATTTGCCTTGGGGTGGGTTCGAGTCACCGCTTCGGAGCCGACTATATTGCTCAGGAATACCGAACATCCGGCAGATCCAGATCGGAGCGGGCCCTGGACCGCTCATGCGTGCCGCCGCTGGTTCCTGCACCTCTATTCGGATTATCGCGACGATCGGCTGGACGATGATACGCGGGCCGCGGTGATCGCCCACATGGCGGAGTGCGCGCCGTGCCGTCGCTACGACAGGGTGATCCGCACCGGGGTCGCGGTGCTGCGAGATTCGCTCAGGAAGGATCCCGAAGCGCTGGTGGATCGGGGTGAGTCACCGGTGGATCGTTGGCCCTTCGAGCGCGGCGGATACTCGCGTCCGGCCATCACGGGCCTGACCGCCTCGGCCACTCTCCTGGTGATCGTGCTCAATGTGGCGTCGGGATGGTCTCCGCGCCCTGGCCGGGGTGTGCCTGAACCCCTTCAGCCGCCGGTGGCCGCCGTTGCACCTCCCCACACGGAAGCGCCGGTCCATTTCCCGCTTCCGCCCCTGGTGCGAATCCCGCACGCGGGTCGCGGGCCTGCGGAGGCGGAGCGTGACAAGCGGCCGGAGTTCCAGAGGGAGCTGGACCGGGTTCGGGCCCGGGGGTCCGGTGTGGCTCAGGTGGATCCGGACTGAATGTGGCCGCGGATGACGGTGGAGTATTCTATCTCCACGGCAACGACGATTACAGGAAGTCCGTCGCGGCACGGCGCATTGTCGACCGCTACTGCGACCCGGCGACGCGGGACTTCAACCTGGACCGGCTCCACGGGCCCGATGTAACCGTCGAGCACCTGGCCTCGGTCATTGCCACACCGCCGATGATGGCCGAGTGGCGGGTGGTCCACGTCAGCGAAGCGGAGGCGCTCGCGGGCAGCCCCAAAGCGCGGCAGGTCGTGCTGGACGCTGCGAAGAAGCCCCCGCGGGGGCTGGTGCTGATCCTGCAGGCGACCGTGCCCGCCCGATCCAGGGCCAGATTCTACCGGGATCTTGCCCGGGTCGCGACGGCTGCCGAATTCAAGCCTGTTCCGGCCGATGGGGTACCGGCGTGGATTGTGTCCTGGGCGCGGGAGGAGCTTGGCGCAGAGGTGGAGGTCGATGCCGCACAGATGCTTGCGGGCGCGGTCGGGACCGACCTGGGTGTCCTGACCCAGGAGACGCGCAAGCTCTCCCAGATGGTCGGCGAAGGCGCGCCGGTCAATGCGGACGCGGTTCGGCAGGGCGGTCTTCAGATCCCCCGCCAGGACCTCTGGGCGTGGTTCGACCTGGTGGGAAACCGCCGGATCAGCGAGGCCCTCGAAGGGCTGGTCATCCTCCTGGAGCAGGGCGAATCCGCCGTCAGACTGGTGATCGGACTGTCCGTCCACCTTCTGCGGCTCGGCGTCGCCATGGAAGGCGGAGCTCGGGCGCTTGACGCGGCGCTCCCCCCCTACCAGCGCTTTCTGACCCGCAGGTTCGTGGCTCAGGCACGGCGCTGGAAGCGGGACGAGCTGGCGGACGCCGTCACGGCGCTGCGACGGCTGGACCAGCTCCTCAAGGCAAGCGCGATCGATGACCGGGTGCTGGTGGAAGAGTGGCTTCTCGGCCTCAGGACCGCGCCGAATCGGCGGTGATGGCGACCGGGAGGGGCTCGGCGTCCGAAGTGCAGCTGCGGGTGCGCGGAATGCACTGCGCTTCCTGCGTCGCCACCGTTGAGCGGGCGCTCGCGGGGGTGGAAGGGGTGTCCGAGGTCAGCGTCAACTTCGCGGAGGAGATGGCCCGGGTTCGCTGGTCGCCCGGCGCGCCCGGCAACGCCGAGCCTGGCCGCCTGGAACTGGCTGTCGTGGACGCAGGCTACGAGGCGGAGGCGCTGTCCGGGGCGGCTGGGGCGCTGAAGGCGGCGCGGGGCCGCGACGACGAGCGCGAGGCGAACTACCGCGATCTCATGAGGCGCTTCCTGGTGGGACTCGTCTGTGGACTCCCGGTCGTGGCGATCGGGCACTGGGAGATGATTCCCGGCCTTCCGCCTCTGGACGGAGGGGCGCAGAGGACGGCCTGGTGGCTGTCGGCCGTACTCACGCTGCCGATCGTGCTGTACGTGGGAAGGCGCTTCTACACGGGGGCCTGGGCGCTTGCGCGCAGGGGAGCCGCGAACATGGACACGCTCGTGGCGCTCGGAACCGGCGCGGCGTGGATCTTCTCGATGGCGGCCGTGGCCCTGCCGGGCCTCTTCCCGGAAGGAAGCGCGCGCCCCTTCTTTGAGGCGGTCGCGGTGGTGATCACCCTGGTGGTCCTGGGCCAGGCGATCGAGTCGCGCGCCAAGGGCAGGACCAGCCGGGCGCTCAGGGCCCTCTTCGACCTGGCGCCCGAGACCGCGGACCGCGTCACCGAAGACGGAACCGAAACCGTGCCCGTATCGCAGGTGAGTCCCGGCGACCTGCTCCTGGTGCGCCCGGGGGCGCGTGTCCCGATCGACGGGGTCGTTCGGGCCGGCGTGTCGGAGGTGGACGAGTCGATGCTCACCGGCGAGAGCCTCCCGGTGGCGAGGGGTCCCGGCGACGAAGTGGTCGGGGGAGCGGTGAACGGCACCGGCGCACTCACCGTGGAAGCCACCCGCGTCGGCGCCGACACCATGTTGTCGCGGATTGTCGAGATGGTGCAGCGGGCGCAGGGAAGCAAGCTGCCCATTCAGCGCACCGTCGATCTGGTCGCCGGGCGGTTCGTCCCGGCGGTGATGTTCGTCGCCGCCGCGACCTTTGTCCTGTGGTACGCATTCGGTCCGGAGCCGCCGCTCGGATTCGCCACGGTGAGCGCGGTGTCGGTGCTGGTGATCGCCTGTCCGTGCGCGCTCGGGCTGGCCACCCCCCTCTCGGTCATGATCGCCATCGGCAAGGCGGCGGCCCACGGGGTGCTCATCCGCGACGGCGACGCGCTGCAGCGGGCGCGCCGGGTCGACACGGTGGTGCTGGACAAGACCGGGACCCTTACGGTCGGGCGGCCGGAGGTCACGCACTCGGAGCCGGCCAGGGGGTTTCCCCGCGACGACTTCGTTCGCCTGGCTGCTGCGGTGGAGTCGCTGTCGGAGCACCCCGCCGCGCGGGCGATCGCCCGGCACGCCCGGGAGGCGGGCGCCCCCCGCGTGGAGGTGCAACACTTCGCGGCCCACCCGGGCCAGGGTGCGTCGGGCGTTGCCGAGGGCCGCCGGGTGCTGGTGGGCTCGGTGTCCTTCCTGCGCGCGGCCGGGGTCGGCACGGAGTCGCTGCACGGCGGTCTGGAGCGCCTCATGGCCGATGGCGCGACCCCGGTGGCGGTGGCGGTGGATGGTGTCGCGGCGGGGGTTTTCGGTGTCGCCGATACGGTCCGGCCGGATGCGCGCGGGGCGGTGGAGCGGCTTCAGGGTGCCGGCGTGGAGATCATGATGCTCACCGGGGATGTCGAGTCCGCGGCGCAGCGAATTGCCCGCCGGACCGGGATCGCCCGGGTTCGCGCGGAGGTCTCCCCGGGCGAGAAGGCGGATGTGATCGGGGCGCTGCGCAAGGAGGGCCGGGTGGTGGCGATGGTCGGCGACGGAATCAACGACGCGCCCGCGCTGGCCACCGCGGATGTGGGCGTTGCCATGGGCAGCGGCACTGACGTCGCGCTCGTGACGGGGGACGTGGCCCTGGTCGGCGACTCCCTGCGCGCCGTCGAAACCCTGCTGCGCATCTCGCGCGCGGCGCACCGCAACATCGTGCAGAACCTCGCGGGGGCGTTCATCTACAACGTGATCGGGATTCCCATCGCGGCGGGTGCGCTCTACCCGGCGCTGGGACTCCGGCTCTCCCCGATGATCGCCGGCGCTGCAATGGCGCTGAGTTCGGTGACCGTGGTTGCCAACGCGAACCGGCTCCGTCACTGGCGGCCCCGCGGAATGGAACGCGGCCGGAATTGATCCGCGCCGTTCGGCTCGGTATCCTTCGGTTACTTTTTCGGCAATCACGGGGGTCCGGCGCGGCAGGGGGCCGCGAAGACCTGTCACCCGTCGCGAGCCGACAGGAACGCATTGGCAAAGGCACCGACCAGCGCTCTCGACACGCCGCTCATGAGGCAATGGCGGGCGGTCAAGTCCCGCCACCGGGATGCGCTCGTGTTCTTCCGCGTAGGGGATTTCTACGAACTGTTCTGCGGAGATGCGGAAGAGGGGGCCCGGCTGCTGGGTCTGACCCTGACTTCGCGGAACAACGGCGCGGCCGACGACGTCCCCCTGGCCGGAGTCCCGGCGAAGGCGCTCGACGAATACCTGGGGCGGCTTGTCGGGCTCGGGAAGCGGGTGGCGATCTGCGAGCAGATGGAGGATCCCGCGGAGGCGAAGGACATCGTGCGGCGCGAGGTCGTCGAGACCGTGACACCGGGGACCGTCGTTGCCGACGCGCTGCTCGAAGCCAAGCGCAACAATTTCGTGGCCGCGCTCGTCCCGGCCGGCCCAACCGTCGGCATCGCGGCTCTGGACGTCTCCACGGGTCAGCTGCTGGTGCTGGAGGCGGCGCGCTCCGAAGTGGAGGACGAGCTTGAGCGCCTCGACCCCAGGGAACTCCTTTTCCCGCAAACTGACGATCCGCCGGCGGACGACCGGGGGCGCAGGGTGTGCACGGTGAGACCCGCGTGGCTGTTCGATCTCGAGACGGCTCGCGAAGAGCTGGTGAGACGGTACGGGGTCCAGTCTCTGGACGGCTTCGGATTCGAACCCGGCGACGAGAACCTCGTACGGGCCGCGGGCGCGGCCATTGCCTATGTGGAGGAGATCAGGCCGGGAGCCGCCGAGCACCTGTGCGCACCCGTGATCCGGCGCTCCGACACGGTGATGGCACTCGACTCGATGACGCGCCGCAACCTTGAACTGGTCGAGCCCCTGCGGCCCCACGACGCCGATGCGTCCCTCCTGTCGGTGCTTGACGGGACAAGGTCCCCGATGGGGGGACGCCTTCTTCGCAGCTGGCTGCTCTCGCCGCTGCTCGACGGGCAGGAGATCTGGAAGCGCCAGGCGGGGGTGGCGGAGCTGTTCGATTCCCCGGCCACGCGCACGCGGCTCCGATCGTCGCTCGGTGCGATCCGCGACCTCGACCGGCTCGCCACCAAGCTGGGATCGGGCCGGGCGGGACCACGGGAGCTCCTCGCGCTGGCGGCCTCCATCCGGGAACTCCCGGCGCTGTCCGACGCGGCTGGCGAACTCGAGAGCGACATCCTCAACGAGCTCACCGGTGAGATGGATCTGCTGGAAGACGTCGAAGTCCGGATCAGTGAAGCGATCGCGGCGGACGCGCCGGCGGCGCTGGGTGACGGGGGCGTGATCCGCAGGGGGTTCAGCCGGGAGCTGGACGAACTCCGGGAGGCCCGCGACGGCGCCCGGGACTTCATCGCGTCCCTCCAGGCCAGGGAGCGCGAGCGAACCGGGATCGCTTCCCTGAAGGTCGGCTACAACAAGGTCTTCGGGTACTACCTGGAGGTGACCCGGCCGAATCTGTCCCGAGTACCGGAGGACTACGTCCGCAAGCAGACGCTGTCCAACGCCGAGCGGTTCTTCACACCGGAGCTGAAGACCTGGGAAGAGAAGGTCTTCGGCGCGGAGGACAGGATCGCCAAGCTCGAACAGAGCCTGTTCATGAGAGTGCGCGGCGAACTGAACTTCGCTGTCCCGCGCATCCAGCGGACCAGTGGGCGGATCGCCGCGCTGGACGTCCTGACCGCGTTTGCCGAGGTGGCGGAGAGGCAGGCCTACGTGCGTCCCGGCGTGGGCGCGGGGTTCGCGCTGGACATCGTCGCGGGCCGCCATCCGGTCGTGGAGACCATGCTGCCGCCGAACGGTTTCATCCCGAACGATCTCCGCCTCGACGAGGAAAGGCGGATCGTGATCCTGACCGGGCCGAACATGGCCGGCAAGAGCACCGTTCTCCGCCAGGCCGGCTTGATCCAGATCATGGCGCAGATCGGGTCGTTCGTGCCCGCCGACAGTGCCGAGGTCCCGATCTGCGACCGCGTTTTCACCAGGGTCGGAGCCTCGGACAGTCTGGCGCGCGGCCAGTCGACCTTCATGGTGGAGATGAACGAGACAGCCGCGATCGTTCACGGCGCCACCGATCGCAGCCTCGTCCTGCTCGACGAAATCGGCCGGGGCACCTCCACCTACGACGGGGTCTCGATTGCCTGGGCTGTAACCGAACACCTTCACGATCACGTAGGGGTGAAGGCGGTCTTCGCCACCCACTATCATGAGCTGACACAGCTGGCCGACCGGCTGGCCGCGGTGCGCAACCTGAACGTGGCGGTCCGCGAAACGGGCGACGACATCGTCTTCCTGCGACGCCTCGAAGACGGTGGGGCGGACCGGTCCTACGGAATACAGGTGGCGCGGCTGGCAGGGTTTCCGCCTTCACTGATCGAGCGGGCGATGGAACTTCTTGCTGAGCTGGAGGGAAGACATTCGGGTGGATACGATGCTCTCGGTGGTGGGCGCGGCGCCGGCCAGCCGGCGGGGGGCGGGCAGCCGCAGTTGCCGCTGTTCGAAGTGGTGCACCCGGCGATCGAACGGCTGCGCACACTGGATCCGGACCACCTCACGCCGCGCGAAGCTCTGGACGTCCTGTATGCCCTCCGCGCCGCGGCGCGGGAAAGGTAGCCGTCCGTGGACATTGCCGGCGTCGCCCCGAGGCCCGAACCGCAGGCGCGGCCAGGGGGGCGGCCCGTACGCCGCGCACCGTGGGCGCAGACGGCCCGGGCCGGCATGACTGCCGCCTGGGCGGCTGCGGTTTCGGCGGTGGGTTGCGAGGGTCCGGAGATGGAGAGCCCCGCGCTTCGCGCCACGCAGGGGGTGGTTGAGTATCCGTACCACCTGTGGGACCGCGGGGTCGAGGGGACGACAATGGTGCGTGTTCTGGTGAACGAAGCGGGTGGCGTCGACAGCGCCATGGTGGCGGAGAGCAGCGGGGCGCCGGCCCTGGACTCGGCGGCGGTTGCGGGTGCGTTGCGGATGGTCTTCGAGCCCGGGCGACGGGGCGGCCAGCCGGTCAGGGTCTGGACCCGCATGCCGATCCACTTCCTGAAGGAGGAAGCGGTCCGGCTCGACAGCCCGGCTGCCGGGACGCACGTGAACGAGAGCCGGCCATGAGGAGTGCTGCATGACCCCACCGAACCAGCCCCGCGCCGCGCGAAACGAGCGGCCCTGCAACGATGTCCTCGAACTGGTGGGGTGGACGCCGCTGATCAGGTTGAACCGCGTCACCGCCGGGATCGGCACACCCGTGTACGGCAAGGCCGAGTTCATGAATCCGGGCGGATCGGTCAAGGACCGGATCGGCGTGGCGATCGTGGATGCGGCCGAATCGCGGGGTCTTCTGCGCCCCGGGGGAACGATCGTCGAAGCGACGAGCGGGAACACCGGGCTCGCGCTCGCGATGGTGGCCGCGATCCGCGGCTACCGGTGCATCTTCACCATGCCCGACAAGATGAGCATCGAGAAGGTGAAGCTGCTGCGCGCATTCGGCGCGGAGGTCGTGATCACACCCGCGGCCGTGGCCCCGGACCACCCGGACCACTACGTGAACCGCGCCCGGACGATCGCCGAAGAGACCCCCGGCGGCTTCCTCGCCGACCAGTTCTACAATCGCGACAACCCCGAAGCCCACTATCTGACCACGGGCCCGGAGATCTGGGGGCAGACCGGTGGCGCCGTCACGCACTTCGTGGCCGGCGCCGGTACCGGAGGGACCATATCCGGGACCGGAAGGTACCTCAAGGAACAGAACCCGGAGATCCAGGTGATCGGGGTGGATCCGGTCGGGTCCGTGATCTCGGGATTCTACAGGACCGGAAAGGTTGGGAAGGGCGAGCCCTATCTCGTCGAGGGTCTCGGCAACGACAAGATTCCGGGCACGCTGGACGTGGAGTTTGTTGACGCGTATCGGACGGTGGAGGACAGAGACGCGTTCGCCATGGCCCGCCGGCTGGCCGTGGAGGAAGGACTCTTCGTCGGCGGATCGACGGGGCTGATCGTGCATGCCGCGGTGGAGGCGGCGCGCCGGATCGAGGATCCCGGCGCTTGCGTTGTCGCGATCCTGTGCGACTGGGGCGAGCGCTACCTGACCAAGCAGTACGACGACGAATGGATGCGCAACAACGGATTCCTCGGGCGAAGGCGGTCCACGGTGGCCGAGATGGTGGCTGCGAAGTTCGAACCCATGCCGCAGCTGCACATCGCCACGCCCGCGACGCCCGTCCGCATGGCGATCTCGACGCTTTCCACGCACAACGTCTCCCAGTTGCCGGTCGTTGTGCAGGGCGAGTGTGTGGGCAGCGTCTCCGAACGGCGGCTGATGAGCGCGGTGCTCGCGGACCGGTCGGTGCTGGGGTCCGATGTGGCCTCTGTCATGGGCGAACCCTACCCCGTACTCGACGAGGACGCCGACGGCAACGACGCGGTGGCACTCCTCACCGGCGGCGCGCAGGCGGTCCTCATCCGCTCGGGCGGCGCCCTGGACGGAATCCTCACGCGGCACGATCTCGTGCGGTCGCTGGCGGCATCGCCATGAGCGCCGCATCGCCGCTCTCGGTGGCCGTGCTGCTGGGTGGCAGTTCGGAGGAGCGCGGGGTTTCGCTGGCCAGCGGCTGCGAGGTGGCGGCGGCGCTGCGGTCGGCGGGACACCGTGTTGTCGCCATCGACGCCGCGTCCGGCGCGCTGTCGGCCGCGCAGGAGCGGCACATCCTCGAATCCGGGATTGGCAGGGCGAAGGTCGCCTTCCCGGCGCCGCGACACCCGAATGCGCTGCCCGAGGCCGAGGTTGTGGCGCGAGAGCCGTGCCTGGCCGAGGTGGAGGTGGTCTTCCTTGCGCTGCATGGAGGCGTGGGCGAGGATGGTACTGTCCAAACGCTCCTGGAGGTCGCCGGAGTGCCGTACGCGGGCAGCGGACCGGTGGGCTGCGCGCTCGCCATGGACAAGGAGCTGACGAAGAGGCTCCTGCGGGACGCCGGGGTGCCTGCGCCCGACTGGGTCGCAGGGCGGGCGCCTGGCCGGGAGGTCGCGGCCCGGCTCGGCCTTCCGGTGATCGTAAAGCCGGTATCGGGAGGCTCGTCGGTGCGATTGACGCTCGCCGCCTCCGCCGACGAGGTGGATGAGGCCGCGGAGCTGGCGTCGGGAGGCGGCGACTCCGTGCTGTACGAGAAGTATGTGCGCGGACGCGAGTTCACGGTCGGCATTCTGGGCGATGACGCGCTTCCGGTGGTGGAGATCGAGCCCGTGCGCGAACTCTTCGACTTCGACTGCAAGTACGAACCCGGCATGGCCCGCGAGACGGCGCCCGCGCGGATTCCGAAAGAGGTTGCCACCATGCTGCAGACAACGGCGCTGGAGGTGCACCGGGTGCTCCGCATGGAACATTTTTCCCGGGTCGACTTCATGATGGACGAAGCCGGCCGGGCCTGGTGTCTGGAAGCCAATGCGCTGCCGGGGTTGACGGGGAACAGCCTGCTGCCCCGGGCCGCGCGCGCGGCCGGGCTTGAATTCTCCGAGCTTTGCGAGCGTATTTGCCTGATGGGCCGGGAAGCAGGACCGAGAAGGGCTGTGCGGACAGGAGTGGAGCCGTGAGATACGGCCAGCATGCACCGGCGTTCGGCAACGCATCGGCGCGGCTGAACGTCACCCCCTGGGTGAAGCGGCTTCTGATCGCCAACGCCGTCGTGTTCCTGATTACCCTCGCGGTGGGCCGGGATCCGGTCTTCGACCTGTTCGCCTTTTCTCCCGGCGGCATCTGGAGTCGGCCCTGGGGCATTCTGACCTACATGTTCGTCCATGCGGGCTTCTGGCACCTGCTGATGAACCTCCTCTTCATCTTCTTCTTCGGTCCGCCGCTGGAGTCGAGGTGGGGATCGACGGTCTTCATCAAGTTCTACCTGATCTGCGGCCTTGGCGGCGTGCTGCTCAGCTTCGCGTTTTCCGATTCGGCGATCGTGGGGGCATCGGCTGCCTGCTACGGCATAATGCTCGCCTTCGCCATGATCTGGCCGACCACCAACATCTACATCTGGGGAATCCTGCCGGTGAGGGCGAAGTGGCTGGTGATCTTCCTCGTCGCGGTGAGCTTCGCGAGCGCAATCGGACCGGCTCGGGACGGTGTCGCGCACCTGGCCCACCTCGGGGGCGCGGTCGCCGGCTTCCTGATGATGAAGAGCGGGCTGCTCCCGTCGTATGCGGCGGCGCCGGCAGCAGCGAGGGACCGGGGGCCTGGGGCCACCGGGACGCGGATGGGCCGCGGAAGGGGCGCCGGGAAGTCACGGACCCGGGGCTGGCCTCGCACCGCGCGTGGGACCGGGTCACGGAGCCGGCGCGGCCCGCGTCGCAGGTGGAGCGTTCAGAGCGGCGGCGCTTCGGCTGCGCGGAAGGAGTCGGCGCGGAGGCACGCCGAGGGCCCCCGGAAAGCGGAGCTGGACAAGGTGGACGCTGTCCTCGACAAGATTTCCAGCCGGGGAATCGATTCGCTCACGGCCGAGGAGCGCGACCTTCTCGACCGGGTTTCCAGACAGACGCGGACCAACTGAGGAACGCATCCATCCAGCGGCCTCCGCGTGCGCCCTTGACCCGCCAGTCACGCGTTTTCTACAATGCGTTCCCTTCACGAACACTGGTGACCAGCAACAGGAGGTGGCATGGCCGCGGCCAGGTCCTACCGGACGGAGAACATTCGCAACGTGGTGGTGCTCGGGCACGGCGGCTCGGGCAAGACCACCCTCATCGACGCGGTGTGCTTCGCGTCGGGTACATCAAGGCGCAAGGGCAACGTCGGCGATGGGACCGCCCTGACCATGACCACACCCGAGGAAAAGGCGCACGGCATGTCTCTGGAGTTGACGGTCGCCCACGCCGTCCATGACGGGACGAAGATCAACTTCCTCGACACCCCCGGCTACATGGACTTCATGGGGGACGCGGCGGCGGCCGCGAGGGTTGCCGACACGGCGCTGGTGACCGTGGGGGCCGCCTCCGGCGTTGAGGTCGGGACCGAAATGGTCTGGGCGTTGTGTGAACAGCGCCGGCTTCCGCGGATGATCTTCGTGTCGATGATGGACAAGGCGCACGCCGACTTCGAGCAGGTGCTGAACGACGTGAAGGAAAAGCTTGCACCGGGCGCCGTGCCGGTGCAGATCCCGATCGGTGCGCGCGACGACTTCCGGGGCGTGGTGGATCTCCTGACCGGAAAGGCGTTCGTCTTCAAGCCGGGGACCGCGACCGGGGAGTGCGAAGAGGGGGCGATTCCGGACGACGTGGCCGACGCTGTCGAAAACTGGTCCACCGAACTCATGGAGACCCTCGCCACGACCGACGAGGAGCTCCTGGACCGGTACCTGGAGGGCGAGGAGATTCCGCTAGACGAGCTGGTCGGGGCACTTTCGGGCGCGATGGCCGACGGGGAGGTCGTTCCCGTTCTCTGCGGGGCCGCGGAGCAGTCATTTGGCGTGAACGAGCTGGCCCGGAAGCTGGTGGAGCTGGTCCCGCACCCGGGCAAGGCCGGCGAGGTGGAAGCCGCGGGCAGCAACGGAGAGGGCGTCAATCTGCGCACCTCGGACGAGGAGCAGGTGAGCGCGCTCGTCTTCAAGACCAGCGCCGAACCACACGTCGGCGAGTTGTCGCTCTTCCGCGTGTATTCCGGAATGATCGTCAACGGGAGTGAACTCAGGAACGGGAACCGGAACGCCACGGAGCGGATCAACCACCTCGCGATTCCGCAGGCCAAGGAACGCGTCGAGGTGGAGGCGCTGCACGCGGGCGACATCGGCGTTGTGGCAAAGCTCAAGGCCACCCGCACGAACGACACCCTGTCCGGGGCGGGGAGCCCGGTCACGCTCGACGGCGTGGAGTTCCCCAGCCCGGACATCTCCGTTGCGGTAAGGGGGGCGGCACGCGCCGACGAAGACAAGCTGGGGGAGGCCCTGGGGCGACTCCACGACGAGGATCCCACGTTCGTCGCCGAATTCAACCCGGAGCTGCGCCAGACGATCGCGAGGGGGCTTGGCGAACTGCATTTCATGGTGCAATTCGAGCGCATGAAGCGGAAGTACGGTGTTTCGGTGGAGACGGAGACGCCTCGGATCGCCTACAGAGAAACAATCACCGCTCCCGCCGAGGGACAGGGGCGCTTCAAGAAACAGACCGGTGGACGAGGCCAGTTCGGAGACTGCTGGATCCGACTCAAGCCCAGACCGAGGGGCGAGGGCTACGAGTTCGTCAGTTCGATCAAGGGCGGGGTGATCCCCACCAAGTACGTGCCCTCTGTCAACCGGGGAATCCGGGAGGCGGCCGAAAAAGGGGTCGTGGCGGGCTATCCCGTGGTGGACTTCGAGGCCGAGTGCTACGACGGCTCCTACCATTCGGTCGACTCATCGGACATCGCCTTCAAGGTGGCCGGATCGTATGCCTTCCGGAACGTTGCCGAGAAGGCGAGGCCGGCGCTGCTCGAGCCCATCGTGGAGGTCAAGGTTACGGCGCCGGACGAATACGTCGGCGACATCATGGGCGACCTCAACGGACGTTCGGCGCGCGTGATGGGAATGGATCCACTGGGCGGAACGACGGTGATCCGCGCTCAGGTGGCCGAGGCGGAACTGCACAAGTACGCCTCCTCTCTGCGGTCGATCACGCAGGGCAGGGGGCATCATCGCCGAAAGCTGCTGGGGTACGATCTGGTACCGCAGGTGCGCGTCGCCAGGATCGTGGCCGAGGCCGAGGAGCGGGACTGACCAGCCGGGGGTGTGGCCGGCTACCTCGTGTAGATCAGCAAGACCCCGTTCGCTCCCCGGTCACCGTACATGAGTCCGGCCTCGAGCGGCGTCAGAAACCGGAATTCCTTGATGTCGCGGTGGTTCAGGTCGTACAGGAAGAATGAGGGTTCGGGCACCGGGCCATCGTTGAGCCGCACCTCGACCATGTTGCAGGCGTTGGGGTTGGTGGCATTCCGGCTGCGCCGCATCTCGATGCAGACCCCGAGCTGGGGGTTGCCGAAGGCGTTCGGCAGCAGGCTCTCGGTGATCGTCAGGCCCGGCACGCGTGCCGCCCGCGCCAGTCCGGCGAAGTCGAAGACCAGAGGCGCGACCGAGTCGACCTGCGCCGCCGTAAGCCCGTCGAAGCGAGCGCCGGGGGTGACGCCGGCCAGTGCGGCGACCCCGCTCCTTCGCCCCGTCACGACGATCGGGTCCATCACGATCGCCTCGTTGGAGAGCACGACTTCCAGACCGAGGGCCTCGTTGCTGAAGACCGTCAGCGAGTCGACGCGCGACGCGTACCCGAGGCGGCTCGTTTCGATGATCTGCCTGCCGGGCGGCACCCCTTCGAAGCCGAAACGGCCCGCGCTGTCGGTAAGTTCACCAAAGGGCAGGCCTGCCAGTCTCACCTCCGCTTCGGCCACGGGAGCGCGGGTGCCGTAGTCCAGCACCACGCCGGTGATCGTGACCGGCTCCGATATGGTGATCGCGATGTCGAGGACCTGCGGCCCGGCACGCCGCAGATTGACCGGGGGCGCCTGGTTCCTGGCGAACGAAACCCCGACGGTGAGTTCCTCCGACGAATCCAGATTGCAAACGCGGTATTCGCCCGAGTCGTCGGTCCGTACCTCGGTGACCAGACGCCGCCGCTGCAGGACACCGCTCCGGTCTCCGAACACATGGACCAGTGCGCGCGGGAGCGGCACGCCGGTCAGCGCGTCGGTGACGATCCCCCCAATGGAAGTGCCGCCTGCTCCCGGTTCGGCGGAGCACCACCCCGCAAGGATCGTCTCGCGGGAGGGCACCGCGAGGTAGACCTCCGTGATCGCGTTCGGGGTTACCCTTACCCTCCCGGGCGGAACGCTGATACCGAGGTGGCCCAGCCGGGGATGGAAGAACATGACCTGGTGTTCCCCCACCGGGACCTGTTCGAGCCGGAATTCTCCGTCCTCGCCCGATTCTCCGCTCACGGTGGTTCCGACCACGGCCACGGTGGCGTTCGCGAGCACCGCGCTGGTGGTGCTGTCGAATACCAGGCCGATCACGGTCCCGGTCGCAGGTTCACCGTCCTGGGCCCACGCAGTCGGAGTGGAGAGAAGAAGCAGCGAGAGCGCCGCAATCAAGCAATGGAGCGGCTCTCTGCACGGCTTCGGGAGGGACTGCCGATGCCATGCGGCGGTGGAGGAGTGCAAGCGCCGAGATCCTGGGTTTTTCATGATTCGTGTGATGCGATTGCCGGGTCGCGCAGTTGCCGGGGAACAGGCCGCGAGACCGGCCTCGCCCCCGGATACCAATAATACAGCCCACGCGGGTCCCGCGCGCGGGGGCAACCCGCTGAGCCCGGCTGCGGACCTGCTATATTTCCGGGGTCGGCCGTCGTGGGCGGGTGCGGGGCCTGCACGGACGGGAATCGACTGGAACCCGACGGAGGCGTCCCGTGGCGGGACACAGCAAGTGGTCGCAGATCAAGCGCAAGAAGGCGGTGAACGATCAGAAGCGCGGCCAGATCTTCACCAAGATCATCCGTGAGCTCACGGTGGCGGCCCGGGAGGGTGGCGGCGACCCCAACTTCAATCCACGTCTGCGTCTCGCGGTCGATGCGGCCAAGGCGGCCAACATGCCGCAGGACAACATCGATCGTGCGATCAAGCGCGGGACCGGCGAGTTGGCGGGAGTCACCTACGAGGAGGTTGTGTACGAGGGGTACGGCCCTGGAGGCGTGGCCCTCTACATAGAGACGCTTACCGACAATCAGAAGCGCACCGTGGCCGCCGTGCGGCACCTTCTGGACAAGAACGGCGGCAATCTGGGCACGACCGGCTCGGTGGCATGGCAGTTCGAACGGATGGGGACGATCTACGTTGCTGCCGACGGGGTGGATGAGGACGAGGTCTTCGAAGCGGCGGTGGAAGCCGGTGCGGACGACGTGCGGAGCGAAGCGGGCGAGTATGTGGTCTCGACCGGGGCCACGGCGCTGCACGAAGTGCGTGGAGCCCTTCTCGCGGCCGGGCTTGCCGTGGCGTCGGCCCAGCTGACGATGGTGGCACGCAACGAGGTGGCGGTTGGCGGCCGGGACAGCGAAAGGCTCCTCAAGCTGCTCGACGCGCTCGATGATCAGGACGATGTGCAGCAGGTCCATTCGAACGCCGACCTGGACGCGTCGGTTCTGGCCCGGGTGTCGTGACCGGGGGCGCGCCGGGTGGTCGCCGGATCCTGCTGGGCGTCGATCCCGGGACGGCAGCAACGGGGTTCGGCGTCGTCGCGGTCGATGCGCGGCGCAGCGCGAAACTCATCCGGTGCGGCGTCATCCGCACATCGCCCTCCGAATCGCTTCCGGTGCGCCTCATGGACATTCACGAGGGCGTGGCTGCGCTGATCGAGGAGTTCTCCCCGGCGGCGATGTCGATCGAGAACACCTTCTACGGCAAGAACGTGCGCACCGCGATCACCCTGGGGCAGGCGCGCGGGGCGATCATCGTGGCGGCGGTGCGGCGGGGCGTCGAGGTGGTCGAATACGCGCCCCGCGACATCAAGAAGGCCGTCGTCGGCACCGGGGCCGCAACCAAGGACCAGGTCGCATACATGGTGCGACGGCACCTCCGCCTGCGGACCGACCCCAGGCCGAGCGATGCGGCGGACGGAATCGCCGCGGCGCTGTGCCACGCCTTCACCGGATCGTTGTCGTGATCAGCCGGGTGAGGGGCACGTTGCTCAGCCTCGACACGGACCGGGTCGAGGTCCTGGCGACGAGCGGGATCGTCTACGAAATCCATGTCCCCCTCACGGTCTTCCAGCAGCTCCCGGCCGAAGGCTCCGAACTGGAACTCCGGACGGCGTACGTCGTCCGCGACGAGACGCCCAGCCTCTACGGGTTTCTGGATGGGCGCGAACGCACGCTCTTCTACCGGCTGATGACTGTGGGGAAGGTGGGACCTCGCCTTGCGATGGCCCTGATGAGCAGCTACCGGGCGGCCCGGCTCGCCCGCGGGATCGCCGAAAAGGACAGCAAGCTGCTCTCGCGGGTAAGCGGGGTCGGAAAGAAGACGGCGGAGCGAATCGTGCTCGAACTCTCCGACAAGGTGAACGACCTGGCGGTCCTGGACGACTCGCTCGGGGCCGGCGCAGGTCACGCTTCGGAGGCCGTGGCGGCCCTGGTTGCTCTCGGGTACGGCTTCACCGACGCCGACGCAGCCGTGCGCGCCATGCTGAGCACGCGCGACTTCGACAGCCCGGAGGAACTCGTCCGCCTGGTGCTGGCCGAGCGGGGACTGGAATAGGCCGTCATGACCCGGCGCACCGAGATCACGACCCCGGAGATCCTGCCCCGGGAGAAGCGCTCCGAAGCCTCCCTGCGTCCGCGGCGCCTTTCCGGGTTCATCGGACAGGAGAACCTCAAGGAGGCGCTCGAAATCTCGATCCAGGCGGCACGTGCCCGCGGGGAACCTCTCGACCACATCCTCTTCCACGGACCCCCCGGGTTGGGCAAGACGACGCTGGCCCTGCTCCTCGCCCGCGAAATGGCCGTGAGCATCATCAGCACCTCGGGTCCCGTGCTGGAAAAGGCTGCCGACCTGGTCGGGGCCCTCACCAACCTGAGCAAGGGCGACATCCTCTTCATCGACGAGATCCACCGGCTCAGGCCCGTGATCGAGGAGTTCCTCTATCCGGCGATGGAGGATTTCAAGGTCGAGGTGCGCCTCTCGGAGGGACCGCGGGCGCATACAATGACGATGGCCGTCGAGCCGTTCACGCTTGTGGGAGCCACGACGCGCTTCGGGCTCCTCACGGCGCCCATGCGCGCGCGATTCGGGATCACGGAGCGGCTGGATTTCTACCCTGCCGCCGAACTGGCGCGCGTGATCGAGCGAAGCGCGGGAATCATGGGGGTGCAGGCCACCCGGGGCGGGGCGCGCGAACTGGCTGCGCGGGCTCGCGGCACCCCGCGCGTGGCGAATCGGCTGTTGAGACGCGTCCGTGACTTCGCCCAGGTGCGCGCGGACGGGGTCCTGGATGTGGAGGTTGTGCGCGAGGCGCTGGAACTGCTCAATGTGGACGAGGCCGGACTGGACGCGATGGACACGCGGATCCTGAAGACCGTGGTCGACAAGTTCGAGGGTGGTCCGGTGGGTCTCGGCTCGCTGGCGGTCGCCCTGGGCGAGGACGCCGGCACGATCGAGGAAGTCTACGAGCCCTTTCTCATCCAGGAGGGCTTCATCATGCGGGGCCCCAGAGGGCGCGTCGCGACCCGCAAGGCGTACGAACGGCTTGGGCGACCTTTCCCGGAAGGCGGCCATGGCCCGGTTGGCGGAGACTCCGGTCCCCCTCATCCAAACCTCTTCGGGCCGAGGTGAACCGGGTCCGGGACCGGCGCCGCGCCAGCGGGCCACGCGGCCCCGTGCGCGCGCACATGGACCCGCAGGGCGAGCGCGAATCGCACCCTGGACCGGACGGCGCGGTCGGCACATCGGACTTCGAATACCTGTTGCCGCCCGGCAGGATCGCCCGGCATCCGGCCGCGAGGCGTGCCGATTCGCGACTGATGGTCTTGCGGCGCTCCACCGCGACGATCGAACATCGGCGCTTCAGGGAACTGCCGGCGCTGGTGGCCCCGGGCGATCTGATGGTCGTGAACGACACCAGGGTCTTCCCGGCGAGGTTGCGCGGACGCAAGCCCACGGGTGCCGCGGGCGAAGTGCTCCTGCTCAGGCCGGTCCCGGATGGTGATGGCGCGACCTGGGAAGCGCTCGTGCGGCCGGGGAGAAAGCTTAAGCCGGGCCGGGTGATGGATGTAGCCCCCGAGTTGTCGGTACGGATCGTGGACGCCCGTCCGGACGGACGCCGGATCGTACGGCTGGAGGGTGACCTGACCGTCGGGAAGGCCCTGGAACGGTTCGGCGAGGTTCCGCTGCCACCCTATCTGGACCGGGAGCCGGAACCCCGCGACCGTCACCGCTACCAGACTGTGTACGCTCGCCACGCGGGATCGGTCGCCGCGCCGACGGCGGGACTTCATTTCACCCACGGCCTCCTTGCCGAGATTGCCGCGCGGGGAGTGGCCCGCTGCGCAATCACCCTGCATGTGGGGACGGCGACTTTCCGTCCCGTGGAGGTCGATGATCTCGCGAACCATGTCATGGACGCCGAATACTACACTGTGCCGGAGAGCTCGGCGGAGGCGTATGGACGCTGCCGGTTGCTGGGCGGGCGGGTCTGGGCGGTTGGGACGACAGTGGTTCGCACCCTGGAGAGCGTGGCCGCCGGGCGGGACCGCATCGCTCCCGGGCGGGGTTCGACCGATCTATTCATCTCGCCGCCCTTCCGATTCCGCGCCGTGGATTGCCTCGTGACCAACTTTCACCTGCCCCGCTCGACGCTGCTGATGCTCGTGGCGGCCTTTGCCGGAACCGAACGCGTCCTGGAGGCCTACCAGGAGGCTGTTGCGACCGGCTACCGCTTCTACTCGTACGGCGACGCGATGGCGATCCTCCCGTGACGAAAGCGCCAGGAGGCGGAGCGGAAGCGCAGCAAGCGGACGATGCGGCGGCCGCCGGCACTCACTTCGAGCTTCTGGCGGTCGAGGGCCACGCCCGGACCGGGCGGTTGTCGCTGCCCTCCGGAGTGGTCGAAACCCCCGCCTTCATGCCGGTGGGCACGCTCGGCACGGTGAAGGGCGTTTCCCCGGAAGAACTGACGCAGGCCGGCGCGTCGATGATCCTGGCGAACACCTATCATCTCTACCTGCGTCCCGGTGCCGATATCGTGGGAGACCTCGGCGGCCTCCACGAATTCATGCGGTGGAAGGGCCCGGTCCTCACCGACTCGGGCGGGTTCCAGGTCTTCTCCCTGGCCGCGATCCGGGAGATCGGGGACGACGGCGTCACCTTTCGCAGCCACATCGACGGAAGCAGCCACCACTTCACACCCGAGCGCGTGATCGATATCCAGCGCCGCCTGGGCGCGGATGTGATCATGGCTTTCGACGAGTGCGCTCCCGCCGGAGTGACCAGAGACCAGGCCACGGCCGCCTGCAGCCGCACGCTTGCCTGGCTCAGGCGCTGCCGCGCCCGCTTTGAAGTGACGGAAGGCGACTTCCCGGCGCGCCAGGCTCTCTTCCCGGTTCTGCAGGGTGGCGTATACGACGACCTGAGGGCGGAGCATGTGGAGCGCGTCCTCGAACTCGGCGACTGGCCCGGCTTCGGAATCGGAGGACTCTCGGTCGGCGAAGGGAAGGAGGACATGTGGCGCACGCTGGAGGGTCTGGATGCACGAATCCCGCATGACCGCCCGCGTTATCTGATGGGCGTCGGCTACCCCGACGACCTGCTGAAGGCGATCGCGCGGGGCTGCGACATGTTCGATTGCGTCGCGCCCACCCGCAACGCAAGACATGGAACCGCCTGGACCTCGCACGAGGGACAGATCAACCTGAAGGGGGCGCGGTTCGCCAGGGACCGAAACCCGATCGATCCCGGTTGCGACTGTTACGCCTGCGCCAGCTACGACCGGGCCTACCTCCGCCACCTGATGGTCGCCGGCGAGCACTTCGGCCACCGCCTCGTTTCGATACACAATCTGCGCTTTCTGCTGCGGCTGGCGGCCGAGGCGAGGTTACGAATCCGGCAGGGAACGTTTAGTATGTGGGTTGGCGGGTGGATGGAACGCTATCATGCCGCCCGATCCGCCGCCCGCGCGATCTGACGCGGAACAGTTACGAAAAACAAGGACGCCGGAATCTTGCCACTCCATACGACCATGGCCACCGTGCTCGCAACCGCCCCGCCTCCCGCCGTGCCCCGCGAGGGCGGCAGCGGATTGACGATCCTGCTGTTCCAGGTGGTCATGATCGGGGCCATCTTCTACTTCCTGCTGATCCGTCCCCAGCGGAAGGAGCGGCAGCGCCACCAGGAGATGCTGTCGCAACTGGCCAAGGGGGACAGGGTCATGACCAGCGGCGGGATCATCGGCCAGATCGTCCATGCGTCGGAGACGGAGCTGACGATCCGTACCGCCGAGAACACCCGGCTGGTGGTGGACCGGGGCCACATCGCCCGCAAGGTCGTGGACGCGTAGGGGCCGATGGCCGCACTACGCTGACGCGGACCGGGCCGTGGCACTTCTGGACATACGGCGGCTGGGCGCGAAGGTGTTGCGCAGGAAGGCCGAGCCGGTCGAGGAGATCACGGACGAGACGCGGCGGCTGGTGAGCGACATGTGGGACACCATGTACGAAGCCGAGGGGATAGGACTTGCCGCTCCGCAGGTCGGGATATCCCTGCGCATCCTCGTCGTGGATGTAACAAACGAGGACGAGAGCCACCACCGTCGCGCGCTTGTCAACCCCGTCGTTGTCGAGTCCAGCGACGCCACGGACAAGGCCATGGAGGGCTGCCTCAGCATGCCGGGAATCGAGGAAGCGGTAACGAGGCCCGCGAGGGTCACCGTGGAGGCGCTCTCGGAGGATGGGGAACCGGTGCGGATCGAGGCCGACGGCCTGCTGGCGCGTGCCCTGCAGCACGAGGTGGACCACCTCGACGGGGTGCTCTTCATCGACCGCGTGTCGCCGCTGAAGCGAAGCATGCTTCGGAGGAAGTGGCGGAAGCGCAAAACGGAGTAGGGCAGTGAGAGTCCTCTTCTGGGGCACTCCGCATTTCGCGTTGCCAACGCTCCGCGCGGTTGCCGGCGCCGGACACGAGATCGTGGGCGTCGTGACGCGGCCGGACCGTCCGCGGGGGCGCGGGCGATTGACGCTGCCGTCGCCGGTCAGACGTCTTGCCGACGAGCTTGGCTACCCGGTGCTGACCCCGGAGATTCCCCGGGGCGACGCCTTCGAGGAGGCGGCCCGGGGTCTTGAGCCGGATGTGTCGGTGGTGGTTGCCTACGGGTGCATCCTGAACCGCGTTACTCTGGACATCCCCGCTCGCGGGTCGTTCAACCTGCATGCGTCGCTGCTTCCCGCGCTGAGGGGCGCCGCGCCGGTCAACTGGGCGATCGCCAGGGGCCACACCGAAACGGGGGTGAGCGTCATGCGCATGGTCGAGGCGATGGACGCGGGCCCGGTGCTTGCCCGGGAGCGCATCCCCATCGCGCCCACCGATGCCGCGTCGTCGCTGACAGCACGACTGGCCGAATTGGGAGCTCGCGTGGTCGCGGAAACGCTGGGCCGCCTGGAATCCGGTCCGGTCAGGGAGAGGGCGCAGGATCATTCGGCGGCCACCTTCGCCCCGAAGGTCGATCGGGCCGCGGCGCGCGTCGATTGGAGGCGCGACCCCGATGACGTGGCCAACCTGATTCGCGGCATGGACGCGGTTCCCGGGGCCTGGACCCGGTTGGCTGGCGACCCGGTGAAGGTGTTTTCGCCAGAGGTTGTTTCGGGGACGGGCGCGGCCCCCGGCGAGATCGTCTCGGCCGACCCCGGGCGGGGGCTTCTGGTCGCGTGCGGAAGCGGGCTCCTGCGTATCCGGGAAGTGCACCCCGCGGGGAAGCGGCGCATGGAATCGGCGGCGTGGGTCCGGGGTCGCGGACCGAAGGCCGGGGATCGGTTCGAATAGCACCGTGGACGGGTCGGGCGTCGCACGGAGGTCCGTCTTCCGGTTGGGCGGAAGCGGGGGCGGAGTCGCACCGGGCAGGGCCGGGCGGTTGCCACGCCTGCATCTTGTCGCTGGGGACTCCGTCGTGGGCTCGGCGGACTATCGGCGCCGGCTCCGGCCGGTGATCGAAGCCGGCGGCGGCGAGCTGGCACTCCACCTGAGAGCGCGCGGCACCCCGGATTCACGCATCTACGAGGTTGCGGTCTGGCTGGCGCAGGCGTCGCGACGAGCGCGGCCGTCGCCGGCCGCGGGACTGATGGACACGGAGCGTGAGCCGGGCACCGCCGAGGCGGCATCCGGCGCGCGCGTCCTGGCGGTGGTCAACGACCGGGTCGATATCGCGCTCGCGGCGGGCGTGGGCGGAGTCCACCTTCGCGAAGACTCACTCCCGCCCGAGGCGGTGCGCACGGTCGCCGGGGATTCGCTCCTGATCGGCAGATCGATTCACGCGGCGGGCCAGGGGGACGATCTTCGCGGGCGGGGACTGGACTATCTGGTCATGGGGGCGGCCTACCGGACCGCTTCCCACCCTGGCCGCGCGCCTGCAGGCCCGGAGGCGGTCGCCGAGGCCGCGGCCCGCGCGGATGTTCCGGTGCTTGCAATCGGTGGGATCACGCCCGCGAAGGTGCCGGAAGTGGTGGCCCTGGGCGCCTACGGAGTCGTGGTGAAGAGCGGGGTCTGGGGACGGGAACACCCCGCCCGAGCCGTTGCACGCTACCTTCAAGTCCTTCACGGGAGGACCTGAATGACGACCCGACCCGACCGGTCAGGCGAAAGCGGCGCGGCTTCGGCCGAGTCCGGCGCGAAGGTGTCGATCGTGCTCAACGGTGAGCGCCGCTCGGTTGCGGATGGCCTCAGTGTGGCCGATCTGGTGAGACGGCTCGGGCTGTCCGCGGGCATGGTGGTCGTCGAGCGGAACCGCGAGATTCTGGCCCGGCAGGCGCTCGGGGCCACCCCGGTCGAGGAAGGGGACCGATTCGAGCTCGTTCACTTCGTGGGAGGGGGGTAGCACAGCCCTTGGACATCAATTGTCACCCGGACGGGCCATTCGAAATCGATGGCCGCGCCTTTGGGTCGCGCTTGATCGTGGGTACCGGGAAGTACCGCTCCAACCCGGAGATGGTCAGCGCGATCAGGGCGAGCGGAGCCGAGATGGTCACGGTTGCGGTGCGCCGGGTGGATCTGGACCGGAGCGTGGAGGAGGGGATCCTGCACCACCTTGATCCGGCTGAGTTCTTTCTCCTTCCCAATACCGCCGGATGCTACACCGCCGCCGATGCGGTGCGCTACGCCCGGCTGGGCCGGGCCGCGGGGCTCAACGAATGGGTCAAGCTGGAGGTGATCGGGGACGAGCGCACCCTGCTCCCGGACACGGCGGCGACGCTGGAAGCGGCCCGCGAACTCGTCGCCGACGGGTTCACCGTGATGGCCTACACCAACGACGACCTGATCACCGCGTTGCGGCTGGAAGACGCGGGTTGCGCGGCCGTGATGCCGCTCGCAAGCCCGATCGGGAGCGGGCTGGGGGTGGTGAACCCCTACTACATCCGTGAAATCAAGCGCCGCCTGGCCGTGCCGATCATCGTGGACGCGGGGGTCGGCACCGCCTCGGATGCGTGCGTCACGATGGAGCAGGGGGTCGACGGCGTCCTGATGAACACCGCTCTGGCAGCAGCGGAGGACCCGGTCGGGATGGCCCGGGCGATGAGGCTTGCGGTGCTCGCCGGGCGGGAGGCGTATCTGGCCGGGCGGATGCCGTCGCGGGAGATTGCGGTGCCGTCGTCTCCCACCACCGGGATGCTGGAAACGGAGCGCGATTGAGCCGCGCCCTCGCGATGTCGGTGCTGCTCGAGGTGGAATCGGGCCGGCGCCTCGATGTCGCGTGGGAGGCATCGGGGGCGTCCGGATCGGCGGACCGCGCGTGGCTTCGCAGACTGATCTACGGGACGGTGCGGTTGCAGGGACGGCTGGATCACATCCTGTCGCGGTACCTTTCCCGCCCGCCCCCCGAACTCGACCCGGTGGTGCGGATCGCGTTGCGGCTGGGTGCCTACCAGATCCTGGAGATGGACGGAGTCCCGGCGTATGCGGCCGTTTCCGAATCGGTCGCGCTGGTGAAGGGCACGTCGAACCGGGCCGCATCGGGGCTGGTCAACGCGGTGCTGCGGCGGATCGACAGCGAGCGCCCGTCCGAGTCGTCCTTTCCCGACCCCGCTGCCGATCTGGAAGGCTACCTGACGGCCTGGTGCTCTCATCCGCGATGGCTGGTCAGGCGCTGGATCGGGTACTTCGGGCCGCAGAGCGCGCAGGCGCTGGTCGCGGCCAACAACCTGGAGCCGGAGATCTGCCTCAGACCGGTGGGGGTTGCGGTGCAAGAAGCGGAAGCGGCACTGGCGCGCGCCGGGCTGTGCGATGTGGAGGGGCAACGGATGGGTGCCCCGGGCCGCGAACGCCGCTCCTGGATTCGTCTGCGCCGCGGGACCGATCCGGGGGCTGCCCTGGCGCTTGTGCCCGGCGTGGTCCAGGATCCCGCGGCGTCTCTGGTCGTGGACTACTCCTCGGTGCCCCCGGGCGCGCTGGTGGCCGATCTCTGCGCCGCGCCGGGCGGCAAGGCGCTGGCTCTGAGCGCAGGTGCCGGCGGGGTTCTGGCGGCCGACCTGTCGCCGCGCCGCCTTGGGCGGGTAGCGGAGGGCGCGAGGCGCCTGGGGGCGCCGGTTTGGCCGGTCGCCACCGACGCGCGCTTTCCGCCCCTGGAATGTGCCGACCTGGTGCTCGTTGACGTGCCGTGCAGCGGAACCGGCACGATCCGCCGGCACCCCGACGGACGCTGGAGGCTGAAGGAGGGCGATATTGCCGGGCTGGCGGACGTCCAGCGGTCGATCCTGGAAGGCGCCGCGTCGGCGGTTCCGCGCGGCGGCCTCCTTGTTTACGCTACATGTACGCTGGAACCCGAGGAGAACCAGAGTCAGGTGCAGCGATTCCTGGCGCGGCATCCGGATTTCCGCATCGAGCCTGCTGTGGAAACGGGCGCGTTTCTGGACGGGAAGGGGTGCCTTGTGGTGCTTCCGCAGGAGGTTGGTTTCGACGGCGCTTTTGCGGCCCGCATGAGGAGGACCTGAACATATGGATCTGGGCAGTTCCATTCGCCGCCGCAGGAAGCCCTCCAGGCGCGCGAAGCGCGAGGGGCCGGAGCACTCCGGTGAGCGGGCGACCGGGGCGTGGTGGTCGCGACTCTGGCGGCGCCGTGGGCGAGGCCGGCTGCCCTGGACCTGGCGGGACCCCGGGCCGGGCGGACCGTTGCGACGGTGGCGTCGCCGCGTGACGGACCCGGATCCGGAGGAGGGCCCCGCAAGCACCGGTCGCGACTGGAAGGGGGCGGCCCATGACGGTCTTCGGTCGCTGGGCGCCGCGGTGGTTGCCGGTGCACGGCGCCCCTCCGGTCTTGCGGAACGTCCATGGTTGATTGCCTTGCTGGTCATGGGCGTGGGGTTGTCGGCCGGCTACCTTGTGGCCACGACCTTTTTCTTCCGCCCCCCGGCGCCGCCACCCGAGCTTCAGGGGGTGCCGGAAGTCAGGGGCCAAACGCTTGGCCTGGCGACTGTGGCGCTGGCGGACTTGGGGCTTGAGGTCGGCCGGGTCGACTCGATCCGGCACCCGGAGATCCCGGAGGGCATCGTGATCGGCCAGAGTCCGCTGCCGGGACGAACCTCCCTTCCGGCGGCTTCGGTCAGGGTGACGGTTTCGCTGGGACCGGAAGTCCGCCCCGTGCCGGACGTTACCCGGCTGCCCGGCAGTCGGGCTGCCGCGCTGCTCGAGGAGAGCGGTTTCGTCGTTGCGGTCGACACGGTCGAATCGGCCGCCCCGGCCGGCCAGGTCATCCAGATCGAGCCCGTGCCCGGCACGCCGGTCGCGATTCCCGGAGACGTGCGTGTCGCCGTGAGTCTCGGACCTCCGACCGTGCCGATGCCAGCGCTGGCCGGACTGAACCGGACGGCTGCGGTCAACCTGCTGTCGGCACTTGGCCTGGTCGTCTCCGAGATCGACTATCGGTATAGCCTCCTGAACGTGGACCTCGTGTTCGGCCAGTATCCGGGTCCGCTTACCCGGGTTGAGCAGGGGAGCGAGGTTCGTCTGATCATCGGCCAGCGAGTACGTGCGCCGTTCGGTACCTTTTTCAGGAGACGCCCAGCGCAGTCTCGGGAACGGGGAGTCCGTGGATCGCCGCGCGAATGCTGCGACGACTCGTTCCGCGAGCTGCTGGAGGAGGAATCCGGATGACCCTGGGATCGACGGCAGAGACAGCGACGGGGACTCGTCGGCAAGGCGGCCGCCGCGGCAGCGGCGTTGCAGGCGGCCCGGCGGGTCGGCGAGGGAGCCGCGTGCCCTATTGGGGTGCGATCGGGGCGGCTGTGGGCGTGGTCGTCGTGGCGTGGTTTGCGCGAAGTCGCGTGACGCCGGTCGCGGCGGGCTATCCCGCCCCTGACTTCGAAGTGGTCGATACACTGGGCGGCCCGGTGACCCTTGCCGATTTTCGGGGCAAGGTGGTGTTGCTGAACATCTGGGCCACCTGGTGTGGGCCCTGCCGGGAGGAGATGCCATCGATGCAGGCCCTGTACGAGGCGTTCCCGCGCGACCACTTCGAGATCGCGGCGGTCAGCATCGATGCGCCGGCCGGTGACACCGACGCCGAGGGGAACCCGGGCGGTGATCCGGTGGCGTTCGCCCGCGAGCTGGGTCTGACCTTCCCGATTCTCCTCGATCCGTCGGGAGGCATTCAGCGAGTCTACCAGACCACCGGCGTGCCGGAGTCTTTCGTGATCGGCCCGAAGGGCACCATCTACAAGAAGGTGGCGGGCTCCACGGCGTGGGACTCGGAGACCAACGTCGGCCTCGTACGCCGGCTGATCGGGACGGGTTAGCCCATGTCCCTGGCCGGGGTCTTCACGCGCAACTGGCGGCTCAAGATTGCCGCGCTGGCCCTGGCGGTTCTGCTATGGGTTACAATGAGCCTGAGCGACGAGAGCTTTGCAAGGCTCAGTATCCCGGATGTCGAGGTCAGGGTGGACCAGTCGGATCCCGACTGGCTGCTGAGGGGGCGACCCTCTCCCGACCGGGTGGAAATGACCGTATCGGGTCCCTTTGGCGAGCTGTTTCGGCTGGCGATGGCGGATCCCGTCGTGGTGATCCCCGTGGTGTCGGTGGAGGAGGAGGATATGGTCCTTCAGCTGGACCCCGGCTGGGTCAGGAACGTCGATCGCAGCAGTGTGGGGATCGAGAGCTTCATGCCGGGCTCGATTCGGCTGGTCTTCGAACGCAACAGTCGGGAGGAGATTCCCGTTTCGGTGCAGGTGACGGGTCGGCTTCCCGACTCGCTTGCTCTGGTTGCCGAGCCGCAAGCCAACCTTCTCTTTGCCCAGGTGCGCGGCCCCGCGTCCATCGTCGACCCGCTGGAGACCGTCTTCCTGGAGCCGGTCGACCTGGCCGCGGTGACCGGGTCGGGGCGATTCGATGTTGCGCTCGACACGGTGGGGCTGGGTGGGCTGGCGGTGAGCCCCACTACGGCGACCGTGACCGTGGAGGTCGCGCCAAAGACGAGCTGGGTGATCGGTCCGCAGGCCGTCGAGTTTGCCGATGCCGGAGGGGACTGGATCGTGGAGCCCGAGTTGCTGAGCGTGACGCTGCGCGGTGCCGAGCTGCAGCTGAGCACCGTGGATGTGGACGCGATCCGGCTGGAGGTTGCAGCCGATGCCGCGGCCGTGCGCGTCGCAATCGAGCAGAACGGGGAGGCGCGCGTGGCGGTTGCGGTGACCGGTCTGCCCGGTTGGGTGGAGGGTGTCCCGGAGGCGGATTCGGTCACGATCCGGAAGGCCGGCCTGCCGTGATCGCGCCGATCCTCGGTATCGAGACCACCTGTGACGAGACTTCGGCGGCGGTTCTCGACGAGCACGGCCGGATCCTTGGCATGGTGATCCACTCACAGGACGTGCACCGGATCTACGGAGGCGTGGTCCCCGAACTGGCCGCCCGGGACCATCTCAGAAGGATCGAACCGGTCGTGGCCGCGGCCCTCGAAGAAGCGAACGTTCGCCGCTCCGGGATTCGCGCGGTCGCCGTGGCGGCGGCCCCGGGGCTCATCGGCGCCCTGCTCGTTGGGGTTTCCTGGTCGCGCGCCGCCGCCTTTGCGCTGGGCGTTCCCTGGATACCGGTCCACCACATGGAGGGACACCTTTTCGGTCCCGTGCTGGAGGATCCGCATGCCGTTCCGCCCTTTGTGGCGCTCCTCGTTTCGGGGGGGCACACCATGCTCCTCTGGGTGCCGGAGTGGGGGCGGTACCACCTTCTCGGCCAGACGCGCGACGACGCAGCCGGCGAGGCGTTCGACAAGGTCGCCAAGCTCCTCGGGATGCCCTACCCGGGCGGGCCAGCCATCGAGGCCGCCGCGCGGCGCGGAGATCCCCGGCGCTACGCGTTTCCGAGGCCGATGCTGAAGCGCCGCGGTGGCGCCCGGGATCCGGATGCATTCGACTTCTCGTTTTCGGGGCTCAAGACCGCGGTCGCGCAGACGGTGGCCCGCGTCGCGGAGCGTGGCGCGCTCGCGCGCCAGCGCGACCACCTCGCGGCGTCCTTTCAGGCGGCGGCGATCGATGTGCTCGCCGAGAAGACCCTCGCCGCGATGGAAGCGGTGGGGTGCGAGCGCGTGCTGCTGGGTGGCGGCGTGTCGGCCAACGGGGCGCTTGGAGCGCGGCTGCGGGCAGGCGTCGGCCCGGGCGGGAGTCTCCTGGTCGGCTCGATCCGGGTTTCGCTCGACAACGGCGCCATGATCGCCCGGGCCGCCCAGTTCCGCCATGCGGCCGGTTTGCCCGGACTCGACCGCGCGGCGGCCGGCACCCCGATTCCCGGGATGCTTCCATGGAGGCCGGAAATGCGCGACCGTTCACAGGACGGGCGCCGCGGTGACGGACGGCGGGGTGGGAAGGGCACGCGTTCTCCCGGCGGACCCGCGGGCAACCTCTCCCCGATCTCCCCCAACTGACAGGGACGGCCATGCTTCCGGAACTCTTCAGGCTGCCCGCCGGACTCCCGATCGTCGGCGGCCTCCCGATCACCTCCTTCGGGGTGATGATGCTGCTCGCCTTCCTGGTGGGAGGGATCGTGTTGCAGCGGGAACTGGGTCGACAGGGGCTCGATGCGGAAAAGGCGTGGGACATCGTCGTCGTGGGGATCATCGGCGGGCTCGTCGGGGCGCGGCTCTACTACGTGTTTCTGAACTATCCGGCGTTCGCCGCCAATCCGTTCGGAATGCTCTTCGCCAGGGCCGGGATGGTTTGGTACGGGGGCTTTCTGCTGGCGACCGTATTGATCGTCCGGAAGATCCGCAAGAGTGGAATGCCGCTCGGGCGCACCGCCGACGCGGTCGCCCCCGCCCTCGCGCTGGCCTACGCCGTGGGCCGCATCGGGTGCTTTCTGGTCGGGGACGACTACGGCCGCCCGACCGACTCGTGGGTCGGGATTTCCTTCCCGAGGGGGATCCCGCCGACTACGCCGGCGGCGATGTCCGAACGGTTCGGCATCGCCATCGACCCCGCGATGATCGAGAAGTACGGCGAGTTCCTGCCCGTGCACCCCACGCAGCTCTACGAAGTGGGAATGTCGATCCTGATCTTCTTCGTGCTCCGGTTCCTCGCGCGCGACCGCCGCGCGGCGGGGTGGCTGTTCATGGCCTGGTTGGCGATGGCGGGTGTCGAGCGGTTCGTGGTGGAGATCTTCCGGGCCAAGGACGACCGCTTCTTCGGTGCGCTCACCCTGGCTCAGGTCATCTCGCTTGGCCTGGTCGCCGTCGGCGTGTTCTGGATGTCGAGGCTGAGCAAGGAGAAGGGCCCCGCCGGCCGCCGGCGGAAGAGCGCCGGGTAGCGGCGACCTCCGCCTGGCCAGCGTGACCATCCTTCATGCATCGGATCTACACTTCGGGAAACCGCACCGTCCTGCGGCGGCGGAGGCGCTGCTGCGCCTGGCGCGGACGGTGCGTCCCGACGCGATCGTCGTCTCCGGAGATCTGACGCAGCGCGCGAAGGTCCGCGAGTACCGTGCCGCGCGAGCTTTCCTCGCCAGGCTGGACCCCACCCCCGTCGTCGTCACGGCGGGGAATCACGATGTGCCGCTCTATCGCGCCTGGGAGCGTCTGTTTGCGCCCTATCGCAACTACCGGACCTACATCGCCCCCCGCCTCGACACCGTTCTCGACATCGCCGGCGCAGGCGACCGACCCGGGATCCGCTTTGTCGCGCTCAATTCCAGCTCGCCCCGCAGGGCGATCGTAAACGGACGGCTGACGGGCCGCCAACTCGACTTCGCGGCCGGCGCATTCGCCGGGATTCCCAGGACCTGGAAGCGCGTCCTGGTCGTGCATCACAATCTCGTCGATACCGGCGACGACGATCCCATTCCGCCGCTTCCGCGCGCCCCGCACATCCTGCGAAGGGCGGCGGAGTGGCGGGTCGACCTCATACTCGCGGGCCACATTCATCGCACCCGTCTCGCATGGAGTCACGACGAATCGGCCCGGAGTCCGCGCCGCGGGGTCCCCGTGGTTGTCGCGGGCACCGCTTCGTCGACGCGCGGCCGGGGCAGGGAGGCGGGACGGAACTCGGTGAACGTGCTGAACGTGCGGCGATCCGGAATCGAGGTCACGGTGTATCTTTACAGTGAGCGGGCCAGCCGGTTTCAACGGCATGACAGCCGCGACTTTCCCGCGCAACTGTATGGTGTACATGACATTAAGTAAGGTTGCCTTTACAGTGTGGCCGGTGGAGCCTGCCTCCCGGCGGATCGGGCTGCCTGCGTTGAACCTGCTGCTCTGCATGATGATGCCGAGCGGCGGGCTGGCGGGGCAGTCCGCGAGCGGAGAAGTCGCGTCCGTCCGCTTCGAGGGAAACGAGTTCTTCTCGGACGCGGAGTTGCAGCGGCTCATTCTGACGAAGCCGCCCAGCTGTCCGCCGATTCTGGCGGTGACCACCTGCGCACTGGGTCTCGATTGGGGGCGGAGCCGGACGACCCTGAGTTCGTCGACTCTGCAGCTCGATACCCGCGGATTGATTCTGCACTACCGGGCCAATGGCTTTCGACGCGCGGAGGTCTCTCCGACGGCCGTGGAGAACGGCGACGGCACGGTCTCGGTCACCTTCCGGATCGTCGAGGGTGCGGCGTTCAGAATCGGCTCGATCAACTTCGAGGGCGATCCGGTTCCGCCGGGACTGGGCATCGAAGGTGACCTGCCCGTCGGGAGGGGGGACCCGATGCGTGTCGTGCTCCTCGAGCAGATGGACGACACGCTCCGGCTCAGGCTAAGGAATGCGGGCTACGCCTACGCCGATGTCTTCCTGAACTACGACCTTCCCCGAGCCGGGGACACCGCCAGCGTGTTCTATCGGGTGGAACTCGGTCCGTTGACGACCTTCGGTCCGATCGAGGTCACGGGGAACCGGCTTCTGGAAGAGGAAGTGATTCTTTCGAGGCTGCCATTTCGGGAGGGACGGCTCTTCAGCGAACAGGCGATGCGGGAGGGCCAGCGCAGCCTCTACGGACTCGGCATCGTGACGCGGGCACTGGTGGAGCGGGATACTGCCCGGATCCAGATCGACTCGGTCATGCCGGTTCGCGTGCAGGTCGAGGAGGGCGACCTCCATACCGTCGGGGCCCAGGGCGGTTTCGAGAGCGCGGAATGCCTCAACTTCGAGGGCCGGTGGGCAAGCCGGAACTTCGTGGGCGGGGGGCGAACCCTGCAGGTGCGGGGCCGGATGTCCAACTTCCTCGCCGGGGCGCTGCAGGCGACGCCGATCTGCTATCAGGCGGGGACCGGCGAGTTCGGCCAGCTGAACTGGCTGGTCGGGGCCGACTTCAACCAGCCCAGCTTCTTTACGCAGCGGGTCAACCTCTTTCTGGGCCTCTACGCCGAACGGCAGTCCCGGAAGAACATCTTTGTGCGCGAGACCTACGGGCTGGATCTCGCGCTGAATCGGAGCCTGGCCGGAGGTTCCCTCGTGAACCTCAGATTCCGACCGCAACTGAGCCGCCTCGAAGCCGCCGAAGTGACCCTGTGCGCGACCTTCCTGGCGTGCACGCCGGCAGACATCGACGTCCTCTCGAGCGAAAACCGGCTTTCGCCCGCCGGGTTGTCCTTCAGCCGCGACCGGACCGACGAGCTGTTCAATCCCACGAGGGGATCCAGGCTGCTGGTGGACCTGGAGTACGCGGGTGGTCCGACCGTGTCGGACTACGCCTACGCCCGCGCCTTCGTTGACGCAAGCCTCTACCGGCGGGCCGGCGCGGACGCGGTCTTCGCCTTTCGTCTGCGCGCCGGCAGGATCGAGGCGGGAGGCTTTGCGGGGGCCCTTTCGGGAGAGGGGCGTTTCAGGGATATCGTTCCGCCCCAGAAGCGATTCTACGGCGGGGGTGCGAACAGCGTGCGGGGCTTTGCGCAGAACACCCTGGGGCCGAGGACTCTCTCGGTCGGCGTGACGGAGCTGCTGCGCAGGCGGGGGGCGGCGGGTGAGCCGGTGTGCTCCCCCGCGCAGGTTTTCGAGCTGACCTGCGACGGTTCCGCGCTGGCGGAACTGGACCTGTACCAGTTGCGTCCCGTCGGAGGACTCGCGACGCTGGAAGCGAGCGCCGAACTGCGATTCAGCCTTTCGGGCACGTTGCTCGGAGGTGTTGCGTTCGTGGATGTCGGACAGGTGTGGCCGCGGGAGTTCGACCTAGGTGACCTGGAGGTGAGCCCGGGGATCGGACTGCGCTACAATACGCTGTTCGGACCGATCCGTGCGGATCTCGCCTACTCGTTCCGAGGCCAGGAGCCGTTGCAAGTGGTAACCTCTCAGATCCGGCCCTTCGCGCCGCTGTCGGATGCCGCGCCGGACCGAATCGACATCGGGCCGAAGGGAGGCCCGCGGGAGCTGATCGCCTGGGTGGTTTCCGAAGATCTGGCGATCCTCGGACCCGCCGTGCTGTTCGGCGATCGGCCCGGATTGTCCTTCCGGCGCTTCCAGCTCCATTTCTCGGTCGGCCAGGCGTTCTAGTGTCCCGTCCCGGAGATTTCTCGGCTATTCGAGCACCGATGCATCCGCGCTGGACCGCTGCGCTCGCCGAACCTGACTGTCATGTCTACATTACCAAATGTCATGTTTTGTTTACATTTTGGTCCTTGAGGCTCCGCTATGCGTTGCTCCTCGGGCAAATTGCTCTGCTATTCGCCCTTCGTCGCGCCTTGCCAGCCCGGCGCCTCGGCACTCTCGTTAGCACGCGAACTTCCGGGACGGGACACTAGGAGGCCGTTGATGAGCGGGAGCGGCGACGGTGTGGGCCGGAAGGGCGCAGGCAGCGGGGCCGGGCGCGCCGGACGCAGCCACCCGGGTGCCAGGCTCTTCGTCTGGATGGTGCTGGGCCTCGCCGTCCTGTGCGTGGCGGGGGTTGCCGGCGCCGTGGTCATCAGCCACACGGCGACCGGGCGCGAAGCCGCCCTCGAATGGCTGATCGCCCGCGCGGAGAGCGAGATCGACGGCTCGGTCTCCGTTGGCTCGGTGTCGCCGGGGGGACTGTTCGGCGGCGCGACTCTGCACGGCATCCGCGTCAGCGACTCCAGGGGACATCCGGTTCTGGTGGTGGATTCGGCCCGTGCGGGCTACTCGATTGCGGAGCTCCTGAGCGTGCGTCCCGGATTCGACGAGATCGAGCTGTGGTCCCCCGTGCTGGACCTCGCGCCTCCCGGGGGCGGCCGCATACGGCTTGACGACCTCTTCCGGCCGGACGGCGATGCGCCGGCCCCGGCAGCCGACGCCCCGTCCGACGATGAGAGCGGGTCGTTCCTGCTTCGTGGCGCGCGGATCCATGAGGGCGCGCTTTTCGTTCGCGGCAACGACGGCGAGCGAACCCGGGTTCGGGGAATCAACGGATCCGTGGGACAAGTCGAGCTGCGCACCGAGGTGGAGCGGGTGGTCATGGCGGAAGTCGAGGACCTTGCCTTCGCCTACCCCCTGGGCGACGGGTTGCTGGAGGTGAGGGAGGCCAGAGGCACCGTCGAGGCGGACGACGACCAGGTGATCGTTCGCGTCGATCGCTTCGAACTGCCGGCCTCCGAGGGACGCGGCACCGTGCATGTCGCGCTCGGCGGGGACGACATGCCGGCCGTCTTCGACCTGGAAATGGACCGCCTGGCGCTGGCGGATCTCGACTGGCTCGACGCGAGGTTCGACCGGGGCGCGGCGCGCGGCGGGGTCCGAATCGCGACGGAGCCCTCGTTGGTGAGGGTCGACTTCGCCGATGCGGAGGCGGAGCTGGGCGCGGCACGTCTCGGGGTCGCCGGGGCGTTGACGGTGCACAAGTCGGCGGACGACTCGGTGCACTTCGAAGCGATGTCGGTGACGCCAACGCGCCTGCCCGTGTCGGAGGTGAACCGGTGGCTCACCGATCCGGCGCCCCTCGACGGTCTGCTGTCGGGGGAGGTGCGCTTCGACGGACATCCCGCGCGCCTGAGTCTCGCAGGGGAGCTTGCGCTGCTGTCGGAGAGCGGCCGCGAGGTCGTCGCGCGCCTAGCCGGCAGCGGGACGGTGCTCGATCAGGGCGCGCTCGAGGATGTCTCGCTGGCCGCCACCGAACTCGACTACGGGCTTCTGCGCATTCTCACCCCCGAGGTGCCATGGGCCGGCAGCGGCGGCATCACGCTGCGCCTGGACGGCGATCTGGCCACCGGGATGGACGTCGAGATCTTCGGGGACCACATCGGCCGGGAGGGTACGCCGAGCACCCTGGCCGTGGAGGGCACGGTGTACGGCGACACGTCGGTCTCGGTCGTTGATCTCGGGGTTCGGATGGACCCGCTTTCGCTGACTTCGCTCGGCGACCTGTACGAGGGCTTTCCCCTGTCCGGGGAAGTCGGCGGCACGATCTCGCTCTCGGGCCCCCTCGACGAGCTGCGCTTTGCCGCCGATCTGGAGACGGCTGCCGGCCGACTGGCTTCTCAGGGGCAGATCAACGCCAGGGACCCCGCCTCCGGCTACCGGCTGGCGGCCACGGTCGAGGACTTCGATCTGTCGCGCCTGGTGGACGGGCTGCCCGAGCCGTTCAGCCTGACCGCTTCGGCAACGCTCAACGGACGCGGACTGGAGCTGGAGTCGGTTCGGAGCGCGCTGGTGCTAAACGCCGATTCGGTGACCATCGGGCGGCTGGTGCTGGACTCCGCGGGCGTTCGGGCGCGGGTGGACGATGACGGCCTGCTGCAGGTCGCTTCGGTCCGGGCCGAAACCGGTGGCATCGTGCTTCAGGGCGCTGGATCCCTGGGAACCGTCAGCGAGGCGGGCGAAGGCGTCGTCCTGTCGCTCTCGTCGCCCACCCTGGAACCCCTGCGCGAGTTCTTCATGGGTCCGGACCGGGTCGCCTGGGACGAGCTGCTGCCGATCGAGCAGACGATGATGATCCAGTTCGAGGGCGTGGACCCGGACACCGTTCCCAGGGCCGTGGATCTGCGCTTCGGTGGAGCGGTCGATGCGCGCGCCCGGATCACCGGTGCGCTGGCCGGGCTCTCCGCATCCGCCGCGGCACGGTTCGATAATCTGGAGTACGGCCCGACCTCCGCCCGCTCGCTGCAGGCCGACTTCACGTTGAGCGGACTTGGCCGGGGGAACCCGGTCGTGGTCGACGGGACCGTGAGCGGCGACTCGGTGTCGTTCCGCGACCGGCGCTACCGGTCCGCGCTGGTCGAGACCCGCTTCACGCCGGGCAGCAGCGGGCGGGTGCGCGCCCTGATCACGCGTTCGGACTCCGAATCGTACGATGTCCAGGCCGTCGTGAGTCTCGACGGGGGAAGCGGCCGCGTTGACCTCGACAGACTGACGCTGGTGAGGGACGACCGGCGGTGGAACCTGAGGGGGCCCGCTCGAATGGAATGGACGCCCGAAGCCGTCTCGGTCAGCGACTTCGGCCTGATTCGTCCGGGCACCGAGGGGCTCAGGGTGCGCGCCGACGGCCTCCTCGCCCGCGGCGGAGGCGAGTCGGACTTCGCTTTGGAGGTCGCCGATCTCGACCTGGGAGTGGTGGGAAGCCTCCTGCAACTGGAGGGCGCGCCGAGGGGTGTCGTGAGGGCCAGCCTGCGTGCGAGTGGCACCGGCCACGAGCCGGAGTGGACGGGGACGGTCGAGGTCTCCGATGTGGAGTACGAGACCCTGAGCTTCGACCGTGTGGTCGCCGATGCCGGCTTCGCCGACGGGATCCTGCGGGCCCGGATGGAATCCTGGCGCGGGGGGCGGCGCAATCTGCGCGCCGACGGCTCCATTCCCATGGACCTTCGCCTGGTCGAGGTCCCCGACCGTATCCCCGACGATCAGCTCGATGTGCAGATCGTCGCCGACTCCTTCCCGGCGGCGATGCTCCTCGGGAGACTGAGGAGCCTCGAAGAGATCGGGGGGACGGTCAGCGGCGAGGTGCGGCTCAGCGGGCGCGCCGGCGCGCTGGAACCCGACGGATCACTGCACCTGGACGACGCGTCGGCCTGGGTCGCCCCTCTCGGGGTGCGGCTTGCGTCCGCGCAAATGGACCTGGATCTCGACCCCAGCGGCGTGATGGCCGTGAACGGCTCCGCGGTTTCGGGCGGCACGGTCGACTTTCGCGGGACCGTCGGCGGGGATGGCCCTCCCGACGATATCGCGCTCAACCTGGCCTTCTGGCCGAGAGAGTTTCAGGTCGTGCGGCGTCCCGACATCGAGGCGGCGATCACCGGCGACTCGCTGGCCCTCACGGGGACCTTCAACCTTCCCTTCATCGAGGGCAGGGTGGAGGTGAACGACGGCACCGTCAACCTTGAGGAGTACCAGCGAACCGCCGAGCTCATCGACTTCTACGACCCTGCGCTCCTGAGCGCGGCGACCGTGCAGGGATCGGTCTCCGACGACGACTGGGCCGGGGGCGTCGGCGAAAGAAGTCCATTCCTCCAGAATCTCCGGCTGCTGGTGGATGTGCACGTGGGGCGTGGGAACCGGCTTCGCTCCCGCAGGATGACGGTCGTGCCTGCGGGCGACCTCGAGCTCACCTTCGACCGCGCGGGCAGCCGCCTGATCGTGCGCGGGGAAATGGAGGTCGTCAGGGGGGATTTCCGTCTGGGGCCGAGCACGCTGAACATCGAGGATGGCCTCTTCACGTTCCCGGGCACCCCGGGATTCGATCCCGACATCGACATCACCGCGGTGACCCGCGCCCGCACCGGGGACGGGGAGCCCATCGAAATCACGACGAGCATCACGGGCACCCTGCTCCAGCCGCTGACCGCATTCACCAGTGACGCCACGTACACGATCCCGGAGCCGGAACTCTTCACCCTGCTCGTTCTGGGCCGCCCCACGGGGTCGCTGCTCGGCGACGGCGCGGCGGGCTCGTTCGACGCGGGAAGCCGCTTCCTGGCCGGCCAGTTGTACAGCGAGTTCGCCTATCTGCTGGGAGAAGGGCTCGATGTCTTCGACTATCTGCGGGTTTCCCAGGCGGACCAGGGTCCCGCGACGTCCCCCCTGGGCCCGGCCTCGCTGGAGGTGGAGGTGGGCTGGTACGTCCTGCGCCGCGCCTTCCTGACCGGCGTATACCAGCGCGGCTTCTGCGCGGACCCCACCGTGCCGGTGAGCAGCGGCGGCGTGCGACTCGAGGTGGAGTTGCCGCGCGACGTGGTGCTGGAGGGCTTCCTCGAGGGGCGCTGCACGCGGGAACGCTATCGCGGACTGGGCGACATCTCTCTCGAACTTGCCCATATCTGGGGGTTTTCGTTCTTCCGGGAATGGGGATATTGAAGCTCGTCATCCGCGGCGCCCGCGAGCACAATCTTCGGGATATCTCCCTCGATATTCCCAGGGAGCGGTTCGTTGTCGTGACCGGCCTCTCCGGCTCGGGGAAATCGTCGCTGGCCTTCGACACCATCTACGCCGAGGGCCAGCGCCGCTACATCGAGTCGCTGTCCGCGTACGCGCGCCAGTTCCTGGGGCTCATGGAGAAGCCCGACGTGGACACCATCGAGGGCCTGTCGCCGGCGATCTCGATCGAGCAGAAGTCGGTCTCCCGCAATCCGCGCTCGACGGTCGGAACGGTCACGGAAGTCTACGACTACCTGCGTCTGCTCTTCGCCCGCGCCGGGACGCCCTGGTGCCCCGACTGCGCGCTGCCGATCCGGCGCCAGTCGAGCACGCAGATCGTGGGGCAGGTGCTGCGCATGGCCGAGGGCACCCGGATCATGGTCGTCGCGCCGCTGGTGCGTGGCCGAAAGGGCGAATTCCGGGACCTCTTCGACCGGGCGCGCCGCGAGGGCTTCGTGCGGGCGCTCGTGGACGGCAGGGTTCACGACCTGCGCGAAGTGCCCGGCCTGAACCGGTACGAGAATCACGACATCGGGATCATCGTGGACCGGCTCGCGGTCAGAGAGGAGGACCGGGCCCGCCTCTCCGACTCGGTCGAGACCGCCCTTCGCGCCGCGGACGGGGTGGTGCAGGTCATCGAGCGTCCCGGCGCCCGCGAAGTCTCCCACCTCTTCAGCGAGCACTACGCCTGCGCGAACTGCGGCACCAGCTTCCCGGAACTCGAGCCCCGGGTCTTCTCCTTCAACTCCCCCCACGGGGCCTGCGCCGGGTGCGGCGGGCTGGGCACGACCAGGGAGGTGAACGGGGCGCTGCTCCTCGCGAGCCATTCGCGGTCGATCCTGGAGGGAGCGATCATCCCCTGGGGCGAGCCCGGCGGGCACCTTCGCGGCTCGGTGATTCCGGGGCTCGCCAAGGCCTACGAATTCGACCCGCGACTTCCCTGGCGGGATCTGCCCCGCGATGCGCGCGATGCGCTGCTGCTGGGGTCGGGCGGCCTGAAGATCCGCTTCCCCTACAACGCCGGGAAGATGAAGGGCCACTACGAGGACTACTGGGAGGGAGTGGTCGCCAACGTGGAGCGCCGCTACCGCGAGACCACTTCGGAACACGTGCGCGGCCAGCTTGAGCAGTACATGTCCAGGCGCACCTGCGCGGACTGCGGCGGTGCGCGTCTTGGGCCCTTCGGCAGGGCTGTGCGGGTTGGCGGGGCGCGGATCAGCGATCTGGTGGAAAAGCCCATCGGTGATGTCCTCGACTTCCTGCGCGCCCTGCCGGTGACGGGCCGGGCGCACCACGGGGCCGACGGGGCCGCGCCCGGCGACACCCGTCCGGCCGCCTCCGAAGCCCCGCCCGGGCCACCGCCGGGGGCCTCCCCCACCTCCCCCGACCCGCTGCCCGTCGAGATCGCCGGCCCGATCCTCAAGGAGGTCACGGAGCGGCTGGGCTTCCTGCGCAACGTCGGCCTCGACTACCTGTCGCTCAGCCGCTCGGCGGACACCCTTTCCGGCGGCGAGTCCCAGCGCATTCGGCTCGCGACCCAGATCGGCAGCCGCCTCGTGGGCGTGCTGTACATCCTGGACGAGCCCTCGATCGGACTGCACCAGCGCGACAACCACCGCCTGCTGAGCACGCTCAAGGAGCTGCGCGACCTCGGCAACTCGGTCATGGTGGTCGAACACGACGAGGACACGATCCTCGCCGCCGACCATGTGATCGACCTGGGCCCCGGCGCCGGCAGGGCGGGGGGCCGCGTCGTCGCCGCGGGCACGGTGGACGAGATCCGCAACGCGCCCGAATCGATCACGGGAGCGTACCTGCGCGGCGACCGCGAGATCTCCGTCCCGCAAGAGCGGCGCACCCCCGACCGGTCCCGGTGCCTCGTCGTGCGGGGCGCGTCCGAGCACAACCTCAGGTCGATCGACGTCGCCTTCCCGCTCGGGTGCTTCGTGGCGGTGACGGGGGTCAGCGGGTCGGGCAAGTCGACGCTGGTCAACGCAACGCTGTACAGGGCGCTGTCGCGGCACTTCCATCGCAGCCGGGCGGTCGCGGGCGCCCACGACCGCATCGACGGCCTTTCGGGCGCGGACAAGGTCATCGAGGTCGACCAGTCACCGATCGGGCGCACGCCGCGCTCCAACCCCGCGACCTACACGGGGCTCTTCACGCCCGTGCGCCAGCTCTTCGCGGGGGTCCCCGAGGCGCAGATCCGCGGCTACCTGGCCGGCCGCTTCTCCTTCAACGTGAAGGGCGGGCGCTGCGAGTCGTGCAAGGGCGACGGCCTCGTCAAGATCGAGATGCACTTCCTGCCCGACGTGTACGTGCGGTGCGACGTGTGCCGCGGCCGCCGCTACAACCGCGAGACGCTCGACATCTTCTACAAGGGCAGGAACATCGCGGACGTGCTCGAAATGACCGTCGACGAGGCGCTCGAGTTCTTCGACGCGGTTCCGCAGATCAGGCGGCGGCTGCGGACGCTGTCGGACGTCGGCCTGGGCTACATCCACCTCGGCCAGAGCGCCACGACGCTGTCGGGCGGAGAGGCGCAGCGGATCAAGCTGTCCTCCGAGCTCTCGAAGAAGGCCACCGGCCGGACCGTCTACATCCTCGACGAGCCCACGACGGGCCTTCACATGGAGGACGTGCGCATTCTGCTCAAGGTGCTGCACCGCCTCGTCGAGCGCGGCAACACCGTCATCGTGATCGAGCACAATCTGCACGTGGTCAAGACCGCCGACTGGGTGATCGACCTGGGTCCGGAAGGCGGCGACGCGGGAGGCTGCATCGTCGTGGAGGGGACGCCCGAGGGGGTGGCGACGGAGCCGGCTTCGTACACGGGACGATACCTTGGCGAGCTTCTGAAGAGGTGACGATATAGTAAACGGCATATTCGTTGTGGAAATATGCTCTATAGTATATATGCGATTTCTGTTCCTGTGCCGGATACCCCGCTCGGCGGCCCACCGGGCGACCTCGACGCCCGGATCCAGCGGTGTGACGGGAACCTGTGCCGGGCGGGCGGGACAGGCGGGGGGAAGGCGCGCGGATTGGCCAACAAGCCGGTCTGCGGTGTATAGCATAGCATCCGGCAACGCCGCCACTCGATTCCCGCTAACGGAAGGGCGAAAGATCATGAAGAACGGGACCGAAACCTTGGCCCTGGCCGCAGTGGCCGCTACGCTCACCCTCGCCGCTTGCCTGGACGAAGCCCCCGCCGAGATCACGAAACCGTAGCGGGAGACCCCGCCGTCTACGCCCCAGATGGCTGGCCCCTCCAGATCGGCGAAACAACAAGCCGGGAACAGCGACTTCGGCTCCAGAAGGAGTTCCTGACCTACGGCGGAATCGTCGGTATCCACTTGGTCGGCAGCCAGGTCTACGGTGCCCGCTACAGTTCCGAGAACGGCCCCACCATCTATATGGGGCATTTCCCGAAGAAGGCCAATTGGGGGCGCGAGAGCGTGGCGGAGCGCGAGAGTGTCCTGCCGGTGCGGTTTCGGGGCAACATCGAGTACCTGCCCCCACCGTCGTTCGTGCGGTTTGACGAAGACGGCGAAGCCTATGTGAGCCCGGAGTACTACGAGCAGCGAGGATGGCCGGCGGATGTCGTGAACCGTCTCAGAGACGAGCGGCGGAAGCGTGACCCTGAGCTTCATCGGGGCCGAGGGTTGGTACTACGAAAAACGGTTGGGAGTGTCGATCTGGTTTGCCTCCAATGGAGACGGAACAGTCTCGGCGACCGCTTGCCGTCCGGATGGCGAGTGGGAGCAGGTCTGCGAGGATGGGGACGGGTAAGCCGGCCCCCTCGGGCTAACCTCGCGCGCCTCGGCCATTCCTCCAGGACCGCCGCCCCGCCGCTCACCGCCGTTCGCGACTGGCGCTAACCTTCCCCGACCGCGAGCGGTCCCACACACAGAGGATTCCCCACCCAAGGAGCACCCCATGGACCATCACGACTACGGCGGACTTCACGAGGACCTGAAGCGCACGGGCGCCGCGATGAGGCGCCGCGACGTGCTGAGGCTGGCCATGGGAGGGGTGGGGATGGGCGCGCTGTACCTCTTCGGGCGGGCCGACGAGGTGCGCGGCGCGGAGGGCGGCGGCGGGAACTGCGAGAGAATCCCGGAGGAGACGGCCGGTCCCTTCCCCGCCGACGGGTCGAACGGGCCCGATGTGCTGAGCAGGGCCGGCGTGGTCCGCACCGACATCCGGTCGAGCTTCGCGGGCCTCTCGGGGGTGGCGGGCGGGGTGCCGCTGACCGTCAACCTGCAACTCGTCGAGCTGCAGAACGGCTGCGCGCCGGCTGCCGGCCTTGCGGTCTACGTCTGGCACTGCGACGCAGCGGGCCTCTATTCGCTCTACAACCGGGGCGCCACCGACCAGAACTACCTGCGGGGCGTCCAGGCGAGCGACGCGGACGGCAAACTGTCCTTCACGACGATCTTCCCCGGCTGCTACCGGGGCCGCTGGCCGCACATCCACTTCGAGATCTTCCGCGACCTGGCCGCGGCGGCCGAAGCGGGGGACAAGATCGCGACCTCGCAGCTGGCGTTCCCGGAAGATTCCTGCGCGGACGTGTACGGTCTGGAGGGGTACGACGCGAGCGCCCGCACCTTCCAGCGCGTCTCGCTCACGCGCGACAGCGTCTTCCGCGACGGGGTGGACCGGCAGATGGCCGCGATGACCGGCGACGCGGGATCGGGCTTCACGGCAGGGCTGACGGTAGCGGTTTAGCGCCAGCCGCCGGCCCCGGCGGAATCCACCCGCCGTCCCTTCACGTAGAGTCTTGGTCCACCAGTGCGGTGCATGTTACGTTCCGGCTGACGCCGTCAGCCAAAACCCGTGAGGAGAAAGTCATGGTTACCCAGGACGATCTTGAGAGTTATCTGATCCGCATGGATGCGGACTTCGAAGAAGTGGACGAGGGAATGTTCCTCGTCCGTGCCGACAACGAGGGGGCGCCGATCGTCGTCCATCACTCGGAGCCGGTTCTGTTGATCCGGATGAAGGTCATGGACCTGTCGGCGAATTCGGACACACTGTGCGGTCTCTACGAGACCCTCCTCAAGCTCAATGCCACGGACATGGTCCACGGCGCATACGGGATCGAGGAGGGCGAACTGATCCTCACCGACACCCTGCAGCTCGGCAGCCTCGACTTCGAGGAGCTGCAGGCGTCTCTGGAGAGTGTCCAGCTGGCCGCCTCGGCGCATCTGTCGCGCATTCGGGAGCTGGCCGGAACAGGAGAGGACAACTAGCAGATGAGCATTTTCAGCAGGTTTTCGACGATGATCAAGTCGAACATAAACGACTTGATTTCCCGGGCGGAAGACCCGGAAAAGATGCTGAACCAGATCATCATCGACATGCGGGACCAGCTCGCGAAGGCGAAGCGGGAGGTCGCCGGAGCCATCGCCGACGAGCGGAAACTCAAGCGCCAGCTCTCGGAAGCCACCAAGCAGAAGGAGGCCTGGGAGAAGCGGGCCATGCTCGCGGTGCAGCAGGGGCGCGACGATCTCGCCAAGCAGGCCCTGGTCCGCCAGCAGGAGCACGCCGAGCAGGTGGCGGCGCTCGAGCAGACCTGGCAGGCGCAGGCGGCGGAGACGGAGAAGCTCAAGGGCTCCCTTCGCCAGCTCAACGACAAGATCGAAGAGGCCAAGCGCAAGCGGAACCTGCTGATCGCCAAGCAGAAGCGGGCGCAGGCGCAGCGGAGGATCCACGAGACAATGTCCGGTCTGTCGGACACCTCGGCCTTCGAGGCCTTCAACCGCATGGCCGACAAGATCGAGGAGGAGGAGCGGCGCAACCTGGCGCAGGCGGAGGTCAACGAGGCGCTGACCGGAGATACGCTGGAGACCGAGTTCCTGCGGCTGGAATCGGGATCGGATAGTGCGGGCGTCGATGACAAGCTGCTCGCGCTGAAGGCGAAGATGGGGCTGATCGCGGCGCCGGAGGCGGAGGCGCCCAAGCAGCTGGGGGCCGGCAGCGGCGCGGAGAAGGACGGGGACGAAGACTCCGAGGAGCCCGCGCCGATCCGCGAAGCGGAGCTGATCGAGGAATTCGAGAAGTTGGAGCGGGGCGGGGACGGATGACCCGCCGGGCGCGGGAGCGCCGACGGCCGGTGTGGGTCCGGCGCCGGCCGAGCCCGGGGGCGGACTGCTCCGCGGCCTGCCGATGAGCATCGTCTACCTCAACGGGAAATTCCTGCCGGCGGACGAAGCCACGGTCCCGGTCAACGACCGCGGATTCCTCTTCGGCGACGGCATCTACGAGGTGACTCCCGCGTACGGTGGCCGGCTCTTTCGCTGGCCGCAGCACCTGGCGCGCATGGAGCGGGGGCTTGCCGCGATCGGGATCGAATTCGACGCGGGGGCGCTGAAGGACGTCAAGCAGGAGCTCCTGGCGCGAAACGGGCTGGACGGCGCCGAGGCCGCGTACGTGTACGTCCAGGTCACCCGCGGGGTCGCGCCCAGGACCCACCACTTCCCCGACCCGCCGGCGCCGCCCACGGTCTACGGTTTTGCCAACCGCTACCTGCGGCCCTCGATGGCGGAGTGGGCGCGGGGGATCGGGGCGATCACGATTCCGGACCAGCGCTGGGCGCGCGCGGACATCAAGGCGATTTCGCTGCTGGCGAACGTGCTTGCCGCCCAGGCCGCGGTCGCGGCGGGTGCGGGCAACACCATCTTCGTGCGCGACGGGATCGCCCTGGAGGGCTCCCACAACAACCTCTTCGCGGTCTTTGGCGGGGTGCTCGCCACGGCGCCGAAGTCCAACTACATCCTCCACGGCGTGACCCGCGACTTCGTGATCGAGCTTGCGGGCGAGATGGGCATGCCGGTGGAGGAGCGGGCGATCCCGCTGCCCGAGCTGTACGAAGCGGACGAGGTGTTCTTCACCGGAACTACGACGGAGGTGAAGCCGGTGGTGGAAGTCGACGGCCGGCCGGTCGGCGACGGCACGGTGGGGCCGGTCGCGCGGCGGCTCTTCGAGGGGTTTGTGGCGGCGGTTGGGGGGAGGTAGGGGGACGGGGGGCCTGCCGATGCGGGCGTTCCGCGGCCGTCGGGGCGACCCGCGGCTTGACGAGGGGCCTCCCGACGGCATCCGCGGTTTGACGGGGGGTCCCGGGGCGCCACGCCGCGGCTACTTCACGGGCTGGCGGCCCTCCAGGCTGCCGAGCACCATTCTCGCGGTCCGCGCCGAAGCGCCGGAGTACCTGGCCAGGGCTCGCCTGCCGGCCTGAACCACGGCTTCGCGGGCGTCCGGATCGGCGATCCACCTCGCCATGACCCGGTTGGGCTCGGCACTCACCTCGAGCGCGCCGGCGGCCTTCAGGGCGGCCACGATGTCCTCGAAGTGTTCATGGTGCGGGCCGATGACGGTGGGCTTGCCCGCGGCGACGGATTCCAGCGGGTTGGAGCCGCCCATCGGTGCGAGACTGCGCCCCACGAAGACCGCGTCGGCAAGGTGGTAGGCAGTGGGGAGTTCGCCGATTGTGTCGAGGAGGAAGACGGGTGGGGTGGGGGCGGCTTGCGGCGTCCCGCCGGGTGGTGTCACCGCGGCCCCTGCGCCGCTCCGCCGCCTCATGCCGGGGACCAGCGCCGCGACACGGTCCCATCTCTCGGGGTTTCTGGGCGCGAGCAGCAACTGGCACCCCGGGGGCAGATCGCGAATCAGCGCCTGCTCCTCCCCCGGCCCCGTCGAGCCCGCCACGATCAGGGGCGCCGCGCCGTCGATCCCAAGGGCGGCGGCCAACTCCCGGGCGGCTGCCGGATCGGCCTCCTGCCGGGCGGCGTCCCACTTCAGGCTGCCGCCCACGACCGCCCGGGACGCCGGGACGCCCAGTTCGACGAAGCGCGCGCGGTAGACATCGGTCTGGGCCGCGACCAGTGCCAGCCGGGAGAACATCGGGCGCACGAGGGGACGCCACCTCCGGTAACCGCGAAAGCTTCGCCTGGATAGCCGGCCGTTCACCACGGACACCGGAATCCCACGGCGGGCGCACGCGGCCGTGAACGTCGGCCAGAGCTCAAGCTCGGCAAGCACCACGGCGTCCGGGCGCACCCCGTCCAGGAACCGTTCGACCATCCAGGTGAGGTCGAGGGGAAAGCGCACAACCTCGCGCCGGTCCCCGTGGAGCTGCCGCGCACGTTCGAACCCCGTCTCGGTGCTCGTGCTGACCACCACATCGGGCGCGGCCGGGGAGCGGGCCAGCGCCTCGACCAAGGGAACCAGCGCGTTGGTCTCGCCCACGCTCACCCCATGCACGAGAATCCTCGGGCCGGGAGCGCGGCGCGGGAGCACGCCCACCCTGCCATTGCGCTCGCGCGCGTCGGAGCGCCACCGGCCGGTCTGCAGGCGCTTCGCCAGAGCGAAGGTGAGATACCCCACGCCCACCACCAGGTCCCGAAGCTTCCCAATCATGTCATGACAACTTTACACATGTCACCTTGTCTTTACGTTTTGGGAGCTTTCGGGGCCATTTGGTGCCCGGATTGCCGCGCGCGCGCCGCCGCCCCGGGGCTCCGGGCGACTTTGCCGCGGACCCGGCCAATCATAACCTTCCTGTCATGATTCCTCACGACGTGGGCAAGATCCTCGTGGTGCGCCTGTCGGCCAGGGGCGACGTGGCCTTCGCCTCCCCCCTGGCCGGGGCGCTGCGGCGGCGGTACCCCCGCGCGCACATCGCCTGGGTGGCCGAGGACGGCGCCGCCGACGTGATTCGCCACAGTACTCATCTGGACGAGGTGATCGTACTCGAGCGGGGAGCATGGGGGCGGATGTTGCGCGGGGGGCGCTGGGGCCGGCTGGCCGGCGCGGTGACGGATTTCTTTGGTGCGCTGCGCGCGCGGCGCTTCGATGTTGCAATCGATGCACAGGGGCTGCTCCGGAGTGGCCTCGTCGCGTTCCTTTCCGGCGCCCCCGTGCGGATCGGGCTGGGTTCGCGGGAGGGCTCCCGCCATCTGATGACCGCCGTGGTCGAACGGGGGGGAGATCATCGGGCGATCTCTTCGGAGTACCGGTATCTCGCCGGGGTCCTCGGGCTGGACACCCGCGACTTCGCGATGGAGATCCCGCGCGGCCGCGCCGAGGCTGCCGCGGTGGAGCGGATGATCGCGGCTGAGGGGCTGCAGGGAGGCTTCGTGGTGGCCTGCCCGTTCACCACGAGGTTTTACAAACACTGGCGGGAGGAACGGTGGTCGGCGCTCATCCGCGCCGTCCGCGAGCGGACGCGGCTGGGAGTGGTGTTGCTGGGCGGACCGGGCGACCGCGCGGCGGCCGACCGGATTGTCGCGGGCGCTGCGGCGGCCGGGGGCGGCTCTCCGTCCGGGGACCACCCGCCGCTCGTCGATCTCGTGGGCCGGACCACCCTGGGCGAAGCTTCCGCGGTCGTTTCGCACTGCAGCGCCCTGGTCGGTGTGGACACCGGGCTCAGCCACATGGCACACGCCTTCGGCCGCCCCGCCGTGCTTCTCTTCGGCTCCAACACTCCCTACCTGGACCCTCCCGGCCCGGCCGCGACGATCCTCCACTCGGGCCGAAGCTGCTCTCCCTGCCGCGGGAAGCTGACCTGCGACGGCCGCATCGACTGCATGACCGACATCTCGGTGGAGCGTGCGCTGGCGGCCGTCACGGGATGCCTGGCGGCTGCCCCGGCCCGGGAGGACGGGGACGGCGGGGTGCGCGGGCGCGCCTCGCCCGAAGGCGGCGGCGCCCTGGAGGTCGCGTGAGCGTTGTTCACCTGGAGACCGGGCGCCACCTCTACGGCGGGGCGCTGCAGGTCCTCTACCTGGCCCAGGGGCTTGAGGAGCGCGGGGTCAAGTCGGTCCTGATGGTGCCGCGCGGATCGGAGGTCGCGGCGGCGGCGCGCAAGCGGTGGCTGAGGGTCGAGGAGTTCCCCTACCGCGGGGAGGCCGACGTGGCGGCGGCCACGCGCATTCTCTGGAGGTTCAGCAGGAGGGACGTGGAGATCGTGCACCTGCACTCGCGGCGCGGCGCGGACACGCTCGGCGGGCTCGCGGGGACACTCGTCCGTGCTCCCGTGGTGCTGACGCGGCGGGTCGACAACCGCGAGATCGACTGGATCGTGGGGGCGAAGTACGGACTCTACCGGCGAATCGTGGCGATTTCCGGTGCCGTGCGCGACGTTCTCGTGGACCAGGGGGTCCCCAGGGAGAAGATCTCGCTGGTCCACTCGGCCGTGGATGCGTCCGTATGGCAGAGCCCCGAGAGCGCAGCGGCGCGCGACGGGGAGTTCAATCTTGAGCGAGGGGTCCCCGCCGGCGCGATGGTCGCCCAGTTCGTGCCGCGAAAGGGGCACTGGGTGCTGATGCATGCGCTGGCCATCCTGAAGCGGCACGGCCATTCCCCGAACATCGTCCTCTTCGGCCGGGGTCCGATGCGCGACAAGGTCGCCGCGCTGGCCGAGACCGCCGGGGTCCTTGGCCAGATCCGCTTCGCCGGCTTTCGGGACGACCTTCACCGTTGGCTTGGCGCCTTCGACTTCTGTGTGCATCCGGCGCTCCGGGAAGGACTTGGGGTGGCCGCGCTGCAGGCCGGTGCGGCCGGGCTGCCTGTGATCGGTGGCCGTGCGGGGGGCATCCCCGAGGTGGTGGAGGACGGCAGGACCGGACTGCTGTGTCCGCCGGGGGACGCGAGCGCCCTGGCCGAAGCGATCAGGCGGCTCCTGGAGGATCCGCATGCGGCCCGCGCCCTGGGGGAGAGCGCCAGGGCCCGGATCGAGTCGCGCTTCTCGATCGACGCAATGGTCGAGGGCAACCTCGCGGTCTATCGCGAAGTGGTCCGCGCGCGGACGGGCCGCGGATAGCGTTGCGGTGACCGTTTCCGTCGTTCTCAGCACCTACCGGTCGCCCAAATGGCTGGAAAAGGTGTTCTGGGGCTACATGAGCCAGTCCCGCCGGGACTTCGAGCTGGTCATCGCCGACGACGGCTCGGGGGAGGAGACCGTACGGGTGATCCGGGCGCATTCGGGCTCGGTCATCCCGGTGCGCCACGTCTGGCAGCGCGACGACGGCTTCCGCAAATCGCGGATTCTGAACAAGGCGATCGTGGCGGCGCGGGGCGACTACCTGGTGTTTTCGGATGGAGACTGCGTACCCAGGCGCGACTTCGTCGCCGTGCATGCGGCGCGAGCCGCGAAGGGGAGGTTCCTGTCGGGTGGCTATGTGAAGTTGCCGGGGGACGTGAGCCGAGCGATCTCGCGCAAGGACGTGGAGTCGGGCCGGTGCTTCGCCGTGCGGTGGATCCGGTCGCAGGGAGGACGCGGGTATCGCCGCATGGCCAAGCTCGCCGTGCGGGGGTGGGCCGCCGCGGCTGCCGACCGGATCACCACGACCAGGCCGACATGGAACGGGCACAACGCGTCGGGGTGGCGCAGCGACCTGATCGCCGCCAACGGCTTCGACGAGCGCATGGGGTACGGCGGCCAGGACCGCGAGCTCGGCGAGCGCCTGGAGAATGCCGGCGTCCGCGGACACACCGTCCGCTACCGCGCCCTCTGCGTGCACCTGGACCATGATCGCGGTTACGCCGACCTTGACACGATCATGCACAACAAGGCGATCCGGCGCGAAACCCGCGCCCGGGGCATCACCCGCACCCCCTTTGGTATCGACTCCGACACACCATGAAGCGCCTCACGTCCTTTCGCGACGAATTCCCGATCTCCCGTACGCACATCTTCCTGAACCACGCCGGCGTGGCACCGACTTCGCTGCGCGCGGCCGCCGCGGTCAACGGCTTCATGGATTCCCTCGCACGGCTCGGCCGCCCCAGCTTCGACGACTGGGAGTCGCTGGCCGCAGGGTGCCGGGACCGTTTTGCGCGGCTGGTCGGGTGCGCCAGCGACGAAGTCGCCTTCGTCCGCAACACCTCGCACGGGCTCTCGCTCCTCGCCTCCGGGCTCGATTGGCGGCCGGGCGACCGCGTCGCGGCGGCCCTGTCGGTCGAGTACCCGTCCAACGCCTACCCCTGGATGGACCTCGACCGGCGGGGCATCGCTTCGCTGGATGTGATCCCGGCCGGGGCCGACGGGACCGTGACCGTCGAGGCGGCGTCGCGCGCGATCGGGCCTCGCACCCGGGTGCTGGCGGTCAGTTCGGCGCAGTACGCCTCGGGCGCGGTGACCGATCTGGCCGGCCTGGGCCGGCTGTGCCGGGAACGGGGGGTGCTCTTTTGCGTAGACGGGATTCAGACGGTGGGTGCCCTGCCGACCGACGTGAAGGAGGCGGGGATCCACTTCCTTTCGGCCGACAGCCACAAGTGGATGCTCGGGATCATGGGAATCGGAGCCGTCTTCGTGGACCGGTCGGTCGTCGAGCACGTCCATCCGCCCCTTCTCGGCTGGCGGAGCACAACCGACGCCTTCAACTTCGACCGCGTCCACTTCGAACTGCTCGGCGATGCCGGCCGCTACGAGGAGGGCAGCCTGGCGTACCCGCTGATCGCGGGATTCTCCGCGGCGCTGGAGCTGCTGGAGGAAGCCGGGATCGATCGGGTCGCGGATCACATCCGCGCTCTGGTGGCGGACCTGGCCGGGCGTCTGGAGGCCCTGGGGTGCGTGGTGGCCCCGGATCCGGAGCAGCGCAGGCACATCCTCACCTTCCACCATCCCCGCCTGGGCGGCGAGGAGCTTCTGGAGGCGCTCGAGGCCGCGGGCGTGGTGGCGTCGTTGCGGCGGGGCCGGGTAAGGGTTTCGCCTCACCTCTACAACACGCACGATGAAATGCGGCGGGTGGCGCGGGCCGTACGCGCTGCTCTTCCCGAACCATGGACCCCGAAGAAAGGACCAAACCGATGAAGAACGCCGATCGCCGGTGCGCCGGCCGCGACCGCAACCTGCTGACGCCAGTCATCGCCGCCCTCGCGGCACTGACCGTTGCGCCGGTCTCCGGGCCCGCCACCGCTCAGGCGCGCCCGGATGCCGGTGAGGTGCCCAGCATCGAGGACCGAACCGAATCGATGGAGCTGATCGACGGATTCCTCCCCATCTACTGGGACGAGGCGGAGGGGAAGATCTGGCTGGAGATCGACGTGTGGGACACCGACGTGCTTCATGCAGCCGGGGTCGGGGCCGGGCTGGGGTCGAACGATATCGGGATCGACCGGGGCCAGCAGTCGGGGTCGCGGGTGGTGCGGTTTCATCGCGTTGGACCGCGGGTGCTGATGATTCAGCCGAACTACCGCTTCCGGGCAAGCAGCGACAATCCGGCGGAACGCAAGGCGGTGGAGGACGCGTTCGCGCCGTCGACGCTGTGGGGCTTTCCGGTGGACGCGGCGACCGGAGACCGGGTGCTGGTGGACTTCACGCCCTTCCTGATGCAGGACATCGGAGGGTTCGCGGGGCGGATGCGGCCCGGCTCCTACCGGCTCGACCAGAGCCGCAGCTGGGTGTACACGCCCATGGTGATGAACTTCCCGGAGAACACCGAAATGGAGGCGGCGCTCACCTTCGTCAGCCAACCCGGCGGTGGCGGGGGAGGGTTCGGTGGTGGCGGCGGCGCCTTCGAGGGCGTGGGCAATGTCGCGGCGACGGGGAGCGCGGCCACGATCCGCGTTCACCACTCCTTCATCAAACTGCCCGAACTCGGGGAATACACGCCGCGAGCCTATGATTCGCGCGCCGGGTACGGCGGCCTGACCTTCCAGGACTACTCGGTCCCGCTGGGCGAGCCCATGACGCAGCGGTTCATCCGTCGCCACCGCCTCGAGAAGAGGGATCCGAACGCGGCGATGAGCGAGCCGGTCGAGCCGATCGTCTACTACCTTGATCCCGGCACGCCCGAACCGGTGCGGTCGGCGCTCCTCGATGGGGCCCGGTGGTGGAACCAGGCCTTCGAAGCGGCCGGGTTCATCGACGCCTTCCGGGTGGAGATGCGGCCGGAGGACGTGAGCAGCCACGATGTCCGGTACAACGTCATCAACTGGGTGCACCGGTCCACGCGGGGGTGGAGCACCGGCGGGTCGATCACCGATCCCCGCACCGGCGAGATCCTGAAGGGGACCGTGACCCTGGGGTCGCTCCGCGTCCGCCAGGACTACCTGATCGCCGAAGGGCTGCTGGCGCCCTACGAGAACGGGGACGAGGAACCCGGCCACATCGCGGAGTGGGCGCTGGCCCGGATCCGGCAGCTCTCTGCGCACGAAGTCGGGCACACCATCGGGCTGTCGCACAACTACTACGACAGCGACCTGGGCCGGATCTCGGTTCTGGACTACCCCCACCCGCTGATCACGCACGACGGCCGCGACTTCGACTACTCCGAAGTCTACGACGCGGACATTGGCGAATGGGACAAGGTGGCGGTCCGGTACGGCTACTCGCAGTTCCCGCCCGGAACCGACGAGGCCGCTGAACTCGACCGGATTCTGGACGAGGCCTGGGAGCAGGACATCCGGTTCTTTACCAACCAGGACGTGTCGACGCACGCGCGGGCGGATCAATGGTCGAACGGGACGGACGCCGGGGCCGAGCTGAATCGAATGCTGGACGTGCGCCGTGCCGCCCTGGAGCGGTTCGGGGAGCGCGCGATCCGGGCGGGACGCCCGATGGCCCAGATGGAGGAGGCCCTCGTGCCCCTATACCTGCACCACCGCTACCAGGTCACTGCCGCGGCATCGGTGCTGGGCGGCCTGCACTACACCTATGCCATGCGCGGCGACGGTCTCGATCCCGTCCGCCCGGCTTCGGCGGCTGAACAGCGCCGCGCCCTTCGCGCACTGCTGCGCGCGGTCCAGCCCGGCGAGCTGACGATCCCCGCCACGGTGCTCGACGACCTGCCACCCCGGCCCGCGGGCCACGGGCGCTCCCGCGAGCTCTTCCCGCGCTACACCGGATCGATGTTCGACGCCATCTCTCCCGCCGTGGTGGCGGCTGCCCACGTCGTTGGCGAGGTCTTCAGCGGGAGCCGTGCGGCGCGTCTTCTGGAGCAGAGCACCCTGGATCCTTCGCTGCCGGGGTTTGCCGACGTGATCGACGCGTTCGTCGCGGTGGGCGACCCCGATCCCGCCGACAGCCCCTATGAGGCGGAGGTGCGGCGTTCGGTCGGCATGGTGATCGCCAACGGGTTGATGAACCTCGCGGGGAGCGCTCAGATGCCGCAGGTGCGCGCCATTGCCGGGCAGCGCCTGGAGCGGTTGAGGATCGCGGCCGAGGAGCGTGGACAGGCCATGGATGCCACAGGCGCCCACTTCGCGCTGCTTGCCGGCGACATCCGGCGCTTCCAGGACCGCCCCTACGGCGCGCTGACCGCGCCCGGGACACCGTCGGCGCCGCCGGGAGCGCCCATCGGTTCCCCGGCGCTCGACTGGATCGGCGGGGGCGCGGGCGCGGTGGGACTGCTGCTCGGCGCCTCCGGCCTCGGCGGCTACGAATGGCTGGAGGAGCTGGTGCCCTGGTGCAGCTTCGAACCGTGGTAGTCAGAAGCGGTTGATCACCGCCACGCCGAGGACCGTGTAGTCGTCCATCCCCGTGAGTATGTCGACCCCCTCCTCCAGCGACACCGTCTGCGTGACGAGTCGGCCGGGATCCACGGTGCCCGATTCCACGAGGCGCAGCATCCGGTCGTATTCCTGAGCTTGCAGACCGTGGCTGCCCACCATCTCCAGCTCCCATGCGATGACCCGGTCCATGGGGACCTGCGCGCTCGTGTGGTCGCCCGTCATGAGGCCGACCTGAACGTGGCGGCCGCGCTTTCTCAGACAGGCGACCGAGTTGAAGCAGGTGTCCGGGTGGCCCAGCGCGTCGAGGGAGGCGTGGGCGCCGCCCCCCGTGATCTCGCGCACCTCGCCGGCCACGTCCGGAGACGCGGAGGCGTTCACCGCGGCGGCTGCACCGAGATCGAGGGCCATCGCGAGCGCCTCGGCGCGGATGTCCACCGCCACGACCCGGGCCCCGAGCGCGCGCGCGATCATCACGGCCGCGAGACCCACGCCGCCGCAGCCGTGGATCGCCACCCAGTCGCCGGCGGTGACCCTGCCCTGCGCCTGTACCGCGCGAAACGAGGTCGCAAAGCGGCACCCGAGGCTCGCGGCCGCGACGAAGCCGATCCGGTCGGGCAGCGCGGCCAGTGTCAGGTCCGCATGTCGCAGGCCCACCCGTTCGGCGAAGCCGCCCCAGCCGTGGAAGCCGGGCTGGAACTGCCTGTCGCACACCTGCTGGTTGCCCGCGCGGCAGGGCATGCAGCGTCCGCAACCGGCGATGAACGGGACGGAAACGCGGTCTCCGGGCCGCCAGCGGGTCACCTCCCGGCCGACCTCCTCGACCACTCCGGCGATTTCGTGCCCGGGCACATGGGGGAGCACGATGTCGGGATCGTGTCCCACCCAGCCGTGCCAGTCGCTGCGGCAGATGCCGTTCGCCTCCACGCGCAGCACGACCCCGTCCGGGGTGGGCTCGGGATCGGGGAGTTCTTCGACCAGCACGGCCCCCCGGTACTCCCGGTAGATGGCCGCCTTCACGGCAGAATCCGCACCTCGACGGTGCGGAGAGCAGGGAGGTCGGATCGTGCGCCGGTGGCGCGGCGTAGCTCCATGATGCGCGCGGGGGGTTCCATTTCGAGACGTTTTGTTCGAGACTTTTTGGGTGCCCTGGCAGAACGGCGTTCGAACTGCAGTATAACCGATTCTTCCACCAAAGCGCCCAAGGCGCCACCACACCGCCCCGCTCACCGCTGAGCGGGTGGAACGACCCCACAAGGAGCCCCTGAATGAACAAGTCCGAGATGGCCAAGAAACTCGCCCAACGGTCGGGACTCACCCAGGCCCACGCGGCCGACGTACTGGAGCAGATCTTCAGTCCGGCAACGGGTATCATCGCCGACGCACTGGATGCGGGTGGGAAGGTCGGGATCGGAGGGTTCGGGTCCTTCGAAGTTCGTCGTCGTGAGGCCCGGACGGGCCGGAATCCGCGCACGGGCGAGACGATCCCCGTGCCGGCCAGGAACTATCCTGCGTTCAAGCCGGCGAAGAACCTCAAGGACAGGGTCGGGTAGGCACCCGAAGAAAGAGGCTGCGCCGCGCCACCCCCGGTGCGCCGCGGGACCTGTCCACCAAGTGCAGGCTGTGAGCGAAACCCTGCGGGCCCGCGTAGCGTTACAGTTATAGTGCGGGCCTGGCCGCCGATGTGGGGGCGAGGCTTCTCCTCTCCGGCGGAGGTGTGTGGTGGGCAATCTCGATCCTGCTCTCGTTGGCGAGCTTGTGGTCCTGCTGTTGCTGCTTGCCGTCGTGTGGATGGTGTTCAGGGAGTTCATGCGCATCGTCCTGAAGGTCGTGGTGCCCCTTGCGATCCTCGTTGCGTTGGCGGTCTGGCTCGGGCTGCTCGACGAGACGCTTGTCGGGGATGCTCTCACCGCGGTGGGCGAAGGGCTCCTGACGGTGATCCGCAAGGTCGCCGGGTGGGTCACCTCGGTGGCCCTGTCCGGGCAGCCCGTGGAATAGCGGCCCGTGGACGGAACCCGCACCGCACTCGGTCGACGATGCATCCGGTCCGAGGCGTAGCGTACGGGCTGCTGAGCGCAGGGGTGCTGGCCGCATGTTCCGTGCCGTTTCAGCGGCAGACCGTGCCGGTGCCGGCTGCGGAAGCCGGGGCGGAGGTCCTCGATCCGGTCGGCACCTACGACCTCACGATGTCCTCGGATATCATGGTCGCCGAGGGAACGATGGAGATCCGCGGCCGGCCGGGCCGTTACGTGGGCACCGTCGCCATCGGGAGCTTTGGCGGCCGCATCGTCAGTGTGGAGCCCGGCGCGGGGCAACTGGTTGTCGAGGTCGACTCGGAGACGGGCCGGCTGGTGTTCCGGCTTACCGCAGACGGGGCCTATCTCTCGGGCAACTGGGTCCTGGGGCAACTCCGCGGGACGATCGTCGCGGAACGGAGCGGGGGCCGGGTGGGGGGACTGTCCGCGGACGGCTATGCGGTTGGCGCATCCGGCGGCCCGGTGTCCACCGGCAGGTCGGTCCGGCCGCCCCATTCCGACCAGGACCCGTCGTAGATCGCGACGTCCGGGTATCCTGAACAAGCCATCCGCCACGCAAAGGCGCAGGCACTCGTCCCGGAACCGCAAGTTCCGACCAGTTGCATCGCCGGGTCCACGCCGGCATCGGCGATGAGCCGTGCCAGCGCCGCCTTGCCCACCGACAACCCCGTCTTCGGGTCGACCAGACTGGTGTAGGGGATATTCCTGCTTCCCGGAACGTGGCCCCCGCGCAGCCCCTCCCGGGGTTCGGGCGCCGTGCCGGCGAAACGTCCGCTGGGCCGCATGTCGACGATCTGCGTGTCCGCGGCTCCGATCGCCCCGAGGACCTGGTCGACGTCGCGAATCAGGTGGGGGCGCGGCGCCGGCGTGAAGGGTGCGGGGGCTTCCAGGGTGCGCATCGGTGTCCCCGACGCAGTGGAGTGCCCGCTCGCCACCCAGCGCTGCAGGCCGCCGTCCAGGACCGCGACGCTGTCAAGGCCGAAATAGCGGAAGGTCCACCACACGCGGCAGGCGCTGAGGTTGACGCCGGATCCGTCGTACACGACGACGGCCGAGTCATCGGAAACCCCGGCCTCTTCGGCGCACCCGCGAAAATGTTCGGGGGTGGGGATGGTGTGCGGGAGCGGCGCTTCCGGATCGCTGCACCGGTCAATGTCGAAGAACCCCGCGCCCGGGATCCGCCGCTGCAGGTACTCTTGTGAGGCGTCCCGCCCGGATCCCGGCAGATACCAGGATCCATCGAGAACAACCAGCCCGGGCGCACCGATCCGGGAGGCCAGCCAATCGGTGGAGACCGCGGGCCCCGGGAGGGAAACCCGACGCCGGTTCGGAGTGCTGTCCATCCTTCGAGTCTAACCGGGGCCACGGGCGCCTTCCAGCTGCCATTGAGGTCGCCGGCCAGCATGCCGGCCCGCGCGCCATTAGTGTAGAGTGTATGAAAGGACTCCCTGTCGGCGTTCCGTGGGGGCGCCTTCGATTCCTGCCGGCGGTCATTTTCGGGTTGCAGCCCGGTTGCGCCCCTTCGCCGCCGATGCTGGCCGGCGACCCGGCCCCGAGCGCCGCCTTCGGGTGCGACTCGGCCGCACCGGAGGCGGAGTACGAGCATCTCCTGCTTCGTATCGGCTGTGACGGAACGCTCCTTTCCGGGCGCGCGCGCTGGTCGGTCGAGGGTGTCGTGGTGACGCTGGAATTCCCCGCGGGCACGGAAGGACCCGTCGGCGCCGAGCTGACTGCAACCTGGCCGCCGTTCGGCGGCCCTCCGTGGCTGGGCCATTCGGTCGTTTCCGTTACGGTCATCGAGCGGGGTGGGATCGCGGTCAGGTTCGCGGACCCGGGCGACGAGCCCGCCCGGCTGTTCGCGGATCCCCGGCTTGCGGGCGTGGAGCTTTCCGTCCCGGAAGATGGAGACGTGCGGGACGCGATCGATGCCGGCGATTCGGAGGTGGTGACGCATCACCGCGCCTCGATCGACTATGCGTACGCGCTGGGCCGCGATGTGAGACCGGCCGGATTCGGCCGAATGTACCTGATCGTCTTTGCCGGACCGGCCGATATGGGGCCGACCGAGACGCTGTCGGGGCCGATGTCGCGAGACTGGGCGGACCTGGGCGCGCCGGGCGCAAGGAGCCTTCCGGCACACGGCTGGACATCGTTGCGGAACAGATGTGGTGCCGGTAGCGAGGGAGCCGTGGCCGCGGAGGGCGTCGCAGGTCGTGCGGCGGCAGCGGATGTTGCGGCCGGCGATCCGCCCATCCTGCCCGCAACCCCTCCGGATCGCCCCACCGTCGCCTTTCGCCAGGACGATCCCGCCGCCAGGGAGGCCGCCGAGCGACTTGTGTCTGCCGGGATCCGAGAGGGTGGCGAAGCCGAGGCCGTGGCTGCGCTCACCGGTGGCACGGGGCGTCTCGCCGTTCGTGGCACCGACAGGTCACCGCCGCAGCGAGCACCATCCGACGTTGCTGCGGTCCTGTGGGTTTTCGGCGGGCCGGGGCACCCGTGCTCGCTGCACGCCGCGGTGCTTCGGGCCGTTGCCGAGTGGGACGCTCCCGGGGGGGCAGGGAGCGCGCGCGCGATCATGCTTCTGGGCGGCCTCGAGGCCTTTGTCGTGAGTGGGCCGGAAGAGGGGGGTCCGTGACCTTCCGCGGGCGGCTCGTTCTGGGTGGACTGGTTGTGTCCCTGATTCCCGTTCTCCTCCTCGGTCTGCTGGTGCGGTGGACGGGTGTTCGCCGCTTGTCGCTGGCCAACGAGCAGCGGATGAGCGAGCAGGCAGGCCGGCTGGTCGAATCCTGGCGGCAGGGTGTAGCGGTTCTGGAACGGCGACTTGAGACGTTGCGCGACATACTGGAAGAGGAAAACCCGGTCCGGATTGCGGTTCGGTCCGGGGGAGGCCCGACCCTCCAGGAGGCCATCGGCCGCTTTGCGGCCTCCAGCGGCCTGAGCGCGGCGTACGTGTTGGACCGGGCCGGGGTGGTTCTCGCGGCAAGCCACTTTCCCGGCGACGCGGGCAGGCGCGACCCGAGCCTCGCTGCTCTCGCCGCTCATTCGGGGGCCCCCGTTGTCACGACGGTGTCCTTTCCGGAGTCCGACCGGCTGGTGCTCGCGATGGCGGAGCGACTGGACGTGGGTGGGGTGGAGGTCATCGCCATCGTGGCCGGGGAACCCACTGCACTCGGGCTGCTTCCCGCCGCCGGGGATGTGGCGCTGCTGGCCGAAATGCGGGAATCGGCCGCTGAAGGAACGACGCGCCCGGCCGGTCCAGCCGGCGAGGCGGTTGCCGCGCGCCTTGTCGGGGCCGGCGTGGTCGAGGAGGCGGAGCGGGCCATGCCAACGCCCGGACAGTCCGGGTACCAGGGTCGGCGACCGGTCGGACAGATCCTGTGGCAGGGTTGGGAGGAAGGGGACGATGCCGCCCCGGTGACGCTCGTCATGGCCTGGCGCGATCCAGTGCTCGCGGAACTGGTTCGGGACTACGAACGGGCCCTGATCGTTTCCCTTCTGGGGGCGGCATTGCTGGCGCTCGTCCTGGGGCGAGCCATGTCCCGCCGGCTTTCCACACCGGTGGAGCGCCTGGCCGCGACGGCCCGCCGCGTACATCTGGGGCGGCTCGACGAGCGCTTCGGCCGCGGGGGTGGCAGGGAGCTGGACCGCCTCGGGTTCTTCCTCGACGGCATGATGCGGCGCATTCGGGAGGGGGTCACGAAGGTCCGGGAGGCGGAGAAGCGCGCGACTCTGGGCGAGTTGGCGCGCCAGGTCAACCACGATGTCCGCAACGGACTGGTGCCGATTCGCAACGTCATGAACCACCTCGCCGACGCGCACCGGGACGGCCCGGAGGAACTTGCCGGGGCCTTTGCGGCGCGCTCGCCAACGGTGGAGGCGAGCCTCGACTACCTGGGAGACCTGGCCGACCAGTACCGTGCCGTTGCCGTGCATGGCGCGAAGGAATGCACCGATCTGCATGCGGTCGTCCTCGCCGTGATCGAGGCCAACCGGGCCCTGGCACCCGAGGTGCGGGTGGCAGGCGATCTGGGCGGCGATCCCGCCTGGGTCGAGATGGACGGGGTGTCGTTGCGCCGCGTGGTGGAGAACCTCGTCGGAAACGCGGTGGCCGCGGTGCGGGGGGCCGGGGGAAGCGTCCGCGTGGCGCTGGAGGCGACCGAGTACCGTGAGCAGCCGTGCTACCGCCTTTCGGTCGCCGACGATGGCCCCGGCATCCCGGCGGAGCTGCTGGACCGGGTGTTCGAGCCCTTCTTCACGACCCGCGGGGAGGGTACGGGACTCGGTCTGGCGATCGCGCGGAGGCTGGTGCGCGATGTCGGGGGTTCGATTGCGCTGGAGAGCGAAGAGGGGCGCGGCACGCGTGCCGTGGTGCGCCTGGCAAGGGGAGAACCGCGATGAGACGCGGGAAGGGCAGGATACCCGCCGCGGGCGGGCTCGTTCTGATCATCGACGATGTGCGCCCGCTGGCAGAGCAGTACGCCTACGACATCGCTCGGCTGGGCGGCTTCGAGACCCGGGTCGCTTCCGGTGGCGCGGAGGGACTCGAGCTTCTCACGCGCGAGGTGGTCGATTGCGTGATTCTGGACCTGGAAATGCCGGGCCTCGACGGCTTTGACGTGCTCCGGGCCATGGACCACCGTGAGATCGACGTCCCGGTGATCGTCTACACGGGGACGGGCAGCTTCGACCGGTGCGTGGAGGCGATTCGCCTGGGCGCGTTCAGCTTCATCGACAAGGCGGAGCCGATGGAGCGCGTGGTCCACGAGGTGCGGCTCGCGTTGCGTCAGACGGAGCTGAAGGAGCGCCTGGGCGAGTTCGAGAACCGCGCATCCGCGGCCTCGCCGCTGGTTGGCGAGAGTGAAGCCATGGTCCGCCTGCGGGGGGCGATCGCGCGGTTGGCGGATATCCCGAGCCCGGTGCTGGTTCTGGGCGAGAGCGGCACCGGCAAGGAGTTGGTCGCGCGGGAACTGCACCTGCGCAGCGCCCGCCGCGGCGAGGCCTTCGTCGCCGTCAACTGCGGCGGCATCTCGGAGGGCCTGGTCGACAGCGACCTCTTCGGTCATGAGAAGGGCGCGTTCACCGGGGCGGTCAAGGCGCGCCGGGGCGCTTTCGAGCGGGCGACCGCGGGCACACTGTTCCTGGACGAGATCGGTGAGCTCCCGCCGGCTGTGCAGGCGCGGCTGCTCCGCGTCCTCGAAGGCGGTGAGGTGGTGCGCGTCGGCGGCGAGCAGCCGATTGCGGTGGGAACAAGGATCGTCGCGGCCACGCACCGCGACCTCGACGACGAGGCCGGAAGGGGTGCCTTCCGCCAGGATCTGCTCTTCCGCCTCAACGTTCACGTCATCGAGGTTCCGCCGCTCAGGGAGCGCGGCGACGACATCGTCCTCCTCGCCGAGCACTTCGCCGCCGCGCTGGCCCCGCAGCTGGGGCGGTCGCCGCGGCGCGTGTCGGAGTCGGCCCTGAGCGAACTGCGCAGCCGGCGCTGGGAGCGCAACAACGTTCGCGAGCTGCGCAACACCATCGAGCGGATGATCATCGCCTCGGACGGCCCGGCTCTGGATGCCGCACACCTTCCAGCCGACCTGGGACGCGGGCGTGCCCGCGTGGAACAGTTCGCCGTGCCGAACCAGCCCGAGGCGGCCCGGACCCACGCCCCTGCACCCGGGCCCGGTTCCCGCCCTTCGCCGGGGGCCTCCCCCGCGAGCTTCCAGGAGCAGAAGCGCGCCGCAGAGCGCCGGATCATCATCGAGGCCCTCGAGGCGCACGGCTGGAAGATCGGAAGGACCGCCCAGGCGCTCGGGCTCGCGGACCACTCCAGTCTGATCAAGATCATGAATCGCCTGGGGGTCCGCCGGCCCTGAGGCCTGCGCAGGCTCCCCCTCCGTGGCCACCTCTCCACGGCTCCGAGGGGACTTCGTGTCCATTTGGCCACGACGACCCGGGCTACGCTCTGCCCGGCATCCCGCGTCGAACACGTCCAAATCTCTGCCTCGCAATCACTTGAGGAAAGGCGAACGAATCCCGTGAGCTTTGGCCCGCCTGTTGCCCGTCTATCGGCGCAACAGAAACGGCCCCGTGTCAGGCGGAAGGGGACCGAGCCCGTTCCGCCGCCGGGGCCCCAGGCCGAGGAGGCCACGATGGAAAGCAGGACAACTGGAAGGGACCGCTCGGAGCGCGTGCTGCGCTGGATCGCAATGGCGCTGGCATTGGCATGTTTCGTTGCGGCGGGCGCGTGCGGGGAAGACGCTCCCCCCACGCCGAACGAGGACTTCGGCGACTGGGTGTATGCGACCGGGGAAGACTCCGGGCCGGACACGCGCGCGGGGACGACAACCGAAGACGCCGAGGTCGAGACCGCCACCGCCGGGACACCGGACACCGCCGTGATCGAGGACGCAGCCCCGCGCGTCGTCACGTACAACGAGGCGGAGGCGGTCTTCCGCGAGGGACGGTACGGAGAGGCCATGGACCTCTTCAGCTCCTACCTGGCAGAGAACCCCGGCACCGCGTGGGGCCACTACATGCTTGGACTCTCGGCGTTGAAGGCGGGCCACCTGGACATCGCGGAAACCCATCTGTTGCAGTCGGTGGAACTCGCGCCCCAACACGCGAAGGGGCGGGTCAACCTGGCGCGCGTGCTCATCGAGACGGGAAGGCCCGGAGAGGCGATGGAACACGCCGCGGCCGCCGAGGAGATCGACCCGGCCTCGACTGCCGCAAAGCGGGTGCTCGCCCGGGCCAGGGCTGAAGACGGCGACTGGTCGGGCGCGGTGGACAAGTACGACGACGCACTCTGGCTGGACGCCGAGGACGTCTGGTCGCTGAACAACCTGGGATACCTGTTCATCGAGCGGGGGCGGTACGATGACGCGATCGGCCCCCTGGCCCTGGCGGTACAGCTCGATTCCACGAATGCCACGGCCCTGAACAACTACGGAAGCGCCCTGGAGGGTTCGGGGTTCCCGGCAGCGGCGCTTGCCGCCTTCAGGTCCGCGGCGCGGATCGTGCCGGACGGCAAGGCGGCGGCGAGCGCTGCGCGCCTGACCGAACAGGTGCCGCCGGGCGCCACGCCCGAGGTGACCACAACCGAGCTGGCGGAGGCCTATCGCGAACAGCTGTTGATCGGGTCGTCACCGCGCGGCGACACGGCAGCGCGGCTCTTCTCCGCCGTCCGCCGTTGAAGACCCGGACGCCTTGGCGTCCCGCCCGCGCCGGGCTACCCTTCGAGTTCGCCGGCCAGCAGCCTGTGGACTGGCTTCGCCCCTTCCGGTTCAAGGCGATCCAGCCACGGGCTGCTGGTGTCTTTGAGGCCCCGGGACGGAACACTCGACCAGGAGAACGAGGCGGGCAGGAACGGTGACAGGGAAGAAGAAGCTCGAGGGACGGAAGGTCTGGCGCGAGGCAAGGGCGATCATCTGGCGGTATCGCTGGCGGGTCGCCCTCGGTCTCGTCGTCATGGTGATCGGGCGGGTCAGCGGCATGGTGGTCCCCGGGGCGTCCAAGTTTCTGGTCGACGATGTGGTGGGCGGCGGCCGCGCCGACCTTCTCCTCCCCCTCGCGCTCGCCGTCGCCGCCGCCAGCCTGGTGCAGGGTGCGAGTTCGTTCGCGCTCTCGCAGATCCTCGGGGTCACCGCCCAGCGGGCCATCACCGAAATGCGCAAGACGGTGCAGGCCCACGTCGGGCGCCTGCCCGTCAACTACTTCGACTCCACCCGGTCGGGGGTGCTGATCTCGCGCGTAATGACCGACGCGGAAGGTATCCGGAATCTGGTCGGCACCGGGCTCGTGCAGCTGACGGGCGGTCTCCTGACCGCTGTGCTGTCGCTCGGCGTGCTCCTCTACCTGAACTGGTCGCTCACACTGTATACCATCGCCGTGCTTCTCTTCTTCGGCGGAGCCATGACCTTTGCCTTCAGGCGGCTGCGCCCGCTCTTCAGGGAACGCGGAAAGATCAACGCGCAGGTCACGGGCAGGCTGGGCGAGAGCCTCTCGGGTGTGCGGATCGTCAAGGCGTACACCTCCGAGCGGAAGGAGGACCTGGTCTTCGCGAGGGGGGCGCACAGGCTCTTCCGCAACGTCGCGAGGGCGGTGACCGGCGTTTCGGCGCTGACGGCCGTTTCCTCCGTGGTGATGGGTGCGATCGGGCTGATCATGGTCACCGTGGGGGGGCGCGCGGTCCTGGGCGGGACGATGACGCTGGGCGACCTGATCATGTACATCTTCTTCACCGGGTGGATGATCAATCCGCTGGTGCAGATGTCGAGCATCGGCACGCAGATCACCGAGGCCTTCGCCGGTCTCGACCGCATTCGCGAGATTCGCTCGATGGCAACGGAGCTCGACGGCGACGGGGACAAGTCGCCGCTGCGGCGCACCCGGGGCCACATCGTCTTCGAGGATGTCTCGTTCGCCTACGAGCGCGACGTGCCGGTCCTCAGGGGGGTGTCGCTCGACGCGCCGCCCGGGTCCACCACCGCGCTGGTGGGCTCGTCCGGGTCGGGAAAAAGCACGCTGGTCAGCCTGGTCCTTTCCTTCAACGCGCCCGATTCGGGGCGCATTCTGGTGGACGGGCGCGACCTGGCCGGAATTCGCCTCGCGGACTACCGGCGCCACGTGGGGGTGGTGCTGCAGGACAACTCCCTCTTCGACGACACCATCGAGTTCAACATTCGCTACGGACGCTCGCGGGCTTCCCGGGGAGCCGTCATCAGGGCTGCGAAGCTCGCCAATTGCCACGACTTCATCACGGACTTCCCCGACGGCTACGACACCGTGATCGGCGAGCGGGGGGTGAAGGTGTCCGGCGGCCAGCGCCAGCGCCTCGCGATCGCGCGCGCCATCCTCGCCGATCCGCGCATTCTGATCCTCGACGAAGCCACCTCCAGCCTTGATTCCGAGAGCGAGTCCCTGATCCAGGAGGGGTTGCGGACGTTGCGCGCGGGCCGTACCACTTTCGTAATCGCGCATCGCCTCTCGACCATCCGCAGCGCCGACCAGATCCTCGTGATCGAGGACGGGCGGATCGTCGAGCGGGGCGGGCACGCGGAACTGATGGCGTTGGGCGGGCGCTACAGGGAGCTCCATGACCACCAGCACCGGATCGAGATGAACCGCTTCGTCAATCCCGGCGAGGAACTGCGTCCGGCGTCGTCCGGACCGGAGGGGTAGGGGCCCGTGGACGCAAAGCGCTCCGACTCCGACCGGGAGGCGGGCTTCGAAGTCGGAGACGACTTCCGCCGCTTTTCGCAGAAGGACGACATCTTCTGCCGCTCGTTCTGGGACCCCGAGGTGCGTTCGGACCGTTCGGACATGTTCTACGAGACCTACCGCACGCCCAGGATGACGTGGCGGCCGGTCGACGGGTTCACACAGCGCGACTACGCCCTGCGCAACGCATCGTGGCATGTGACCGACATCTTCGCGGAGCTGAAGGGCGGCGAGGACCGGCGCGAGGGCTTCCTCGATCCATACACGGTCGGCCGCGATGGGCCGGGCAGCGCGGCAGCGGTGGAATCGCCCGGGGAGGCGGCGCGGCAGGTGAAGCACGCGGCGCGCGCGCTGGGCGCGGACCTGGTCGGGATCACCGGCTGCGACGAGCGCTGGATGTATACGCACGCCTACAGCCGCGAAACGGAGACCGAAAAGCCCCAGGAGGTCCCCGCCGGGCTCGGGAACGTGATCGTCATCGCGCAATCGATGGATCGTGAGCTGTTGCGCACGGCCCCGTCGGCGCTGAGCGGTGCCGCAACCGGTGCGACCTACTCCCGCGACACGATCGTGCTGCTGGCGATCGAACAGTACATCACGAACCTGGGATACCGCGCACTGGCAAGCATGAACGACTCGGCGCTGGTCATCCCCCTGGCGATCAAGGCGGGTCTGGGGGAATACGGACGCCACGGCCTGCTCATCACGCGCGACTTCGGCCCCAGGGTGCGCCTCGGCAAGGTCTTCACCGACATGCCGCTCGCGCACGACCGCCCGGTCCGCTTCGGCGTGAAGGAAACCTGCGACATCTGCCGCGCCTGCACCGACGCGTGTCCGGCAAAGGCGATCGCGGATGCCGAACCGTCCACGCTGGTCCACAACCGCTCCAACATCCGGGGCATTCGCAAATGGACCACCGACGCGGAGCGGTGTTTCCGATTCTGGGCCAACCAGAACACCGATTGCGCGATCTGCGTGCGGGTCTGCCCGTACAATCGGGACTTCGGGCGCAGGGGAAGCCGGGCGTGGAGATGGCTTGCGGGGACGAGATTGCGGCGGCTGGCGCTGTGGCTCGACCGGAAGAGCGGCCGGGGACGCCGTCTGGCGCCATCGCGCTGGTGGAAAGCGGCCTCGCAGGGCTAATATTGCCGGGAGCAGGCCTCGGAACGACCCGTGACAAGGAGCGATGGAGATGACGAGATCACTGCTGTCCACAGCCATGATCGTGGCGCTGGCCCTGCCCGCATGCGCGGGCGAGGAAGCCGGCCAGGAAATGACCGATCTCGAGGCCGCCCAAACATCTGAGGCGATGACGGAGATCAGCGAGGCGGCAGCCGCGTCGACGGTCCAGTCGGAGTTGCTGGCCGACCTGTCGCAGTTGCGCGAAAAGTACGTCGATCTCGCCCAGGCCGTGCCCGAGTCGGACTACGGCTGGCGCCCGGCCGACGGGGTCCGGTCGGTTTCCGAGGTGTTCATGCATGTCGCCGCGGCAAACGTGGGCATCGCGATGCGCGCTCTCGAGGCCGAGGCGCCCGAGGGGGCCGACTGGTACACCATGGATGCCGAGTCGATCACCGACAAGGCGACGGTGGTTGGAGCGGTGGGAATGTCGTTCGGCTACCTGGCGGAGCGGATCGGCGAGATCTCCGAGGAGCGGATGATGGGGGCGGTTGACGTCTTCGGGCTGTCGACCGTGAGGGCCGCGATGACCTTCACGCTGGCGCACGCGCACGAGCACCTGGGGCAGTCCATCGCGTACGCCCGGGTCAACGGGGTGACCCCACCCTGGTCGATGTGATGACGGTGTCCACGGGCGCCACCCCGGCCGCGCTCCTCCTCGCCGTGGCGGCGGCCTGTTCGCCCGGGGATCCGCCGGTGGCGGAGCTTGACGGCCAGTACGAGGACCTGGTGGAGCTGTTCCGCGAGTGGCGCGAGTTCGAGGCCCCCGCCTTCGTGAATGGAGTTCCGGACTATTCGGAGGGCACCATGGCACTCCAGCACGCCATGCTGCCGGCGATGAGGGCGCGCCTCGACGCCCTGAAACACGAGAATTGGCCGGTTTCCAGGCAGATCGACTGGCACCTGGTGCGCGCCGAGATGAATGGGCTCGACTTCGATCACCGGGTACGCCGCCCGTGGGCCCGCGACCCTGCCTTCTACGTGATGATCCACGCCGCCCAGAGCGACGTGCCGGCACATGAGGGCGCGGTCGTCCACGGCTGGATCGATCTGTGGACATACGAGTATCCCCTGTCGCCGGAGGACGCGCAGGAGCTGGCCGGGAGGATCGCCGCGATCCCCGGAGTATTGGAGCAGGCGCGGACAAACCTCACCGGCGAGGCACACGACCTCTGGGTTGCGGGTCTCCGCTCCTACCGCGCGCAATCTCGCGACCTGGCCACCCTTGCCGAACGCGTCGCCGGGACGAGCGAGGCGCTGGACGCCGCCATCACCGCGGCAGGGATGGCCACCGACGAGTTTCACGACTGGCTGGAGGGCGAAGCCGGGCTGCGCCGTGCCCCGTCGGGGATCGGCAGGGACAACTACACCTGGTACATGCGGAACGTCCACCTCGTCCCCTTCTCCTGGGAGGAGCAGGTGACGCTCATGCGCCGTGAACTCGCACGGGCGCACTCGGCGCTGCGACTCGAAGAGCATCGCAACCGGGGACTGCCCGAGCTGACGCGCATCGAGACCGCGGAGGAGTACGACCGGCGGCTCAACGAATCGGTGACCGAATACATCACCTTCCTGGAGGAGAACGAAATCCAGCGCGTCGAGCCGTGGATGGACGCGGCGCTGCGCGCGAAGAACGGCAGCTTCACCCCTGCAGGACCGAACGAGATCCGCAACTTCTTCCAGGAGATCAACTACCGCGACCCCGTGGTGCTCAGGACGCATTTGCACCACTGGATCGAGCTCGCCACGATGGTCGAGGAGCCGCACGCGAGTCCGATCCGCAGCGTGCCGCTGCTCTACAACATCTGGGATGCCCGTTCCGAGGGGTTGGCCACGGGCATGGAAGAGATGATGATGCACGCCGGGCTGTTCGCGGACAAACCCAGGTCACGCGAGCTCGTGTGGATCATGCTCGCTCAGCGTGCGGCGCGTGCGCTCAGTGGTCTCTACCTGCACGGCAACGTCTTCGACATGGAGGAGGCGGTCGCGCACGCCACCGAGTGGACTCCGCGCGGCTGGCTCCCGGATGCGGCGCTGGTGCGCAGCGAGCAACACCTCTACCTGAGGCAACCCGGCTACGGAACGAGCTATCTTACCGGGAAGGTCGAGATCGAGGAGCTGATGGGGGAGTGGGCGCTGCGGGAGGGGGAGTCTTTCACCCTGAAACGGTTCTTTGACGACTTCTTCGCCTCCGGAGTCATACCCGTGGTGTTGACGCGATGGGAGATGACAGGCAACATTGAAGAGTTGCTGATCGAGCGCTGACGATTGCGCTACGTTCAATAAAAGGTACACCGGGAAGCCACACGTTCAATCAAAGGGGGAATCGCATGCGGCGACGCGACTTCATTCGGGCGGGGACCGTTTCGGGAATCGTGGCGGGAACCGGAGCCTTCGGCGCCGCGTCCGACCCGCTGGCGGCATTGGTGCGCGGACCCGGACGCAGGACCCGCAGTGGCGAGGTGCGCCTCAATTCGAACGAGAATCCGCTGGGTATCGCTCCGGCGGCCAGGGAGGCGCTCGTCGACGCGATCACCCTCGCCAACCGGTATCCATCCGCCCAGAACGCGGCGATGGTGTCGCAACTGGCCGCCGCGCACGACGTCGGCGACGACCAGGTGGTGCTGGGCACCGGTTCGGCGGAGGTGCTGCAGATGGCCGTGCAGGCCTTCGCCGCGCCGCGCGCCAGGCTTGTGATGGCCGATCCGACCTACGAGGCGGTGACCAACTACCAGCGCACGGAGGCCTACGAGCTGATCAAGGTGCCGCTCACCAGCGACCACGAACACGACCTCGACCGCATGAGGGAGGCGGCCGAGGGATCGGGACATCCCGCGCTGGTCTATCTTTGCAACCCCAACAACCCGACCGCGACGATCACTCCCAGCGCCGCGATCGACGCCTGGATCGCCGACGCGCCGCCACACGTCTTCTTCCTCTCGGATGAAGCGTACATCGAATACGTCGAAGACGACCGCATGTGGAGCTCCCTCCAGTGGATCGAGAGCAAGCGCAACGTGCTGGTGGTCAAGACCTTCTCCAAGATCTACGCGCTCGCGGGACTTCGCCTGGGCTACGGAATCGCCCACCCCGACACGGCCGCGCGCCTGCGCGACTTCGCCTCGAGGAACAACGTCAACCAGCTCGCCATCGCGGCGGCGGGCGCGTCGTACGGCGACGAGGGGCTGATCATGAAGAGCCGCGAAGTGAACCGGCAATCGCGCGAGATGACCGAGGCCACTCTGGACGAACTCGACCTCCAGCGGATGCCCACGCACGCCAATTTCCTGATGCACCGGATCAACGGCGATTTGGCCACGTATCGGAACAGGATGGCCGAAGCGGGGTTTCTGGTAGGAAGGGACTTCCCCCCCAAGCTAGATTGGAATCGGCTCTCGTTCGGCCTTCCCGAGGACATGGGCCGCTTCTGTGACACCCTGCGGGACTTCCGCAAGAAAGGATGGATCTGATGAGACGCACACTGTTTTCGGTCGCCGCGCTTCTCGCGCTGACCCTGCCGGCGACCCTGTCCGCACAGGGCACGCTGCAGGGCAGGGTGACGGTCGCCGGCACGGGCGCCGCGCTTGCGAGCGCGAACGTGGCCATTCCCAGCGTCAATCTAGGCGGCACCACCGCTCCCACGGGGAGCTATTCCGTGAGCGACGTTCCAGCGGGCACGCACGAGGTTGTGATCTCGCTGATCGGCTACCGGGAGGAACGCAGGCAGGTGTCGATTTCGAACGGCGAGATCACACGCCTCGACGTTTCCCTCACCGAATCGGCCCTCCTCTTCGAGGGGCTGGTGGTGGTGGGCACCCGGGCACAGCCCAGAACCGTCACCGAATCGCCGGTGCCGGTGGACGTGATTCCGACCCGGGAGATCGTGAACCAGGGTGCGACCGACCTGGCGGACCTGGTTCGCAACGTGAACCCTTCGTTCAACGTGAACATCCAGCCGATCAGTGACGCGGCCACCTTCGCCCGGCCCGCGAACCTGCGCGGCCTCGCGCCCGACCACACGCTGGTGCTGGTCAACAGGAAGCGGCGCCACCGCACCGCGGTGATCACCTGGTACGGCAACGGCCTCGCCGACGGCTCGCAGGGCCCCGACATCGCGCTCATCCCGGGGCTGGCGCTGAGGCAGGCCGAGATGCTGCGCGACGGCGCTTCGGCCCAGTACGGCTCCGACGCGATCGCAGGCGTGATGAACTACGTCCTGCGAAACGACCGCTCCGGCGGCATGATCGAGTACAAGACGGGCGCCAACCTCTTCGGGGACACGAGCGATCGTCTGGACCGCGGCTTCTTTCCCGGCGATGGCGAGATGCACACGATTACCGGGAACATCGGGCTGCCGCTCGGCGAGACCGGTTTCCTGAACCTGACCGGCGAATACGGCAACGCATTTCCCACCGACCGGAGCGTGCAGCGAAACGACGCGATCGCGTTGATGCGGTCTGGCAACACCAGCGTACGCGAGCCCGCGCAGATCTGGGGCTCGCCCGAGGTCTCCGACGAAATCAAGCTGTGGGCGAACGCGGGCTTCAACTTCGACGACTTCACGCAGCTCTACGCGCACGGCAACTACGTCACCAAGCAGGTCGAGGGCGGCTTCTACTTCCGGAACCCGAATACCCGGAGCGGGGTTTTCGGTACCAGCAACGACGAGGGTCAGTCGATCCTGCTGGTCGGCGACATGCTCGACGCGCAGGACGGCGTGCTCGACGGGTCCGCCGGGTGTCCCGAGGTGCGCGTGGAAGGCGGCGTGGTGGCCGACCAGGAGGCCTGGAACCAGGTCCTGAACGACCCCAACTGCTTCACCTTCCAGAAGATTTTCCCCGGCGGCTTCACGCCGCAGTTCGGCGCCCATGTGCTCGACGCCTCCGCCGTGGGGGGACTCAAGGGGACCCGCGGCGACCTGTCATGGGATGCCAGCGCCGCGTGGGGCAAGTCCAACATGGACTTCTACATGTACAACACCGTGAACGCTTCGCTGGGCCCGAACCAGCCCTGCAGCACCGAGGGCACGTCCCCGGCCGTGCCGGACCAGTCCTGCACACCGTACTTCAACCCGGGGATCTACGACCAGCAGGAGATGAACCTCAACTTCGACGTGTCCTACGAGATGAGCGAGACGATGAACCTCTCGGGCGGCGCCGAGTGGCGGAACGAGATCTTCGAGATCATCGAAGGCGACCGGGCGTCGTGGACCGAGGGGCCGCTTGCCACCCAGGGCTTCACCCCGGGCTCCAACGGATTCACGGGCTTCGGGCCGCTGACCGCGGGGGACTGGAGCCGCAACAACTTCGCGGCCTACGGACAGGCCGGGTTCGAGGACGCGGACGACAAGTGGCTCGTCGACGTGGCCGGCCGGGTCGAGAACTTCTCGGACTTCGGCCTGACGATCAACGGGAAGGTGGCCGCCAGGTACAGCCTGAACGAGACGTTCGCGCTCAGAGGCGCCGCGAGCACCGGCTTCCGCGCGCCAACCCCCGGCCAGCAGAACGCCTTCAACATCTCCACGATCTACGATCCCGACATCATGGATCTGACGAACAACGGCACCATCCCGTCGACGTCGGATCTTGCGCAACTGTACGGAGGCGAGGCACTTCAGCCCGAGACGTCCGTCAACGTCTCGCTTGGCACGGTGTATTCGGAGGGCAACTTCCACCTATCCGCGGACTACTTCCTGATCAACGTGTCCGACCGCCTGACGACCTCCAGGAACTTCGAGCTGAGCACCGAGGACATCGATCGGCTGCTCGACGAAGGAATCATCCGTCCCGGCGGCGTGCTGAAGCGCTTCCGCTTCTTCATCAACGACTTCGCGACCCGGACGCAGGGAATCGATGTCGTGGCCGCCTACCAGATGGAGAGCGAGCGGGGCACCACCGACCTGACCACTGCCTGGAACTGGACCACGACCAGCGTCACCAAGCACAACGACGACACGCTGAGCCCCCTGCGGATCCGGATCCTGCAGGAAGGACTGCCGAACGTGCGCGGGAACATCGCGGTGAATCACGAGTTCCCGGCCGGAACCCGCGCGCTGGTGCGCGCCAGCTACTGGGGCGGCTACTTCGACGGCGAGACGCCGTACTACGAGAGCAACCCGAGCGAGACGATCGACTACCCCGGGCGGATGCTCGTCGATGTCGAGGGGGCGCACACCTTCATGGACAGCTACACCCTCACGGTCGGCGCCCAGAACGTGCTGAACACGCTGCCGGCCGAGTATCCGGGGGCGGCGGATGGCGTCGGCAACCGCTACGGCCAGTTCACGCCGTTCGGGTTCAACGGCACCTTCCTCTACACGAGGCTGAGCTACAGCTGGTAGCTTGTTGCCTGAGTGATCCGTCCGGGGGGCGTGAGCGCGCTCCCCGGGCGGGTCGGTCCCGGAGCGGCAACGCTTCAGGGGCGTGAAAGGGCCTCGGCCCGGTGCGAGCCGGGCCGGGGTCTGCATTTGGTGCCACGCGGGGATTATTCCACGGACCGCCTGCAGTCGGAAGGGACAGACCTCTGTCACAACGGGCGTGTCCCCGCTCCACAGACGGAAACGATGCACAAAGTCGATACCGAGCTCGTCTGAAGAGATCCCGTACAGCTCGCCGCCGGGGCCAGCCTCCACGCTTCGCAGGCTTACGGGAGCCGACACCGTGGCACGGTATCGCCCACAGTTGTCCAGGACATCCCAGGTCGATCCGCCCTCCGTTTCAGGCTCCTCCCGCTGCACCCACAGCCAGCCCTCGGGCGAAGACGCGAGGGCGGCGAGGATCGGGACGAACTCCGACTCTTCCGCCGGCGGAGGGGGACATCGCCCATCTGGACCGTGCGGACCGTGTCTCCGTCGAACGTGAGCCTGTCGAAGCGATACCCGGAACGGTGCGCCAGCCACAGCGTTCCGTCCCCGTGCTCGACCGTCCACACGAATCGTGGAACTTCGGGCTGGACGCCTTGCACCGAACACGCACCGCCCTCGCTAGCCCGGATTTCTCATACCAATAGAGCGGCACCGGCCTCCGGGAGCTGTTAAGTTTATGTGGGCGAACAACTTGACAGCGACGACACCGGAGGACCGATGCCAACACAGTGTAAGCCGCTTTCCTTCGCATTTCAAGGGTGCCGGCGCCGCCGGGTGACTGCGGCATTCGATGGCGGATCGATCACGTCGAACGCCGGAGCGCTGCTGCTCCGGGAGATCGACCGGTTCGTGGGGCTCTTCGACCGGGTGGCCGCGTGCTTCAAGGACCACCGCGACCCCCGCCTCACGGAACACTCGGTGCGGACGCTGGTGGCGCAGCGCATCACGGGCATCGCGCTGGGGTACGAGGACCTCAACGACCACGACGATCTGCGGCATGATCCGCTGCTGGCCCTGCTGGCGGGCAGGCTCGAGGGACGCCGGAAGGGCTGTGCGGCGCTGGCGGGCAAGAGCACGCTGAACCGTCTCGAGCATGCGCCCCCCGGCGGCGAGCCCGGCCGCTACCACAGGATCGATCACGATCCGGACGCGCTGCAGGCGGAACTCGTGGAGTTGTTCATCGATCTGTGGGAAGGCAAGCCGCCGTCCCGGCTGGTGCTGGACATCGACTCGACCGACGACGAGGTGCACGGCCGCCAGGAGGGCCGGTTCTTCCATGGCTACTACGGCCACTACTGCTTCCTGCCGCTGTACATCACCTGCGGGGGCCGCCCGCTCTTCGCCCAGCTCAGGCCCGGCAACGCCGATCCCGCCGGGGACGTGACCGCACCGCTGGGCCGCATCATCGAGCGGCTCCGCCAGGAGTGGCCCTGGCTGAAGATCCTGCTCCGGGCCGACTCGGCGTATGCCCGCGAGGATCTGCTGGCCTGGTGCAAGGACAACCGGGTGGACTACGTCATCGGCCTGGCCAGGAACTCGCGGCTGGTCAAGAAGATCGGCTGGGAACTGGCCGACGCCCAGGCCGAAGCCGTCCGCCACGGCCGGCCGGCACGCCGGTACACGGAGTTCCTCTACGCCACGCGGACGAGCTGGTCGTGCCGGCGCCGGGTCGTCGCGAAGGCGGAACACCTGCCCGGCAAGGCCAACCCCCGCTTCGTCGTCACCTCGCTGCCCGCCGGCACCTTCTCGGCCCGGACCGTCTACGAGCGCGTCTACTGCCCGCGGGGCGACATGGAGAACACCATCAAGGAGCAGCAGCTCGATCTCTTCTCCGACCGGACCTCGGCCTCGCGCTTCGACGCCAACCAGCTCCGCATCCTGTTTTCCGCCTTCGCCTCGATCCTCTTCGATGTCCTCAGACGCACGCTCGTGGGCACCCGCCTGGCCCGTGCCACTGCCGGAACACTCCGGCTCAAGCTCCTCAGGATCGGCGCCCGCGTCTCCGTCTCGGTGCGCAGGGTCAAGGTCGCCATGGACTCCGCACATCCCTCCGCGGCCGCCTTCGAACAGGTCCACGCCCGATTACGAGGGTGACCTTCCACCCTCTCCCGCACTTCCTCTCACGCCGCTCCGTGGG
>JAJDXM010000040.1 GCA_022823225.1 Gemmatimonadota bacterium
CTGGCGGTGCGGGACGTCACCCTGGAGGTGCACCGGGGCGAGATCGTGGGCATCGGCGGGGTGGAGGGCAACGGCCAGCGCGAGCTCGCTCTCGTGCTGTCGGGGAGGCAGCGCCCGGCGGCCGGCAGTGCGGACCTCCCGGCCACCGTCAGCCTGATCCCCCAGGACCGGGGCGCGGGCGGGCTGGTCCCGGCCTTCGACCTGGCCGAGAACACCGCGCTGGCCTTCCACGACGACGACGCGCACCGTCGCGGGCCGCTCATCGACTGGTCGGCGATGCGGCGCACCGCGCGCGAGATCGTGACGGGATTCGATGTGCGGGCCCCGGGGTGGCGGGCGACGGCGCAGTCGCTGTCGGGCGGCAACCGGCAGAAGCTGCTGGTGGGCCGCGAGCTGGCGCGCGCCCCCGACCTGCTGGTGGCGGAGAACCCGATGCGCGGGCTCGACATCGCAGCGGCCGCCTTCCTGCGCGACAAGCTCGTGGAGCTGAAGGGAGGCGGTTCGGGGATCGAGGAAGGCGGTGGGGCGGGTGGTCGGCCCGCGCGTGCGCCGCCAGGCATCGTGCTCTTCGCCACCGATCTGGACGAGGTGCTCGACCTGGCCGACCGGGTCTTCGTGCTCGTGCGCGGCCGGCTGGTCGCCGTGCCGGAAGAGGAGCGCAACCCAGCGGGGATGGGCCGGCTGATGCTCGGATGGGAACAGGCATGATCCGCCCCGCCCGGATCGCGCGCGTCCCATGATCCGCCGGGTCTTACGCGCGCGCCTCCGGTCGCGCTGGATCGGCCCGCTGGCGGCCGGCTTGGTGGCGCTCCTGGCGGCGGCACTGCTGGCGGCTGCGGGGCTGGCGCTCGCCGGCTACGATCCGGTCGCCGCGGGGCGGGCGCTGGTCTCGGGCGCCTTCGGCTCCTGGGAGCGGTTCGCCTCCATCACCCTGGTGCGCGCGACCCCCCTCATCCTGACCGGGCTGGCGGTGGCGCTCGCCTTCCGCGCCGGCGTGTGGAACATCGGAGCGGAGGGGCAGCTCTACGCGGGCGCGGTCGCGGCCGTGTGGGTGGCGCTCGCCTTTCCGGGCGCGCCGGCGTGGCTGCTCCTCCCCGGGACGATGGCGGCCGCGGCGGTGGCGGGGGGCCTTTGGACGCTCATGCCGGTGGGGCTCAAGTTCCGGGCGGGGGTCGGAGAGGTCATCACCACCATCCTGATGAACTTCGTCGCCATCCACATGGTGGCGTGGCTGGTGCACGGCCCCCTGCAGGAGGCGCGCGGGGTGTTTCCGCAGACCGACCCGGTTGCGCTCGCGGCCAGGCTCCCGCGCCTCGGGTCCGGTCGGCTGCACGCCGGCTTCCCGGTCGCGGTCCTGCTCGCGGGCGCGCTCTGGTGGCTGCTGAGGCACAGCGCCTGGGGCTTCCGCGTGCGGGCGGCGGGCGCCTCGGTCCGCGCGGCCGCGGTGTCCGGGCGCATCCACACGGGAAGGGTGGTGCTGGGGGCGTTCCTGCTCTCGGGCATGCTCGCCGGGCTGGCGGGGGGGGTGGAGGTGGCGGGAGTGACCTTCGCGCTCTACGAGAACCTCTCCCCCGGCTACGGCTACACGGCCATCGCGGTCGCCCTGCTCGGCGGCCTGAACCCCCTCGCGGTGCTTCTGGCGGCCGGGTTCTTCGGAGTCCTGCAGGCGGGGGCGGCCGCGATGCAGCGCGACGTGGGAGTGCCTGCGGTCTGGGTCAGCGCCATCGAGGCGCTGGTCATTCTGGCCGTGGTGGCGGCGGACCGGTTCCTGCGCCGGGGCGTGGCCGGAAAGGGTGGAGGCTGACGGTGGACGCGGCGGCTCTTCAGGCCTTTCTCGAGGCATCGGTGCGGCTGGGCGCGCCCCTTGCCCTCGCCGCCCTGGGCGAGACGGTCAGCGAGCGCGCCGGCGTCATCAACATCGGCTTGGAGGGCTCGATCATCGGGGGCGCCCTCGGCGGGGCGCTCGGGGCGCTGCTCACCGGATCGCCGGGTGCGGGCGTTCTGGCGGGGGCAGCCGCCGGAACCGCGATCGCCGGCGTCTTCGCGCTGTTCGCCATCACCCTGAACGCCGACCAGATCATCGTCGGCACCGCGGTGACCCTCGGGGGACTGGGCATCACGGGCGTCGTCTACCAGAGCGTGTTCGGCGCCACCGGCACGGCGCTGACCCTGCCCACCCTGCCCGCGCTCCCGCTCCCGGGCCTGTCGGCGCTGCCCGCGATCGGACCGGCGCTCTTCAGCCAGGCGTGGACCACCTACCTGACCTATCTGCTGGCGCCCGCGCTTTGGTACTACCTGTTCCGCACCCGCTGGGGACTCGAAATGCGGGCCGTGGGCGAAGAGCCGAATGCGGCGGACGCTGCGGGAATCCGCGTGCGCCGCACCCGCGTCCTTGCGGTGCTCGGCGCGGGCTTACTGGCGGGAATCGCGGGAGCCCATCTGGCGCTCGCGCACGCCGGCACCTTCGCGGAGGGGATGTCGGCGGGACGGGGCTTCATCGCCATCGCAGTGGTCGTGCTGGGCCGCTGGAATCCCCTCCTCGTGCTCCTCGCCTCCCTCTTCTTCGGCGCGGCCTCGGCGCTCCAGTTCGAGCTCCAGGCGGTGTTTGCGAACGTCCCCTACCAGCTCCTCCTGGCGTTCCCCTACCTGCTCACGCTCGCGGCCCTCGCGGGGTGGATCGGCCGTTCCAGGGCGCCCGCGGCCCTCGCGCGTCCGTGGCCCCCGCGGTCGGGGGAATAACAGTCGCAGGAGTCGGCAAAACGCCGCGGACCGAGTATCCTTGAAGGGGATTCGGCGCTCCCTGCTCCACGCGCGCCGCACCTGAACCGGCGAGCACCTGAAATCGAAGGAGAGAGGCCCATGAGACGGTTTACAGTCGCCTGCATCCAGGGACTCGCGGTCCTCGCCCCGAACACGGCGTGCGCGGCGGCGGCACCGGAGATGGCTGCCACGCCGGCGCCGGTCCCCGCGATGCAGGCCACGGAGGCATCGTCTCCCGCCGATGCCGCGGAGGCCGGGGTGCTTCCCCGGGTGACCATCGTGGCCACGGGAGGAACCATCGCGGGGGTGTCCGACACCCGCACCAGCTTCCAGAGCTACCGGGCCGGGTCGCTCGGCATCGACGAGATGCTCTCGGAGCTCAGGCCCCAGATCGACGAGGTCGCGGACGTCACCACGGTCCAGTTCGGCAACCGGCCCTCCGGAGGCTACGCAATTGCCGACTTCTTCGACCTCACCCTCGCGGTCGAGGAAGCGCTCGAGACGGCGGACGCCGTGGTCGTGACCTCCGGCACGGGCAGCATGGACGAGTTCGTCTACTGGCTCGACCTGACCGTGCAGAGCCGGAAGCCTGTCGTCATCACCGGCGCGATGCGGCCTTGGACCGTCATCGGCACCGACGCGCACGCCAACCTGTTCAACGCCATCGTGCTGGCCGCCAGCGGCGAGACCCGCTGTTTCGGCACCGTGCTCATGCTGAACGACGAATTCCACGCCGCCAAGGAGGCATGGAAGGGCGACGCCTACCGGATGGACACCTTCGTGTCGCGCGAGCTGGGCAACCTGGGCTTCATCGACGAACTGGACGTGCGAACCTACCGGGCTCCCCCGCGGGTACAGCATTGTGCCGACCCCGAGCGGTGGATGACCCCCTTCGATCTGAACCGGATCTCGAAGGACGACCTTCCCCGGGTCGAGGTCCTCATCGGATACCAGGGCGCCGGGCTCGACGAGGCCATCACGGCGTGGGCCGAAGCCGGCGTCCGGGGCATCGTCCTCGCCGGCGGCCGCGGATCCGGGGAGGTGCAGGAGAAGGCCGAGGAGATGGGGGTGGTCTTCCGGCGCACCCATCGCTTCCGCACCGGCACCGACAACCTCTATCCGCAGAAGGCAAGGCTGCTTCTGCTGCTGTCGCTCGCGTTCACCGACGACCCCGAGCAGGTGGACGCCTGGTTCGCCGAGTTGGCCGGGGCTGAATTCCAGGTCGATCCGGGAAGGTAGCAACCCGGGGGCCGGTCCGCGTGTCCATGGCGGACGCTCCTGTCGGGGCCGGTGTCCAATGGCACATTCAGGCCGGTCCGCGTGTCCATGGAAGACGCGCTTTTCCCCGCTGACGTGCCGGGCTACGTTGCGGGCTCGATTGCCGTGCGCATGACCAAAGGATGTATCCAGATGCCTCGATTTCCGCTTCTGATTCCCGCCGCCCTCGCGGCCGCATTGGTCGCCGGATCCGCCCCGGCCGCCGTCCCCGCGCTCGCCCAGGCGCCCCCTGACGACCGGGGCACCGTCGCGGTCGGGCTTCTGCTGCGCGAGCTGGACGGCGTGAAGCGGGTGCTGATGACGGCCGCGCACCCGGACGACGAGGACACCAACACGATCACCACCCTCGCCCGCGGCATGGGCGCGCGCACGGCCTATCTGGCGCTCACGCGGGGCGAGGGAGGGCAGAACCTCATCGGCACCGAATTCTGGGAGGGGCTGGGGATCATCCGCAGCAACGAGCTCGTGGCCGCGCGCGCGATCGACGGCGGCGAGCAGTTCTTCACCCGGGCCATCGACTTCGGCTTCTCGAAGTCCGCGGACGAGACGCTTTCCAAGTGGCCCCGCGAGGAGATTCTCGGGGATGTGGTGTGGGCCATCCGGCGTTTCCGGCCGCAGGTTATCGTCTCGGTGTTCAGCGGCACGCCCCGGGACGGTCACGGCCAGCATCAGGTAGCGGGCATTCTCACGCACGAGGCCTTCGACGTGGCCGCGGACCCGAGCCGCTTCCCGGAACAGCTCGGGAACGGCGTCGAGCCCTGGCAGGCCGACAAGCTCTATCTGGCGCGGGGCGGATTCGTGGGAGGCGAGTCGGTCACGCTGCAACCGGGAACCTTCGATCCGCTCCTCGCTCGCTCCTATCTCCAGGTCTCGATGGACTCGCGCAGCCAGCACCGTTCCCAGGACATGGGGTCGGCGCAGCCGATGGGACCGCGCCAGTCGATTCTGGCGCTGGTGAAGACGGCGGAGGGGGTCGACGGCACCGGCAGTTTCTTCGCGGGGGTCGATACGACCTTCGCGGGGCTGATTGCGCAGGCCGTACCGCCGAGCGAAGCATCCCAGGAGGAGATCGAGACCTATCGGGCAGCCATCGGCGTCGCGGAGGCTTCGCTGGATGCGATGGCGCCGGAGCAGGCCGCCCCGGCGCTCGCGCGCGCCCTCGAGACGCTGGAGCGGATCATCGGGCGCGCCGGCGGCCCGAGCGCGCCCCCCGAGGTCACCGAAGCGCTCGCACGCCGGCATGACCTGGTGCGCAAGGCCCTCCTGGCCTCGTCCGCGGTGCTGACGCAGGTCCGCGCGAGCGACGACCTGGTCGTGCCCGGAGAGTCCTTCGAGGTGCGGGTCGATCTCTGGAACGCCGGACCCTATCGCGTCGAGGGAGCCGGACCGGGGCTGGCGCTCCCGGAGGGCTGGAGCGCGGATCTGCTCGCGGGCAGGACCATCGACACCGGCGGGTTCGGTCCCCGCCGGACCTCGCTGACCACCGTCTCGGGCACCTCGGAGACGCTCGCGCCGGGCGAGATCCGCCGCTGGGTGTTTCGCGTAGACGTGCCCGCCGACGCCGATCCTTCCCGCCGCTACTACATGCGCGAGCCCCGGGAGGGCGACATCTACGCCTGGCCGGACGACTGGCAGCTGCGCGGCCTGCCCCACGATCCCCCGGTGGTGACCGGCGGCGCCCGCTTCGAGCTGGTGCTGGACGGCGGCCCGACCGGTTCGCCCACCCGCATGGCCCTCGCCAGCGACGACGAGGCGCGCTACTACGGGGTGGACCCCGCCCAGGGCGAGTTCACCAAGCCGCTGCTGGTGGTGCCCGCCGTGTCGGTCACGGTCGCGCCCGCACAGATGGTATGGCCGCTCGGCGACACCGGCGCGCGCACGGTCAGCATCCGCGTCCGCAACGAGGCGCAGGAGGGTGTCACCGGTGAACTCGCCCTGGAAGGAGCGGGATGGTCGGTCGCCCCCGCCTCCGTCCCGGTGGAACTCGCCTCACCCGGCACTGAGCGCACGTACACGCTCACCGTGGCCCCCGAGGCGGGCCGGGGCGTCGGCCGCGACCGGCTGACGGCCATTGTGCGCGCCGCCAACGGCCGCGACTGGAGCGAGCGCGTCGAGCTCATCGACTACCCGCACATCGAGCGGGCGGCCCAGTTCCACCCGGCGGAGTTGCGCACCTCCATCTTCCCGGTCACCCTGCCCGAAGGCCGGCGTGTCGGGTACATCATGGGCACGGGAGATTCCGGCCCCGAGGCGCTCGCCTCCCTCGGCTTCGAGGTGGAGATGCTGGGGCCGGCCGAGGTGCTCGCCGGCGACTTCGCCCGCTTCGACGCCCTCGTGCTGGGCGTGCGCGCCTACGAGGCCCGCGAGGACCTGGCGGCCGCCAACGAGGCGGTCCTCGACTTCGCGCGCGCCGGGGGCACCGTGGTGACCCAGTACAACCAGTACGCCTTCCCCGCGAGCGGCCACGCGCCCTACCCGGTAACGATCTCGCGGCCGCACGACCGCATCACCGATGAGAACGCGGCCGTCACCTTCCTGCATCCCGCAGCCCCGGTGCTGAACACGCCCAACCCCATCACCGATGCCGACTTCGAGGGCTGGAGGCAGGAGCGCGGCCTCTACATGCTGAACACCTGGGACCCGGCCTTCACTCCCGTGCTCTCGATGGCCGATCCCGGCGAGGCGCCCAAGGAGGGCTCGCTCCTGATCGCTCCTCTCGGAGAAGGCGTGTACATCTACACCGGACTCGCCCTCTTCCGGCAGTTCGGCGATGGCGTTCCCGGGGCCTATCGCCTGTTCGCCAACCTCGTCTCCCTCGACGGCCCGACCTGGCGACAGTACATAACGCCGGTCCCGGACGCGGACGGGGCCGGTGCCCGATGAGCGCGCCACGTTCCGAAGGACTCGCCCTGGCGGGGTTCCTGCTGGCCGCCGCCGCCATGCTTGCCTCCCCGATCCTGACGCACGCCCAGACTCCCGTCTGGTCGGCAACGCTCACCGTCGCTCGAACGAATGCCGCGGACGCGGTGGGCTATTGCCGGGGCGCAGCCAACTGCAGCGGGGAAACGGCGCACTACGGCGAGCTGAGCGAACCGGGCTTCTCGATCGGCGAAACGAGCTACATCGTCACCAGCATCCGCTGGGGAGCCGGTGGGGAGGGCTACATCCACCTCACGCTGGACAGTGCCCTTTCCGACGAGGATGTCGCGTCCCTCGTGCTCCAGCTCGATGACACCAGCTTCAGTCTGGCGGAGGCCCGAGTAAACGAGCCTGCGGAACATGACTTCACCGCCAACTACACGTGGGACGGCAGCGGCTCCGTCCCGGCTGAGGCGGCGTCCGTCAGCGTGAGCCTCGGCAGGAATTCCGCGCCTTTCCGGTAGCAGGCTCCCGCGCGGCTCACCGCCAACCCTTACGTAACGTCAGGGTTCCGGGGGAGCAGCCGCCAACAGTCCCCGGATGCATCGCCGCTCGAGGAGCGGCGGGTGTCCACCGGCCACTCGAGGGCGCCAACCCGAACCGTGTCCCCGACACCGCTCAGACCGTACTTTGCCAAGGTCCGAAGCAGACGATCGAAGGGGTTCACCGAGTCCGTTCCGGGGAGGTATGCCCTCAACCGGTCGGGAGGAACGCATGCCAGCCAGGGACCCGGCGACCAGGGACGTGCCGGAACAGGTGATTCCGACCGTGTCGGTGCTCCTGGCGCTGGTGTTTCTGATGACGGGCACCATGAAGCTCATCGGGGGGTGGTGGGACCGGTTCGAGGTGTGGGGCTACCCCGTCTGGTTCTTCTACGTCATCGGTGTTACGGAGACGGCGGCGGGCCTCGCGCTGATGCGGAGGCGGACGCGGCTGTACGGCGCGCTGGCCATCATGGCGGTCATGGCCGGCGCACTCTTCACGCTGCTGCGGGCCGGCGACACCGACCGCATCGCGATTCCCGCTCTGGCGCTCGTGCTCGCGGTCACCGTGGCCAACTATTCGAAGTAGCCGTAGCTTCGTCGCTTACACGGACAACTCCGGTCGTCCCACACTCGCAACGCAAGGAGCAGAAATGGCGGACAAGGGAAGCAGGGGGATTACCATCGTATCGGTGCTGCTGGCGTTGCTCTTCCTGCTGAACGGCGGCATGAAGCTGGCCGGGATGATGGTCGAGCAGTTCGCAATGTGGGGCTACTCCGGCTGGTTCCAGTACCTGATCGGCGTCGCCGAGGCGGCCGCCGGCGTGGGCTTCCTGATGCAGAAGACGCGCTTCCTCGCCGCCGTGGCCATGGTCCCGGTCATGCTCGGCGCGATCTACACGCTGGTCACGAACGGTCAGGCTCCCCAGGCGGTGGTCCCGCTGGTTGCGCTCCTGCTCTGCCTGCTCGTGGCGAAGAAGTCCCGGTAGGACCGCGATGCACCCTCGCGGGACCGGGCCGCGGACTTCGTTTCCGGCTCTCACCGCTTTCCGGATAACCGTCGGCGAGGGAGTCGCCCGATAGCACGACGGAACGGCTCGCCCGATACGGCGGGCCCCGCGAGAGGGCGAAGGCTGCCATGAGCGAACGACGCTCCGCACCGTCCCGAGCCAACGTCGCCGTCATCGGCGCGGGCATCGTTGGCAACTGCCTGGTCGAGCATCTGGCGAAGCTGGGCTGGGACGACCTGGTGCTGATCGACAAGGGCCCGCTCCCCGATCCCGGCGGGTCCACGGGCCACGCGTCCAACTTCATCTTCCCGACGGATCACGGGCGCGAGATCGCGCTGATCACCCTCGAGAGCCAGCGCCAGTACGAGGCGCTAGGCGTCAACACGACCTGCGGGGGGATCGAGGTCGCGCGCACCGAGGAGCGCATGGAAGAGCTTCGCCGGCGCATGACCTCGGCGCGCGTGTGGGGAATTGAGAGCGAGTTGCTGACGCCGTCGGAAGTCGTCGCCAGGGTCCCGTTCGTCAACCCGGATGTCATTCTGGGTGGCTTCTACACCCCAAGCGTCTCGGTCGTCGACTCGGTCGGGGCGGGCACGATCATGCGGGAGCGGGCGCTGGCCAGGGGCGTGCTCACCGTGCTGGACGAGACCGAGGTGACCGGTATCGAGGTTGAGGCGGTTCCCTTCCAGCGCCCGCGCATCCGGGCGGTCTCGACGAATCGGGGAACCATCGAAGTCGACCACGCGATCATCGCCTGCGGCGTCTGGAGCCCGCGCATCGCCGCGATAGCCGGCGCCACGATTCCGCTGACGCCGGCGGTGCACCAGATGGCCGATTTCGGCCCGGTCGAGCTTCTGCTCGGGACCGGCAACGAGATCGGCTATCCCATCGTGCGCGACATGGACTCGTTCATGTACGAACGCCAGAGCGACGGGGCCATGGAGGTGGGCTCGTACGCGCATCGCCCCATCCTGATGCGCCCCGACGACATCCCCTCCGTGGCCGAGGCGGAGCGCTCGCCTACGGAACTGCCCTTCACCCCCGCGGATTTTGCGCCGCAACTGGAGCACGCTCGCGAGATCATGGGCGAGCTCCTGGCCGGCACCGAGATGGAGTATTCGGTCAACGGCCTGCTCTCTCTCACGCCCGACACGCAGCAGCTTCTGGGCGAGACCGCCGAGGTGGCCAACCTCTGGTCGGCGGCGGCGGTGTGGGTGCGGGAAGGCCCCGGCTCGGCGCGCCTGGTCGCCGAGTGGATGACGCATGGCTACCCGCGTCTCCTCGATCCGCACGAGTCCGACGTCACCCGCTTCCAGCCGCACGAGCGCACCGGGCACCACGTGCGGGCGCGCTGCCGCGAGCATTTCCGCAAGACCTACGGGATCGTGCATCCGCGCGAGCAGTGGGAGTCCGCGCGCGGGATCAACCGATCCCCGTTCCATCCTCGAACCGAGGCGCTGGGCGCCGAGTATTTCGAAGCGCGGGGGTGGGAGCGCCCGCAGTGGTACGCCTCGAACGAGGACTTGGTGGCGCGCTGCGACATTCCGGATCGCCCGCACGAGTGGGACCGGCGCTGGTGGTCTCCGATCATCAACGCGGAGCACCTGCACCTGCGCGAGAAGGCCGGCATCGTGGATCTGGGCGCGTTCCAGATCTTCGACGTGTCCGGGCCCGGCGCGCTCCGGTACCTGGAGAAGATGACGGTCAACCCGTGCGACCGTCCGATCGGCAACTCGATCTACACGCCGCTCCTGACGCCGGACGGGGGCTTCCGCGCCGACCTGACCATCCAGCGCCTGGCCGAGGACCGGTTCCGCATCGTCACCGGGGTGTTCGACGGAGCGCGCGACGCGTTCTGGTTCCGCAAACATCTGCCGGCGGACGGGTCGGTGCAGTTCGAGGACCGTTCGTCCGCCATCACCACCCTAGGCGTGTGGGGACCCGATGCACAGGCGCTTCTCGCCGGCATCGCCGACTGCGGGGTCGGCCAGCAGGAATTCCCCTACGGGACGGTGCAGGACGCCCTCATCGACGGAATCCCCGCCACCATGCTGCGCATCTCCTACGTGGGCGAGAACGGATGGGAGGTCTACACGCGCACGGAGCACGGCCTGGCGCTCTGGGACGCCATTTGGCGCGTCGGCCGCGAATTCGACGCCAGGCCGGTGGGGATCGGTGTCTACGGCACCACCGGACGCATGGAGAAGGGCTACCTGCTCATGGGCGCCGAGCTCACGTCGGAGTACTCACCGGTCGAGGCCGGGCTGGCGCGCCACCAGGTGAAGCAGGCGGACTTCATCGGCAAGGCGGCCTGCCTGAAGGCCCGCGAAGGAGGTCCCGTGGCGAGGATCTGCACGCTCACCATGGACGACCACACGAGCGCATCCGGCCTCGCGCGCTTCCCCACGGGCGGAAACGAGCCGATCCTGACCCTTGCCGGAGAGCGCATCGTAGACGCACTGGAGAGGGAATCGCGCGTCACCTCCGCCGGAATGGGGCCGACCGTGGGAAAGTATCTGCTGATGGCCTGGCTGCCGGCCGAACTCGCCCGCGTCGGCGAGCGGCTGCAGGTGATGTACATGAACGAGTGTTTCCCGGTCACGGTGGCGGCCGTCGGCAACGCGCTGTTCGACCCGTCCGGGAGCCGGATGAGGGGGTAATGATCGCGAGGAGTCCCGGCGCCTCTCCTTCAGGGAGAACGGTCCGTGCCTCCCTCCCGTTCACCTTTCTCTCTCCAGTTCACCCTTCTCCCTCCAGAGGCACATCATCGCATAGCCCCAGTCGATGCGTTCGCCCGTCCACAGCGAGTCGCCGGTCCAGGCGTCAATGCCGTCCTGGCCGTGCCAACGACCCAGACCGAAGTCATGCACGGCGGGCGCCGCGCCACCGCCGGGCACCAGGCCGCCGAGGTCCGGGGAGTCGGGCACCACGGGCCGCCGAACGCCCAGAGGGTTGAGGAAGCGCGGGGCTCCCCACTCGTCCATCTCCACCCGCCAGCCCCCTTCGTGGACCGCGCGGTGGTGGAAGGGACACAGGAGC
>JAJDXM010000020.1 GCA_022823225.1 Gemmatimonadota bacterium
AGATCGGGGGACCGCGACTGGTTCGCGGTGGAGCTGGAGGCGGGCAAGACCTACCGGATCGACCTGAAGGGCCGCCCGACGGGCGACGGCACGCTCAGCGACCCCTATCTGCGCGGCATCCACGATGCCGCGGGCAACCTCATTCGGGGCACGACGAACGACGACGGGGGCCACGGCGTCAACAGCCGGGTGGCGTTCACCGCATCGGAGAGCGGCACCCACTACATCGCGGCCGGCGCCTACTCGTCCCGCCAGGGCACCTACGAGCTGGCGGTCGTCTCCGTTACCGATGGGCAGGAGACGGTGACGGACCCGGAGCCTGCGCCGGAGCCCGCGCCGGAGCCCGCGCCGGAGCCTGCGCAGAGCGTTTCCGAGGCGGTCGGCGAGGATCTGCCGGCAGGCCGCACGACCGCCGGAGTTGTCGCGGTCGGCGGCACGGCGACCGGCGCCATCTCGCCAGCGGAGGACCGCGACTGGTTCGCGGTGGAGCTGGCGGCGGGCCGGACCTACACGGTCGACCTGAAGGGGAACCCGACGGGCGACGGCACGCTCGGCGATCCCAAGCTGCGCGGCATTCACGATGCCGCGGGCAACCTCATTGCGGGGACGACGAACGACGACGGGGGCGAGGGTTACAACAGCCGGCTGACGTTCACCGCATCCGAGAGCGGCACCCACTACATTGCCGCCGGCGCCTACGTTGATGACCAGGGGACCTACGAGGTGGCGGTGACGGACGTGACGCCATCTGCGGCCGATGATGATCTTCCGGCGGACAGCACGACCACGGGAGTTGTCGAGGTCGGCGGCACTGTTACGGGCGAGTGGCAATCTCTGCCGAATTCACGGGGCGGGGACGTGGACTGGTTCGCGGTGGAGTTCGAAGAGGGCAAGACCTACCGGATCGACCTGGAAGGTTCCTCGAATGGCGGCACCCGACCGAACCCCTATCTTGCCGGGGTCTACGACGCAGACGGTGTGAGACTCCACCGGTCCACAGACGATGACGGAGGTGCAGGCATCGACAGTCGGCTGATATTCACGGCAGCGGAAACCGCCACCCACTATATCGGGGCGTCAGGTCAATATGGCCCGGGTGCCTACACCCTGTCGGTGAGAGACATTAGTGACAGGCTCTCGGACTACGGCCTTGCGGACGACTACGCGTTCGGGACCGGCACGACTGGTACGGTGAGTGTAGGTGGCTCGGTCACGGGCAGGATCGATCGTGAGCGCGACCAGGACTGGTTCGCGGTGGAACTGGAGGCGGGCAAGACCTACCGCATCGACCTGGAAGGCGTCTGGAGCGATGTGGGTACCCTGCGTGACCCATATCTGCGCGGGGTCTACGACTCGAATGGTGTCCTCTTCCCCGGCACGTCGGACGACGACGGCGGCTTCAAGTACAACAGCCGACTGTACATCGAGGCGACGGAGACCGGAACACACTATGTGTCGGCAAGCTCCTTGAACAGCCGTCTCTATGACATCAAGCCGCAGTTCAACACCTACAGGCTGTCGGTCTACGACGTCACGGACGGAGGCGGTCCGGACGAGTACACCGCGGGAACCGACACGACCGGCAGGGTGGCTGTCGGCGGCTCTGCCACGGGCTTGATCGGGTACGAAGGAGACCGGGACTGGTTCGCGGTGGAGTTGGTGGCCGGAACGGTCTACACCGTCGAGTTGAAGGGCTGGCAGACGGGCGACGGATGGCTGATCGACCCGTACTTGCATGGCATCCATGATGCGGCCGGAAACCTCATCAACGGCACCGAGGACGATAATGGGGGAGCGCACCTGAACAGTCTGGTGACGTTCGAGGCGGCGACGACCGGCACCTACTACATCGCTGCTGGCTCGGGCAGCTGGAGAGGCCGCATGCAGGGTGACGAGAACAACTGGCAGGGCGTCCTTGAAGGCTCGTACACGTTGTCGGTGGACGCTGTTTGATGCCGATGCCGTAACCACACAGCCCGTATGTGGCCACGGGTTGCGCCCTCGCAAGCCGCCCCCGGCGCGGGCAAGGGTTCGGGGTGCCGCACTGCAGGCATGGCGCGAGGAGTGGCCATGAAGAGCGGCAGCGCTGAGATTCGTGCGGCGCTGGGCGAGAGCCGGCGGTGGTTTCTCTCGATCGGGTTGTTCAGCGCTTTCGTCAATCTGCTGATGCTGACCGGCCCGATATTCATGCTTCAGGTCTACGACCGGGTGCTGACCTCGCGCTCGGAGGCGACGCTGGTGGCACTTGTAGTGATCGTCGCCTTCCTGTTCCTGGCCATGGGCCTGCTCGACCACTTTCGGTCGCGGGTTCTGGCGCGCGCCGGCGCACGGTTCCAGGCGCGGCTCGATCCGCGCGTTCTGGGCGCGATCCTGACCCGCGCGGGCCGCTTTTCGGCGGCACGTTCGGCGCCGGCGACGGGGCTCAATGATCTGGAGGCGATGCAGCGCTTCGCGTCGGGTCCGGGGCCGTTCGCGTTCTTCGATGCACCCTGGACGCCGATATTCCTGTTGGTGCTGTTCTGGTTTCACTGGTTGCTGGGCCTGCTGGGGGTGTTTTCCGGCGTGCTGCTGCTGTCGTTGGCGCTGCTGAATCAGAGGCGCACGGCACACCTTCAGGCGGCGGCGGGCGTAACCTCGGCCCGCGCGGCCCACTTCGTCGATCAGATCAGGGCAGGTGGCGAAACGGTGCGGGGCCTTGGGATGCGGGGCGCCGTCATCGCGCGCGCGGGCGTGCTGCGCAATCGGGCCCTGGAAAGCACCATTTCCGCCTCTGACCGGGGCGGGGCGTTCGCGGCATCCACCCGGACCCTGCGGCTGTTCCTCCAGTCGATGATGCTGGGGCTCGGCGCCTGGTTGGCGATCCGCGCCGAAGTGACGCCGGGGATAGTTATCGCGGCATCGATTCTGCTGGGCCGGGCGCTGGCGCCGATCGATCAGGCGGTGGCGCAATGGCCGGTCCTGCAGCGTGCGCTTGAGGCGCGGCGTTCGCTGGGGGCGCTGTTGAGCGAGACACCCGAGGAGTCGACGAAAACACCGCTTCCGGGCCCACCGGCGAGGATGGAGGCATCGAATCTCGTCGTTGGCGCACCCGGCGCGGAGATCCCGGCGGTGCGGGGCGTGTCTTTCGTGCTTGAGCCGGGAAAGGCGATAGGAATCGCGGGTCCGTCGGCGTCGGGGAAGTCGACTCTCGCGAAGGCGCTGGCGGGCATCTGGCCGCCGGTCGCGGGCAAGGTGACGCTGGGCGGAGCGGCGCTCGACCAATACGGTGAAGAGGCACTCGCCCGGTATGTCGGCTGGCTGCCCCAGGAGGTCATGCTGTTCGAAGGGACGGTGGCTGACAACATCGCACGTCTCGATCCCGATCCTGACCCCGAAGCGGTGGTGCGGGCGGCAGAGCGGGTGGGGGCGCACGACATGATCGTGGGTCTTCCGGGTGGCTACGACTTCGAGGTCGCGGCGGGCGGGACCGCGCTTTCCGGCGGCCAGCGTCAGCGTATTGCCCTGGCGCGCGCACTCTATCGCGACCCGGTAGTACTGATCCTCGACGAGCCCGACGCGCATCTGGACGCGGCGGGTGCGGAGGCGCTCAGCGGAACCATCGCGGATCTCAAGGCGCGGGGCAGTTCGGCAGTTGTCATCGCGCATCGTCCGGGCATATTCGCGCAGTGCGACCTGATACTCCTGATGGCAGACGGCAGGGCGCATCCGGCAGAGGCGGCTCATCGGGAGGCTCCGGGCCTGACGCCACCGAGACGCGCCATACCGGTCCGGAAGTCGAAGCCGCCGGAAAGGTGGCGGACACCGGGACACGAGCCCTTGGACGGAACCGACGATGGGGAGGGAGACGGCAAGCCCTGATGACCACAGCGCTCGCCACGTTGCGTCCGCCGGGAACGCCGGAAGGGCCGAACGGCGCCTCTCGGCCGGAGTTTTCCTCGCGACGGCCGCTGCTGTTCGGTTTTCTGACGCTGGCCGTGCTCTGTGCCGGTGTGTTCGGTTGGGGTGTCGCCACCACAATAGCCGGGGCAGTGATCGCCACCGGGCAGGTCGACATGGAGACGCGCGACCAGGTGGTGGAGCACATCGACGGTGGCACGGTGGGCGAAATTCTTGTGCGAAACGGTGATCGTGTCACGGCCGGCGACGTGCTGATACGGCTGAAGGATGCGGCGCTACGCTCGGAGGAGGCCTTGCTGCGGGCTGAAGAGACCGAGCTGATGGGCTTGCGCAATCGTCTCGAGGCGGAATTCACGGGCGTCGACACCATCGTGTGGGACGCCGCAGTTGCTGAACGGGCGCGGATTGATGCGTTGGCGCGTGACGTCGTCGATAGCCAGACGCGACTCTTCGAAGCGCGCCATTCATCCTGGGCGGGCCAGGTCGCGCAGCTCCGGGAGCGGATCGGTCAGACGCGGAAGCAGATCGCCGGGCTGGAGGCGCAGGCCCACGCCGTGGATAGCCAGAGCGCCTTCGTCGAGCGCGAGCTCGAAGGTCTGCGGTCGTTGTTCGAGAGAGGCCTTACCGAGCTTCACCGACTGCTGGAACTGGAGCGCGAAGCGGCGCGTCTCGTCGGTCAGGCAGGCGACATTGAGTCAAGGATCGCGGGCGCGCGCGGACGCATAGCCGAGATTGAAATCGAGATCCTGCAGATCGGCGCGCGGCGTATCGAGGAGGCCGAAGAGCAGGCGCGCGCCGTGCAGGCACGAGAGAACCAGGTTCGTGAACGATTGGTCGAGATTCGGCGACGTCTCGGGGGCATGGAAGTGCGGGCGCCGGTCTCCGGCGAGGTGTACGGAATGGAGGTGTTTGCGGTCGGCGAGGTGGTGCGGCCGGGCGAGGCGATGCTGCGTATCGTGCCCGATAGCGCTCCACTCGTGGTTGTCGCGCGCCTGGAGCCGATCCATGTCGATCAGGTCCATCTGGGTCAGGAGGCCGTCCTGCGCTTCTCGGCGTTTCCTGCACGCAATACCCCGGAGTTCGAGGGGCTGGTGCGGCGGGTCTCGGCGGACACCGTGCACGATGAGCGGACCGGATTGTCATGGTACGAGATAGAGTTGGAGATTGGCCGTGTGCTGGAACCGGACGAGGACCTGCCGGTGCTCGCCTGGGCCGCTGAAGCGTATGACGCCCTCGCAGACTGGCTGCGGGACGAGCAGCCGGAGAACCCCGAGCGCGCAATCGATATCGATGTCAGGCCCCTGGACGCGGAGCCGGCGAATTCAACGGCCGCTGTCGACCATGTCCGGGACCTTGCGCTGCTGCCCGGAATGCCGGTTGAAGTGCACATTCGTACCGCTGAGCGCACACCGCTCAGCTATCTTGTCAAGCCTCTCACAGATTACTTCGGGCAATCGCTCCGAGAGGAATGAGCCATGCGTATCGCGCTCGATGACGAGTGGTTGCCGAGGCCCCGGACCCGAGCGTGTGTGCAACCCACGCATTCGGTTCCTCACACAGCCGGTTCGCTCACGTGGACGACTTGTCGGTCGCGCGGGGGAGACGGTTTCCCCCGCACCTGCCGCGACCGTTGTTGCGCTCGAAAGTTTTCAGGCTACAAGACATCCGCGGCGATGCTGTCGGCGATCCGGGCCGCCGCCTCGTGCACCGATTCGCGCGCGAGATGCGCATAACGCGCCGTGGTCTCGACCTGGCTGTGGCCGAGCAGCTTGCCGATCATCGGCAGGGACTCCCCGAGCGCCAGAGCCCTGGAAGCGTAGCTGTGACGGAGGTCATGAAGCCGCACGTCCTTGAGCCCGGCGCGCTCCCTGAGCGTCTGCCAGGCGTCGTCGATGTCGGTCATGTGCCTGCCCGGCTTGTGCCCCGGAATGACCCAGGGATTGCCAGGCTTGCGCGGCAGCGCCGCCAGCAGCCGCGCCGCGGAGGGCGGCAGAGGCACCGCGCGTGGGCCGGTCTTCGCGTCGGCCAACGCCAGCTCGCCCGCGTCGAGGTCCACGTCCCGCCAGCGCAGGCTCAGGATCTCGTTCTTCCGGCACCCGGTCAGCATCAGCAGCCGAATCGCCGTCACCGCGCCCGCCGACGCGCCGCCGCTGGTCGCCGCCTCGTCCAGCACCCGGCCCAGCTTCTCGAATTCCGCGTCGGTCAGGAACCGCTCGCGGCGATTCGATGGATATCTCGTCACCGACCCGCACGGGTTGACCCCGTCCGCCACCATGCCCCAGCTCTCGGCCAGCCGGTACATGTGCGACAGCGTCGCCACCGTCATGTTCGCCATCGCGGGCCGGTCGCTGAGAGCATGATGCAGGTCCAATACGTCGCGGGGCTCGACCGCCGCCAGCGCCAGACCGCCGAGCCTGGACACGATGTGCCGATTCACCACGCTGCGCGTCGTCCTCGCGGTCTTCGGCTTGCAGCGCACTGCCACGTGCTCCTCAAGATAGCGCGCCGCGAGATCGGCCACGGTCGGCCCCTGCGCCAGCTTCGCCGCCAGCGGCTCCGGCGCCGGGTCTTCGCCCGCCTTCACCCGCGCGATGATCAGCGCCGCCCGGCGTTTCGCCTCCTCGGCATTGAGCACCCCGTGGCGCCCCACCGTGACGCGCCTCGGCCCCTTCGGGCCGCGCGCCTGGGCGACATAGACCCTGCCGCCGCCGGGATAGGCCCGCACCCCGAAGCCCTTCAGCTCCCGGTCCCAGAACACCGTGTCCCGCTCGACCTCCAGCGCCGCCACCATGCGGTTGGAGATCGTCCGCCGCCGCGTCCCCCTCATGCCGCGCTCCGCTCCGGGGCCACGTGAACGCCGATGCTGTCGCCCACCCGGCCCGCCGCCGCCCTCTCCGCGTCGCGTACCAGATGCGCGTAGCGCGCCGTCGTCGCCACCCGGGAATGACCCAGCAGTCGCCCGATCATGCTCAGGCTCTCCCCCAGCGCCAGCGCCCGGCTCGCGTAGGAATGGCGGGCGTCGTGAAGACGCACATCCTTGAGACCCGCCCTCGCGGCGATGAGCCTCCAGTAATAGTCGAGGTTGACCAGATGGGCGTCCCGCTTGCGGCCCGGCACGATCCACGGACTGCCGTCCCACCGGTCGATGCCGTCGAGCACCTTCACCAGCGCCGGGGTCAGCGGCACCATGCGCGGCCCCGACTTCGCGTCCCTCAACCGCAGCTCGTTCGCCACCCGGTCGATGTCGTCCCATTTGAGCGTCAGGATCTCGCTCTTGCGGCAGCCGCTCAGGATCAGCAGCCGGATCGCCGCCACCGCCTGCGGCCACGGCGCCGCCTTCGATCCCGCCTCGCGCAGCGCCACGCCCAGCCGGCGGTATTCCTCCGGCGTCAGGAACCGCTCGCGCGTGTGCTCGCGGTAGTAGCGCAGCAACCGGCACGGGTTGGAGCCGCGCGGCACCAGCTCCCAGCTCTCCGCCAGCTTGTACATCTTCGACAGGACCGCCGCGGCGGTGTTGGCCATGTAGGGGGTGTCGCGCAGCCGGTGATGCAGCTCGGACGCGTCCTCCCTACCCACATCGCCCAGCACCCTGCCGCCCAGCGCCGGCAGGATGTGAAGGTCCAGCACCGTCCGGTAGAGCGCCGCCGTCTTCGGCTTGCAGTGCATCGCCACATGCTTCTCCATGTAGCGCTCCGCCAGCCCGGCCACGGTGAGCGCCGGTGCCGCAGGCGCCGGAAAGGGCTCCTCGCCCCGCTTGATCCGGTCGATCGCTGCCGCCGCGCGCGTTCTCGCCTCGTCGACGGTGATTTCGCCGTGCCTGCCGACCCTGGCGCGCTTCAGCCCGCCGGGCCCTCTGGACTGCACCACGTAGACCTTGCGTCCGGTGGCGTGCACCCGGACGCCGAACCCGGCGAGATCGCGGTCCCAGAAGGTGGCGTCGCCGTGGTCGACGCTGAGCGCATCGACGGTGCGCTTGGCGATTTTCAGATTGCTTCGCTTGGGCATCGCGTTTTCCCGTGATCAAACCGCACATCACCGGCATCGAACCGGGGCGTATTCAACCGCATTTTCCGCGCAGGAGCAAGAGGATCGAGTCGGGAAAACATCAACAAAACTGTAGCAACTATAATCCTTTATGGCGCATCAAACGTAGCAAACCGCATGACGCGCGTAGTCCTCCAAAAATATCCCTGTCTTTGAATCGCTCAGCCGCAGCTCTCGCGCCGTGCGGTCGATATCGTCCCAACGGAGCGTCACGATTTCGTTCCTGCGGCAGCCGGTCAGCAGCAGCAGCCGGATCGCGGGCACCGCCGAGGGGAACACCGAGCCGTCCGC
>JAJDXM010000064.1 GCA_022823225.1 Gemmatimonadota bacterium
GCACTTAATGCGTTAGCTCCGGCACCGAACCCGTCTATAGGCCCGGCACCTAGTGCCCATCGTTTACGGCGTGGACTACCAGGGTATCTAATCCTGTTTGCTCCCCACGCTTTCGCGGATGAGTGTCAGACACGGCCCAGCCAGCCGCCTTCGCCACCGGTGTTCTTCCTGATATCTACACATTCCACCGCTACACCAGGAATTCCGCTAGCCTCTACCGGTCTCCAGTCCGCCAGTATCTTACGCATGTCCGGGGTTGAGCCCCGGAGTTTCACAAAAGACTTAACAGACCACCTGCCCGCGCTTTACGCCCAGTAATTCCGAACAACGCTCGCGCCCTCCGTCTTACCGCGGCTGCTGGCACGGAGTTAGCCGGCGCTTCCTCTGAGGGTACCGTCAAACGCACGCCCTGTTTGGACGTGCGGCGTTCTTCCCCCCTGACAGTGGTTTACACCCCGAAAGGCTTCCTCCCACACGCGGCGTCGCTGCGTCAGTCTTTCGACCATTGCGCAATATTCCCTACTGCTGCCTTCCGTAGAAGTCTGGGCCGTATCTCAGTCCCAATGTGACGGATCGTCCTCTCAGACCCGCTACGCGTCGTCGCCTTGGTAGGCCGTTACCCCACCAACAAGCTGATACGCCGCGACCTCCTCCCTGGGCGAGAGCTTACAAGTAGAGGCCCCCTTTGGTACAGCCACCATGCGATGGCTGCACGTCACGCGGTATTAGCCCGGGTTTCCCCAGGTTGTCCCCCTCCCAAGGGTAGATTGGTCACGTGTTACTCACCCGTTCGCCACTCGGCTCCGGATGCAAGCACCCGGTCCTCGTTCGACTTGCATGTATTAGGCACGCCGCCAGCGTTCGTCCTGAGCCAGGATCAAACTCTCCATGATATTCAGATTGCTTGAAATAGCTCTCTTGAACACTGAATCCTGCCGGATTCCCTGTTCGGAATCTGCGTTAATCGAACCCCTCGCCCCACCACGGCCTTCCGGCCGGCGGCGGCGCGAAGACCAGGGAGACACAGTGCTCCCCGGCTGAAGGGCCCGCCCGCTTCTCATGACCTCGATTGTCAATAATCCTCCGGGCTCGAAACGCACCCCCGAGCGGAGGTGCTCCGCGCCGGACCGGCCCGGGTCCCGCGAGGGCCCCGGAGCGTGCCGAACCGGGAAGGCCCGGCGGCAACACGGTAGACCTTTATCGTAGAAGGAGTGCGCCGCGGTGTCAACCAGTCCGAGAATTTCCGCCAGGTCCGGCAGCGGACGGCCGAGGGCCCGCGACCCCGAGGGTGGGCGACCGGGATCGAACCGGCGACCTCCGGAACCACAATCCGGCGCTCTGACCGACTGAGCTACGCCCACCATCGACCGCCTGCGAGAGGCGGCCCGAAAGGTACTCGAATCGGGGACGGCCGTAAACCGCCGGGCTTTGCGGGCAGGCGCGGGCAGTCATATCCTGTCCGTTGGCCCCAGTTGGCTGCGCGCGGGAGGATCGCCACTCGAAGTGCCTGGGCGATCCCGGGGTTGACCGCCCCCCGCCCGCGCAGAGCGTCCACTCTCTTCGCGGAGTACGAAATGATCCGTCGCCTCGACATTCTCGCCTTTACGGTCCTGTTCCTCGGGGGCTGCGACCGGAATCCCGGAAGCACGGAGGAAGCGACTACCGGGGACGCCGACCCCCGGGCTGCCCTGATCGCGCGCGGAGAGTCCCTGGAGCTTCCCGGCGAATGGGCGATTCCACCCGGCGACCCCCTCTCGCACGCCACCGCCGGCTTCGCCAAGATCCTCTGCTCCAACGTCTTCCTGTCGGGCCTGGATCCCGACTTCGCGGCAGGGAACACCGGGTTCTTCTCGGCGCCGGCCGAAGAACGCTCACAGGTCACCGAGCGCATGGTGGACCACGAGACCCGGCGGGTGCATCTCACCCTGCCCGACGGCACCGTGAGGTCCGCGAAGCTCCACGGCGACCAGGGATGTCTGGCGCTCCCCGTGGGCGAAACGGAGCCCTACTACGAGGCGGTCGAGGTGACCCCGAATCTCCCCGATCCGGAGACCACGCCGTGGCCGATGGGCGATCTGCTGCCCGACGAGCCCTTCCCCGCCGATGTGGACATGGACAAGGTCGCCCTCGCCGTGGACGCCGCCTTCGATCCGCCCGAGGCGCTCACGGCCGCCTTCGTCGTCACCCACCGCGGCCGCCTCATCGGCGAACGATACCGCGAGGGCATCGACCACACCACGCCGCTCGAGAGCTGGTCGATGGGCAAGAGCCTGACGGGGACGCTGATGGCCGTCCTGATCCACAAGGGTGTCTACGATCTGTGGCAGTCCGCTCCCGTGCCGGAATGGCAGGGCGAGGGCGACCCCCGGCAGTCGATCCGGATCGGTGACATCATGCGCATGTCGTCCGGTCTCCGCTTCCGCAACCGCAGCGACCCCGGCTACGACCCGGAGGTCGGCTATCCGGATCACCTCTACGTCTACACGGGCACCGTCAACTCCTTCGAGTGGGTGGCCGCCAAGGACCAGCAGTGGGAACCGAACACGGTGGGCCGGTACCGCAATTCGGACCCGGTGATCACCAACTACCTGGTGCGGCTCGGCGTGGAAGGCCAACTCGGCGAGAACTACCACCGGTTCCCGCAGCGCCACCTCTTCGACAAGCTCGGGATTCGCAACCTGATCCCCGAGACCGACCCCTACGGGAACTTCCTGCTGCAGGGATACGAGTTCGGCAGCGGCCGCGACTGGGCGCGGCTCGGGAACCTCTACCTGAACGACGGCGTTGCCCCGAACGGCGAGCGCATCCTCCCCGAGGGCTATGTGGACTACGTCTCCACGCTGGCACCCGCGTGGGAGGCGGATGGGCGCCACCAGTACGGCGGCGGCTTCTTCTGGGTCAATCAGGCGGACCAGTTCCCGATCCCGCCGACCGCCTACTACATGGCGGGAGCCGGGGGACAGAACACGATCGTGATCCCGTCCCACGAGCTGGTGGTGGCGCGGCTGGGCCACTACAGCGGGAGCGGGCCGGGACGCGGCGCGCTGAACCGGGCCCTGGAACTGCTGTTGGAGGCGGTGCCGGAGAGGTGAGACCCCGGGGGGCGGCCGTTGGCCGGACAACCGCAACACGCCCGCCAGGACTCGAACCTGGGACCCTCGGCTTAGAAGGCCGATGCTCTATCCAGCTGAGCTACGGGCGCTCGGGGACGCTTGGCGTCCGCGTCTCGGGGGAAGGTAACGGCGGACGGGCCGGGGCTCCAGAGGCGACGCGCGCGCCTTCGGACGGCCGGGTGAGGCGCGGCTGGCGGCGAGCAACGCTGGTGCGGGCGGCGCGGACGCACCAGATTGGTCCATGGCGACAACGAAGGGCAATTCAACGGGCCGCGGAATGAGCAACCGAACGTCCCACTGGGAGGACACCGCCTTCTTCGTCGGAACGCTGCTGCTGACAGCGGGCGGCGGGCTGATCATTCAGGCTGCCCTGGAGCTTCCGCTGGTCTACGCCAAACTGCTCTGGGGAGGCGTTGGAATGATCTGGGGTGCCGTGCTGATCCGGGTCTGGCTCTTCCGCGAACGCGGGAGGTAGGCGAGACGAAGGCGCAACAACGCCTGGCGGCTTCGGGCCGCCGGCCCCGGGCATCCGTCCGGCGGAAGTCCGCTACCCGCCTGCCGCCGCCCTCGCCGACTGATCCTTCTCCGCACCGCCCTTGTCGAGGCTCGCCTTCAGCGCCTCCATCAGGTCGATGATCTTCGTCTCGGGCTCCTCCTGGGGGGCGAGCGTGATCTGTTCGCCCTCGATCTTCCGGTCGATCAGCTCCTGGACGCGCTCCTTGACCTCGTCCCGGTAGCGGGCGGGGTCGAAGGACTCGCTGGCGGCCTGCTCGATGAATTGCCTGGCAAGCGCCAGCTCCGCGTCGCTCACTTCCCCCTCCTCGAGCGGCACTTCGTCGAAGGAGCGCACCTCGTCCGGGTAGAAGAGCTGCTCGAGGATCAGGCCGTCGCCGTGCGGGCGGATCATCACCAGCCGCTGCTTGCCGCGCGCGGAATACCTCGCGATCGCCACCCGCTCCATCTCGCGCAGGGCGGCGGAGAGCAGCCGATATGCGCGTGCCCCGCCCCGCGCGGGCCCGAGGTAGTAGGCCCGTTCCAGAAAGATCCGTTCGATGTCCGCCGCCGGGACGAATTCGGTGATCTCGATCGCTTCCGTGGACTGGGCCTCGATGGCCTTCAGCTCGTCGGCCTCGAAGGTGACATATTGGTTCTTCGCGAACTCGTAGCCCTTCACCAGGTTGTCGCGCTCCACACTCTCCCCGCTCTGGCTGTCCACGTATTGGTACTTGACGCGCGCGCCGGTATCGCGGTTGATCCAGTTGAAGCGCACCTTGGCGGAGGACTGCCCGGTCGAGTACAGCTTGACCGGCAGCGAAACCAGACCGAAGGAGACGGTCGACGTGGAAATGGGGCGAGCAGCCATGAGGGAAACGTACAAACATATGATTCGCGTGGCCAATGGCGGGTGAGGGCGGGCGCGAAGGGGCTGCGAACGCGCCTGGCGGGCGCGAAGAGCCGGCGAACCCGACCGGCGACCGCCTGGAGCGGTATCGCGCCAAACGGACAGCCTCCGGAACGAGCGAGCCGTTCGGCGGCGGCAGGCCGGGCGGTGGCCGGCTCTTCGTCATGCAGAAGCACCGGGCCTCGTCGCTCCACTGGGACCTGCGCCTGGAGATGGACGGGGTCCTGGTATCGTGGGCGGTACCGCGGGGGCCTTCGCCCAACCAGGCCGACAAGCGCCTGGCGGTGCACGTCGAAGACCACCCGCTGGAGTATGCCGACTTCGAGGGCGTGATTCCGGAGGGCAACTACGGCGCGGGGCCGTCGATCGTGTGGGACCGGGGGTTGTGGACGGCGGTCGAGGACCCGGCTGAGGGGATGAGGAAGGGGAAGCTCCTCTTCGACCTGAAGGGGTACAAGCTGCGCGGACGCTGGACCCTGGTGAAGACGAAGGGCGGCGAGGACAACCACTGGCTGCTGATCAAGGAGCGCGACGCGTACGAGGATCCGGAGGGGGGGACGGGGGACTACCCGGACGAGTCGATTCTCTCGGGGTTGACGGTCGACCAGTTGGGCGCGGGGGGCGACTTCGGGGCGCGGATCCGCGAGCGCTGCGAGGCGGCCGGGGCGGTAGCGGGCGAGGTGAAGGCCGAAGCGGTCAAGGTGATGAATGCGGAGCCGCGCGACGAGCCCTTCTCCAGGCCCGGATGGGTCTTCGAGATCAAGTACGACGGATACCGGCTGGTGGGTGAGGTGGGGGACGGCACGGCCACGCTGATCTCGCGAAACGGCAACGACCTCACCCGCGTCTTCCCCGAAGTCGCGCTGGTGCTGGCGAAGCTGCCGTACCGGGCGGCGGTGCTCGACGGCGAGGTCGTCGTGAACGACGCGGGCGGCATCCCCTCCTTCCAGCTCATCCAGAAGCGCGGCCGCCTGCAGCGCGAAGGAGACATCGCGCGGGCAGCCGTCGCCCTCCCCGCGACGTACTACGCCTTCGACCTGCTCGCCTTCGAGGGCTACGACCTGCGGGGACTGCCGCTCCTCGAACGCAAGGCGCTGCTGCGCGAGGTCCTGCCGCCCACGGGTCCGATCCGCTACTCCGACCACATCCCCGAGAAGGGGGAGGAGATGTACCGGCACCTGGTGGGCCTGGGGCTGGAGGGGGTGGTGGCGAAGCGCGCCGACTCGATCTACGTGGGGGGGCGGAGCCGCTCGTGGCTGAAGGTGCGGGTTGCGCACACCGCCGATTTCGCGATTCACGGCTTCACCGAGCCCGACGCCGGGAGGACGGGGTTCGGGGCGCTTCATCTGGCCCTTCGGGAGGATGATGGCTTCGTGTATGCGGGCCGGGTGGGGACGGGGTTTTCGGCACGGCTGCTTGGTGAGTTGGGGGAGCAGCTGCGCGGTCTTTCCGAGGCTGCCCCACCGGCGTGCGCGGAGGTGGCCGGAAGCGGGCGGCATCGCTGGGTGTCGCCGGAGCTGGTCGCGGAGGTCCGCTACAGGGAGATCACCGAGGCGGGGGTCCTGCGGCACCCGTCGTTCCTGCGGCTGCGCGACGACAAGCCGCCCGGGGAGTGCCTGCCGCCCGACTCGGGACGACGGCTTGAGGAGCCGGATGTGCCGCTCGAGTCGGGCCCGGAGCGGGTCGTCCACTTCACCAACCTCGACAAGCCATTCTGGCCCGAAGACGGCTACGTCAAGGGCGATCTGGTCGACTACTACCGCGCGATCGCGCCGTGGATCCTGCCGTACCTGGCGGACCGGCCCGTCGTGCTGACGCGCTTCCCCGACGGTATAGACGGCAAGTCGTTCTTCCAGAAGAACGCGCCGGAGTTCGCGCCCTCCTGGATCCGGCGCGTGCGGCTCTACAGTGAAGGCTCGGAGCGCGATCTGGACTACTTCGTTGCCGACGACCTCGAGTCGCTCCTCTACGTGGCCAACAGCGCCAGCATTCCGCTTCACATATGGCAGAGCCGGGTGGCGGAAATCTCGCGGCCGGACTTCTGCGTGCTCGACCTGGACCCGAAGGAGGCGCCCTTCGCCGACGTTGTGAAGATTGCGCGATTCCTCAGGGAGCTCTGCGACGACCTCGAACTGCCGTCGTTCGTGAAGACGAGCGGCTCGACCGGGCTCCATGTCCTGATCCCGCTGGGCCGGCAGGTCACCTACGAACAGTCTCGCAACATCGGCAACCTTCTCGCGCTGATGGCGGTGCGCGAGCTGGAGGGGATCGCGACCGTCGCCCGGCTGCCGTCGCAGCGCGAGGGGAAGGTCTACGTCGACTTCCTGCAGAACGGGCACGGGCGGCTGATCGTGGCGCCGCTGTGCGTGCGGCCGCTCCCGGGCGCGCCCGTGTCTGCGCCGCTGGAGTGGGACGAGGTGGACGACGGGCTGGCGATCGCGGACCACACGATCGGGACGGTGCCGGGGCGGATGGCGGCGCGCGGGGACCCGATGCGCGAGGTGCTGGAGTTGCGGCCGGATCTGGGGTACAGTCTGGGGCGGTTGGGGGGATTGATGGGGTAGCGCAGCGCCGCCCGGATGCAGCGGGGACTTATTCTGCGAGCCGTTTGCCCTGCGGCCGGTGGCGATCGACGAAGCTGGACGCACTCTCCGGCAGCAGCAGATCATCGGCGATCGCCGCGATCTCCTCCGCCTCGCGCCAGGCCTGTTCCAGCCTCCACAGTTCGCCTTCCAGCGCTCGGCGCTCCTCCTCCTCGTGCAGCGCCATCTCAAAGGCCAGACGGGTGTGATGAGGCATGCGACTCAGCAAGCCGGACCTGCCCCGGTGGCGATACTCCCGCCACTTCTCCGCGGTCTGGCGCACGAGTCGCTCCGGATGCCCGTGGGTCTCGATCTCGGAAACCGCTGCCTGGACCATCTTCAAGCTTCCGCCTGCGCTGTTGACCGCGGGCAGAATGGCGTTGATGGCGCGGCGGGCGTCTTGACCCGCAAACCACTCCGAGGCAAAGGGCTTGAACACGCCCGCAGAAACTGCCCCCACCTGGAACCCGACCTCGTCGTCGTCCGGCCGGATCAGAGTGTGATAGGCAACGACCGGACTCATCCGGCGCAACTGGCCATCGGAAGGGCGGAAACGCACCGAGCGACGGAAGGTCTTCCACATGTTGGCGTAGCCCGCGACCTGAAGTCCCAGAAGGCCAGCGATGCCCCCGACGGTACCCATCACCACCCACCCTCCGGCAGCCGCCGCAACCAGGCCGGTCGAGTACACGATCGCGCGTCTCCGCCTCCGCCCGAACTGGTCGCCGTACCGCCACGCGGCGAACTCGGGCCTCAGCGGCTTCCCGATCCGCACGAGCTCCAGCCCCTCGGCGTGGCGTGCCAGCCCGATGTTCTCGGACGAGGTGCGTACGCGCGTCGCGCCAAACAGCTTCTCACACGCCTCGACCGCCTCCCAGCGCTCTTCAAGCGGCGTCAGGTTCCAGCGCTGACAGACTGCGACACACGACCCAGAGGCGACCCCTGGCCGCGTCGAAGGCCAGGCGCCGTCCGACCGGAAACGCCTCGACCACTTCATTGGCGCCGAGGGAAGCCTTGCAGAACATGCAGGTCTGATACACGGAGGCTCCAGATCGCTCCAGCTCCCGCCGGAGCGGGCTTTTGGACGGGATGCAACGTTAAGGTAACCCGGCCACAGCTACTCCCCCAGATTCCGCCGGATCAGCGCAGCCGGGTCCGGATCCCGGCCCATGAAGTCGCGGAACAGCTCCTCCGGATCGCGGCGGTCGCCCTGCGCGAGCACGCAATCGCGGAAGGCGCGGCCGACCTCGCCGTTCAGCACCCCGCCGGCGGCGAAGCGCGAGAAGGCGTCCGCCTCCAGGGTCTCCGACCAGATGTAGGAGTAGTAGGCCGACGCGTAGCCGCCCGCGAAGAGGTGGGCGAAGGTGGGGAGGATGTGCCGCTCGGTGAAGGCGTCGGAGGGGACGAATGGGCGAAGCTGCGCGGCCGCATAGTCCATGACGGGGACGCCGCCGTCGTAGGTGCGGTGGAGCTCCAGGTCGAGGTTGGCGAAGGAGAGCTGCCGCATCTGCATCCAGCCGCCCATGAAGCGGCGCGCGGCGAGGAGGCGTTCCAGCATGGCGTCGGGGAGCGGCTCGCCGGTCTCGTGGTGGCGCGCGAAGAGGTCGAGGGCCTCCCGCTCCCAGCACCAGTTTTCCATGATCTGCGAGGGGACCTCGACCCAGTCCCAGGCGACGTTGACGCCTCCGCGGGCGGGGATCTCGACGCGCGACGCGGTGTGGTGGAGGAGGTGGCCGAATTCGTGGAAGAGGGTGCAGACCTCGCGGTGGGTGAGCAGGGCGGGACGGGTGGGGGTGGGCGGGGTGAAGTTGCCGCCGATGAAGGCAAGATGGGGGCGAAATGCGCCGTCGGGGGTGGGACCTCCGGAGACAAGGCTGTCCATCCACGCGCCCTGCCGCTTGGTCTCGCGGGGGAACCAGTCCGTGTAGAAGGAGCCGAGGTGGAGCCCGGATTCGTCGCGCACCTCGAAGTAGCCGACGTCGGGGTGCCACACGGCGGGGTTGTCCACGCGCCGCACCGAGAGGCCGAAGAGGCGCGTCGCGATCTCGAAGAGCCCGGCCTGGACCTCTTCCAGCGGGAACCAGGGCCGCAGCATTTCGTCGTCAACGTCGAAGCGCTCCCTGCGCAGCTTCTCCATCAGCCAGGCCGCGTCCCAGGGCCGGAGGGAGCCGAGGCCGGAGCGGGTGGCGTGCGCTTCCAGCTCGCGTGTGTCGCGCTCCTGGAAGGGGCGCGTGCCGTCGATGAGTTCGTCCAGGAAGGAGCGGACTTGCGAGCCCGAGCGGGCCATCAGCGTTTCGAGGCGGTAGTCGGGGAAGTCGGGGTAGCCGAGCAGCCCGGCGAGCTGGCGCCGCACCTCGAGGATGCGCGTGATGAGGGGCCGGTTGTCGCGCTCGCCCGCCGTACAGCGGTCCAGGTAGGCCGTGTGGATCTCGCGCCGGAGCGCGCGGTCGTCGGCGTGCTGCAGGACCGCCTGCACGCTGGGCATGTCGAGGGTGATCAGCCAGCCCTCCTCGTCCCGGTCGGCCGCGAGCTGCGCCGCGCGTTCCAGCGCCGTCTCCGGGAGGCCGGCCAAAGCCGCGCGTTCGGTGACGAGCTTGCCGTAGGCGGCGGTTTCCTCCAGGAGGTGCTCCTCGAAACTGCGGCTGAGTTCGGAGAGTTCGAGGCGCAGGTCTTCCAGCGTCTTCTTCCGGGCTGGATCCAGCGCGGCGCCGGCGCGGCGGAAGTCGCGCAGCGTGCGGTCCAGGTGGCGGCGGCGCAGGCCCGTGAGCGAAGCGGCTTCGTCAGACGCCGCGAAGGCCCGCACCCGAGCGAAGAGCCCTTCATGGTGATGGAGGCGGCTCGCGAACCGGGTGACACCGGGGAGCGCCGCCGCGTAGGCTTCGCGCAGCTCCGGGGTGGCGTCCACGTTGTGCAGGTGCGAGACGGGCGACCAGGTGCGCTCGACCTCCTCGGTGAGGGCGTCCAGCGCCCCGAGGACGTCGTCGTATGAACCGCCCGAGCCCGCGCCGAGCTCGTCGATGCGCCCGGTGGCGCGCGCGAGGACCTCGGTGAGGGCGGGGGCCACGTCGGCGGGCCCGATGCGGTCGAAGGGCACCGGGAAGGTGCGGTCGAGGAGCGGGTTGGCGGTTTCGTTCACGGCGCCTGGTCCGTGCGTGCCAACAGGCCATCCGCCCAGCGCCGCGTTATGCCCGCCACCTCGGCGAGAACTTCGTCCTGGGTGCGGCCCGAGCGCTTCAGCATGCCGAGGGAATGGTCACCCCCCTCCACGACGTGCAGCGTGGCGCGCGGGCCGATGAGTTCCAGGAGGGGACGGAGCAGTTCCAGGTCGGCCAGGCGGTCGCGCGTGCCCTGGTGGAAGAGCATGGGACAGGGGACGTGCGCGAGGTGGTCGCCGCGCACACTCTCGCGGCGACCCGGTGCGTGGAGGGGGAAGCCGAAGAATACGAGGCCGCGCACGTCCCGGGCACCAGCTCCTCCAGCGTCCTGGGCCTGCTCCGCCACCAGCGTCGACGTCATCCGTCCCCCCATCGACTTGCCGCCCGCAAGGAGCGGCAGCCCCGCGGCGCACTCCCGCCCCGCAACCAGCGCAGAGCGCACCACCGCGAGCAGCCGCCGGATGTAATCGGGCCGCTTCCTCCCCGCTTCCATGTAAGCGAAGTTGTAGCGGAGCGTGGAGATCCCCTTCCCCGCCAGCGCCGCCGCAAGCCGCTCCATGAACGGATGGGTCATCGGCGCCCCCGCCCCGTGCCCGAGCACGAGAAGCGCCACCGCTTCCGCCGCCTCCACCAGGATACCCGAAACGGGCGGATGCCCCTCGCCCTCGATCGTGATGTGGTGCCCGGTCGCTGTCACGTCGCCACCGCGCCCCGCGGGGCGTTCGCCGTCGGCACGGCGCCCCCTTCCCCGCCCCCCGTCACCATGCGATCCCGTAGTCCTCCCCATGATTGCTGGAACCGCCCCACATCGTCCCGGTCGCCGCGTCGAAGAAGATCGCGTTGATGGGGCCGGAGGTGCGCGCGGCGAAGGTCAGGTCGTACCCCATCTCCTGCAGCTCGGCGCGCACCCACGCGGGCACCCCCTCATTCAGGAGAAGACGTCCCGGCTGCGATTCGTGCGTGCCGAAGGAGCTCCGCATCTGGTAGCTGTTGAAGTTGGCCGCCTCGGCCGCCTGCTGAACGTTCATCCCGAACTCGACCACGTTGAGGAAGAACTGGAGCAGATTCTGGTCCTGCCCGTCGCCGCCCTGGACCGCGAAAGAGAGGAACGGCCGCCCGTCCTTGAGCGCCAGCGACGGCGTGAGCGTGGCGCGCGGCCGCTTCCCCGGCTCCACCACGTTGTACGGGCCCGCCCGCTCGTCCAGCACGAAGCTCTGCATGCGCTGGCTCATGCCGATCCCCGTCCTGCCCGCGATGACCGCCGGAATCCAGGCCCCGGACGGCGTCACCGACACCACCCAGCCGTCGGCGTCGGCGGCCTGGATCGAGGTCGTGCCGGCCTGGAAGGCCTCTTCGAAGTCCATGTCCGCCGACTCGGGCGATGCCACCGGCTCCGCGTTCCACGACTCGATGAGGTGCAGGAACGGGTTGGTGCCGCCCTGGAACGGGTACGGGTCGCCCGGCACCACCTCGGGGTCGTTCCTGTCCCAGTTGATCCCGGCTGCGCGCGAGGCCGCGTATTCCTTCGAGAGCAGCCCCGCGATCGGCTCCTCCGGCGGGTAGTAGGGGTCGCCGTAGTAGAAGTCGCGGTCGGCGAACGCCAGGTTCATGGCCTGGTAGAGCGCGTGGATGTAGCGGGTCGAATTGTACCCCATCGACGCCACGTCGAGCCCCTCCAGGATGTTGAGCGCCTGCAGGAGGACGGGTCCCTGCACCCAGGTCGTCAGCTTGTAGACGTCGATCCCCTTGTAGGAGGTCGTGACGGGTTCTTCCAGGTAGACCTGCCAGTTGGCGAGATCCTCCATGGTGTGAAGGCCGCCGACTTCGTTCGACGAGCGAACAAACTCCTCGGCGATGTCGCCGCGGTAGAAGCGGTTGTAGGCGGCCATGATCGCGTCCCGGCGCGAGGCTCCCGCCGCCAGCGCCTCCGCCTCGGCCTCGACGAGCTTCTCCAGGGTGCGGGCGAGATCCTCCTGGACGAAGATCTCGCCGGGCGAGGGGGCGGCGCGCTCCTCCCCGTAGTGGGGCAGGAAGACCTCCTTCGAGTACGGCCACCCCGCGATCCGCTCCTTCTCGCGCTCGATCGCGTCGGCGGCCTGGGCCTCGATCGGGTAGCCATGCGCCATGTCGATCGCGGGCGCCAGCACCTCGGCCAGGCTCAGGCGCCCGTACTCCGCGAGCATCACCATGAGGCCGCCGGGGGTGCCGGGCGTCACCGCGGCGAGGGGCCCGTAGGCCGGGGGGATCTCCATACCCTGTTGGCGGAAGAACGCGGGCGTGGCTCCGGTGGGCGCGGCCCCCAGCGCGTTGATCCCGATCACCTTGCCGGTTTCGGGATTATGGATCAGCGCCTGAGTCTCGCCGCCCCAGCCCAGCACGTCCCACATCGTGGCGGTCGCGCCCAGCATTGCGCACGCCGCGTCGACCGCGTTGCCTCCGCGCAGGAACATCATCGCGCCGGCGGTCGCGCCCAGCGGCTTGCCGGTGATCGCCATCCAGTCCTTGCCGTGGAGGACGGGCTTCTGGGTGGGCTGGGCGGTGGCGGCGACGGGAGCCGCGGTGGCGGCAGCCAGGGCGACGGCGCACGCCAGGATCGATCTGCGGGGCATGGTTTTCGACTCCGTGCAGGATTGCCAGGCGAGCCCGATCAGTGATGGAGGGCCCGCTGCGGGAACGGCCCCTAGCCTAATCTGGCGTCCCCGGCCTGCGCCAGTCTCGCGAGCCTGCATCCCCGTACGGCAGCCCGCGGAGGGTCCCCGCGTCATACCGAGGGCGGCGAGCACTCACCCGCCACCCATGCCCTCAGAGCCGTCGAATCAACTCGAGCAGCTTGTCGACCTCGTCATCGATCAACTGCCCCCAAAACTCTACTTCGTCGTCCGCATCCAGATCCCGAATCTGTTGTTCCAGCCGCGCGACCTCGTCCAGCCTCGCGACCTCGGCGTCCTGGCCGGTGGACCCGGCGATCTCCTGCCCGGTGTCCCGGATCCGCGAGTCCCGCGCCCTGATCGCCTGCTCGGCACGACGGGTCACATCGTCGAGGCGCGCGGTCTCTTCCGCGATCGCGGCTTCGATCTGCCGAAACCCCGCGTTCTGCTCATAGGCCGAGATCTGCCGCTCGAAGGACTGGACTTTGGCACCCAGGCCGTAGTCCCTGATCCAGGCCTCGATCTTTCCGACTTTGCCCTGCAGTCCGTACGCCTCGATCTGCCGCTCGATCTCCTTGATGCGCTCCTCCCAGTTCTTGATGCTCCGATCGATGGCCTCCCTGGTGGTCGAGTCCGCGGTCTTCAGCCGCGGAATGAGCGCGGTGATCTGGGCCTCGTAGCTGGACTTCACTTCCTGAAAGGCCGCTACCCGGCCGCGGTGCATGGCGATCTCGTCGCGCTTGCCGGACACCACGCTACGGTGATAGGCGATTTCGTCGCGCGTCGCCGCCAGTACTTCCTGGTGGTACGAGATCTCGTCCAACAGGCCCGCGACAACACTCTGGCGGTACGCAACCTGTCTCTGGAGGCCCGCGACGATGCCGCCGCCATCGGCAGCCTGGCTCCCTGTTGCCGACCCCCGGTCCAGGAGACCGGATATCCGGTGCTCGAGCTCCGACTCCTCGCCACGGATCCGATCGATCTCAACCTTCCCTCTCAGGACGGAGAGCATCCCGTCCCGCCACTCCCGCGCCACCTCGTCGAAGGGTCGGCTCTCGCCTCCCACGGTCCACTCGTGTTCCAGACCGGCCTCGCCCGGCCGCAAGGTCAGCCGATGGAGCTTCTCGCCCTCGGATTCAAGGAGGATCCACCCGTCCGCGGCGATGCTCCGGACCCCGCCGGGGCCGAGCTCCACTTCGCCGTGCAAGCGCATGCAGAGGCGCACGTCGTCGACGCCCACCCCGGCGAACCGGTCCTCACCCTGCCGCACGATGCCGATAGGCACCAAACGGACCCTGAAAGCGGGGGCGCTCCCCGGGACCGGGTCTCCAGAGTCCTCCCGGGCGTCGGAAGGCGGATAGCAATTCACTTCCTGCGGATCCGCCCGCCGGGGCGCGCCGAGGTCGCCTCCGGCCGTGACGATATCCGGCGAGTCGGAGACCGTGTCTCGTCCACGGTCCGACACTCCGGTGAGCGGAACCCCATCGCCGATGTCCGGCGCCGACGCAGCATTCCCGGTATCCCCGATCCCCGTTTTGGCGGCTCCCCGGCCGGGGCCTTCTTCGGTCTCCACGGGCGTGGAGGGGATGCCGGGCTCTTCCCGCGGAACCGGATGCGCAATGGCCGCGGACAGTCCCAGCAGCCCGGTCACCGTCAGGACCGCTCCGGAGACGAGTGCGCTGGTGCGCGGGCGGCGAGGTCTCAGTATGGCCATGATTCGTCTCTCCAGTCGGGAACGGGATTGCCGCGCCATCGACAGAGCGGCGACGGGAAGGCGGGCGGAGGTGGTTCCCGCGGCCAGGGACACGAGATGTCGAGCATAATCCGAAGGCCGCGAGCCGAGTTCCAGAACCCGCTCGTCGCATGCCTCCTCGCGGCACGCCGCCGCCAGCCTGCACGCGATCCAGCCGAGCGGGTGGAACCAGTAGAGCGCGAGCACGACCCCGCTCAGCAGCTGCCGGAGCGCATCGCGCCGGCGAACGTGCACCAGTTCGTGCATCAGCACCACCCTCCTCCGCTCGGGTCCCCACGCCGCCGAGGATGCCGGAAGCAGGATCACCGGCTTCCGAAAACCCCCGGTCATCGGAGTTCCGGCGGCCTCGCTCACGAGCAGCCGCACATCTCGGCGGAGGCCCAGCCGGGATCCGACGGCACGCATGTCGCCGACCCAGAGGGGGTCCTCCAGCAGCCGCGCCCGGCGAACCAGGGTGTGGAAGCGGAGGTGCCCGGCGGCAAGGGACACCAGCCCGCCCAGGCATCCGATCGCCCAGAACAGCAGGAGTTGCGCGCGTGGTCCCGAAGCGGCGAGGAGCCTTCCGCCACTCCGGGCGGCGGGCACCGAAGCGGGCACCGTCGCCGGGCCCGGGCCGCGCTCGAGCGCCGTGCCTCGCGCCCCGGCGGACTTCGCGTCCGGCTCCGTGGCCGGTCTCTCACCCGGTCCCGAGGCTGGCCACGCCCCGACGTCGCGCGGCGGCGCGACCCGGGCCTCCCCGTCCAGGTCCGGAGACTCCAACGCGGTGAGTGCGATGTCGGAACCCTGAAGCGCAGTCCTGGCGGCTCCGGACACCGGTGCCGCCGCAAGCTCCGCCGGCGGGGGGCCCGGCAACCCGATGGCTTCCGCCTCGGCAGCCGGACGCGCCGCCACGGGAAGCAGCGGCATCTCCCACTGCGGAGCCCAGAGTGCCAGGCCCGGCAGCAGCAGGACGACGAGCAGGGTCGCGGTCCAGAGGCGGTGGCGGATCTGCGCCGACCGCTTGCGCATGAGCCAGGCAAGGGCGATTCCCAGCGCCAGCACGACCGTGGCCCGGATCACGAAGCCGGGGAGCGGAGCCGACTCGGCCACCCACTGGAAGCCGGTCATCGTCCTTCCTCCGAGGCCTCTTCGATCATCGCCATGATGCGTTCACGCTCGTCCGCGTCGAGTGCGCCGTCCTCAAGTGCGATGAGCGTTGCGACGGCTCCTTCGACCGAACCTCCGAAGAAAGTCTTGAGGACGTGCCTCATCGCGCTGCGGCGGGCCGCCCGGGCGGGCATGCGCGGCGAGTAGACATACCGCGGGCCGTCGTACTCCTTCGACAGGTGACCCTTCCGGACAAGAATCCGCAGCACGGAACGCACGGCGGAGTCCGTGGGCGGATCGGACATGCGCTCGCGGATCTGCAACGCAGTCGCTCCACCCAGCTCGTGGACGATATCCATGACCTGTCGCTCTCGCCGGCTGAGCGGAGGCATCTCGGCCATTGCTCTCTCCCCTGTCAGGCTCGACTTCCGTCTCTGCTTCAAGATATGCATTGGAAGGTGAAAAATCAACACCCCTGTGAGTTGCCGCCTTCGCAAGCGCCGCCTCCCACCAGCTGCCGCCACGCTCCGGCGGCTCCGCACGCCCATCCGGTGGCCCGGGACCGATCGGGCCTGCGGGACTCCGCCCGGTTCGATTATCTTTCGCCGCGTTCCCGGGGGCGTTCCGAATCCGACCAGGCACAACGATGGACTTCATCAGGCAGGTGATTTCGCGGGATCTCAAGACCGGCAAGTACGGCGGCCGCGTCGTCACCCGGTTTCCGCCGGAACCCAACGGATTCCTGCACATCGGCCACGCCAAGGCGATCTGTCTCAACTTCGGAATCGCCGCCGAGCACCCGGGCGGACGCTGTCATCTGCGGCTGGACGACACCAACCCCGACACCGAGAAGTCGGAGTTCGTCGAGGCCATGAAGGAGGACATCCGCTGGCTCGGCTATGACTGGGGAGAGCACCTCTACCACGCGTCGGACTACTTCGAGGCCCTGTACCGCTACGCGCTGGCCCTGATCGACAAGGGTCTCGCCTACGTCGACTCCTCCACCGAAGCCGAGATCCGGGAGCGGCGCGGCAACGTGACCACCCCGGGCACGGACAGTCCATTCCGGGACCGCGCGGTGAAAGTGAACCGCGACCTCTTCGAGCGGATGCGAGCCGGCGAGTTCCCCGACGGCAGCCACGTGCTCCGCGCGAAGATCGACATGGCGCACCCGAACATGGTCATGCGCGATCCCCTGCTGTACAGGATCCGCCACTCGCACCACTACCGGCAGGGAGACGACTGGCCGATCTACCCCATGTACGACTTCGCCCACTGCCTCTCGGACTCGCTGGAGCGGGTCACCCATTCGCTCTGCACGCTCGAGTTCGAGAACAACCGCGAGATCTATGACTGGCTGCTGGAGCACGTCGACGCGCCCGCCCCGCGGCCCGAGCAGACGGAGTTCGCTCCCCTCGTGCTCGATTATGTCGTCACGAGCAAGCGCAGGCTGAAGGAACTCGTCCGGGCGGGACGGGTCCGGGGCTGGGACGATCCGCGCATGCCCACGCTGGCAGGGCTCCGGCGGCGCGGTGTCACGCCTGAGGCGATCCGCACCCTTTGCGACATGGTCGGTGTGGCGCGCGCACAGTCGCGGATCGACGCCGGCAAGTTCGAGTACGCCGTGCGCGACGATCTGAACCGCCGTGCGCCGCGCGCGTTCTGCGTCCTCGACCCGCTGCGCGTGGTGCTGACAACCTACCCCGAGGGGGCCGAGGAAACATTCACGGCGCCCGCCCTGCCCGGCGGCGGCGACGGTCATCCGGTGCGCAATCTTCCCTTCGGCCGCGACATCCTGATGGAACGTGAGGACTTCGCCGAGAATCCCCCGCCGGGGTTCCGGCGCCTTGTGCCGGGGGGCGAAGTGCGGCTCAAGTACGCCTACGTCATCCGTTGCGACGAGGTCGTCAGGGACGCCGACGGACGAGTCGCCGAGCTGCGCTGCTCCGTCGACCACGCGACGCGCGGCGGCGTCGCCCCGACCGGCCGGCGCGTGCGTGCAGCCGTGCACTGGGTCGCGGCGGATCATGCGGTGAGTGCCGAGGTGCGCCTCATCGACCGCCTGTTCCTGGAGCCGGAGCCGCCCCCTGACGATTTCATGCGCGCGTTCAACCCGGAGTCGGAACGGGTCGTGCCGGGTGCGCTGGCCGAGCCCGGGCTGGCGGACGCGGCGCCCGGGGTCCACTACCAGTTCGAGCGGCTGGGCTACTTCTTCTCGGACCCGGTGGACTGCGTGGACGGGCGCCTCGTCTTCAACCGCACGGTGACGCTGCGCGACAGCTGGGCCGCGCGTTCGGGCGGAAACCCCTCGTCCGGGGCGGCGGCTGGTGCGTCACGAAGGAAAGTGCGCCCCCGGGAAACGGGGCAGCCGGCCCCGGGGCAGTCGCTGCACACGGACACGGAGAGACGCCGCTTCCGCGAGGCCGTGTCCCTTGGGGCAACGGAGGCCGCGGCTGCCAGCCTGGCGAGGTCTCAGCCCCTGCTCGAGATCTTCGGCGCGGCCCGCGGGACCTACCCGGAAGGGTCGGCGTCAATCGCCGCCTGGCTTGTGAACGAAATCACAAGGTTGACCGGAAGCGACCCGGAGGCGCGGCTGGAACGGCTGGATCCGGCCGCGCTGGCCGACTTTGCGCGGGCCGTTGACGGTGGCGTCGTATCGCACCGCCAGGGACGGACGATCATCGCGGAGCTGTTGCGCCGGGGCGGCTCGTTCGAAGAGGCGAGGGCCGGCCTGGACCTCTCCGAAATCGCAGACGAGGCCACGCTGCGCGCGCTCCTCGAGGAGATCCTGGCCGAGTACCCGGACAAGGCGGCCGCCTACCGGAACGGGCAGAAGGGCCTGCTGGGCTTCTTCGTCGGCGAGGTCATGAAACGGAGCCGGGGGAAGGCGGATCCCCGCAAGACCAGCCGGATCGCAGCCGGAATGCTGGAGGGCTGACAGCCCGCCGGGCCGTGTGCCCGGACCGGCCCGCTGTCCCGTCAATACCCCGCCGCGGCCCCGTCCGAGTCCCGCGGGTCGGGCACCCCGACCAGTTCACCGGTGGCACTGTCTACGAAGATGCAGTGCGCGATGCCCTGTCCGCGCCCCCACCCCACCTCATGCCCCATCGCCCCGAGCAGCGCCGCGTCGGCCTCGCTCATGAATCCCTCTTCCATCCGGACCGCGTTGGGAAGCCACTGGTGGTGGAGCCGCTTCGCCGCCACCACCGACGCCGGATCTCCGCCAAAATCGACCAGATTCACGACCAGTTGCAGCACGGTGTTGATGATCGTGCGTCCTCCCGGGCTGCCGATCACGGCGACCAGTTCCCCATCCCGTGCCACGATCGTGGGGGTCATCGACGAGAGCATGCGTTTTTCCGGGCGCGCCAGGTTCGCCTGGGTCCCGATGAGGCCGTTCTCGCTGGTGAGCCCCGGGCGTCCGTTGAAGTCGCCCATCTCGTTGTTCAGCAGGAACCCGGCGCCCGGAACGGTGATGTAGGAGCCGTATCCCCCCTCGAGCGTGTAGGTGACCGAAACCGCCATCCCTTCCGCATCCACCACCGAATAGTGCGTCGTCTCGGAACTCTCCCACTCGGCCGGGGCGGTGACGTCGGTCGTGCTGGAGGCGCTCGCCGCGCCCGCCTCGATGGTGGCGCGGATCTCGTCCGCGTACTCCTTGCTGGTCAGGCGCGCAACGGGAATGTCCTCGAAGTCGGGGTCGGCCAGGAACATCGCGCGGTCGCGGAAGGCCCGGCGCATCGCCTCGATCAGGTGATGCGCATACTCCGGACTGCCGGCGCCCATGGCCGCCACGTCGAAGCCCTCCAGCACGTTCAGCATCTGGACCAGCGCGGTACCTCCCGACGAGGGCGGCGGCATGCTGATCACTTCGTACCCGCGGTAGCTGCCGCGAACCGGCTCGCGCTCCCTCGCCTCGTAGCGCGCCATGTCCTCCTCGGTTATCCAGCCGCCGCCGCGCTCCATCTCCTCGGCGACGAGGCGGGCCGTGGTTCCCTTGTAGAATCCGTCCCTGCCCTCGTCGCGGATCCGCGCCAGCGTTCCCGCCAGGTCCGCCTGCACGAGGGTCTCGCCGGCGGCGTAGGGTTCGCCGTCCTTCGAGAACTGGGCGAAGCTCGCGGGGTAGCTGCGGAACGCCTCGAGCCTGCCTGCCAGAGACCGCGCCAGCCTTTCGCTGACCACGAAGCCGTCGCGCGCGAGCCCGACCGAGGGCTCGACCAGGTCGCTCCACTCCGCCGTTCCGTACTTTTCGTGGGCCAGGGCAAAACCCGCCACCGTGCCCGGAACGCCCACCGCGAGGTGGCTGCGGTGGTGAATCTGGTAGGAGTATTCGCCGTCCTCGTCCAGGAACATCTCCGGGTGTGCCCTGAGGGGCGCCTTCTCGCGAAAGTCCAGCGCGGTGGCGCTCCCGTCGGGGAAGCGGATCACCATGAATCCGCCTCCTCCGATGTTCCCCGCCGCCGGGTGGGTCACGGCGAGGGCGAAGCCGGTCGCGATCGCGGCGTCCACGGCATTGCCGCCCGCCCTCAGCACCTCCGCGCCCGCGCGGCTCGCTTCCGGATAGGCCGAAACGACCATGCCCGAGCCCGAGGCCATCGCATCGCGGGCCAGTGCAAGCTCCTGGGCCGGCTGGCGGCACGCGCCGGCCGAGAGGGCCGCGGCCGCCGAGAGGACCGTGAGGACGAGGAACGAACGGCGGCGGATCATCGGGGGTAACCTCCTGCTTCAGCGACTGACGAGTGCCGCCACCTCCGGCTCGGACTCCGGCCTCGGGTGGAGGGGAGACACAACAATGGAGAATCCGGGTTCCTCGCGCGAGTCCTCGTCGACCTCGCCCGGCTCGGCGCGCCGGAAGATGCGTACCAGATCGTCGACCAGGCTGTACATGACCGGGACCAGGATCAGGGTCAGGAAGGTGGCGAAGATGATCCCCACGATCACCGCCACCGCCATCGGGCCCCACCACGCCGCCTGCTCCCCGCCCCAGTAGAACTCGGGGGCGAGGCCGGTGAAGAGTCCGAAGAAGTCGAAGTTGAGTCCGATCGCCAGCGGCACGAGTCCCAGCGCGGTGGTGATCGCGGTCAGCAGCACCGGCCGCAGCCGCGTCTTGCCCCCCTGCACCAGCGCCTCGTGGGTACTCAGGCCGTCGCGCTTGCGCAGCACGTCGATGTAGTCCATCAGGACGATCGCGTTGTTGACCACGATGCCCGCCAGCGAGATCACACCGACCCCCGTCATGATGATCACGAAGGGCATCCGGAATACCATCAATCCGATCAGCACGCCTATGGTGGACATGATCACGGAGGACAGGATGATCAGGGGCTTCACGACCGAGTTGAACTGCGTCACCAGAATCAGGGCGATCAGCATCAGCGCCGCCAGGAAGGCGCTGGTGAGGAAGGCGAAGGCCTCCTGCTGCTCCTGCTGCTCTCCGGTGAATTCGAGGGAGTAGCCGGGCGGGAGCGCCGCCGCGAAGTCTTCGAGCACCGCCTCGACCTCGATGCGGACGGCATTGCTGTTGTAGCCGGCCACCACCTCGGCGCTGACGGTGGCCATGCGGTCCATATCCTTGCGCCGGATCGAGCCGTAGCCCTCGTCGACCGTCCATCCGGCCACCGACAGCAGCGGGATCTGGCGCCCTTCCGTGAACACCGTCAGGTCGGCGAGCTGGGTAAGTTCCTCCCGGTCCTCCTCGCGAAGCCGCACGACAATGTCGTATTCCTCGTTGCCGGTCCGGTACTTCGCCGCTTCAAGTCCGTTGATCGCGCTCCTCACCAGGAAACCCACGTCGTTCGTGGAAAGCCCATAGAGGCTTGCCTTCTCCCGGTCCACCTGGACGCGCAACTCGGGCCGGGCGTCGTCCATGTCGCTCTTGAGCCCGACGAGCCGCGGATAGACGGGGGACGCTTCGATCAGTGCGATGGCCTGACCGGCGAGCTCTTCAAGAAGAAGCGGGTCCTCGCCCGCAATCTCGATGTTCACGGGCGCTCCCGTCGGCGGCCCTTCCGTGGCCTGGTCCACACGCACCTCGGCGCCGGCGACATCGGTGCCGACCTGCTCCTGCATGGTAGCGAGCGTCTCGAAGACATCGAACTGCCGTTCCTGGTAGTCGGCCATGCTCAGGGTGATGCGGGCAGACTCGGGACCGGATGGCCCGCCACCCTCCATGGGACCGCCGCCGCCGCTGGCGCCCACGGTCGTGACGATCGTCTCGGCGTCGGAGCTGCCGCCGATCAGCCCCACCTGCGCCTGCAGCGCTCTGGCGTATTCGTTCGTGACCTCCGCGGAGGTGCCCACGGGCGCCTCGACCGACACGTAGAGAACGGCAGGAGGAATATTCTCGGGGAAATACTCGACCGGGGCCGCGAACGTGAGGTACAGGCCGATGGTCCCGAGGAGGGCCACGATCGAACCGGCCAGCACAATGGCCCGGTTGTTCAGCGCCCACCGCAGCCGCCGCTCGTACCAGGCGACCAGCCGCGGCAGCCCCTTCGCCATGAAGACGCGGCTGATCCGGTCCAGCAGCGCTCTGTGCAGCAGCCAGACGAGGGCGGCGGTCACAACCAGGAGGCCGGCCGTCAGCGGATTCGCCGCGGCGATCACGACCAGTGCGATCGCGGCCACGACTCCGAGGAGGATTCGACCGTTTCGGTTGAGTTTGCGCGGGCGGCCGCTGTCCGGGTTGAGAAAGATCGAGCAGAGCGTGGGAACGATGACCAGCGCGACGAAGAGCGAACTCGACAGCGTGACGATGAGCGTCAGCGGCAGGTACTTCATGAACTCGCCCGCCATGCCCGGCCAGAAGAGCAGCGGCGTGAAGGCGGCCAGCGTCGTCGCGGTGGCCGCGATCACGGGGATCGCGACCTCTCCGGTGGCCTTCTTGCACGCCTCCCTGCGCGTCCAGCCCTCCTCGATGAAGCGGTAGATGTTCTCGACGATGACGATCGCGTTGTCGACGAGCATTCCCAGCGCAAGGATGAGGGAGAAGAGCACAACCATGTTCATCGAGACGCCGAGCAGCTGGATCACGATGAAGGAAAGAAACATCGAGGTGGGGATCGAGATGGCCACGAAGATCGAGGTCCTCAGCCCCAGAACGAAGAGCAGCACCCCCACGATCAGGATCAGGCCCGAGATGATGTTGTTCTGCAGGCTGTTGACCATCATGCCGATGTCGTCGGACATGTCGGAGGTTACGGAGACCACCGTCGACGGAGGGAACTGGGGGCGCATCGCGTCGATTTCGGCCCGCACCGCGGCGGCCGTCGCGATGATGTTTTCGCCCGACCGCTTCACCACGTCCAGGGTGACGACCGGCTCGTCGCCAAGGCGCGCATAGGTCTCCCGCTCGGCGAAGCCGAACTCGACGGTGGCGAGGTCGCGGACGTAGATGGGGCGGCCCGCCGCCGTGGTCACCACCAGGTCCCTGATCACCGTGGGGTCGTCGAACTCGCCGTCCACGCGCACCAGGTAGTTGATCCCGTTGACGTCGATTGCACCGCCCGGGATGTTCACGTTCTCCTGCCGGATCGCGCTGATCACGTCGTCGAAGGAGACGTTGTAGTACTGGAGGCGGGCCAGGTCGACATCGACCTTGACCTGGCGTTCAAGGCCGCCCCGCAACCCGACCCGCAGGATGGCCGGAATCGATTCGATCCGCTCCTGCAGCTCCTCGCCCAGCTCCTTCAGCCGGACGAGGCCGTAGCCCCCCGACAGGTTCACCTGCATGACCGGGACCTCGCTCATGTCGAACTCCATGATGAACGGGTCCTCGGCGTCGGACGGGAGTTCGGGGCGCGCCAGGTCGACCTTCTCGCGCACCTGCTGGAGCGCCTCGTTCAGGTCGGTCGCGGTCTCGAATTCCACCACCACGGAGGAATAGCCCTCGACCGAGGTCGACGTGAGCTCCCTCACATCCGAAATGCTGTTCAGCTCCTCCTCGATCTTGCGGGTAACCAGGCTCTCGACATCGGACGGCGACACCCCGGGATAGATGGTGTTCACCGCGACGATCGGCATTTCGAACTCCGGAAACGACTCCTTCGGGATCGACCGGTAGGCGAGCAGGCCGGCGATCGTGACGAAGAGAAACAGGACCAGCACGGAGGTCGAATGCTCGACCGCCATCGACGTCAGCCGGAACTCCTTGAAGGTCCGGCGCGCGCCGCGGACCGGGCCCCCGTCGGTGCCTTCGCTCATTCTTCCCCACCTCCCTGCGTCATCCGTCCGTCCACGACCCGCACCCGGTCGCCGTCGGTCAACCCCTGCTGCCCGACGACCACGAGAAGGGTTCCCTCATCCAATCCGGAAGCGACCACCACCTCGTTGCCCTGGCTCATGGACACCTCCACGCTGCGGGCAACGGCGCGCGCGTCGGCCGCGTTGCCTTCAACCACGAACACCACGTTCCCGTCTTCCATCGAAACGAGGGCCTGTTGCGGCACTACGATGGCCTCGCCGACCTCCTGGAGTACGAGCTCGATATCGGCAATCATCTCCGGCTTGATCCGCCCGCCCGGGTTGGTGAGCACCAGCTCCACGGCGAAGGTGCGGCTTTCCGGATCGACGGTCGCGCCGGCGTAGGCGATCGAACTTTCGAACTGCTCGCCGGGCATCACGCTGAAGGAAACGCTGGCCCGAGCGCCGGCCGCCACCTTCAGGGCATGGCGCTCCGGCACCCCGGCCAGGATCTTGATCGTGTCGGTCTGCACGATCCTCGCGACCGGCGTCCCGGGAGACACCATGGTGCCCACTTCGACCAGCCGCTCATCGAGGTGCCCGCCAATCGGCGCTCGCACCGTCGTGCGCGCCAGCCGCTCCTGCAGCGCCTCGAGGCTGCCTCGTGCCTGCTCGGCGGCGTATTTCGCCTCCAGGTAGGAGAGTTCCGAACCGATCCCGTCCTCCTCGTACAGCTTCCTCCGGCGCTGCCACACTTCGTCGGCGAGCGCGGCCTGGGCCATCGCCGTGACCACCTGAGCCCGGAGGATCGCGTCGTCCAGTTCCAGGATCGGCTCCCCGGCACGGATCGCCTGCCCCTTGTCGCGGACCAGGCGGCGTACCACCCCGCCCTCCTCGGCGGACACCACAACGTCTCTCATGGCCCTGGCGACCCCCGTCAGGCGGGCCACCTGGGCGAAGGGCCGCACTCTTACGGTGTCGACCTCCACGTTGACGATCCGCTCGAAGACCTCGGCCGGCTCTTCCGCCTGGCCCTGGTCCCCGGCGTCGCACGCCGACAGCGCGCTGGCGGCCGCGGCCATGCCGGCAAGCATCCATCCATTCGACATCCGGTACTTCCTCATCCTTTCCCGTTCCCCGCTGAAGGATCGCGTCCGACGGGGACATCCACCAGTGGCACCATTCCGGCAGCTTCATCCAGACGGGCCCGCGTAGCAAGATAGTCATACACCGCCTGGGCGTAGTTGAACTCGCTCTGCCGCAGCGCCACCTCGGCGTCCGTAAGCTCCAGCTGGCTGGCCAGACCCTCCCGGTAGCGGGCGCTGGCAATCTCGTAGCCCCGCCGGGCCTGTGAGACCGCAAGACCCTGTGCCGCGGTTCGGGAACGGGCCGCGCGCGCGTCGTCGACCAGGTTGCTCAACTGCACGGCCGCCTGATCGGTCGCGGCGCGGGTCTGGATCTCGGCCTGCCGCAGCGCGGCCTGCCGCTGCGCGATCAGGGAGTTTTCGCGAAACCCCGAGAAGAGGGGCATGCTGACCCGGAACCCGAGCTGCTTGGAGGTGCCGCGCTGGTTGCTGGTGCCGAAGAAGACCGGCGGGCCGTTCTGCTGGGCGGCCAGGCCGTAGGTCCCGAAGACGCTGGCAGTAGGCAGGTAGCCGGTCTGCTCGATTCGGAGTTCCGCCTTCCGCAGGGACTCGGTGGATCGCAACTGCCGCAGATCCGAGCGTTCGGCGGTGCCGCGCCGGATGAGGTCCGAGACATCGAAGTGCTCGTCGACGACAATCCCGTTGAAGGCCAGGATATCCCGGTTCGCGGCGGAATTGCCCTCGAAATCGTCCAGGTCGATCAGGGCGAGTTCACCAGCCACCTCGATCTCCTGCCCGGGATCCAGGTCCAGCTCGGCGGCTATCGTGCGCTGCGCCGCCCGGCGGCGATTCTCCGCGCGTCTCAGGTTGGGCTCCAGGTTGGCCACCTCGACCTCGAGGCGCAGCACGTCGTAGGCTTCCGCCACCCCCGCCTCCTGCATGGCTCTGGTCTCGTCGAGGGACTGCCGCACCCGTTTCAGGGAATTCTCGGTGAGGCGCACCTCCTCCTGCGCGAGCAGCAGGTCGTAGAAGGCGATCCGCACGCGTGTAACGACCTCCTGCGACCGGCCGCGAAGAATCTCCCGCTGCAATCCGCGGAACCGCGACGCGGCGCCCAGGCCGACAAATACCCGGGGGTCGAGCACGGTCTGCTCGAGGTTGACGGAGAGATTCCAGATGTTGTCCGCTCCGAACTGCACGGGAATGAAATCGCCCTCGGCGGCGGAGGGATCGAAGATCTGCGCCGGAAGAAAGCTCACCTGCGGCGCAACGTTGCGCGTGTAGCTGCTCGAGAAGTCGACGTTGGGGTACACGTCGCTCCAGGCCTCCGAGACCCGCCCGTTGGCCACCGCGAGCTCGTACTCCGCGCCGATCACGTCCCGGTTCCGCTCGAGTGCGGCCCTGGCGACCGTGCTCAGGCGTGCCGGACCCCCGCCCAGGCCCGCGTCGGAAAGGGGGCGCTGGGCCAGGGCTTCCTCGGCGGACAACCAGCTGCAGACAAGCAGGGCGGCGGCGGGACCGACCGCCCCGGCCATCACCCGCGCGATACTGGAGCGCAAATCGCCTTTTTCGTTTCGTGATGTATGCATTCCACCTCCACTGAGTAGCCCCTGGCAGTCGCGAGACGAGGACCAGCCGAAGGAAGCCGGTCTCTTCGCACCAGGAGTCAAGACACTCGGCATCCGTTCTCCGTTGGCCCCGCCGGCACGGTCGCACCGGACCGAGCCCGCCGTAACCCGCGTTCGAGTCCGCTATTGACGGATTCCGCACAAAGGGGTAGCCTGTTCAGCGTAGAACGGCACAAGGGTTGCCGCACAGGAACCAACAGACGAATTGAAGGAGCACGAGGATGCGGACCACGGGAACCGTGAAGTGGTTCAACGACGCGAAGGGATTCGGATTCATCAGCCCGGAGGCCGGAGAAAGGGACTGCTTTGTCCACTACTCCGCCATCGAGGGCGAGGGGTTCCGGAGCCTCTCGGAAGGCGACCAGGTCGAGTTCGACATGGTCAACGGTCCGAAGGGACCAGCTGCGGAAAACGTGATCCGCGTTGAAGGGATGGCCTGACTCCCAACCTTCGAGATTCACACAGTTCACGGACGCGAGGCCGGCGGGACGACCCGCCGGCCTCGTTCATTTGGCGGCTGCGCGTGCGCTGCGCGGGTTGCCGGCTCGTGCGGACGGGGGCGCGAACAGCGCGGCGTGCCACCGCTCGGCCGCCGGTCCCTCCCAGCGGCCCCCGCGCAGCTGCTGCAGAGCCGTGAGCGAATTGTCGAAAACGACCGACTCGGGGGTCACTTCGCCCCTCCCGGCCAACGCCCGGAATTCGGGGCGCGTCGCCCGGCGTATCCGTCCCGCCACATCCCGGTACCACACCGCCTCGTTGCCGAGAAACCGCGCGTGGAGCCGCGCCTCCATCTCCCGGAACACGTTCGTGAGCGCGTCGATCGAGCACCCGGACGGCAACTCGGTCTCCGTGTCCGCGCAGATGATCAGGAAGCGGTCGTAGCGCCACGCCCGGGTCGCCCGCAGGGGCAGCCCGTGCGCCTTCCACGAGTCGAGGAAGTCGTCGACGGAGGCCAGCAGCAACTCGGTCTCGCCGTCCTTCAACCCGCGCTCGGCCCCGAAGATCCAGATCCGGGCACCGTCCGGATAGCCCTCGAACTCGGGCAGCTTCACGCCGGACTCCCTTCCTCGGGGGGGGAATCCGGCTCCCCCGGGGCCGGCTCCGGCGGCGGCGTCTTGCCGAGAAGCACAGCCATCCATCGGAGGTCAGGGGTGTTCTCCAGCATGATCTTGACCACCATGGTGAGAGGGACGGACAGCAGCGCGCCGAGCGGCCCCCAGAGCCACCCCCAGAAGAACAGGGACACCACCACGATCAGGGTCGAAAGCCCCAGATGCCTGCCCAGCAGCGTGGGTTCGAGCCAGTTCCCGAAGAAGACGTTCACCGTCAGATAGCCCAGGCCCACGATTGCAGCGTGCTGAAAGTCCATCCCCGCGAACTCCAGGGTGACCGGGTCGATGTCGATCCCGGCCAGAATCAGCGCCGGGACGGAGGCGATGATCGATCCGATCGTCGGAATGTAGTTGAGCAGGAAGGCAAAGAGCCCTAGCAGGATCGGAAGGTCGAGCCCCATGAACCACGCCCACAACCCCAGCAGAACGCCCGTCGCGATGCTGATCAGCGTCTTGATGACGAGGTAGCCCTGCACCTCCGCGATGATCTTGCGGAAACGCTCGTCCAGCGGCACCCCGCCACCGGCGATCAGCTGAAGCTTCCGTGGGAGGACCGCGGCCTCGCCCAGCGCAAACACGAGAATCAGGACCACCAGGAAGGTGCTGGTGAGGAACGACAGCGCCCAGGTGGTCAGATCCGTCACCCATCCAGTGAGAAACTCCGCGTTCACCTCTCCCTCGATGAACGCGCGGAGCTCCCCTTCGTCCAGCAGCGGCACCCAGTCCTCGATCTGCGCCGTCCAGGGGCCGAGCTGGGGGAGGGCGGCCTCGATCAGCGTAACAAGCCGGTCCCGCAGTTCGGGCGTCTGCTGGCTGCCCACCAGGATCAGCAGGCCGAACCCGCCCGCGACGGCCAGCACGGTGATCACGACCGAAATCGCGAGCGGGACCCGGCGGCTCGACAGCCAGAGCACGATCGGCAGACAGATGACGGCCAGGAAGGTCGCCGTCGCGACCGGAAGCAGCACCGGCTGGGTGAAGCGCAGTCCGTGGATGAGAATGAATCCGACCGCAACAGTGAAGAGAATCCGGAGTCCCGGGTTTCGGTCGAACTGGTCGTAGATCATGTTGGATTCTATGGACAGGCGCACATCCCGAAAAGCCCCGGACCCAAAGGCCGGCGACCCGGAGACCCGAGGGCGGGCCGCAGGCCGACACCGGTCGGCCACGTGCGCCCGGCAACCGGTCGCCCGAGCAGCTGCTGGCCGAGTGCCGGGTGGACACGTTTCGCGCCGGGGGTCCCGGAGGGCAGCACCAGAACAAGGTGGAATCCGGGGTTCGGCTGATCCACCTCCCCACCGGGGTCGTGGCGACCTCCCGCAAGCACCGGTCCCAGGTGCGCAACCGTGCGGAGGCTCTGCGAAGGCTGGCGGCCGAACTCGAAGCGATGCAGCGCCGTGCGAAGCCACGGATCCCCACTTCGGTGCCGGAACGGGAAAAGCGGCGCCGGCTCGAGGAAAAGAAGCGCCGGTCACGGCTGAAGAAGCTGCGCGGAAAGCCGGATACCGACCCCTAGTGTCGTGTCCCGGAGATAGATGTACATGGTCTCTGGATCTTCTGAAGGATGGAGTCGGCGGTGGCAGTCCACATGAAGGGCTGCGTGCCCGAGTCGTTGTAGTGGTCGGTGAAGCGGAGGATCTTCTCCTTGAGTTGGCTGACGGAGGAGAAGGAGCGCCTTGCACTGGGCGAGGACCTGGCCGGTGGCGACGTCCAGGGCGAGCGTCCTTTGCAGCACTACCATGAGTTCGTCGTCTTCGATGGAGCGCGGCCTTCCCGGCTTGCGTTCGTCGTACAGGCCCGTCAGGCCCTGGGTTCGGAAGCGCTCACGCCACTTGCCGACGGTCTGGCGGCTGCGCGAGCGGACCAGCGTCCGGAGTACCTCGCGGGCACCCTAGCAGATGATCGGGAGCAGCGGGAGGCCCCGCGCCGCGGTGCCCTCGACGTAGCTGTTGGTGTAGACCCGTATCTGTGCGCACCCCCGAATCACCTCGACCCGGTACATCTCCATCGTCGGGAGCGTGGCGAGCTCGCGCACGCCGCCCATGGCCGGCGCGTCGTCGATGAAGATGCGGGGACGCTGCGGCGTGGTTCCGCGCGTGCGGATGCAGTCGCGCCGCCGGGTGAAGGGCCCGGTCGGCGAGCCCCCCGTGAAGCAGGGAACGAACTCGAAGCCCGGCTGGCTGTCGAGGTACCGTGCGACGTTCAGGGTGGGCGACAGCTTGAGCATGATCTCGTCGAAGACGTTGGCCGTGAAGGGCAATCCGCGCAGTCGCGATTCCAGTCTGTCCACATACACCTCGATGCCCTCGAGCACGACGGGCTTGGGGATAACGGCCACCTCCACGAACTGTCCCGCCTGGATGTCCAGGACCTGGACCAGATCGGCGTATCCGATCCTCGCGACCAGGACCCGGCTGCGCCCCGGCGGCACGTTCTCGATGCTGAATCGGCCCCGGGCGTCGGTGACTCCGGCAATCGACGATCCGTTCGCCCGGACGGTGCCGGTCAGCCTCACGATCGCGCCTTCCACGGGTTCGCCCAGAAAGGTGTCGAAGACCTGCCCGGCAAACGTGACCGGCGCCCCGCCCGCCTGCGCCCGGGCCGAGTCCACCCCGCCGGCCAGCGCGGCAGCGGCACAAAACGCGAGGCCGGCGAGCGCGCGACCCAATCCGCGGCGGCGTTCGCGGAACGACATCGTGCGCGTCAGCCCAGGGCCCGGACCGCGCCCAGGATTTCGTCGAAGCGAGGGAGCACTCCGGGATCGTCGCTCACCCAGGCGTAGCTGACGATCCCCTCCCGGTCGACCACGAACACCGACCGCTTGGCGATGCCGCGCAGCCCCGCCAGCTCCTCGTGGAGAACCCCGTAGGCGGTCGCCGCCTCCTTGTTGAAGTCGGACAGAACCGGGAATGGCACGCCCATGTCCTCCGCCCACCTCGCGTTCACGAACGGCGAATCGATGCTGATTCCGTACAGGGCGGCACCCAGGGCACCCCACACCGCCCAGTTCTCGCCGACGTGGCATAATTCCTCCGTGCACACCCCGCTGAACGCGAGCGGCACGAACATCAGCACCACGGGCTCCCCGCGATGTTGCGACAGGGTCACCGGATCCTCCTTGAGGTCTCGCAGCAGCGAGAAGTCCGGTGCTTCGGATCCGACCGAGAGTTCCTTCACTTGGGTGTTTCTCCTGTTTTCGGGCTGCAGGGGCGTGTTCAGGTGTTTCGTCCCGGAAAGTAACACCTCCCGGGTGTGTCCCCGGACGCGGACCTGAGGGTGGCGCCATCCGACCCTCGCACTATATCTTAAGGACTATGAACAGAATCGCCATAATCCTGCTGTCGGCGGGGGTGGTCGGCGTAGCCGCGTCCGCCCCGGTGGAGGTCCCCGCATACGATTGGCACGTTGCCGGGGTTGCGCCCAAGGAGGCACGGCCCGCCGCGGTCAGCGGCCCCAACGAGGTCGTGGCCGAATACTGCGTTCGCTGCCACAGCGAGCAGCGGCAGGTCGGCGGTCTCGTGCTGGAGGGCTTCGACATCGCCGACGCCCGGCAGCGCCGTCCCACCGTCGAGAAGATGATCCGCAAGCTCCGGGCCGGGATGATGCCCCCGAACGGGCAGCCGCGCCCCGAGGCGGATGTGATCGGCGCGATGGCCGCGGAGCTCGAGGACGCGATGGACGAGATCGCGGCCCGCGATCCGGATCCCGGGCGCCGCACCTTCCAGCGCCTCAACCGGGAGGAGTACAGGCGGGCGGTCAGGGACCTGCTCGGGATCGACATAGATGTGGCGATGTTCCTTCCCCTGGACACGAAGAGCGCGAACTTCGACAACATCGCGGACGTGCAGATGCCTTCCGCCACGGTCATGGAGGGCTATCTGCGTGCGGCCGGCCAGGTCAGCCGGACGGCGCTGGGGGATCCGGACGCGGAGGTCGCCTCCACGATCTACCGGATACCGCGGGTTCAGTCGCAGAAGGAACGGGTCGAGGGCGCGCCGATCGGAACGCGCGGCGGCCTTTCGGTGATGCACAACTTCCCGGCCGACGGGAAGTACGTGTTCCATATCATGCCCTATGCCGCCGTCGAGGGCGAGGTCTTCGGACGGACCTTCGGAGCCGAGCAGATGGAGGTCTCGATCGACGGAAGGCGTGTCGCGCTCCTGGACATCGACCGGTGGATGAGCGAATCGGAGCCGAGCGGGCTGAATGTCCGGACGGATTCGATCTACGTCACCGCTGGCGAGAAGCGCGTGTCGGTGGCCTTCATCCGCCTCTTCGAGGGTGTCGTCGACGACCTCATTCGTCCCATCGACCACACGCTGGCGGACGGGCAGATCGGGATCGGCCTCGGCGTGACGACCCAGCAGCACCTGCAGCGCGTCACGGTCCTCGGCCCCTACGACATCACGGGCGTCTCCGAGACCCCCGCGCGAAAGAGGGTCTTTACCTGCCGTCCCACGCTCGCGGAAGAGGAGTTGCCCTGCGCCCGCGACATCGTCACCCGTCTGGCCACCCGCGCCTACAGGCGCCCCGCGCAGGAACGCGACGTGGACGGGCTTCTCGCCTTCTACGAGCAGGGTGCGGCAAGCGGCGGCTTCGAGAAGGGCATTCGCACGGCGCTGCAGGCGATCCTGGCCAGTCCCCACTTCATCTTCCGCCTGGAAGGGCGGCCCGCGGACGTCACGGCCGAGGGCATCTATGCGATCGACAACATGGACCTGGCGTCGCGCCTTTCCTTCTTCCTGTGGGGTTCCCCGCCCGACGATCCGCTGCTGGAGGCGGCACGGTCGGGCGCGCTCTCCTCGCTGGAGGAGCTGGAGCGTCAGGCCCGCCGCATGCTCGCGGACCCCCGCGCCGAGGCTTTGGCCACGCGCTTCGCGTCGCAGTGGCTGCGGCTTCAGGATCTCGATCTCATCCATCCCGACGCGCTGACCTTCCCGTATTTCGACCAGACGCTCGCCGATGCGATGCTTCGCGAAACCGAACTCTTCTTCGACCATCTGGTGCAGGAAGACCGCCCGGTCCTCGATCTGCTCACGGCGGACTACACCTTTGTCAACGAGCGCCTGGCCCGGCACTACGGGATCACTGGAGTCCTGGGGCCTTCGTTCCGGAAGGTCGACTACCCGACCGAACGCCGTCGCGGACTGCTCGGGCACGGCAGCATCCTGACCCTCACCTCCCATCCCGACCGCACCTCCCCGGTGCTGCGCGGCAAGTGGGTGCTCGAGGTTCTGCTCGGCGCACCCCCACCGCCTCCGCCACCCGATATCCCGGCCTTCGAGGAGACGGAGGCCGCCGAGGAAGGCCGTTTCCTCACCGTGCGTGAGCGGATGGAGCAGCACAGTTCCAATCCCAACTGCAATTCCTGCCACAACGTGATCGACCCGCTCGGGCTGGCGCTGGAAAACTTCGACGTGACCGGCAGCTGGCGGATTCGCGACGGGGGCAACCCGGTGGACCCGGTCGGCGAGATGTACAACGGCAGGGAGCTGGCCGGGCCGGAGGATCTGCGCGATGCCTTGCTGGAAATCCCCGACGTGATTCTCAGCACCTTCACCGAGAACCTGATGGCCTACGCGCTGGGCCGCCGGGTCGAGTACTACGACATGCCGACCATCCGGACCATCAACCGGGAGGCGGCCGGACACGGCTACCGGATGTCGTCGTTCATCATGGGGGTCGTTCGCAGCCCGGCCTTCCGGATGGCAAGAGCCGGAACCGTCGCCGAGGAGCAGCCTGTAAGCGGAAGCGGCGCTCCCCCGGCGACGCCGATCAACTAGACATTTCCACCAGACAAGCGAGGGCACACCGATGCGTTACCTCAGCGGCTCACACATTTCGCGCCGGGCCATGCTCAAGGGAGCCGGTGCGGCGATAGGACTGCCTCTGCTGGACGCGATGATCCCGGCAGGCCGGGCATTCGCATCCACCGCCACCGGAAAGGCCGCCGACAAGACCAGGCTGGTGTGCATCGAGCAGGTGCACGGAGCCGCCGGGTGCAACGCCTGGGGGGCTTCGCAGAACCTGTGGTCTCCCGCGGAGACGGGACGCGACTTCGATCTGTCGCCCGGCAGTCTGCGTCCCCTCGAGCCGTTCCGGAAATACCTCACGATCGTCAGCGACACCGACTCGCGGATGGCGGATGCGCACGCTCCGGCCGAAATCGGTGGCGACCACTTCCGGACCAGCGCGGTCTTCCTCACGCAGGCCCGTCCGAAGCAGACGCAGGGCTCCGATGTCCGCGTGGGCACTTCGATGGACCAGCTCTACGTGCAGCGGTTCGGGCAGGATACGCCGATCCCGTCGCTGCAGCTGTCAATCGAGAACGTGGACCAGGCCGGCGGGTGCGCCTACGGGTACGCCTGCGTCTACACGGACACGATCAGCTGGGCGTCGCCCACGCAGCCGCTCCCCATGATCCGGGACCCGCGCGCCGTCTTCGAGCAGTTGTTCGGGGCCGGCGGGACGCCCGAGCAGCGGGCCGAGCGGCTCCTCACCGACCGCAGCATCCTGGACTGGGTGATCGGCGAGATGTCGTCTCTCAGGCGCCAGCTCGATCCGTCGGATCTCCACCGCCTGGACCAGTACGCGCAGAACATCCGCGAACTGGAACAGCGCATCGGCCGGATCGAGGCCCAGAACACGAGCGGCGAGAAGCGACAGATTCCGGAGGCTCCGGCGGGGGTCCCCGACTCTTTCGAAGAGCATGTGAAGCTGATGTTCGATCTCCAGGTGCTGGCCTTCCTGTCCGACACCACCAGGGTTTTCTCCTTCAAGCTCGGCCGCGACGCTTCGCCCCGGGTGTACCCGGAGTCGGGCGTCGAGGCACCCTTCCACGCGTCGTCGCACCATGGGGGCCGGGAGGACCGGGTCAAGGCGTTCGCGAAGATCAACGAGTACCACGTGTCGATGGTTCCCTATTTCCTCGAGCGCCTGCAGGCCGCGACCGAAGGCGATGGGAACCTGCTGGACAAGACCATGGTCGTCTACGGGTCGGCGATGGCCGACGGCAACCTGCACAACCACGCCCGTTGCCCGCTCTTCCTGGTCGGCGGCGCCAACGGCGCGCTGGAGGGGGAGCAGCACATCAGGGCCCGGGCGGGCACGCCGATGGCCAACGTCATGCTGAGCCTTCTGCACAAGCTCGGCGCCGAGGACATCGACACGTTCGGGGACAGCACCGGCCACTTCGCGATCTAGCGGTCCGTGGTTGGTCTCCGCGTAGCACGGGGGGCGACGAGGCGCCGGGCTGGCCAGGCACGGCGGACGCCAACACCTGCCAAGGGGGGTGAAATGATGACTGGTCCACGCCGCGGCACTGCCGCGGGCATCGCCATCACCGTCGCTCTGGCGGCGGCGACCTTCGCGGGCACGCCCGCGGATTCACCGGTGGCCGACGCGGCCGAACGGGGAGACCTGGCGGAGGTGCGCTCGCTGCTCCGGGGCGGCGCCGACGTCAACGCCGCACAGAACGACGGCATGACCGCGCTCCACTGGGCCGCTGCCGGCGGGCACGCCGAGATGGCCCGAACGCTCCTGTACGCGGGCGCCGCGGTACGCTCCACCACCCGGCTCGGCGGCTACACGCCGCTCCACCTCGCGGCACGCTCCGGGGACGCCGGAATCGCCGGGATTCTCCTGGACGCCGGCGCCGACCCCAATGCGTACACGACGACCGGCGTCACGCCGATGCACTTCGCAGCCGACGCCGACGCCGCCGCGGTCGTTGCGGCGCTCGCGGCGATGGGAGGGGACGCGAACGCGCGGGACACCTTCTCCGAGCGCACTCCGCTCATGTTCGCGGCCGTCCGCGGTGCCAACGGTGCCGTGAAGGCCCTCCTGGAAGCGGGCGCCGATCCTTCACTCGAGACCGCAATCAAGGATTATGAGGCGGTCTCCAGCGCCCTCCGGGCGGACCAGCGCCAGCGAGCCCGGATAAAGGCCGCCTCGGAAGAGCCCGAAGAGGAGGAACAGGGCGCGGCCGCGCAGGCACAGCAGGCGCAGGCGCAACAGGCGCAGGCCCGTCAGGCGCAGGCGCAACAGGCGCAACGGCAAGCGACGCCTCCGCAGGGCCGGACTCCGCCGGCGGCAGGCCAGGGGCCGCCGGAGACGCCGCCGCCCGCGTTGCCCCCGGTCAGGGCCCTGAGCTCCACGCAGCAGATCGGGAAGCAGGGCGGCTTTACCGCGCTCCACTACGCCGTGCGCGAAGGTCATCGAGCGACGGCGAGGTTGCTGGTCGACGGCGGGACCGATCTCGACCACCCCACGGGGGGCGACGAGTCGACACCGATGCTGGTTGCGGTCATCAATGGTCACTACGATCTCGCGCGCGACCTGCTCGAGCGCGGAGCGGACCCCAACCTCACCAGCGACGACGGCGCCGCGCCGCTCTTCGCAACTCTGAACATCGAGTGGTCGCTGAGGACCTGGTATCCGCAGCCCGCAGCCTTCAGGCAGCAGGAAACGAGCTACCTCGAGCTGATGCGCCTGCTCCTGGAAGCCGGCGCGGACCCGAACCAGCGCACGTCCACGCACATCTGGTACGCGGCCTACAACGCCGGCCGGATGGGCGTCGACTTCACCGGCGCGACGCCATTCTGGAGAGCCGCCTACGCCGCCGACGTCGACGCGATGCGGCTGCTCGTGGAGTATGGGGCGGATCCCGACATCTCGACACTGAAGCTCCCTGGCCGGCGCAGCTTCGCCTTCCCGGGCGCCGCGGCCGAGCAGGAAGAGAGGACCGATCCGTCCGGCCTTCCACCCGTACCGACGGGCGGCCCGGCCGTCCACCCGCTGCACGCGGCCGCCGGGGTCGGGTTCGGCACCTCAAGGGTCGCGCAGCAGCACCGCAGCGTGCCCGACGGGTGGTTGCCAGCGGTGCGCTACCTGATCGAGGAACTGGGCGTGGACCCCAACCTGCGCGACCACGACGGATTTAATGCGATCCATCACGCCGCCGCGCGGGGCGACAATGCCACGATCCTGTACCTCTACGGCCAGGGCGCGGATGTCCGAGCAATCAGCCGCCGGGGCCAGAATACCGCCGACCTGGCGAACAGCCCCGAGCAGCGCGCGCAGCCCCATCCGGCGACGGTGGCGCTGCTGGAGAAGCTCGGCTCGAAGAACAACCATCAGTGCCGCTCATGCGGGGGACGCCGCTGATGGGCATCGGGGCCGCGCCAATGCGCGGCATGGGCCGATACGGTGCGAACGATCGCACGCGCCTGCGGTCACGCTGCCGCCGGCGTGGGTTGGTCACCGGACTGCTGCTGGCGCCACTGGCGAGCGCCGGCGCCGCGGCCCAGGACACCGAATGGAACCGGTACACCCTCGAAGGGCTCGACGGCGTGTACGTCCGGGCCGAGACCAACCAGGCCTGTGAAGGCGCTGGAGTGTCGGCCGAATCGATACGCGCGGCGGCCGAGGCGGCGCTCACGGAAACCGAGGTGCCCCTGCTGACCGAGCGGGAGATGCTCGGAAGCCCGGGCCTCCCGGAACTGCGGGTGGCCTACGAATGCGGGGGCGGGGTGGCGGGAGTGGTCGGGTACTCGGTTTCGGTGCGTCTGATGCAGGCCACCCAGATGATCCGCGACACCCAGATTACCTTGTCGGAGGCGGTCACGTGGTATGCCACCACCGTGGGCGTCGCGGAAGCGGGCGCCACCGCGGAGGCTCTGGACGGGGCACTGCGGGCCAATCTGGCCGAATTCGCGGAGGCCTTCCAGGCGGCCAACGGAGACGAAGGGGGCGGCCAGGGCAGCGGGCCCGTGGAATAGACACCCGCTGTATTCCGGCGCCGATGCGTCCGGGCCGGCTGCGGTTTCGCGGCTGCCGGCCGGGAGGGTCAGACTCCGGTCGGCGGCGTATCGATCTCCAGCAGCGCAATCGCGACTCGGCGCGCATCGTCGAGAGTCTCCACGATGTGCCCTGCCGGTACGTGGCGAAGGATGTCGAGTGTATGGAGGGTCTCGGCCACCCTTCCCTTCAAGCCCATCACGATGACCTTCGTTTGTGAACGGCCCGCCACCTCGATGAGCTGTTCGACGAGCATCGCGGCGCTGTCGTCGAGTAAGGTGGCCCGGGAAAAGTCGAAGATCACGAGTTCGTGTTCGCCGATGTCCGCGCCCACCACCGTCACCAGCTTGTGCGCCGACGCGACCGTGAAGCTCCCCCTGAGCGCAACCAGCCCCGACCGGGCCGCGTATTCGTCCGCAGCCGCCATCATCTCCGGGTGTTCCGCGAAGAAGGCCCGGTCGAGCAGCGGTACCGACACCACGCTGTCCAGCTCCAGCACCTCCATCGCCTGGGCGTGCGCCATCCCCGCGACGATCAGCCCGATCGCCACGGCGGTCACCAGGTCGACGAAGACGGTGAGCGCCAGCGTGACCAGCATCACCACCAGGTGGGCCCGACGGATGCGGTGGATGCGCCTCAGCAGCCGCCAGTCGATGATGTCCCACCCGACTTTCATCAGGATCCCGGCTAGAACGGCATGAGGGATCGGTTCCACGAACCGGCCCAGGCCGAGCAACAGTCCGAGAACGAGGACGGCGCGCAGCGCCCCCGACACCCGGGTCGTCCCGCCGGCACGGATGTTCGTCACGGTCCCCATCGTGGCCCCGGCTCCGGGCAGTCCGCCGAAGATCCCGGAAACGACGTTGCCGATCCCCTGCCCCACCAGCTCGCGGTTGGGACTGTGTTGCCGGCCCGTGAGCGAGTCGGCCACGAGCGACGTCAGCAGGCTGTCGACCGAGCCGAGGAGCGCCAGGATCAGCGCGGGCTGTGCGGCGGCGAGCAGAAAGTCGATCGAGGGCATTGTCGCCTGGATTCCGGGAAGACCCCTCGGGACGGGGCCGATGACCGGGACATTCGTCAGCCACAACACGCCCATCAGCGTGCCTGCCACGAGCGCGACCAGCACCGGAGGCGCGAACTTCGACAGCCGCCGCGGCCAGAGGACAGTGACCGCCAGAGTGACCGCGGCGATTGCGAGCGCCTGGAAGTTGACCGAGTCGAAAGCCGATGAGAGCGCGCGCACTGCGCCTGGCGCACCTCCCGAGGGGGCGGGCGCACCAATGAACGGAAGCGACTGGATCAGCATGATGATGACACCGATCCCGGACATGAAGCCGGAGACCACCACGTGGGGCGTGTAGACGACGAAACGCCCTATCCTGAGCGTGCCGAGCGCCACTTGAAGCAGTCCGGCGACAATCACGATCGCGAAGGCCTCGCCCAGGGTGGAGGCGTGTGTGGTCACGATCACCGACATCGCCACCGTCATCGGCGCCGTCGGGCCCGAGATCTGCGAACGGGTGCCGCCGAACACCGACGCGAAGAACCCGACGGCGATGACCCCGTACATCCCCGCCGCCGCGCCCAGTCCCGATGCCACGCCGAAGGCGAGCGCCACCGGCAGCGCGACGACCGCCGAGGTCAGCCCGCCGAACAGGTCGCCGCGGAGGGTCTCCAGGCCGTACCGTTCGGGGTGCTGCACGTCTGCGGCCTCCCCGCGCTTCTCAGCGCTCCACTGCGGGGAGAATCCGCTGCTGCAGCGCCGTCCAGCTCGACATCTCGGCACGCTGGTGCAGCGTCCAGCCGTTGAAGACCGAGATCAGGTCGTACTCCGGCACGACGTGGAGGAACTGTCCGCCGTATCCGTTGCCCGCAAAGATCGTCGCCCGGCCACCCTCGTGGACTGGCACCCACCACTGGTAGCCATAACCCGTATCGGCCCGGCCGTTGTCCGGGGCGATGTCGGAAATGACGGGCGAAGTGGACGCGCGCACCCACTCCTCCGAAACGATCCGGCGGCCGTCCCATTCACCGCCCCTGAGCATCAGGTATCCTACCCGGGCCAGGTCGTGCGCGGTGAGGTACAGCCCGCCCTCCGTATCCGCTTCCCCGTCCGGGGTCGTCTTCCAGTAGTACTCCTCTATCCCGATGGGGCCGAAGAGGTGTTCTTCCGCCCACCGGTCCATGCGCTCTCCGGTGGCCTCCCGCAGTATCTTGCCGATGAGCACGCTGACGCCGTCGTTGTAGTCGAAGCGCGTTCCCGGATCGGTGCCCACGGGCCGCGAGACCGCGTACCGGATCCAGGTGTCGCTCGCTTCCAGTTCCACGGTCGGGTGCGTGCTGTCGGCGTAGGTCTGACCGGGGACGGCCCAGTCCATTCCGCTCCGCATGGTGAGGAAGTCCTCGATGGTCGCCGCGGCGCGGCGGGGCTCGGCCAGGTCGGGGCCGTACGCCTCCAGATAGGGCCACGCAGCCGCCTCCACGCCGGGAATGTGCCCTCCGTCGATCGCGATCCCGAAGGCCACCGACATGACGCTCTTCGTGACCGACTGCAGGGTGTGCAGGTCCGTGTCACCGAAGTACGGGTGCCAGGCCGGATGATCGTAGTTGTACTGGTGTTCGACCGTGTCGGCCTGCCGTACCAGCAGCTCGCGGTATCGACCCGAATGGTCCCAGCTGTGATCGGCGACGACGTGGCCGTTGCGAATCAGGAGAAAGTGGTCGATCAGGCCGTACCTGCCCGCGTCGATGTCGGCGACGAGCGCGGCGATCGAGTCGGGATCGAGACCCTCGTCCTCGGGGGTGGAGGTGGGCCACTCGTCGCCGGGCCAGCGATCCTGGCCGGGCATCGCGGAAGTCCCGGACGAGCAGGCGGCGGCTGCGAGGGCCGCAAGCGCCGCGAGGATCCCCACGGTGGGCAGGTGACCATGGCCGGATGCCCGGTGTCGGCCGCCCCTCAAGCCCGAATTGTACGGTGGACATGACATTGTGTAATGTTCTCCTTACATTCTGTTGATCGGCACCGGGCGGCCGCGGGCGACCTGCGTCGCCGATTCTGCGCCCGCGGCGTGCGCGGCGATCACCGCGAGAAAGTCGTCGCCGTAGCGCTTCAGCTTCGTGTCTCCCACGCCGGGCAGTCGCGAGAAATCATCGTGGGTGGCGGGTCGCCGCGCAACCATTTCGCGCAGCGTGGAGTCGTGGAAGATCACGTACGGCGGGACCTTCTGCTCCGCCGCGAGTTCGGTGCGGCGCGCGCGCAGGGCCTCCCAGAGCGACTCGTCCCAGGTCGCCGGGTCGGGAGGCGGGGCCGGATCCCCCGCGCGGGACGTTCGCCGCGCCCTCGTCGCGGGCAGATCGCGGCGCATGTGGACCCGGGTCTCGCCCCGCAGGACCGGCCAGCTCGCCCCGGTCAGGCGGATGGAGCCATACCGCTCGACTTCGACGCTGAGGAGACCACCCGCCACGAGCTGGCGGAAGACCGAGCGCCACTGGCGGGCATCGCGGTCGCGGCCCACCCCGTAGGTCGGCAGGCGATCGTGGCGGAAGCGCCTGATCCGCTCCGTGTCGCGCCCCCTGAGCACGTCGATCAGGTAGGCCACGCCGAATCGCTGGCCGGTCCGGTACGCGCACGACATCGCCATCTGCGCGGCCTCGGTCGCGTCCCAGGTGTCCACCGGAGCGAGGCAGTTGTCGCAGTTGCCGCAGGGGTCCGCCAACGAGTCGCCGAAGTAGGCGAGCAGCGTTCTGCGCCGGCAGGTCGCGAGCTCGCAGTACCCGAGCATGGCGTCGAGCTTCCGCACTTCGAGCCGCTTCCTCGCCTCGCCGGCCTCCGAGCCCGCCACCATCTGGCGCAGCGTCACGACCTCCTGCAGGCCGTAGACCATCCAGGCGTCGGCGGGGAGCCCGTCGCGGCCGGCGCGGCCGGTCTCCTGATAGTAGGATTCGATGCTCTTCGGCAGGTCCAGGTGGGCGACGAAGCGCACATCCGGCTTGTCGATCCCCATGCCGAAGGCGATCGTTGCAACGATCACCACCCCGTCCTCCCGCAGGAACCGGTCCTGGTGGCGCTGGCGGGTCCCGGCGTCGAGCCCCGCGTGATACGGCAGCGCGTTCACCCCCGCCTTCTCGCGGAGCCAGGCAGCGGTCGCGTCGACCTTGCGCCGCGACAGGCAGTACACGATGCCCGCGTGACCGGCGTGGCGCGTCTCCAGAAAGCGCCGCAGCTGCGCCCGCGCGTTGTCCTTCGGCACCACCGCGTAACCGATGTTCGGCCGGTCGAAACCGCTGACGAACAGCACGGAATCGCGCAGGCGCAACCGGGCGGCGATCTCGCGGCGCGTGGGCTCGTCGGCGGTCGCGGTCAACGCGATCCTCGGCACCTCCGGAAAACGCTCGCCGAGCACGGAGAGCTGCAGATACTCCGGGCGGAAGTCGTGGCCCCACTGGGAGACGCAGTGGGCTTCGTCAATCGCGAAGAGCGCCAGGCGGGTGCGCGACAGGAGCTCCAGGGTACGCGGTCCGAGGAGCCGTTCGGGGGCCACGTAGAGCAGATCGAGCCGCCCCCCGCGAACCGCCGCCTCGACCTCCACGACCTCGCCGGGCGACAGGGTCGAGTTGAGGCACGCAGCCCGCACGCCGGTCTGGCGCAGCCCTTCGACCTGGTCGCGCATCAGAGCGATGAGCGGCGAGACGACGACGCCCAGGCCGTCCCGCACGATCGCGGGGATCTGGTAGCAGAGCGACTTGCCGCCCCCGGTGGGCATCAGGACGAGGCTGTCTCCACCGGCCACCGTATGCTCGATGACGGCTTCCTGCTCGGCCACGAAAGCGGAGTACCCGAAGACGCGGTGGAGGACCTCGTGGATGTTTTGGGTCATTGGTTGGCGGGAGTTCCGCTCCTTGCGATCCGGAAGCAGCCGGGTGTCTGGTACGACCCATAATCTAGCGGTGGACAGAGCCCCGCGAGCACCGAGAGCGGCGAGGCGCCAAGCTGGCAAGGCGCGACGAAGGGCGAATAGCGGAGCTATTTGCCCAAGGAGCAACGCAGAGCGGTGCTTTGGGGCCGGCCGACGTATGGTAAACATGACATAATGTAATGTTATCTTTACATTGCGGATCGGTGAAGCACCGCGCCCAGCGCGGATGCATCGCCGCTCGAATGCCGGGGGGACCTATTCCATTCAAATGGTCCCGCCGGCACCCCCAATTCCTCCAGGGCAGGCGCGCGCGGCGTCGTAACGGCGTTGGTCCTCATCAGCGCATACATGATTGTCGAGGTCGTCACCGGCCTGCTCACCGGCAGCCTGGCACTGCTCGCCCACGCCGGACACATGCTCACCGACACCGTGTTCCTGGTGCTCGCACTGGCTACCATGCGCCTCTCGGGGCGGTCGACCGTGGAACACACCTACGGCTTCCACCGCACGGAAGTCCTCGCTGCCCTGATCAACGCGCTGACGCTTTGGGGCGTCTCCGTCTGGGTGCTTATCGAAGCATACCGCCGTTTCTCGGCGGTGCCGGAGGTTGACGGACAACTCTTCCTGATCGTGAGTTCGATCGGACTGGTCGTCAACATCGCGGCCCTGTGGACACTGCACGGTGCGGCTCAGAAGAACTCCACACCCTCGAGGGCACTTTCCAGCACATGGTCACGGACCTGCTGGGGGCCGTGGCCGTAGTCGTTGCGGGTGTGCTGGTCTGGGCATTCGGCTGGCATGTGGCGGACCCGGTTGTGGGCGTGCTCATCGGTGCGCTGGTCCTGATGAGCACGTGGCGCCTGCTGTCAACATCCAGCACATCACGGTTCAGTTGGAGTCTACCGCACGCCGATGTCTCGAACGGCATCACGTTGACCATCTGCTTGCCACCGCGCAGGTACCGAGGTAAGAGGGGCGGACTCGAGGGGAGTATTACCTGCTGCCAGGCGCAGATGATCGGTGACGTGACGTCATCCAGCAGGCCCCCCGGACCGGTCCAGCACCACGGGCGTCCCCAGCCCGAGCGCCTCGAGCCGCCCAAGCTGGGTGGCCGCGTCGCCGACGACCAGCCAGACCATGTCGCCGCCAAGATGCCGCGCTGCCAGTTCCCTCACGCGCCCGATCGTCATTTCGCGCACGGTGCGTTCCTGCTGGAGGACGTAATCAGGCGCGAAGCCATAGTCGCTCACCGCACGCACCACCCCGAGCTTGGCCCCCAGGGTCTCGAAGGCCCGGGCGTTGGAGCGCAACAGGAAGCCCTGCGTAGCCTCCAGGTCCGACTGGTCGAAGGCGGGGCCGTAGGTCTCCAGCATGTCGCGTATGATCTCCAGCGACTCCAGGGTGACGTTGGAGCGGACCGAGGTGTTGATCGAGAACGGGCCCGGGTAGTGGCCTCCCTGGAACCGGGATCCGACCCCGTAGGTGTAGCCCTTGCCCTCGCGGAGCACCTGGGTCAGGTCCGAGGCGAAGCCGCCGCCGCCGAGGCGGTAGTTCATGACGGTGGCCGGGTGGTACTCGTCGTCCGTGCGCGCCAGAGCGAGGCGGCCGATGTTGATGACCGACTGGGCGGCGCCGGGAACGTCGATGAAGTACAGGCCCGCGCGTTGATCGGACCAGACAGGGGGATCGGGGAGGGTGGGCGCGGGGCGGTCCTCCCACCGCGCAGCGAGGGTGGCGAGCGGGGCGGTCGCCTCGTCCGGCGACACCGCCCCAGCGACAAGGAAGGCCGCCGCGCCGGGTACCAGCGCGGTCGCGTGGTAGGCGCGCAGATCGTCCAGGGTTAAGGCGGCGACGCTCTCGAGCGTGCCGAAGGGGTTCTCGGCAAGGATGTGGTCGCCGTAGAGGAGGCGGCCGAAGGCCCGCGAGGCGATGGCCGACGGGTTCGCGTCCAACCGCCGGATGGTGTTCATGACCCTCTGACGGGCCAGCTCGAAGCGCTCGGAGTCGAGGCGGGGCTCCAGCAGGATCTCCTCGACCAGCGCCATGGTCTCGCTGTAGTTGCGGGCCAGAACACTCCCCGAGATGGTGAAGCCGGTGCTGCCCCCGGAGACGCTCAACGAGGCGCCGAGGAGGTCGATCGCCTGCTCCAGTTCTTCCGGCGTGCGGTTCGCGGTGCCTTCCAGCATCGTCTCGGCGAGCAGGTTGGCGATGCCGGTACGGCCGGGCGCCTCCAGGAGCATCCCCCCGCGCAGGTTGAGTTCGAACTGGACCATCGGGGTTTCGTGGGCCTCCACTCCCAGAACGGAGAGGCCGTTCGCGAGCGTTTCACGCCACACCTCGGGGGCCCGGACGCTCGGAGACGGGCCGTAGGGAGGCTCCACCGAACGATCGAAAGCCCCGCCCGGCGTACGCTCCTCGCCGCGCATCACGGTGAACTCGGCTTCGGCGCCCTGCACGATCGGTTCGATCACCACCTCGCCGCGTTCGGAGCCCTCCAGGGCCAGCTCCACCTGCCCGCGCGGCACAAAGCTGGTGGCCACGTGCGGACGGTCCTTCAGGTAGGTCTCGTAGACACGCGTCACATCTTCCGCAGATACCGCGAGGATGCGCCGGAGATCCTCGCCGGCGTACCCCGGATCACCGGCGAAGATGGCGTAGTCGGCCAACTGGAATGCCTTGCCGAGCGCGCTCGACAGACCCCGGTAGAAGCCGGTTTCGGTCCCGGCCTTGACGCGCCGCAGTTCCGCCTCGGGTATACCCTGCTCCTCGAGGCGCCGGAATCCGGTTTGGACGGCCGCGAAAAGGTCGTCGAGATCGGTCCCCGGATATGCGAGCGCCTGGAAGTTGAACTGGCCCGCGAGCTCCTGTGCGCTGTGGTAGGTCGTGACCTGCGGAGTGAGTGCCTCCTCTTCGACGAGCACCTTGTAGAGCGGCGTCGACTTGCCGTCAGTCAGGAGGGAGGACAGCACGTCGAGCGCGTAGGCGTCCTCGTGGTAGCGCGGCACGGACGGCCACGAGAGGGTGAGTAGCGGCAGATTGCCGAAATTGTCCTCGTGGTAGAGGCGCCGCGTTTCGGCGAGCCGGACCTCGGGAGGCTCGGCGACTTCGGGCGTCGGCCGGGCGGGGATCTCGCCGAAGTACTTCTCGATCCACTCCATCGTCTGATCGACGTCGATGTCGCCGGCAACGACCAGCGTCGCGTTGTTGGGCCCGTACCAGCGCGCGTGGAATTCCTTCGCGTCGGCCACGGTGGCCGCATCCAGGTCGGCGAGCGAGCCGATCACCTGCCAGCGGTAGGGGTGGCCCTCCGGGTACATGGCCCGGTCGATCACATACTCGTTGTGGCCGTATGGGCGATTGTCCACGCCCTGCCGCTTCTCGTTCTTGACGACCTGCTTCTCCTTGGCCACCACGGACTCGGTCACGGTGTTGATGAAGAAACCGAGCTTGTCGGCCTCGGCCCACAGCGTCTTCTCCAGCCCGTCGACAGGAACGACCTCGAAGTAGTTGGTGCGGTCGCGGCTCGTGGACCCGTTGGTCGAGCTGCCGACGCGGGTCATGAGCCTGTCCAGCCCGCCGGGGCCCAGGTTCTCCGAGTCCAGGAAGAAAAGGTGCTCGAAGAGATGGGCGAAGCCGGTCCTTCCCTCGACCTCGCGGGCGCTGCCCACATGGAAGGTCATGGCGACGGCCGCCAGCGGATCGGAGTCGTCGGTGTGGAGGATGACCTCCAGCCCGTTGTCGAGCTCGTAGCGCTCGAACGGGACTTCGAATCCGCCGGCCGATGGGGCTCCGGCGTCGCACGCCGCGAGGACGAGGAGAGGGAGCAGTGGCAGACGGGACAGGGCGCGTGCCGCGGCCGGCCGGACCCGGTGCGGTAGTGGCGAAGGGCGCGCCGGGCCTACTCCCGAAGCCGGCGGGCTCGAGTGCGGCAACCGGTTTCCGATCGGCGTCGATGATGGTGTTGTCATGCTGTTCTTCTTTCCGGTTTGGCGCCCTTCGCCTGGGAGTTGGCGCCCGAGTGCTTGTCGCGGCGGAGCCTTTTCCGCCATGGTGACAGGGTGGACCCGTCAGGACTACTGACAGACCCGGAGGCAATCATGAACGCAATCCTGTCGCTCGCGCAACCTGGACGCCGAGTCCTCCACCTGCTCCCTCTCGTGCCGCTGGCACTGCCCGGAACGGCGCCCGTCTCCGCCCAGACCCCGCCGGACACCGTCACGGCCGTCGAAGGGATCGTCGTGGTCGTGGGATCGCGTGCGGGAATCGTGGACCCTGCCTCCCTTCCCGTCCCGGTCGACATCTACGGCGCCGAGGAGATCGCCCGTCTCGGGGAGGTCGACCTGGGCGAGGTGCTCGGCCGCATCGCCCCCTCCTTCAACTCGACGCGGCTCTCGGCGGGCGACGGCGGCGCGCTCCACGTGGCCACGCTACGGGGCATGAACGGCGATCAGGTGCTGGTCCTCGTGAACGGCAAGCGCCGTCACCCGGTCGCCTTCGCAAAGGTGCTTGCCGCCGCGGGACAGGGCACGACCGGGACCGATTTTCGCGCGATCCCCGTCCACGCGATCAAACGCATCGAGGTGCTGCGCGAGGGCGCCGCCTCGCAGTACGGCTCGGACGCGATCGCGGGCGTGATCAACATCGTGCTCAAGGACGACGCGGACGGCGTCACGGCCTCGTCGTACCTTGGTCGCACCTCCCGGGGCGACGGCGCGCGGCTCCTCACCTCGGCCAACGCAGGTGTCGCGCTGGGGGACGGCTTCCTCAACCTCACCGTGGAAGTCGCCGAGCAGGAGGTCGCCAACAGGGCCGGCAGGGCTCCCACCTGTTTCGGTCCGAATCCGGACTACGCGCCCTGTGCCGACGGCGGCAAGGTCATCCGGCTGATGCGCAACGGGGAACCGGATTACAAGAGCGCGTCCTTCATGGTGAACGCGTCGGTGCCCGCGGGGGACTCCTTCGAGTTCTACGCGTTCGGCGGGTACTCCGACCGGGGGGCGGTCTCCGATGGCCTGTACCGCAAGGCGGACTGGGTCCCGCGGAGCGTGTCCTACGTCTACCCGGACGGGTTCTTTCCCGTGGAGGAGTCCGAAATGACGGACGGTTCGGCAGTCGGCGGCCTTCGCGGACGCCTCGGCGAATGGACGACCGACCTGAGTCTCGGCTACGGGAGCGGGACCTTCGCCTTCGGCGCGGCCAACTCGATCAACCCGTCCTACGCGGCCGAATACCTCGCCAGCAATCCCGGTGCGGACGGCGCCGCGATCGCCGCGAATGCCGGGCCCCGCGATGTCCACAGCGGCTCCCTGAACGTCCGCCAGTGGACGCTCAACGCCGACGCCAGGCGTGACCTCGAGTTCGGCTCGACACCAGCGCTCCTGGCGGTGGGAGGCGCCTTTCGGCGGGACTCCTACTGGATGGAAGCCGGCGAGAGGGCGTCGTGGGCCTGCGGGCCGAGCGACAACCCCGGGAGCTTCCCCGCCGCCCACCATCTGAACACCGGCGGCACGGCCCATGCGAGCTGCGGCGTACAGGGCTACCCCGGCTACAGCCCCCTTTCGGCGAAGGGGAGCAAGCGCGAGCGCAACAGCTTCGGAGCCTACGCCGACATGGAACTCCGCCCGACCGAGGCCGCGCTTGTGGGAGCGGCCCTCCGCTTCGAACAGTACAGCGACGCGGGCGCTTCGATCACCGGCAAGCTCGCGGGACGGTTGGAGTTGGGCCAGTCCGGCGCTGCTTTGCGCGGAGCCCTCTCGACCGGGTTCCGCGCCCCGCGTCTGGCCCAGCGCGGCTTCAACACACTCGGCTTCGTGGGCGGCAGCGACGGGCTGGTCAGCGCCGGATTCCTGCCCGAGGGAGATCCGGTCGCCTGCGCCGACTTCGACGCATGTTCCCTGAGCCACGAGACCTCGCTGAGCTTAACCGGCGGATTCGTCTACGCCGGAGCGGATGGCCTGCAACTGTCCGCCGACTTCTACCACGTCTCGGTGAGCGATGCGATCGCGCTAACCCGGTCGCTGACCCAGGCGCACGGCCTGCGGCCCGGTGCCCGCTTCCAGGGCCGGCCGGTGGACGCGGTGGCCTTCTGGACGAACGCGATCGACACGCGAACGCGAGGCTTTGACGTCGTCGCCAATTGGCGGGTGCGGGACACGTCCTGGGGAGCGGCCGACCTGTCGGCGAGCTACCACCTGAACGGCACCGAGATCACGGCCAACCGCAACGAGGACTTCATCGGGGAGACCCAGGCCACCCTGATCGAGCAATCCCAGCCGGGTCGGCGGATCGGCGCGGGCGCGGACGTGCGCTTCGCCGGCGGCGTCGGCGCGCGGCTGAGGTGGAAGCACATCGGCGAGGTCACGACCCCGTTCATCTTCGAGGAGCCGGTAACGATCGACGCGGCCTCGATTGTGGACACGGAGGTGAGTTTCCGAATCGCCGGCCGCCTCCGCCTCGGCGTCGGTGCCAACAACCTTCTGGACCGGCTTCCCAACCGCCTCCCCGACGGGGCAGTGGCACAGCTGTGGTCGCTGGACTATCCGTCGGAGTCGCCGTACGGGATCGCGGGCCGCGTCCTGTACATGCGGGTGGACTTCGTGGGGAACTGAAGGGCCGGCGGCGCACGGGGTCGGCAGTGCACCGCCGGCACGATCAGCGCTTCAACAGCGCAGGATCAGCTCCCGTGCACATGCGCGTGGACCGGCAGGGTGATGAAGTCCGCGTGACCGCTCCCGACCTCGCCATGCATGAGCTTGAAGGTGACTCCGGTTTCGCCTTCCCCAACGCCGTGGAGATGTCCCCCGAACTCGCCCGGTGTGTCCTGTTCGAACTCGGCGATCGATTCGTCTTCCACCTCCACCTCCAGATAGAGGTCTTCGTCCAGCGAAATCAGGTCGCCGTCATGGTCCACGAACCGGACGCTGATGTGAGCTGTCTCCTCTCCCACATCCACCTCCAGCTCACCCACCCAGCGCTGGGTCTCTCCGTCGTACGAGGCGATCACCAGACCGCTGATCACCAGCTCGACGCCCTCGGGCTCCGCGTGCTCTTCCTCGGGTTCGGTCGTGGACTCGCTGCACGCCGCGGACGTCAGACCGAACACCACGATGCCGGCGGCCAGTGTTCTCATTTTCCATGTGTCCATTTTCAGTTTCTCCCAGTTGTTCGTTTTGGGGCCGACCGCTAGAAGACGACCCTGTAGCTCAAGCTCAGACCCCTCCCGGCTTCCGGCATGATCTCCTTCACCCGGGAAAGGTGATTCCGGTATTCCTTGTCAGTGATGTTGTCGAGACTCAGGGTCACGACGTTGAGCCGTCCTCCCACGGTCAGGCGGACGCCCGCATTCGCATTGAGGACGGCGTATCCGTCGGTAGCCTCCTCGAATGCGCCGATGCGGTCCTGCTCCGCCGCCACCTCCGCGTCCAGGCCCACGAACCACGCGGTGCGCTCATACTCGACGCCGGTGCGGCCCTGTAGCGGCGGAATCAGCGGGATGGGTCGGTCGGAGCCGATGAGGGTCCCTCGCACGGAAGAGGCGACGGCCTGCAGCACCAACCCGCCCCCGACGTCCCAGTCCAGGCCGCCTTCGAAGCCCACCAGGAGCGCGTCACTGCTCTGGAACTGGTAGATGGGAAGCAGGATCCGGCTGAGGCGTCCCGTTTCCTCACCGTAGATGTAGTCGCTGATCCGGTTGCGAAAGACCGTCAGTTCGGCCTGAACCCGCGACGACTGGAATCGCGCGAAGATGTCGACGCCGGTTCCCTGTTCGGTCTCCAGCGAGGGATTGCCGACTTCGAAGGTGTAGGCCGCGAGGTGCGGTCCCTCGCTGAAGAGTTCGTTTACGTCCGGTGTCCGGAATGCCCGGGCAACGCTTGCACCCAAGATCACACCCGAACCGGCATTGTACAGCAATCCGAGGGAGGCCGACGCGGCGTGGAAGCCGCGGTCGCGGATGTCACCGATATCCGAAACGGGATCCTTGCGCAACGGACTGATGAACACCCAGTCGTAGCGCAGCCCCGCCTCCATGCGTGCCCGCCCCAGCTCCACTTCCTCGAAGATATAGGCCGCAACCGTGCTCCGGTTGGTGTCAGGCGTCTGGGATGGCACGCCGCCACCCCCGAACCCGAAGGCCTCCCAAGCCACCCTTGCCCCGATCGCTCCACCCGAAAAGGGTCCCCACGCCCGGTGCCGGGCCAGCGCATCGCCGCTCAGCGTCTGCAGCCTGAAGAGTGTGCCGATGATGTTCGCCGACTCCAGCTCCTTGTGTCTGTACCAGGTGTAGGCACCGTCGAACTCGACCGACCGAAACGCCGCGAAGGGTTCTTCGATCGTCATCCGCAACCTCGAGGCAGCCCGTTCCATTTCCACACGAACACCCCCCACGTGGCCACCCACGAATCCGCCGGGAATCCCGTAGGAGTTGCGGTAGCCGCGAACGGAACCACCCGCGTGCCCCCACTCGGCGACGTACGAACCACCCGCAGCCGCGTTGATGGTCTCGCCGTTGGTGTTCGCGAGTGTGCCGGCCGGCGTCCTCAGGTCTCCCGCGGTCCGCCCCGTCACCTCCACGCGCAACGGAAGCCGGTCCGTCGCGGCGAAGGTGGTAGTGGCACTACCCGCGACTGATCCGCTCACGGTCCGGACCTGCAGCGACGCCGCGCCGGTCGGGTGGTGGGGCACTGCGGATGGAATCTCGTCCCGAATGACGTTGATGACGCCTCCCAGGGCGTTGCTACCGTAGAGCAGGGACGCCGGGCCCCGCACCACCTCGATCCGGCGCGCCGACGCGGGATCCACCGCCGTGGCATGGTCGGGCCCCGCGCTGGAGACATCCCCGACGCGGCTCCCGTCCTCCAGCATGAGGACCCGGTCGCCGCTCAGGCCCCGGATCACGGGACTGGAGGTGGCTGGTCCCATACTGGTTTCGGCGAGCCCCGGAATCGAGGCAAGCGTCTGGGCCACGGTCCCGTTCATGCGGCGCTGCAGTTCGTCCCCGGCCATGACGCTGGCCGGCCTGAGGGCTTCGGCGGCCCCCCGTTCCGTGATTCCGGCGGTCACCACGATGCCTTGCAGGGGAATCGGCGACGTTTCAAGCTGGACCTCGATGAACTCCCCGTCACCCGCAACCGCGACCTCGATGGTGCGGCCGCGGTATCCCGGGCGCTGAATCCGCAGCGTGTAGCTGCCCTCGGCGATTCCCGTCAGGTGAAACGAACCGTCACCGTGGGTGATCGCGGTCTTTGCCGTCCCCACAACGGATACGAGCGCGCCAGCGAGGGGAATTCCCGTCGCGGTGTCTCGCACCACTCCCTCGATCTCGCCGCTGTGCTCCAGAACCTGCGCGGCCGCGGGCGAGGGTGGTGTGGCCAATCCCGCCGCCAGAAGGATGAGAACCATCCCGGTCGGTGGAAGTGGTCGTTGGGCTGGCATTGTTGTCATAATGGGCATGGGCGCGGTTCGCCGCCCGAAAACGGCTTGCGGCGACATCGACTCACGGGAAAGGGATGCAGGGATCTGCCCCGCGTAGAGGTCCTCGGAGCCATGGTCCAATTCGGCCGTGCGGCATGGAATTCACGCCGACGCGCCGTGACCGGACCCGTTTGCCCGGCCCGGATGTACCCGGGTCGACGCGGCTCGCCCCGCGGGCCAGCCGCTAGGCGCGGTCAGACCATGGCCTCCCGAAGGACGGCGGCCCCCGGGGAATAACAGGGCCGGACGTGATCGGCGCGCTCGCTACGTGGCTCGACTCGCAGCCCGGGCAGACATGACGAACCACAGGCTCGGCACGCTCCGCCTCGGTGATCGAGCGTGCGACACCCGCGGCGGAAAGCGACCGCACCAGCTGGCAGAAGAGATGGCCGTGGTGGGACGGACACTCCGCGGAGCTCCGCGACTCGATATGCACCGGCGTGGCCGCGCGCTCCGCGTCCAGAATCGCGTCGACGGGTCCGAGCACGGTCGCCACTCCGATATGGGACACGCACACAAACGCAACGCCGGCACGGCGCATCCCCGATGTGTTCGATCCCCAGATGAACAACCGTCGGCACCTTGCTTTAGGTGGTCGCGGAAACCTCAAAGGTAAGTGAGAATGGGTGCGGCAACCCGTCAAGGGCCTGGCCCTCAATGGGCCCAGAGGGACTTGAACCCCCGACCGTCGGATTATGAGTCCGCTGCTCTGACCGCCTGAGCTATGGGCCCGCATAAGGGTAACGCCGACGCGCACGGCACTCCAAGGGTCAGGTGCCGAACAGGCGGTCTCCGGCGTCGCCCAATCCCGGGACGATGTAGCCGTGCTCGTTGAGTTGGCGATCCAGAGCCGCTGCGTAGACGGGCACGTCCGGGTGCGCGGCCGCCACATGCCGCACGCCCTCCGGCGCCGCGACCAGGCACATGAAGACGATCTCTCTCACCCCGCGCTCCCTGAGGTCGCCGATCGCGGCCACGGCCGTGCCGCCGGTCCCGAGCATGGGATCGACGAGGAGGCAGGTGCAATCCTTCACATCGGGGGGGAGATTGCCGTAGTAGCGGACCGGTTGCAGCGTCTCCTCGTTGCGGTAGAAGCCCAGATGGCCGACCCGGGCTCCGGGGATGAGCCCGAGAACCCCTTCGACCATGCCCAGCCCCGCGCGCAGGACGGGTACGACGACAATTCGTTCTTCCCGGATGCGGCGGGCGCGGGTGGCCTCGAGCGGCGTCTCGAACGAGACCTCTTCACCCTTCAGCGTCTCGGTTGCCCTGCATGCGAGGAGCATCGATATCTCCTGGACCAGTTCCCGAAAGCGCCGGCCCGCAGTGTGGACATCGCGAAGCAGGGACAGCTTGTGTTCGATCAGCGGATGATCGACGACCGTCAGCGTCGTATCGGGCATCAGGCGCTCCTCTTGTGCACTTGTTTGGCGGGTCGGATCATGCTGCGGGCCTTCTCGAGTTCGGGGACGCTTGCGGGCCGCCAGTCCCCGGGCTTGAGCCGGCCGAGACGGAACGGCCCGAACCGTGTGCGCTCCAGCGCGAGCACGGGGTGCCCCACCGATTCGAGGAGTCGCCTCACCTCGCGCTTTCGCCCCTCGGTAAGCACCAGGGTGACGCCCCATGCGTCGGGACCGAGCTGTACCCGTCGGGCCCGCCTGGGCCGGGCGAAGCCATCTTCCAGCTCCACGCCCCGCTTGAGCATCCGAAGCCCCCGGGCAGTGATTCGGCCGGCGACCCGCGCCAGGTATTCCCGTTCGACCCTTCCGCGGGGGTGTGCGAGAGCGGCCGCGAGGTCGCCGTCGTTCGTCATCATCAGGAGTCCCGAAGTCTCCCGGTCCAGGCGACCTACATACCGCAGCCCCCCCGCCCAGTCCGGCAGCAGATCGTAGACGGTCTCTCCGCCGTGGGGATCGGCCCGCGTGCATAGCACACCGGCGGGCTTGTGAAAGACGATCCAGCGGCGCCGGGCCGGCACCACGACGCGTCCGTCGACCGCGACGGTGTCGGTCCCGGGGAGCACACGCGCGCCCATCTCGCGCACCGTCTCACCGTTGACCGAGATCCGCCCCTCCCGCATCAGCCCTTCGGCCTGCCGCCGCGAGGCCAATCCCGACCGGGAGATGTACTTCTGCAGACGGATCGGCTCCGCCGCCGGGCTACTCCTCCTCATCGCCGGACTCCAGCCGCCCGGAGGCGTGGGCCAGCACCGCTGCCACGGCGTCCTCGGGCGCGGTGGGTTCGTCGCCATTCGAGGGTGCGTCGCCGGCCTCGGCCGCGCCGGACCGGCCAGCACCCTCCTCGCCCGTGGCGCCGTCCCCAGCCGCCTGGCCGGCGTCCGTCCCCTCCGCGGCCCCCGGCCCCGCAGGACCGTCCAGCGGGACGCCCTCCCGGAGTACGACGGGCAGGTCCTCGGGCCTGGGCAGGTCGTTGAGCGACGCCAGGCCGAAGTGTTCCATGAAGCGGGAGGTGGTGGCGTACAGCACCGGCCGTCCGACCCCGTCGCCACGCCCCACCCCCGCGATCAGGTCCCGGTCGATGAGGGTGCGCAGCACGCCGACCGAGTTGACCCCGCGGATGTACTCCACCTCCAGGCGGCTGATCGGCTGCCGATAGGCCACGATCGCCAGCGCCTCCAGCGCCGGGCCGGAGAGCCTGGTGGACCTCGGCACCGTGTCGAATCGCTCAAGGTACGGCGCGAATTCGGGGCGCGTCATGAGCTGAACCCCATCGGCCACGTCACGCAGCTCGAAGGCCCGCCCCGATCGGTCGTATTCCGCGCGGAGGGAGGTCAGCGCCGCCTCGACTCTGTCCTCGTCCAGCGCTTCGTCGGCACGCGCGATGTCTCCAGGCGACAGCGGCGCCTCGCTTGCAAACAGGATTGCCTCCACGATACTGGCGTCGTTCATTGCATCGCTCCCTCGCCGGCGAGACCGTCCCCGGTTCCCTGTGTCCACGCCCCTCCCTCCGAGCCGGAACCGCGCCCCGCTTCATCCGTCCCCGGCGCGACGCGCGATCCATAGATCCACAGCGGCGAGAACGGCTTTCTCTGACGGAGGGACACCACCCTCCTCCTTCCCAGTTCGAGCCCCGCCAGGAGCGTCATCACACCGTGGATGCGCTCCGTCCACGGCGCCACCAGGCTGGAGAACTCGACGCGGCCGATCCGGCTCACCGCGGCTACGATCAGGTCGACCTTTTCGCGCATCGCCACCCTGCGGGCGAAGACCGTGTGCTCGCGGTCGCGCTCCTCGGGGGGTTCGATCCGGAGCGCTGCCGCGAGGACATCCTCCCAGGTCACCGTCAACTCCACCTCCGGCGCCACGCGCCGCCGCGGTTCGGCCCAACCCTTTCCGTAGCGCCGGCTGCGGTCGTTCTCGGCCGTGCGCAAGCGGCTCGCAATCTCGCGCACCTGCTCGTACTCCAGCAGGCGGCGGACAAGCTCCGCGCGCGGATCATGATCCTCTTCACCGGTCGGACCAGGCATCAGCATGCGCGCCTTGATCCGCACCAACGCCGCCGCCATCTGCAGGAATTCACCCGCCTCGTCCACGTCGGCTTCCCCGAGACCGTCGATGGCGGCCAGAAACTGCCGGGTGATCCGCGAGATCGGGATGTCGAAGATGTCGATATCCTGCGTCCGGATCAGGTGCAGCAGAAGGTCGAGCGGCCCGTGGAAACGCTCGGTGTCGACGACCAGCAGACCGTCTTCCGTCATCCGAGCGTCGCCTCCAGGATCCAGTCGAAGGCAACGAAGACCGGCGACAGCAGCGTGGCGAACCCCCCCGGAAAGACCAGCAGCATGAGGAAGAGAATCGCGATTCCATACCTTCCCAGCGCCATGTAGCGCGCCCCGAGCGAAGCGGGAAGCAGGTGTTTGAGGACGTGCGAACCGTCAAGCGGCGGGATCGGAATCAGGTTGAAATAGGCTAGAATCAGGTTTATCAGAACCCCGTAGGTCAATATTGAAAATAGAGTTGACCCCGCTTGGCCTCCGGGCGAGAGAACGCCCTCAAGGAGGGGGAGCAACGCAAGTGCGGCGGCGAAGAACACCACCAGCCCGAGGTTTGCGACGATGCCCGCCAGAGACACCCGAATGTCACCGGCCCGTTGGTTCCGGTAGTTGCGGGGGTTGACCGGCACGGGCCTGGCCCAGCCGAACAGGAAGTTCCCGGGGAGGAAGTGAAGCAGAAGCGGGACGACGATCGAGCCCATCGGGTCGAGGTGGGGCACGGGGTTGAGGGTGATGCGCCCCAGTTCGCGCGCGGTCGTGTCACCCTCCCTGAGGGCCTGCCACGCGTGCGCCACTTCGTGGACCACGACCGAGAGCAGCAGGACCGGAACAATCAGGAGGAAGTCCATTGTCACTCGAATGCCGGGGGGGTTCTTTCCACGGGCCGCCAGTGGTGCCGTTGATCCAGGGAGCCGCCACGCCTAGATTTCTGCTCCGAATGTAAACACATCCCGAAAGTTCCGAAAACAGACCTGAGATGCCCAATATCAAGAGCGCCCGCAAACGGATGGAGTTGAGCCGGACCGCACGCAGCCGGAATCGCGAAGCACGTTCCAGGATCCGCACGGCCCTGCGCCGGGTTCGCGAGGCTTCTTCGCCGGATGAAGCGGACGAGCGACGGCGCGCCGCCGTAGCGCTGATCGACCGGGCCGCCAGGAGGCGGGTGATTCACCCGAACAAGGCCGGGCGCATCAAGTCACAGCTCGACCGGCTGGTCAGAGCCCGACAGTAGGAGCCGGCCGGCAGTTCGCTCCGCCGGCGTCCGGTCACGGCGCGGAAGCTGCCCGCGGACTGCCTGACGCATCCCGGACCGTCCGGCCGCCGACCAGAGTCCGAACCACCTTCCCCGTGACCTGCTTCCCGGCGAAGGGCGTGTTGCGGCACTTCGACAGGAACGCCCCCGGGTCGATCGTCCACCGCGCCTCCGGATCCAGGAGGACGATATCCGCCGGCTCGCCCGGCTGCAGTGTACCGCGGGCGAGTCCCAGCGCCGTGCGCGGTCCCGTCGACATCCGTTCGATCAGGGTTGCGAGTTCGAGCTTCCCGGTCACGACCAGATGGGTGTGCAGGACCGCGAAGGTGGTTTCGAACCCCACGGCCCCGAAGGGCGCGTCGTCGAAGGCCTGCTCCTTCTCGTCGTAGTGGCGGGGCGCATGGTCGGTCGCGATGCAGTCGATGGTGCCGTCGGCGAGTGCGGCGCACAATGCCCGCGTGTCGTCGCGGGTCCGCAGCGGGGGGTCGACCTTGAACTCCGTGCCGTAGCTCGCGACGACCTCGTGGGCAAGGAGGAGGTGGTGGGCGGTCACCTCAGCCGTGACGTTCACACCGCACTCCTTCGCCTGCCGGATCCGCGCCGCCGCCACCGCCGTGGAGACGCGCTGCAGGTGCAGCCGCCCGCCGGTCGCGGCCGCGAGGGCGAGGTCGCGGGAAGCGCCGATCTCCTCCGCGGCTGACGGCTTCCCCTTGAGGCCCAGGCGGGTGGACACGACCCCCTCGTGCATGACGCCGTCCCGCGCAAGGTCCGCATCCTCCGGGTGCGAGAGAACGGGAATGTCGAAGGACCGGGCGTACTCGAGGGCGAGACGCATCAGCTTCGAGGACGCGATGGCTCTTCCGGCGTCGGTCACGGCAATCGCCCCCGCGTCGACCACCTCGCCGAACTCGGTGAGGTGCTCACCCTTGCGGCCCGCCGAAACGGCGGCTGCCGGGAAGACCCGGGCACCCTTCGCGCGACGTCCCGCCGCCACAATGAAGCCGACCGAGGCGGGATCGTCGACGGGCGGGTCGGTATCGGGCATGGCGCAGACGCTGGTGTATCCGCCGGCAGCAGCAGCCGCCGCCCCGGTCGCGATGGTCTCGCGGTGCTCCCAGCCCGGTTCGCACAGGTGCGCATGCGGGTCGACGAAGCCGGGACATACCACCAGGCCACGGGCATCCAGCACCTCGGCACTGTCCGGAGCCAGCAGCTGCGCCACCGCGACGATCCGCCCGTCGTCGACGAGAACGTCGCCCTGCAGGTCGACCCCGTGCCCCGGATCGATCACGCGTCCCCCGCGGATCAGGAGCCGGCTCACGCGCGCCCCGCCCCGCCCGACCTGGCCATCTCGGCCAGATCCGGCGCATCCCCCGTGAGGAGGTACAGTACGGCCATCCGCACGGCGACCCCGTTCGTCACCTGCCTCAGGATCACGGAGTGCGGACCGTCGGCGACGTCGGAGTCGATCTCCACTCCCCGGTTCATCGGACCGGGGTGAAGGATCAGCATCTCGCGCGGCGCCCACTCGAGGCGCTCCCGGGTGATTCCGAACACCCGGTTGTACTCGCGAAGCGACGGCACGAATCCGTCCTGCATCCGCTCCAGCTGCAGACGCAGCACGTTCAGCGCATCCGACCATTCGATCGCCTGCTCCACGCGTCCGAAGACCCGCACTCCCAGCTCCTCGATCCCGGCCGGCAACAGCGTGCGGGGCGCGCATACCGCCACTTTCGCGCCCAGGGCCACCAGCCCGTAGATGTTGGAGCGGGCCACGCGGGAGTGCAGCACGTCGCCGACGATGCAGACCTTCAGCCCTTCGATGCGGCCGAAGTGGTCGCGCAGGGTAAGCATGTCCAGGAGTCCCTGCGTGGGGTGCTCGTGGGCGCCGTCGCCGGCGTTGATCACGTTGGAGGGGATGCGCGACGCGAGAAAGTGCGCGGCGCCGGCCGACCAGTGTCGGATCACGACCATGTCGATCCGCATCGCCTCGAGGTTCCGGGCGGTGTCCACCAGCGTCTCGCCCTTGGAGACCGACGAGCCGACCGCCCCGATGTTCACGGTGTCGGCCGCCAGCCTCTTTTCGGCGAACTCGAAGGAGATGCGGGTGCGCGTGGAGGCCTCGAAGAAGAGGTTGACGATCGTCTTGCCCCTCAGAACCGGGACCTTCTTGATCTGCCGCTCGGACACCTCCTTGAAGGGCTCCGCCGTATCGAGAATGACCCGGATCTGCTCGGGCGAAAGGGACTCGAGGCCCGTCAGGTCCTTGCCCAGGGTAGGCGCCGATCGTTTCACCGGCGCTCCAGCTGCGAGAGCACGACCGCGAGTTCCCCGTCCAGGCGGGGCACCAGAACGTCCACTCGCCGATCGGTCAGAACCGGGAATTCACGCCCCACGATATCGGGTTGAATGGGCAGTTCCCGGTCACCCCGGTCGACAAGGACGCAAAGGAGAATCCGCGCGGGCCGGCCCCAGTCCATCAGTTCGTTGAGGGCGGCGCGCGCCGTGCGGCCGGTGTAGAGCACATCGTCGACGAGCACGACGGCCACGCCGTCCACACCCCCACGGGGAAGCAGGGTCCGGCCGACGACCGGCCGGGGGCCGAGGGCCATCAGGTCGTCGCGATAGAGCGTGATGTCGAGGGTTCCCGTCTGGACATCCGCCCCCTCGGCATCCGTGATCGCGTCACGGATCATGTCGGCGAGATCCACCCCCCGCCGCTGAATCCCCATCAGGACCAGGTGCTCGGTGCCGCCCAGCTTTTCGAGGATTTCGTGGGCCATGCGCCCGACCGCGCGCCTCACGGCGACGTCGTCCATGAGCACCGTCGAGTCAGCGGCGGTCACCTTGTCGTCTCGCGCTCCTGCCGGAATCTTGCCGGGTCCTCGAACCCCTCTTTGCGCTTCCTGCCGGTCAAAGGTAATTGCACCGCGGGCGGCGAGCCAACATGATGATTGGCGATGTTCCCTCCGACCCGGCAAGGAGCACCCATGTCTCGATCGCAAGCCCGCAAGCGTCTCCAACGCGCCCTTCGACCCGTGTGCCTGGCCGGGATGCTCTCCCTGCCCACCCTGCTCGGATTTCCCGCGGAGGGCGGTGCCCAGGAGGTCGTGGGTGCGCCCAGGGTCGTCCTCTCCGCGGTCCCCTTCTCCGTGACGGTCGGCGGAGCGGCGGAGATGTCCACGCTCGTGGAGATCCGGGACGCCGGGGGCACGCTCCTCGCCTCGGGGCCGGTAGGTGCGGGCGAGACGCGCGAATTCCGCGACCTCGTGGTCCAGTCGCGCGACGCGCTCCCCCTGCAGGTGCGGGCAAACGGGTCCGTCAGCGAACTCTCGCCCCCGTATGCTCCCGGGTGGGTCTCGATTCTGCCCCCGCTGGTTGCGATCGCTCTCGCGCTCATCTTCAAAGAGGTCATCACGGCGCTCCTGGCGGGCATCTGGCTGGGGGCCCTGGTGGTGGCGGGATACAACCCCCTGCAGGCCACCTGGAGGCTGATCGACCAGTACATCGTGCCCGCGCTGGGCGACACCGACGGCGGCCACACCCAGATCGTGGTCTTCAGTCTGCTGTTGGGCGGCATGGTCGGGATGATCAGCCGCAACGGCGGGACCATGGGCGTGGTCAATGCCGTGGCCCCGCTTGCGCGCAACCGCCGCCGCGGCAAGATCGCCACGGCGCTGGCCGGACTCGCGATCTTCTTCGACGACTACGCGAACACGCTGGTCGTCGGGAACACGATGCGCCCGATCACCGACAAGCTGAAGGTGTCCAGGGAGAAGCTGGCCTACCTCGTGGACTCGACTGCGGCCCCGGTAGCGGCGCTCGTTCCGGTTTCGACCTGGGTGGGCTACGAGGTGTCGCTGATCGAAGGCGGCCTGAGCGCCGCAGCCGGCGAGGCGACGGGCGCGGACGTTGGATTCCTGGCAGGGCTCAGTCCCTACACCTTCTTCATCGAGACGATTCCCTACCTCTTCTATCCGCTCCTTGCCATGGCATTCGTGCTGCTGACCTCCGCGATGAACCGGGACTTCGGGGCCATGGCACGCGCGGAGGCCAGGGCGGCGGCCGGAGGCGGCGTCCTCCGTCCGGGATCCCGTCCGGCGACCGACACCTCGGAGAGCTTCGTCCGGTCGAAGGAAGGGGTGCCGCGAAAGTGGTGGAACGCCGGGATTCCCGTCCTGACGGTGGTCCTGGTCGTTCTGGGCGGCCTGTACGCCTCCGGCAGGGCGTCGGTCGGCCCCGACGCTTCGCTGATGGACATCTTCGGACAGGCCGATCCCTTTGCCACCCTGCTCTGGGGCTCGCTCGCGGGGTGCCTGGTGGCCGCCGCGATGTCGCTCGGCCAGCGAATCCTGTCGATTCGGGAGTGCATCGACGCATGGATCGGCGGTGTCAAGGCGATGATCATCGCAATGGTGATCCTCACCCTGGCCTGGTCGCTCGGCGCCGTGACCAAGGACGTCGGGACCGCCGGGTATCTCTCGGGGTTGCTGAGCGGCAACCTCCCCCTCTTCCTCCTCCCGGCGCTGGTCTTCGTCACCTCGGGCGCAATGGCGTTCGCAACGGGCACCTCATGGACGACCATGGCGATCCTGATCCCGCTCGTTATCCCGCTCACGGTTTCCCTGGCCGGGGGCACCGGATTCGCGGACGGCTCCCTCTACGGGATTCTTCTTGCGACCACCAGCTCCGTGCTGGCCGGCGCGATCTGGGGCGACCACTGCTCGCCAATCTCCGACACCACCGTCCTGTCGTCGACCGCCGCGGCCTGCGACCACGTCGACCATGTCCGAACCCAACTGCCATACGCGATTCTGGTCGGGGTTGTGGGACTCCTGCTGGGAAGCCTGGGAACGGCCCTCTTCATCCCCGTCTGGGTCGCGCTTCCCGCCGGGATCGCGGTGCTGGCGGTGGTGCTGTGGTTCTTCGGCACGCCCATCGAGGACTACTAGCAGTCCGTGGACGGAGCCGCCCGAGCACCGAGAGCGGCGAGGCGCCTGGCTGGCAAGGCGCGAGGACGAGGAATAGCAGCGCTATTCCGAGGAGGAGCAACGCAGAGCGGAGCGGCCCAGCCCGGATGCATCGCCGCTCGAATGCCGGGGGGATTGCGTCTACGGGCTGCCCGCAGTCCGTGGACGGAGCCGCCCGAATGCCGGGAAGACTCTGTCTACGGGCTGCCACCCGGCCAAGCGGCTCTCAGCCTCGCCGGGCGCGGAAGAAGGCGCGCAATAGATCGGCGGACTCCCGCTCCAGCACCCCGCCGTTCAGCTCCACGCGATGGTTGAGACGGGGGTCCTGCAGGAGGTTGCCGAGGCTGCCGGCCATGCCCGACTTGGGATCGCGTGCACCGAAGACAAGGCGGGGGATGCGTGCCAGCACCATCGCGCCGGCACACTGCGCGCAGGGTTCCAGGGTGGTGTAGAGGGTGCAGTCCGTGAGGCGCCAATCGCCCAGGCGCCGTGCGGCCGCGCGGATCACAACCGATTCGGCGTGGGCAGTGGGGTCGTTCCACTCCAGCGTGCGGTTGTGGGCCTCAGCCAGGAGCGCGCCGCCGCGCACGATTATCGCGCCGACCGGCACTTCGCCACGCACCTGCCCGGCCCGGGCAAACTCCAGGGCACGCGCCATCCACGCGCGGTCGATGTCAGGCCGGGCTTCAGTGTGCAGTGATGGGAGCCTCGGAGGGACGCGGAACCACGCGGCGGAAAAGTGCGCTCACCCGTCCCAGGATCACGGGGGCCGCGTCCGCATGTCCCTCCACCGGGGGTGAACCCGTCATGGCGTAGAGCAGGGCCCCTGAATCGCCGGTCTTGAGTTGGTAGTATTCGACCCCTCTTCGCGTCCTTCCCACCACGATCTCACCGTCGGCGAGTTCTTCCGCCGCCGCAGGCTGAATCACCAGGAGGTCTCCCCCTGCTATCCCGCCGGCGGCGAGCCGGTCGCGGGGAGCGCGCACGACGAACCCCCCCTTCCTCGCGGCGAGCTGCTTGTCCACCGAAATGCGCAGGTCGCTTCTTCCGGCGCGAAGTCCGTTTGCGGCCTCACGCAGGTCGCGGTAGAGGGGCATCGACACGGTTTGCGCGTCGAGATCAAGGCCGACGATCCTGATCCCTCTCGACCGGCTCGGATCGCGCTCGATGAACCCCTTCTCGGCGAGCGCCTGCAGGTGTTCCGACACCGTCTTCGTGCTCTTGATGCCGAATCGCTGCCCAATCTCCCTGATCGACGGCTGATAGGTGTTGCGCCGCAAATACAACACCATGTAGTCGAGTATCGCCTGCTCGAGATCGGTCAGCGAGGGGGCGATCCGAACGGCGGTTGAATCGATGGCCGGGACGTGCGGGTTCGGGCCGGTTTGCATGCTCTCCTGGAGGGACGCTGGGGCGGCGAATCGGGACTGGAAGGATAGAAGCCCGGGGACCGACTTGCAACCCCGCGGGGGCCTGCGGGCCTGTTGCCGGAGGCGCTACCCTGCGGGAGTACTGCGCTCCCCCGCCTCGATGTGGCTCACCGCGCGCTCAATCCGGGCCAGCGACCGCTTCCTGCCCAGGATCAGCAGCACGTCGAAGATCCCCGGCGAGGCCGAAACCCCCGTAAGCGCCACCCGCAGCGGCTGGAAGACCTTCCCCGCCCCCACCCCCCGCTCGGCGGCCAGCGCCCGCAGCGAAGACTCCAGCGCCTCCGCCTCCCAACCCGCCCCGGCCAGACGGTCGCGCACCGCAGCCAACAGTTCGGCCGTGCCCACCCGGTCCCGGTACCAGCCCTTGCGCGCCGCCTTCGGGTCGTAGCCGCCAAGCGGCCCGATGTAGGGACGAGCCAGCCGCGCCATCTCGGCGAAGGAGCGGCTGCGCGGTCCCAGCGCGGCGGCCATGCGCCGGAAGGCGTCCTCACCCAGCGCGATCCGGTCGCTGCCGACACCGTCGCGCGCCAGCGCGGCCCGGAGCGCGGCCACGAGCCTGTCCCCGTCCATCCGCGCGATGTACTGCCCGTTCATCCAGAACAGCTTGTCCGGGTCGAAGACGGCCCCCTTCCTCAGGACGCGCTCCAGCGAGAACCGCTCCACCAGGCCGGCCCGGGACAGGATCTCCTCGCCGGTCCCGGGCGACCAGCCGAGCAGCGCGAGGAAGTTGACCATCGCATCCGGGAGCACCCCCTGCGCCTCGAAGGCGTCCACCGCGCGGGCGCCGTGGCGCTTGGACAGCCGCTTCCCGTCGGGACCCAGGATCATCGGGAGGTGCCCGAAGGCGGGCACGGGCCTACCGAGCGCCTCATACAGCAGGATCTGCTTGGGCGTGTTGGAGATGTGGTCGTCGCCGCGCACCACGTGGGTGATCGACGCGTGGGCGTCGTCCGACACGACCGCGAGGTTGTAGGTGGGCGTGCCGTCGCCGCGCAGGATCACGAAGTCGTCGATCTCGGCGTTTTCGAAGCTCAGCCGGCCGTGTACGAGGTCGCGCCACCGGGTCGTGCCGGGCGGGACCAGGAAGCGAAGCGCGAAGGGCTCGCCCGCTTCGGCGCGGCGGTCGCTCTCGTCGGCCGGGACCTGGGCCGCCATCTCGCGCGAGAGCCGCGCCACAGTACCCGTCCCGGCCGCGACGGCCGCGTCCCGGGCGCGCGCGAAGTCCTGCCGCGTGGTGAAGTCGCGGTAGGCACGCCCCGCATCGAGGAGCCGCAGCGCGTCGCGGCGGTGCCGGGCGAGGCCGTCGGCCTGGAAGACCGGCCCTTCGTCCCAGTCGATCCCCAGCCAGGAGAGCCCGCCGAGGATCGCGTCGACATGTTCGGGGCGGCTGCGATCGCGGTCGGTATCCTCGATGCGCAGGACGAAGTCGCCCCCGCCGGCCCGGGCCAGCAGCCAGTTGAAGAGCGCGGTGCGGGCCCCGCCGACGTGGAGATACCCTGTCGGCGATGGCGCGAAGCGGAGCCTCATCGGGGCCCTCAGACCTCCATGACCGCCGCCTTGACGCGACTGAACCTCACCTGCTGCAGGAGATAGTAGAGCGCGGGCGTCACCGTAAGGACCAGAATCGACGAGGACGCCAGTCCCCCGATCAGCACGAAGGCAAACGCGTTCCAGATGTTGGCATTCACCGTCTCGCTGAAGAGCACCAGGGGGAGAAGGGCCGCGATCGTCGTCGTGGTGGTCATGAGGATGGGCCGCACGCGCTCGACCGTACCCTGGACGATCGCGGCCCGGAGGCCCAGCTTCTCCTCCCAGCGGAGGCGGTTGATATGGTCGACAAGGAGAATCGCGTTGTTGACGACGATCCCCGCCATCATGATCACGCCGATGTACGCTTCGCGGGTGAAGGTGGCTTCGAAGTAGAAGAAGATCAGGAACACGCCGATCAGGGCCATCGGCACGGTGAGCAGCACGCACAGCGGCAGAAGCAGGGACTCGAAGAGGGCCGCGGTCAGCATGTACACGAGCAGGATCGCGGCGCCCAGCACGAGGTAGATCTGCATCTCCTGATCCCTGGTCAGGCGGCCGCTGTCGGTCTTCTGGACCTTGTACCCCGGGGGCGTGGGCGTGCTGGCGATCGACGCCTCGTGCTCGGTGTTGCCGAGCCGGGCGGGTCCCCTGAATTCGTACCCGACCGTCCGCTCGTACTGCTGGTCCTGCCGGCGAACGGTGGCCAGAACATCGCGCGGTTCGATCTCCACCAGGTCGCCCAGGCGAACCGGTTCCCCCCCGGGGGTCGTCACCAGCCTCTGCTGCAACTCGATCAGATCGATCTCCCGGTTCCCCTCCACCTTGACCTGGAAGCGGACCTCGTCACCCCCGATCTTGATCTGCTGCTGGCCGGACTGTCCGCGTACGGCGGCCTGCACCTCGGCGACGAGCTGCTGCACCGTCAGGTCGTAGTTGGCGAGGACATCGCGCCGGATCACCACCGCGAATTCGTGGTCGCTTTCGCGATTGCTCCAGGACATGGTCGCGTTGGTGTTCACATCGCGGACGCGCGGGCGCTGCGCGATATTCGCGCCCATGTCCTCCGCGATCTCCTTCACCCTGAGGTAGTTGTAGCCCAGGACCTGGATCCGGTACCTCGGGGAATAGCCGCCCCCCCCGCCGTAGAACGACGGGCCGTAACCGGTAACCCGCACCTCGACGCCGGAATATTGCAGCGAATAGGCGAAGAGCTGGTCCTTGATGCCGACCGGAACGGACGTGTGCTCGAGGTGCTCGGGGAAGGTGACGCGGATTTGGGCGCTGGTCTCGTACACCGTCGTCTGGAATCGGTCCACCTCGGGCATCGCGCCAAGCCGGTTCTCGAAGAACTGGGCGAACTCGTTGGTGCGCTCGATGTCGGTGCCCTCGGGCAGCCGGATTGAGATGTTGATGAAGGTGGCCGTGCCGCCCCCGCCACCCCACACGTAGCCCCGGTTGACGTCCCTCTCGAAGACGTAACCGGACACGCCGAGCGCCACGAGCGGAATCAGTACCGTGAGCCAGGGCCAGCGCAGCGTTCCGGTCACCAGACCCTGGTAGAACCTCTCGTAGATCGGTGGGCGGACGGGCCCGGTGGCCCGAGCCGGCAGGATCCTGGCTGCGAGGGCCGGAATGAAGCTGAAGGCGACAAGAACCGAAGCCAGCAGGGTGAGGCCCACCGCGAGCGCGAGCGGCAGGTAATAGAGCCGCTGATCGTCCTGAAAGTAGACGAAGGGCACAAGCACGATGAGGTTGGTCCCGGTGGCGGCGATGATCGCGAGTACCACCCTGGATGCACCTCGACGGGTTGCTTCCTCGCGCGAACTCCCCTGCTGCCAGCGCCGGTAGATGTTCTCCAGCACCACGATGGAGTTGTCCACGACCAGCCCGAAGCCCATCGCGAGCCCCATGAGGGTGAGGAGGTTCAGCGAAAGGCCCCCGAAATAGATGAAGTTCAGCGCGATGAGCTCCGAAAAGGCGATGGTGGCGAACACCACGACAGCCGGCCGGATCGACCGGAGGAAGATCAGCAGGACCGCGAAGATCACGATCGCCGACAGGTAGACCCGGCTCCGCATGTCGGACATCTGCCGCCGGATCTCCGCGCTCTCGTCGCGGACCAGAATGAACCCGGTGTTCGGCGGATTGCGCGCCTGCAGCTCCTCCATCCGCTCCTTTACCGCGTCCGCCACCCTGACGGAGTTGGCGCTGATCTCCCGGTCGATGCGCAGCGAGACCGCCGGACGGTTGTTGATCCGGAAGTGGCTCGTGATGTCCTCCCAGGTGTCGCGCACGGTGGCGATGTCGCGGATGCGGACGGTCCGGTCCCGGTCGGCCCGCACGATCGCGTCCTCGATGTCGAGCGCCGAGGCGGGGCGGTTCCGGATCGTCACCGTCCACTCCGAGTCCCCTTCGCGCACCGCGCCGGCCACGCCTCGGAGATCGAGGCGGTTCAGGACCCCGGTGACTTCGTTCGCGGATACGCCCAGACCCGCCATGGCCTCGCGGTCGATTTCGATCTCGATCATCCGCTCCAGGCCGCCGATGGCCTGCGCCTGGGACACCCCCTGCACCCGGGTCAACTCGGGCACCACCACGTCGTCAAGGTGCTCGCGCAGCGCACCCAGGGTCAGCGCCCCGGTGAAGGTGTACTCCAGCAGGCTGCCCCGCTGGAACTCCCTGGGCACGAAATGCTGAACCGATATCCGGGCGCCGGCGGGGATCCGGGTCTCCTCCAGCACGCGCAGCCTTTCCGACAGGTCCAGGCGCGCGAAGTTCATGTCGGTGTCGTGATTGAAGTACGCGTCGATCCGCGTCCTCCCCTCGGATGACTCCGAGACGACCCGTTCCACGCCCTGCACCAGCTGGACCGCTCCCTCCACCGGTGAAGCCAGGAACGCTTCGACGGTCTCGGGCGAGGCCCCGCGCCAGGTCCCCGTGATGATCAGCTGCGGCATCCGGGTGTTGGGGAACAGCTCGATCGGGATGTCCACCCAGGCCCGCAGTCCGAGGAGGCCGACGGCCACGTAGACCATCGCGATGGCCACCGGTCTCCGGTAGCTGGTGCTGATCATGTCAATCCTGCCGACTGTAGGACGGTTTCCGCGCTCGGGGCCGACCGGGCGGTGCGGCGCCTGTGCCACATTCTACGCACATCCTCGACCACGGCATAGACCACCGGCACGACGATCAGGGTCAGCGCGGTCGCGACGATCAGGCCGCCGATCACCGAGATGGCCAGGGGTGCCCGCAGATCCGCGCCGCGCCCGATCCCAAGCGCCATCGGGAACAGCCCCAGGACCGTGGTGACCGTCGTCATCACGATCGGCCTGAGCCGGACCAGGCCGGCCTCGAGGATCGCGTCGCGCAGGCGGAGCCCGCGCGCAATGCCCTGGTTGATGAAGTCGACCTTGACGATCGAGTCGTTGACCACAATCCCAACGAGGATCACCACTCCGATCAGGCTCATGGTGTTGAGCCCCTGCCCCGTCGCCGCGAGCGCAAGGATGGCGCCGACCAGCGCGAGCGGCACCGCCATCAGGATGGTGAAGGGGTGCACGAAGGACTCGAACTGGGCGGCCAGGATCATGTAGACCAGGAGCAGGGCCAGCCCGAAGGCGAAGGCGAGGTCCTGGAACGATCGCCTCATCTCTTCGTTTTCGCCGCCGACGTCCACCCGGACGTTGTATGGAGGAGTCAGCTCCGCCAGGGCCGCCTCGACCGCCAGGATCGCACCCGCGAGCCCCCCGGACGCGACATCCGCGTACACCGTCACCACCCTGCTCTGCTGTTCGCGCCATATCTCGGCCGGCCCCAGCGTCTGGTCGATGGTCACCAGATTCCTGAGCGGGACTCCGTCGACACGGAGGCTGTTGAGCGTGGCCGCGTCGTGGCGAAGTTCTTCGGGAAGGCGCACCATGACCGGGATCTTCCGGTCGAAGTCGATGAACTCCGTGGCACGCGAGCCGAGCATGGCGGTCGATATCGTATTGGCGATCGCCTGGGGGGCGATTCTGTACCGTGCGGCCGCCTCCGGGTCGATCGTGACCTGGAACTGGGGTTTCCCCCGCTCCGAGCCGACGCGCACGTTGCGAATCTCGGTCACCTGCGACAGGCGCTCGCTGACCTCTTCCGCAAAGTTGTGCATATCCTCCAGCACGGGGCCGAACAGCCGCACCGCGATGTCCGCTTCGCTGCCGCCGAGCAGCCGGCCCAGCGCCGTCGCCTGCCCGGTCTCGAAGGCGAGCGCCCCGGGCGGAAACAGGGAGGCGCCGCTCTGCGTCCTGTCGACCACCTCATCGGTCACGGCGCCGTCGGCCAGACGTACCTCCAGCGTCGCGGTGTGCAGTCCCGCGGTGGCGTTCGCGTCCCTCAACGCCTGCACGTCCTGCCCGATGTGGCTGAACACGGCGACGACCTGGTCGTCCTCCAGCAGCCGGTCCTCAACCAATGCCGCAGCCTCGGCGGTCGCCTCGAGCCGCGTCGATTCGTCGAGTTCCATCCGGACGGTGAAGGCGCCCTGGTCCACATCGGGGAGCAGATCCCGGTCCAGGGTCAGGGCCAGTGTCAGGCTCCCGCCCAGCGCGAGCGCCGAGATGAAGAGCACGGTCGCCCTGCGGTCCAGTGCGCCGTCCAACACCCCGTGATACCACCGCGCGAACGCTTCGAAGGCGCGGTCGAAGATCCCGAGAAAGGGGGAGAAGAGGAAGCCGAGCACGTTGCCCAGAATCTCCATCCAGAACCGGAAGAGCTGCGCGGCGATCGACACAGGCAGCTTGACGATGGCGAAGGGGATCATCAGCAGGAACCGGGTGCCCCGGTTCACCCAGTCGGCCAGCCTCCACAGCAGGCGCGCCAGGAACTCCTCCGGCGGATCCTCCTCGACGTCCTCCTCCGGGTCGTGCAGCGGGGCGTGCGGACGGTCGGCGGCGGCGGCGGCGCCACCGAACCGGGCGGCCATGGTCGGGAGCAGCGTGAGCGCGACGGCCAGGCTCGCGAGCAGCGAGAACGCCACCGCCAGGGAGAGGGCGCCGAAGAGCTCCCCGGCGACGCCCTGCACGTAGATGATGGGGCCGAAGACCGAGATCGTGGTGAGCGTGGCGGCGGTGATGGCTCCCTGCACCTCCTCGGCGCCTACCGCGGCGGCCTCCAGCGCGCCCATCCCCGCCTGCCGGTGACGGAAGATGTTCTCGAGCACGATGATCGAGTTGTCCACCAGCATCCCCACGCCCAGCGCGAGCCCGCCCAGGCTCATGATGTTGAGCGACACCCCGAAGGCGTCCATGAGCGCGAAGGCCCCGATCACGGACAGGGGGATCGCCAGCGCGATCGCGACCGGGTAGCGCGGGTCCCTGAGGAAGAAGAAGAGGATGACGAAGGCCAGCGCGCCTCCGAGGATCAGTGCCTGAAACACGTTGGTGATCGATTCGTCGATGAACACCGCCTGGTCGTACGCGACGTCCGCGGTGAATTCGGGGTACTGCTCTTCGAGGAGGTCGAGGGTCTCCCTCACCAGCTCCGATACGGCGACCGTGTTCGCGCCGGACTCCTTGAAGACCAGCAGCCCCACCGACTCGGACCCGTTGTAGCGCGCGATCTCCTGCCGGTCGGCGAATCCGTCGACGACCGTCGAGATGTCGCGCACCAGAACCTGCCGGAAGCCGGGAGCGATGCCGTCTCCCGCACCCGCCCCGCCGCCGCCCATCTGCTGCCGCCCCACCACGACCTCGCGGATCTCGTCGACGTTCTGGAATTCTCCCAGCGTGCGCAGCGGGTACCGGTAGCGCCCCTCCAGGATGGTCCCGCCGAGCGAGGAATGGTTGGCGGCGCCCACCGCGCTGATCAGTTCGTTGAGGCTGACGCCGTAGGCCTCGAGCCGGTCCGGGTAGAACTCGACATGGATCTCGCGGTCGAGACCTCCCGTCACGGAAGCCTGCGCGACGCCCTCGAGCTGCTCCAGGCGCCGCCGAAACACCGCCTCGGCGATCTGCTTGTTGTGCAGAAGGCCGCTGCCCCCCGACAGCGACACCGCCATGATCGGGTCCGACTGCGGGTCGACGCGCAGGATGATCGGCCGTTCGGCCGTCTCCGGAAGGCCGTAGCGGATGTTGTCGAGCCGTTCCCGAAGGTTCAGCGCGGCAAAATCCATGTCGGTGCCCCACACGAAGCGGAGCGTGACCAGACTGACGCCATCCTGCGAGACCGAGGTCACTTTCTCGACACCGGCCACCGCGGCAGCCTGCTGTTCGACCGGTTCGGTGACGAGCCGCTCGATCTCGGCCGGCGCGACATCGGGATAGCTGGTGTAGACGATCAGCCGCGGGAAGCTCACCTCGGGGAGGAGGTCGATCGGAAGACGGGTGACCGAAATGACCCCGAGCAGCGTGATCGCCAGAAACAGCATGGCGACGGCAACGGGACGCCGGGTGCATGTTCTGGAGACAGACATGTCAGCAGTCCGTGGATAGAGCCGCCCGAGCACCGAGTGCGGCGTGGCGCCGGGCTGGCAAGGCGCGACGATGGGCTATTAGCGGAGCTATTTGCCCGAGGAGCAACGCAGAGCGGACCCATGGGGCCGCCCTATGTATGGTATACATGACATTCGGTAAGGTTCTCTTGACATCGTGAAACGGTGAAGCGTAGCGCCCAGCGCGGATGCATCGCCGCTCGAATGCCGGGGGGATTCTGTCCACGGGCTGCCTAGCTCGGCTCGGGCACGGTCACGATGCCGGCCTCTTCGCCCACGATGCCCACGGCTTCGTAGAGGTCCAGCAGCGCCAGAGCGAAGGTGAAACGCTGATCGATCGCGTCCCTCCGCGCCCTTGCCTCTTCGTTGATCGCTGTCCTCAGCGGCTGAATGTCGACGTTCGCCAGCCGGTATTCCTCACGCATGATCTCCAGGCGCTGGCTCGCGATCTCAAGGGCCCTTTCGCGCAGCAGCAGGGTCTCCCAATCGGTCGTCAGCGTCGCAAACCGGGTCCTGACGTCCTGCTCCACCTGCATTTCCTGCTGGCGGAGGCTCTCGAGGGCATTCTCCAGATCGATGCGCCGGCTGGCGGTGCTGTAGGAACGCTGGAAGCGGTCGAAGATCGGAAGCGAGAAGCTGAAGGACCAGTTCGCGTTGCCACTGACGCTGGGTCCCGGCTGCAGATCGAAGAGCGCGGTCTGCCCGTCCTCGAAGGCGCTCCGGCCCCAGCTTGAACTCGCCCTGATGCTCGGCCACCGCCGCGCGTTTTCCTCGCGCAACGACGCCCGGCTCATCTGCACCTGCTCCTCCCGCGCACGCACCGCGGGGCTCTCGACGCGCGCGCGCGCCACCAGACCCTCCAGGCCGAGGGAAACGGGGTCGAAGGGCTCGGGCAGGCTCTCCTCCACATTGAGCGACTCGAGCGCCGGGTCGCCGATGGCCACGCGCAGGTTGATCAGCGCCGTCTCCACCCCGCCCTCGGCCTCCCTGAGCGCGGCGCGCTGCTGCTCGACATCGAATTCGCGCGCAAGAAGGTCCGGCCGACGGTCGAGCGCCAGAGCAAAACGCTGCTCGGTCAGGTCCAGATCCCGCTGCCGGTCCGCCAGCAGGTCCCGCTCAAGCGCCAGCCGGGCCTTCTGGCGCTGGACGTACAGAAACTGGCGCTGGACCTGGGCGAGGATACGGTCCAGCTCCACCCGGGCGTTCAGCCGGTTCGCCCGCACCTCGGCACGGATGCGGTCGCGTTCACGAAAGCGCCGGCCGCCGTCGAAGATCTCGAAGTCCACATACAGATCCATCCTGGCGCTGGAGGAACCCACCCACTCCGGTGACGGGTTCTGCCCCGGCCGCCCGTCGAAGCCGATCCAGGAGACGTCCCGGCGCAGGGTCTGGCCCGTCGAGTAGCGGGCGCTTACATCCGGAAGGAAGGCCGCCCAGGCCTGGCGCTGGCGGGGCCCCAGCAACTCCATCCGGTTGACGGCCTGACGGTACTGGGGATTGTGTTCGGTGGCGAGGTTCAGGGCCTCCCGGAGGGTGAGAACCGTTGCTTCACCGCCAGCTTCCATCTGCTGGGCCAGGACATTGCCGCCGCCTGCCGGGGCTCCCACCAGAAGCAGGATGGAGACCCCGGTGGCAAGGCGTCGCAGGGACTTGCAGCCGCCGGCAACGACAGTTGGCCGGACGCTCCTCTGTTCGTCATGGGCCTTCGTCGCGCTCATCGTGTGGGCCTCCCTCCCGCAACCGCCACGTCCTCCACGAGCTCGACGGCGCCGTCGTGGATGATCGATTGATGGCCCTCGACGAGGACGATCGATCCGGGCTCCACCCAGAACTGGGTTCCGGGCTCGCCGAGCAGCTCGACCATGGTCTCGTTCTGTCTGCCGAGCGGAACGTAGACCCATTCGGCCCTGCCTTCCTTGTATACGAAGAGGTGAGTGCGGCGATCGTCGGTCTCGCGGATCGCCGTGCGGGGCACCTGGATCACGTCCGGGATCTTCTGGGCCTCCACCAGGGCGTCCGCGTACATGCCCGGCCTGATGCGGGCGTCGGGGTTGGGAAGGAGGACCGTTACCCGGGTCGTATTCGTCTCCAGGTCGACGATCGGATTGATCGTTTCGACCGTGCCCTCGAAGACGGTGTCCGGCATGGCCAGGAAGTCCAGATGGGCCAGGCGACCCTCCTCCAGCTGAACGACGTGGGCCTCCAGCACCGAAACCGAGACCTTGATCGGGTCCAGCGTGACGACCGTGAGCAGTTCCGTCCCGGCACCGACGTACTGGCCTTCGACCACCCGCAGGTCCGCAATCCTGCCGCCGAACGGCGCGGTGACCCTGGTCTTCTCCAGGGTGAGCTGCGCGCGCTGGTAGTCCACCTCCGCCTGGGCGAGACCGGTGGTGTACCGCGCACGTTCGGCCCTGCCGGCCCGCAGCGCCGGGTCCTCGAGCACGTCGTCCTGGAGGAGCCGGACCTGGTAGTCGACCTCGGCCCTTCCCAATGACGCCCGTCTCGCCGCGAGGTCGAGGGCGTATTCCGTCGTGTCGATCTGTATGAGCAGTTCGCCCGCCCGCACCTGCTGGTTCTCGCGCACCCGGACCGACTGCACGACCCCCGAAACCTGCGCGGTCAGCCTGGCCTCGCGAAATGCCTCGGCGCGGGCCTTGGCGCCGACGTAGAGGCGCAACGTGTCCCGCACCGCGATGGCGCCGCGAACGGGAGTGGGGATGTCCGTGGCGAACTGCTGCTGGACGGACTGCACCACCTCCAGCTGCGCATCGGACATCTCGGGGACCTCATCGGTCTCCTCGGGCTCCGGTCGCAATTGTCTCCAGCCGAAGTATCCCAGCCCGCCCAGAATGATCAGGACGGTCAGCAGTCCAAGGGCGGTACGCGATTGTGCCATCGCTCAAGCTCCGTGTGGTTGGCGGGACGAGTTTGCGTCGAGACACACGCCGCCCGCAGTGTCCGTCGCCGCCCCAGCCGAATCGGCGGCACCCCTTGATTATACCCCCACCCTACCGTTTTGATGTCATTGTTGTGTCAATGGTTGCACCGTATGTGCCAGGAGCGCGCCAAAAACACCCCCGTTTGCAATTCGACGGTGCCGAGAGCGCATTCGCTTACCGCAGGCGGGGAGGCTTGCGACCGCTCGCGCTCAAGCCTGCCCTCCGTCGGCGTACCGACGCCGCACGTAGTCCCCCAGGATCTCCTTGAACTCCTCCACGATCCGCTCGCCCTTGAGCGTCCGCAGGTGGGCTCCGTCCACGTATACCGGGGCCTTCGGGTCCTCGAAGTTGCCGGGAAGCGAGATCCCGAGATCCGCGTGCTTCGACTCCCCGGGGCCGTTCACGACGCACCCCATCACCGCCACCTTGAGGTCCTCCACGCCGGGGTAGAGACGCCGCCAGTCAGGCATGCGGCGGCGGATGTGGCCCTGGATGTCCTCGGTCATCTCCTGGAAGAAGGTGCTGGTGGTGCGGCCGCAGCCCGGGCACGCCGTCACTTGGGGCTCGAAGCTGCGGATCTCGAGCGACTGCAGGATCTGCTGAGCGATCTGCACCTCCTCGGTGCGGTCGCCGTCGGGCCGCGGCGTGAGCGACACGCGGATCGTGTCTCCGATCCCGTCCAGGAGAAGCGGCGCCAGCGCGACCGAGGTGGCCACGATCCCCTTCGACCCCATCCCCGCTTCGGTGAGCCCGAGGTGGAGCGGGTACCGGGTGAGCGGCGCGAGCTGCCGGTACACGAGGATCAGCTCGCGCACCCCGGAGACCTTGGCGCTGAGCACGATCCGTTCCGGGCCGAGTCCCGTCTCCTCGGCCAGCTCCGCCGACATGGTCGCGCTCGTCACGATCGCGTCGCGGAGCACCTCGCCCGCGTCCTTCGGGTTCGCGCGGCGGCCGTTCTCGTCCATCATCTGCGTGAGCAGGCGCTGGTCGAGCGACCCCCAGTTCACCCCGATGCGCACCGCCTTGCCGTTCTCGACCGCGATCCGCACGATCGCCTGGAAGTTCTCGTCGCGCCGGCTCGTGCCCACATTCCCCGGGTTGATCCGGTACTTGTGCAGGAGCGCCGCCGCGCGAGGAAAGTCGCGTAGCAGGATGTGGCCGTTGTAGTGGAAGTCCCCGACGATCGGAACCGTGCAGCCCAGGTCGCCGAGGCGCTCGAAGAGTTCGGGGACGGCCGCCGCGGCAAGCTTGTTGTTGACCGTGACCCGCACGATTTCGCTGCCCGCGTCCGCGAGCGCCTTGACCTGAGCGGCGGTCGCGGCCGGGTCGGCGGTGTCGGTGTTGGTCATCGACTGTACCACGACGGGATTGCCCCCGCCGACCTTCACGCCACCGACATCCACTTCGATCGACCGTCTGGCCACGCACTCCTCCGCTCTCGTTGCCTTCTCTCGCGCCCGCCCACGGGCACCCCGGGACCCGGCGGACCCCCGAGGGGCTCCCCCTGAAAGCTACTCCGGGCCCGTGCGGGCCAACAAGACGGCACGGCGGCGGCGCGGGCGAAGCGCGCGGGCAGGACATTGGCGCGGCCCCGGCGCGAGCGGCCCCCCGGGCACGCGGCCCACACCCGGGATTCGCGCGCGCGCCTTGCACGAGCGCCCGGGCGCCCAGAATATTTGTTGCGTAGCGGCGCCGCGGGGTCCATCGGCTTCCCGACGCGCGTCCCGCGAGCCCGACAGCAGCACCTTTCCCCTCTCGGAAGGCAGAAACATGACGAAAGCAGGAACCCCGCCCCGCATCGTTTTCGGCGTGCTTTTCCTGGCTGCGGCCGCGCTCGGCGCGGCCGTTGCGCCGGACCGGGCGCGCGCCCAGGACAAGCCGACGCTCACCGTGGAAGACTACGGCCAGTTCGAGCGCCTCGGCGGCGCAACCCTCTCGCCCGACGGCCGCTGGATGGCGGTCGGGATCTCCCGGGTCAACGACGAGGGCGAACTTCGCGTGCACTCCACCGACTCCGATTCGGTGGTGGTGATTCCCTTTGCCACGCGCCCGGTGTTCAGCGATGACAACCGCTGGCTCGCCTATGCGATCGGCGTGTCGCCCGATCAGCGCGAACGGATGCAGGAGCAGCGGCAGCCGGTCCGCAACAAGCTCGGTCTTCTGGACCTGCAGACGGGCGAGCAGGAAACGATCGACGACATCCAGTCCTTCACCTTCTCCCATGACGGCCGCTACCTGACGCTCAGGCGCTACAGGCCCCAGGAAAAGGAGTCGAGCGGTGTGGACATCGTGGTGCGGGAGATGGCGACCGGGTCCACGCTGATCAGCTTCGGCAACGTCGCGCAGATGGCGTGGCAGGACGAGGGATCGCTGCTGGCCATGACGATCGATGCGGACGACCAGGTCTCCAACGGCGTCACGCTGTACGATCCCGCGACCGGCCGGCTGCGCACGCTGGACACCGACGAGGCCACCTACCGGCACCTCCGGTGGCGTGAGGAGTCGGCCGACCTGGCCGTGATGAAGACCTACACCGACCAGGAGCACGAGGACACCGCGCATGTGGTGATGGCCTGGCGGGACCTGGACGAGAACGGCGGCCGCTCTTTTGTGCTGGACCCGCGCGAGGATACCGGTGTTCCGGCCACCTCGCGGGTGACCGAGCACCGCGTGCCCACCTGGTCGGAGGATGGCGGCACGATCTTCCTCGGGCTGCAGGACCGCAAGCCGGTCGAGAACGGCGAGGAGGACGACGGTGAGGGTGACGGTGAAGAGGGTGACGGCGAGGGTGAGGAAGAAGGTGACGAGGAGGGTGAGGGCGACGAGGAGGACGAGGAGGGGGATGGGCCGCCAGCCCGGCGTGGAGCCCAGGAGGAGGAGGAAGACCCTCCGGGCGTCGAGATCTGGCACTCAAAGGACCTGGACCCGGTCCCTCAGCAGCGGGTGCGCGAGGCGCAGTTGCGCCGGGTGAACCACATCGCCCGCTGGTCGCTGGACGACGGCAGCTTCCTGCAGCTGGGCGGCGATCACGCGGATGGCGCGTCAATCGTGGCCGACGGCCGCTACATGATCGCCCGGGACGAGACGCCCTACGACCTGAACGCCATGTTCCGGCAGCAATTCGTCGACATCTACGCCGTGAATACCGCGACCGGCCAGCGCGACCTGGTTCGGACCCGGATATTCGGGGGCGCGTCGGCGAGTCCCGGCGGCCGCTACCTCATGTGGTTCGAGGGCGAAGACTACTGGACCTACGATCTGGAGACCGGCGAGACCCGCAACATCACCGAGGGCGTGGACGGCGTTTTCGTCGACCTGGACAGGACTCCGACCAACGAGCAGATGCCGTCATTCGGGACTTCCGGGTGGATGGAGGACGACGAAGCGGTCCTGATCAACGACGAATGGGACGTCTGGGAGATCCAGCCTGACGGGTCCGGCGGCCGGCGCCTCACACCGGGTGCGGAGAACGACGTGCTGTACCGGCCGATACGGCTCGACCGGGAAGCCGATGCCTTCGACCCGGATGAGCCGATCTACTATTCGACCTACGGCGAGTGGACGAAGAAGGCGGGCTTCGCGCGGGCACGGCCCGGTCGCGACCCCGAACAGCTCATCTGGGAGGACGCGAGCATCGGCGGGTTCGGGGGCGGGCTGCAAAAGGCCGAGGGCGCCGACGTGTTCGTCATCCGCAAGGAGCGCTTCGACGACTCCCCCGACTACTTTGTCACCCGGCGCGACGACCTGAGCGACCTCGAGCAGGTCACCAACACCAACCCCTTCCACGCCGACTACGCCTGGGGCCACACCGAGCTCATCGACTACGAGAACGAGTGGGGCCGGAGGCTCCAGGGCTTCCTCACCTATCCGGCCAACTACGAGGAAGGCACGCAGTACCCCATGATCGTGTATCACTACGAACTGATGTCGCGGGGTCTGCACCGCTTTGTCCTGGCCGACGAGACCAGCTACTACAACGTCCAGGCATGGAGCCAGGAGGGCTACTTCGTGCTGCAGCCGGACATCGTCTTCCGCGACCGCGATCCGGGGCGCTCCAGCGTCCAGACGCTGCGCCCGGCGGTGGCCGCCGCGGTGGAGACCGGGATGATCGATCCCGAGCGCGTGGGCCTGATCGGGCACTCCTGGGGGGGCTACCAGACGACCTTCTTCGTCACGCAGGACGACATCTTCGCCAGTGCCGTCGCCGGCGCGCCGCTCACGAACCTGATGAGCATGTACCTGTCGTTCTACTGGAACTCGGGCGGCACCGACGCGCGCATCTTCGAGATCAGCCAGGGACGCATGCAGGTGCCCTGGTGGGAGGACTACGACTCGTACGCGGCCAACTCGCCGGTCCACAACATCCAGAACATGAACACGCCGCTGCTCATGATGTTCGGGAGCGAGGACGGGGCCGTCGAGTTCAACCAGGGGGTCGAGTTCTACAACGCGGCCCGGCGCCTGGGCAAGGACATGGTGCTGCTGGTCTACGACGGCGAGAACCACGGCCTGGCGCGGGAGCCCAACCAGAAGGACTACCGCAACCGGATCATGCAGTGGTTCGCGCACTACCTGAAGGGCGAGCCGGCGCCGGATTGGATCACGAAGGGGCTGTCCTACATCGAGCAGAAGGACGGACTGCAGCAGAAGCGCAGGCCGATCAGCTGACGGGCTGGCGTCAGCCGGCAGGCTCCACGGCCGGAGAGGCGGCGGGAGCGGGCGAAACATGCCCCGCCCCCGCCGCTTCGTTTCGGCGAGCGGCTCAGCCGCTCAGTTCCCGTAGATTGTGCCGCAGGGCTGGTCGCGCCCGGTCCCCAGCTCGGGACGGGCCAGGCACTCGTTCTGCGGGAAGGGCAGCTGGAGGAACACGACGTGGTCGCTCCGCGCCCTGGGGAGCTGGTCGGTGCGGCCGTACTGCCTTGCGTCGAAGTAGGTGAAGCCGCCCTCGAGCGCGAGGGACATGAACTTGTTGTAGAGGATCTCGTCCAGCACCGGCCCGTCGCTCCCAGGATCCTCGAAGGGGCTCAGTCCGTACGCCGTCCGGATGATGTTGATCTCCCTGACCGCGTCCTGCCGCATCCCCGATGCGAGCAGCACTTCGGCGCGCAGCAGCAGCAGCTCCTCGTTACGGACCCACGGCAGGGGCGAGTCCTGCTTCGTGTAGATCACGAACCGCTCGGTCACGTCGATCCCGAGCAGCGAAAACACCTGCGCCTGCACCTCGGTCTTGCCGGTCGCCCGGCCGTCGGGCGTGCCATCCGGCTTCATCTGGGCCTCCGCCAGGAAGCGCGGGTGCGCGTAGTGGCTCGCCACCGAGAAGAAGGGATTCGACGCATCGCCCGGATTGGTGCTGTAGTTGTGATAGAGGCCGTACTCAAGGTCGCCGAAGCGATTCAGGAACGAGCCCGACAGCGCGCTCATGGCCTCGCTCCATTCGCCGCGATACTTGTGGTAGCGGGCCTTGAGCGCGCGGTTGAGCCGGATGAAGTCCGCCGGGCTGGAAAAGCCGGAGTAACCGGCAGTGAGGCCGAAGGGGAAGGAGTTCCCCGCGCTCGACAGGTGCGTCTGGGCTTCGTCGAGCAGCTGGAAGATGCGCGCGTAGACCTGGTCCTCGGTCACGATCGGCGACAGTTCGTCGCCGGGGTCGGCCGGCGGCTCCAGCGCCGCCCCGAAGGTGGTGTGCATGATGATGATGTTCCAGAGCGACTGGGCGGCAACGGTCTTGGCGAAGCCCCGGATCGCGTTCTTGTCCGGCTCGGCGATCGCGTCGACCGCGTCGACGGCGTCCAGAAGCACCTGGATGTTCTTGAGGCTGGAATACCCCCAGAATGCACCCCCGTTGACCGGATCCAGCGGCCCGATCAGGCGGTTGGTCGTGGTTCGGGGCTCCTCGGGACGCAGGTCGTAGGCCTCGCGTCCCCAGATGCCCAGGTAGAGGACCCGCGACGCGGTGTTGCCGCGCGCCGTCGACATGAGGTTCTGGGCCGCGGCCACCACGCTGTTGACGGTGGGGTTGGTGGTCAGGTCCTCGACGCTCGGGTCGTTGAAGTTGGGTACGACGAGATCGGCGCACGCGGTGCCCCCAAGCGAAAGCGCGAGCGCCGCGGTGACCGCCGTTCCCCTGATTCCCTGTCTGGTCTTGCTGATCATTTTCATTTTCTCCCTGGGCCGGCCCTTCAAAAGCCCATGTTGACGGAGAACCAGAAACTCCGGCTCGGTGGATAGGGCGCCACGTCGATGTTCCGCGCGATCGCCTCCGAGCCGAAGTTGCTCACCTCCGGATCCATGCCGCCGTAGCCCGTGAACGTCAGGACGTTCCTGCCGCTCAGAGACAGCGTAACGGTGCTGACCCGGTCCCAGAGCATCCCGGTGAACCGCTCCGGAAGCTCGTAGTTGAATGTGACCTCGCGCAGCTTCAGGAAGGTGGCGTCCTCCAGCCAGATGCTGGAGATCTTGCTCGGATACACGCGCAGCCGGAAATCGCCGAGCGTCTCGCCGGGCATGCATCCCGGGTCGGTGCATGCATCGGCGTAGTCCTCCGCGTTCTTGCTGAGGTCGTAGAGCCAGCCGGTGAGGTTCGCCACCGTGCCGCCCTGCTGCCAGTCCCACAGCATGTAGGCGCTGAAGTCGCCGAAGCGCACGTCGTTGCCGAATCCCATGCGGAAGTCCGGGTTGGCGTCGCCCAGGACCACGATGATGCGGTCGCCGACCTCGCAGGGGCCGCCGCAGCGCGGGTCGTTGGCGACGGCAGCCGTGTCCCGGCCGAAAAATGCCGATGGCGACTCGCCCTCGGTGATCTGGAAGCCGCCGAGCGCCGTCCCGAACCCGCCTGCGCGGAACTCGGGCACCGGAAGCTCGACGATTTCGCTCCGGTCCATCGAGTAGGTCGCGGTCGTCGACCAGGAGAAGGACTCGGTGGTCACCGGGAACAGGGTCAGTCCCGCCTCGACGCCCAGCGTCTCCAGCACGCCGCCGTTGAAGATCTGCGTGCCGAAACCGGTCGAGGGCGGAAGCGCCCGCTGCAGCAGGAGGTCGGTGATGCGCTTCTGGTACACCGTGAACTCGACGGTGGCCCGGTCGCCCAGGATGGTGGCGTCGGTGCCGACCTCGATCTCGCGCTGGCGCTCCGGCTTCAGGTCGGGCGCCACGGTGGTGCCCGAAACGGAAAAGGTCTGCAGCCCGCCGATGTTGCCCGTGTTCAGGGTGCTGAACTTCTGGCCGTAGAGCGGCTGGTTCCCCGACTGGCCGAAGGCCGCCCGCAGCTTGAGTTCGTCCACGATCCCGGGGGCCAGTCCCGGAAAGCGGTAGGACGCCGCGGCCTTGGGGTAGTAGAAGAGCGAAGAGGGCTCGGCGTTGTTGCTGCTCTGGTCGGCACGGATCGCGCCGGTGAGCAGGAGCCGGTCGCCCAGCAGGAATTCCTCCTGCACGAAGAAGCCGAAGTCCCTCACCTGCTGCCGCTGCTGCCTCACCGCGAGATCGGTCCCGTCGTCGGCGTTCGAGAGCCCGGCCACGAGATTCCTGGCGGCGATCCGCGAGATGTCGAGATCGCGCTCCTCGTACTGGAGTCCAGCCGAAAACGTCGACCTGAACCGGTCGTGGGTGTAGGTATGGATGGCGTTCGTGCTGACGTTGACGAAGCGGCTGGCCGCGTCACCCTTCACCGAGGTGCCCGGCAGACCGTCGTCGGGCTCGTACTGGAGCTCCGGAGGGCTGAAGATCGTGTTCTGCTGAGTGAAGAAGTCGATACCCGCGTTCGCCACGAACCGAAGCGAGTGGCCGCCCGAGACGAAGGCATCCCACGACAGGTTCCCCGCCCCGATGAACCGGTACACATCCTCGTCGTTCACGACGTTGGCCGCCGTTTCGAGGATGTTGCTGTTGGCGAAGGGATTGTGGGGCCAGCTGCCGTCCTCGCGCCGGCGCAGGTCGATGAACGACGGCGTCGACGGCAGCGTCATCCAGTAGCTGATGCTGCGGTTGTCGTTGTTGGTGAAGCCGCGGGCCGTCTTCGTGTGCAGGGCGGTCGTGCTGATCCGGAAGAGGACCGACGATCCGATGCTCTGGTCGACGTTCAGCTTGAGCGACTGCTTGTCGTACCCGGTGCCGGTCACGATCCCGCCGTCGTGCTTGACGAGGCCCGATACGTAATAGCGGGTCGACTCGTTGCCGCCGTTGACGCTGAGCGCGCTCTCGTAGGACAGCGGCGTGTTCCCCGCCAGGTACTCCTCGTGATCGAAGAAGGCGCCGGCAGAGTAGAAGTTGGCGGCGTTCGGACCGAAGGCCTCGACCGCGTCGTCCACCGTGTCGAACTTGCGCAGCCCCAGGTCATTGGCCTTCTGGAAGAAGCCGAGGCGCTGCGTGAAGTTGAATCGAGGCGCCCCCACCCGGCCGCGCTTGGTGGTGATCAGGACCACGCCGTTGGTCGCCTTCGAACCGTAGATCGCCGACGCCGACGCCCCCTTCAGCACCTCGATGCTCTCGATGTCGTTGGGGTTCAGGTCCGCGATCCGGTTGGGCGCGTTGTCCTGCTGGCCGCCACGGACCGGGTTGCTCGACGAGACGGTGACCACGTGCACGTTCGACGCGATCTCGTCGTTGCTGACGACTACTCCGTCGACCACGTAGAGGGGACGATGGTCGCCGATGATCGAGGACGTGCCGCGCAGCTGCACCTGGATGCCGCCGCCGGGCGCGCCGTTGTTGGCCTGCACGTTGGCGCCTGCCAGGCGGCCCTGAAGCGCCTGCTCGAAGCTGGCCAGCGGTGCCCTGGTCAGGTCGGCGGAGCTGACCGTGCCCACCGCGTTGGCGAGGTTCTGGCGCCGAACTCCGGTGGCCTGGCCGGTCACGACGATCTCGTCGAGGTTGAGCACGTCGCGGGCAAGCTCGATCGTGATCGCCGTCTCGTCCGCCCCGACGGTGACCTCGGTGCTCCGGTAGCCGATGATCCGGACGGCAAGTCGCTGCTCGCCGGCCGGCAGCTCCAGCGAGAAGTTCCCCTCGTCGTTGGAGTAGGTGTGGGTCGTGGTGCCCTCCAGGTTGATCAGCGCTGAAACCACGGCGACCTCCCCACCCAGCTCGGTGACCTTTCCGGTTACGGTGCGGGTCTGGGCGGAGAGGGCCGGTGCTCCGAGGAACGCGCCGAACAGCAGGAGAAGGATCGAGCGGGTGAGCCGGTGTGCCATGAGGACCTCCCTGGTTCGGAACCGGCGATGGCCCGCTCCGTGGTCCGGCGTCTACCGGACGCCTGTGCGGGCCGGTGCCACGGAATAGGCGGGGCAATGTAGTGGCTGGGGGTTCGATCGCAAAGCCGGAAGAGTTGTGTAAGGGGCCGCTCGGCAGCATACCGGCCTCGTGGACAACCGCGCAGGCTCAGACTCGCCGCCAGGCCTCCTCGTACACGTCCGCACGCACGTCGAGGTAGCCGGGGTACTCGCGGCGGGCGGCGTCGAGCACTTCCCGCTCCAGAGTCACCGCCGCGACCGGGTCGGTGGTCTCCAGGAGTACGTCGCCGGTGGGGCTGATTGCGACCGACGGGCCGCCGATGAAGCCGTCCGAGCGGGATCCGGGCCGGTTGACCGAGATCACGTAGGCGCAGCTGGTGACCGCGGCCGCGCGAAGCACCAGCCGCCAGCGCGCCCAGGTCTCTGCCGGGGTCGCGCGCGGGACAAGGATCACGTCGGCGCCCATCGCGGCCAGGGCGCTGCAGGCCTGGGGGCGGTTCGCGTCGGAGCAGATCTGCACGCCGATGCTCCAGCCGGCCACCCGCGCGGGGGGCTCAAGCCGGTCGCCGGGCTCGTAGTGGTGCGCCTCCCAGTACCCCTCCTCGTCGGGAAGGTGGACCTTGCGGTAATTGAGGAGGGGCTCGCCGGCGGGGTCGAAGAGGAGAGCGGTGTTGTGTCGGCGTCCGGAGTCCGGGTCGCGCACGATCGCGCCGCCGAGCAGCGCCAGCCCACCTGCGAGCGCCGCGTCGGCGAGGGTGTGGTGGCGGGGGCCGCGCGGAGACTCGGCGTCGGCGTGGGATGGCCGCCGCGTGAGGGGGATCCAGGGGTGGAGGGGCAGCTCCGGGAGGACCGCGAGGTGGGCGCCCGTGGAGGCTGCCGTGCCGAGGTGGTCGTGGAGGCGGGGGGCGTCGTCCGCGGCCGGGAAGACATCGGTGACGAGGGCGACGGTCAAGGGATCGAATGACATGTAGGGATTACATTCTGTAAAGTGAAGTTTACATTCCGAAAACGCAGCGACCTCCCAAGCGTACGACGGCTGGATCAATGTGGCGACTGCCGGGCCCGCGCGCAGGGCACTGAGATCGAATCGATGACCGGACCGTCGACTGCCGGCACCGATGTCGCGGGCGCCCTCCGGCACGGTCGACCCGACCGTCAGGCATCCGGCATCCGGCTCCATGGAGACAGCACGCACGAGGTCGTCTCCGTCCGCGCAGCCCCAGAGCAGCGCGGCGCCGAGTAACAGAACCGCCGCGTACCAGAGCGCCATTCCGCGCCAGGACGGGGGCCGGACCGGGGACCGGTCGAACGCGTCCGGACTGCGCGCGGGGACGGGACCGACCACCCCTGACATGGCCCGGATCTCGCGAACCCGGCGGCGCGCCAACGCAGGTCCGGAAAGCAACTCCCATCCCCGGTCGCAGGGGTTCCGGGCCCACCAGGCCCCAGAGAAGTGTTCGTGCAGTCTTAACTGCCCTATTCGAGCCCCGGTTCCCTGGTTCCACTGTTCCGTGGAGGGAGGAAGGCGGCATGCCGGCTACCGCCCCATGGCGACCCATCCGGTCAGTCGGGCCGGGCCAACCGCCTGACGGCCTCCCGGTGCAGTTCGGCGGAATCTTCGGAAAAGCAGCAGAAGACGACCCCGGAGCTCGACGGGGTCTTCCCGAGGAAGGAGGCCACGGTGCGCACCGCGATCGACGCCGCGCGAGCCGCCGGAAAGCCGTAGACACCGGTCGAGACCGCCGGGAATGCGATCGTACGCAGTCCGTTTTCCAGCGCGACCTCAAGGCTGCGGCGATAGCAACTGGCCAGCAGGGCGTCCTCGCCCGCGTTTCCGCCCCGCCAGACCGGGCCGACCGTGTGAATCACGTGCGCGGCGGGCAGGCGGTAACCCGCGGTGATCTTGGCGTTGCCCGTCCGGCACCCGCCCAGCTTCCGGCACTCGGCCAGGAGTTCCGGACCTGCCGCCTGGTGAATTGCGCCGTCCACGCCGCCACCGCCGAGCAGGGACTCGTTCGCGGCATTGACGATTGCGTCAATCTCAAGCTTGGTGATATCGCCCCGGATGATCTCGATTCTCTCTAATGCTTCCACGGCGTTGTCCTTGGTTTCCGTTGGTTTGCGGCTGGGAACAGATGTATACTCTATTCCCTGGCCAGCCACCGACAACTGCCGGATTCGACGATTATGGCGCCACGAGACCACCCCGGCGTGGCCCCGCCGCCCCCCCCCCCCCCCCCCCCCCCCCCCCCCCCCCCCCCGGGGGGGGGGGGGGGCGCCGCG
>JAJDXM010000048.1 GCA_022823225.1 Gemmatimonadota bacterium
GCCTTTTTTCGCTGGCGCAACAGGTCCGCCCGCAGCGCCGGGAGTCGGTCAAAGGAAGGGTTGGCCTTGCGGATCGTCCGAAGCCAGAACGGCGGATCGTCACGCCGCGCCGCATGGCACTGCACGAAGTCCGCGCCCCCGCCAAGCCACGTTTGGAACCAATGGCCCCCACCCGCCGGGCGAGTACCAAGCGCGACGATTTTCGAGCCTTCCACCTTCCCGGCCCCCGTGTCGATTGCGGCCAACATTCGGTCCCGCGTTCCCGGCATCCATTGCGCGGGCTCATCCAACAGCGCCAGCCCGAAGACGCGACCATGCGCCCGGCGCGGATCGCAGGACAGCGCCCGGATAGCTTGCCCGGTTTCCTTGCTCCGCAGCATGGACACGTTGGGATCGTCCCTGAACTGCCAGCGCTTCCGGTCGGTCGGGTTGTGTCCGGCCTCTGTCACCATGCGCACCGCATAGCGGTAGATCACGTCCGCTTGCTCGCGGCTCGCGGCCACGATCACGCACTCCGTATGCCGCCGTTTCCCCAACAGGTAGTCCGCCGCCAACCGCCCGGCCAAGTAGCTTTTCCCGTTCGAGCGGGCCACCGACAGCGCCGCCGTTGTCACCCCCGGACTCGCCAGCCCCCGCAGAAACCGGCGTTGCCATGGCAAGGCGGCCAGATTTTTTTTCTGTGGAGCCGTGACAACCCCCCCGGGCGACGGCCCGCCGCCAGATTGGCCGGTGCCATCGGCGGGTTTCATGGGCCGGGCCGACAGACTCCCGCGCGCCAGCAGCGCCAGCAGAACCGCGCGGGCGGGTACGGGCGACCGTCCCAAAGGGTCCAGCGCCCGCGACCGGGGAAGATGCGTTGTAGGGCCATACAGGGGAATCTAACGCCCCTGCGGCGCGTTATCGCCTCTTGGCCTCCATGCTGGCGGCGATCCGCTCCAACGCCTTTGCAATCCGTTCGAGCGCGGCCCGCAGCAACTCGCGTTGCCGGAAGTCCGCGCCGTTCATGCGTCGATGAGGGGGAACCGGGCCGACGCTTCGCCCGGCGGTATCTGGCGGAGCGTTCGGACGGCGCGGGACACGTCGCGCCCTTCGGAGCGGAGTAGTAGCCAGTCGTCACCGAAGCGGGCCAGCCTGACCCAACACAGCCCTTCGCCCGCTTCGTCTATTGCGGTGACTTCGCGGGCATGGACGGCCCGCCCGTATGCCTTCCCGATGATCGGCCCCGCTCCGTTCGGCTTCGTTTCCATGCGTCTTTCCTTTCCGGTAGTCTTTCCCTCCAACCGAAGTACGGCCCCGGAACCCCTGTTAAGTTGTTAAGTCTTTCAGGGTCGTCTTGCCGTTCTTGCTGTCGGTGTAGTCGCGCGCTTCGAGTAGCAACCGGCGCGCAGTTCGAAAGCCTTCGCTTCGGCCTGTTCGGCCCTAGCCAGCGCGGCCTGTTCGGCTTCGGCGTGAGCCTTCACCGTGTCGCGCAACTCCAAGACTTCGCGCTCAAGCTGGCGGTTCCGGCGTTTGAGCGCGTCCACCTTCGCGGCCCAGGCCTGCAACTCCTCGAACAGGTCGTTTGGCGTCATGATGGGATTCCAGTTGATCCGGTCCAACTTGGCCTGCTCTTCCGGCGTCCGGTTACGCCGGTTCCGCTCGCGGATCACCGCCAGCGCCTTCCTAACACTACCGGACGGCTTCACGGCCCGCCAGTCTTCGCGGCCCAACTGTGCGTATGCGTAGATCGTCGAACGCCTCCACTTGCACCGGCCAGACTTCCGCAGGTCCGCTATCAGGCTGTCCACCGGCCAGGCTTCCCGCTTCGCCGTGTCTAACGCGTTAGACAGCCACCGGCCAGCCTCCCACGTCGCCCGTAGCTTCGCCATGCTGGCCCGGCGGCATTGCCTGTAGTGCTCAACGAGCCCGGCCACGAAGTCCGCTTCCGAACCGGGCGAGTCTAACGCGTTAGACAGGGGGTCAATGCGCGCCCCCGCGCGCGCGCGGGCGAGCGGTTCCGGCGTCCCTTGGTGCTCCGGTCCCGGTTCGGTGGAACCGCATTGCGGACACATCCAACCGGGCATCCCTTCGGGCGAGTTGGGCCACTCCACCATGGGCGCGCCGCCACAGGTGGGATCGGGAGTTTGACCGGGAGCGGTCGCGGCGTTAGCTTCGTCATGCCTCATAACGAGCCCCTTTCTCGTTGGGGGTGGCCCCGTCGAACGCACAGGAACGGCGGGGGATTGGATCGAGCCCCGTCACTTGCCGGTGAAGCGGGGCTCTTTCCGTAGGTGCCTACCGGGCATCGTACAGCCCAACGGGGGAGTTTGGAAGGGGCGCGCCCCGAATCGGTGCCGATTTCGAGCCTTCGCCCGCGCGGTTCGGTCGCGGATTTTCAGAATGTCGCGCGTTACTTGAAGTCACCGGCCCTAACGCTTTGTACAGCAACGGGTTAGGGATCACCGTAGATAGCCCGAACCTCCGTGCGGGTTCGCATAATATGTATTATGTAAAGTTGCAGGATGGGCATTGGAGCCCCGCAAGGTTGATCCTCCAAGCGCGCCGAATAAACGCCCGCCTTCCCTCTCCCCCCTTCCCGGATCAGTCCTGGCGGAACAGCTCCTCGACCCGCGCCGCCAGTCCGTTGCCCAGCCGCGCCTGCGACAGGTTCGCCACGATGGCGACGATCACCCCGGTGTCGCGGTTCAGGGTCATGACGGTGATCCCGCCCACCGAGCCTCCGGTATGCGAGACGATCGACTCCCCGTGGTCGTTGGCGGTCGAGCGCCAGCCAATGCCGTAGCCGGTCTCGGACCCGTCGGCGAGCGTCTGGGGCTCGAAGAGCAGCGCCAGGGTCTCCGCCTCCAGATACCCGGGCACGCTGTGTGCGTTGGCGAAGCGCAGCATGTCCTCCGGCGTCGACAGAAACCCCCCGCCCGCCCACTTGTAGCTGTTGTCGACGTAGGGAGCGTTGACCGCGCCCCCGTCCTCGCCCCTCACGTAGAAACGCGTGCGGTGCGGGATCACCGGACGCACCTCGTCGGCCATGGTGCCACTCATCTCTAGCGGCCCGAACACCACGTCGTCCATGTAGTCCAGGAACGGCTCCCCGCTCGCGCCTTCGACGACCGCGCTGATCAGGTTCCAGCCATAGGAGGAGTACGAGTACTCGGTGCCGGGCTCGCTGATCAGCGAATCGTCCTGGAAGATTGCAAGCCCCGAAAGCACGTCCGGATAGGACGCCATCGAGAAGTTCTCCCTCCCCCGGTAGTGGCGCACGCCAGCGATGTGGCCTGCCAGCTGCCGGGTGGTCACCGGCCACCGCTTCGCAGGCCACACAGGCACGTACGTCCCGACAGGTGCATCCAGGTCCAGGGCGCCGTCTTCGACGAGGTGCGCGACCGCGGCGGCCGTGAACGGTTTGGACACGCTCCCGATGCGGAACCTGGTCTCTGGCGTGACTCTAACCTGATGCGTCAGATCGGAGTATCCAAATCCCTCTGACCAAATGACATCCGGCCCCCGCCCGACGGCCACGGACATCCCTGGGATGCCTTGGGCCTCCATGAGCGAATCGATGAGCGCGCGGGCGGAAGCGATCGCGTCGCCATAGCCCTCGGCCGCGTGCGTTCCGGGGTTGCGTCCTCCGGCAGGGTCTCCGGCCGGGGCCCCGCAAGCGGCCAGGAGGACGGCGGCGAGCCACGGGACGGCGGATTGCGCGGTCTTCGGATGGCGTGGCGTCCGACCCGAGCCGCTCCGGTCCGGATCAACTGTAAAGAGAAGATTACAAAATGTCATGATTACTTTACACTCCCGTGTCCCAAGGGCACTGCGGCCGTTCATCTGCGGCTTGTCGGCAGGAGGTTGCGCATGACGAAGCCGATGTTGGCGGGGCGCTCCGCCAGCCTGCGCACATACCAGGGGAACCAGTGCGCACCGTAGCTGATCAACACCCTTACGCCCTTCTTCGCGGCAGCGAGCCGGTCCTGTTCCCCGTCGCCGATCCCGTAGAGCATCTGGTACTCGTAGGCGTCGCTGTCCACGCCGTTCTCGTCGGCCCACGCGTCGATTCTGCGGATCAGCGCGGTGTCGTGAGTCGCGAATCCGGCACGCAGACCCGCGCTGCGGGCATCCGGGGCGAGCATCCGGCACGCCAGATCGAAGAACGCCCGGTCCACGTCGGCCTTCGCCGGCAGCGCGACCTCGGCCGGCTCGGCGTAGGCTCCCTTGACCAGCCGAATGCCGGGGCCCAGCGGCACCAGCGATTCGAGGTCGTCGGGGGTCCTGTGGAGGTATGCCTGCAGGCAGACGCCGAAGTTGGGATGGTCGGAACGGATGGAACGGTAGAGATCGAGCGTCGGATCGACATACCGGCTGTATTCCATGTCCATCCACACCCAGTTTCCAAGCGCCTCGGCGGCCTCCGTGATCCGGCGCAGGTTCTCCTCGGCCACGCCGATCCCGAGATCCAGCCCCAGGTGGGTCGGCTTGACCGAGAGTTCCGCGTCAAGTCCCGCCGAAGCGACCTGCCCCGCCGCGTCCACGTAGTGGTTCGCGACCGCGCGCGCCTCGGCCTGGTCCGCAACGTTCTCGCCGAGGAAGGTGATGAGCGTGGTGATGCCGCGTCTGCGTTCGAGGATTCCGGCCGCGTCCAGCGCGTGTTCCAGCGTTTCGCCGGGCATGAACCTGCGGGTGGCCCGTTTGACGAAGCCGAGTCTGGGCAGCGTGTTCTTGCACCAGGAGTTTTCCGAGATCCACAGAAGCGTCGATCGTATCATGCCTGGAAAAGTGGTGGGCCGGGATCGTGTGCGCCAGCGGCAGGGCGACGCCGCGCGGCGCGCGGTCTCCCGGGGACTGCTACAGCTTGCCGAACAGGTCCAATATACGGAGCTTCCAGACCCGCCAAACGGCCTCCACAATGATGCTCCGGGACATCTTCGATTCGCCGCTGTCCCGCTCGGTGAAGACGATCGGCACCTCCCGCAGCGCGAATCCCGCCCGCCAGGCCCGCAGCTTCAGTTCGATCTGGAAGCTGTACCCGTTGGACTCGATCCGGTCGAGCCCGATGGCCTCGATGACCTCCCGCCGAAAGGCGTTGAATCCGCCGGTCGCGTCGTTGACCGGAAGGCGGGTGATGACGCGGGCATACCAGGATCCGAAGAGACTGATCAGAAGTCGCCTCATCGGCCAGTTCACCACGGTGATGCGACCGTCCACGTAGCGCGACCCTACCGCAACTCCGGCTTCGTCCAGGGCGGCCACGAGCCCGGGCAGCATGTCGGCCGGGTGCGAGAGGTCCGCGTCCATTTCGATGAGGATGTCGAAACCCTGTGCGAGTCCGTGGCGGAAGCCGGCCACGTAGGCGCCGCCAAGACCCATCTTGCCCGATCGGTGCAGCACATCCACCCGCTCGTTTCCGGCGGCGAGCCCGTCCGCCACCCTGCCCGTTCCGTCGGGCGAGTTGTCATCCACGACGAGCACATGGAAGGCGTCCCCCTGCCCCAGGATCAGCGGCACGACGCGCGGGAGGTTGTCGCGCTCGTTGTAGGTGGGAACGATCACGAGGACCCGGGGGGTGTTCATGGGGCCTCCGGCTTGACTGCCAGGACGGCGATCCTCCGCCTCAGCAGGGGCACCCACCTCTGCAGGAGCCGTTCCGCGACAGTGAGGCCCGGCACATGTGATTCGGCGAAGTACGCTCGCTCGATCTCGAATCCGGCGTCTCCGAGGAGCTGTTTCATCCGTGGCATCGACTTGTAGTCCACATGGCTCACGTCGCGCTTCAGGACAACGTTGTTGTTCTTCAACACCTCGAGGATATGGGTGCGGCATGGGGTCCATACCGCGAAGCGTCCACCGGGCTTGAGCACACGGAACGCCTCCCTGGCGACCGCCTCGGAGTCCTCCGGATAGAGGTGTTCGAAGAGGTCCGCCGCCACGATCGAATCGAACGACGCGGGTGGAAGACGGGTGGCCCGCGCGTCGGCACAAACGAACGATACATTGTCAGGGCCGCCGTGACCAAGGCGTCCGGCGCAGCCGGTGACCGCACGCTCGGAGAAGTCGAGGCCGACCACTTCGCGAACTCTGGGACCCAGTGCGAAGCTGATCGTCCCCCACCCGCAGCCCAGGTCGAGCACCCTGTTCGCCCGGTCAGGCCTGTAAAGCTCCAGGATCTTGGCGACCCGGTAGCGCTGGAAGCGACTGTCGAAGTCCTGCATGTGCGTACCGTCCGCAAAGTAGGCCGATTCGTCGTAGTACGACTTGCCGATCCGCTCCGGGACGGGCTCCGCGCTGGCGGCATGGGATCCGCGCAGCAGCCAGGCACCCGCTGCGGCGGCGACCAGCTCGACCGCGGTGATCCAGACGCGCTGCAGCGCGGCCAGCACCACGCTCGGGCCGGGTCCCAGCAGCGGCGTCAGCAGGAAGACAAGCGACCCTTCGCGAACGCCTATCCCTGCCGGGAGGAACGAGATGTACCCGGCGAAATAGGCGGCCGCGAAGGCGGTCGTGGCGAACAGAAACGGTATCGGGAGTCCGAGGCCGGCCGCGAGGCTGGCAAAAGCGGCACCGAACACGATCCAGTTCAGGATGTATCCCGGCACCAGCAGCAACAGACGCCGGCCGGTGGCCCGGGGCAGTTCGCCGGAGTGGCCGACCCGCTCCAGGGTCCACCGAAGGAGGACTTCGGCGCCGCCAAAGTACAGGAACGCAACCAGTGCCAGCACCGCGCCCAGGCCCGCCGCGAGCCCCACAGCCCCGTTGGAGCCGTTCATCTGATAGGCGACCCATCCGCCGAGAATCGCCGCGCCGATCAGGTTGAGGATCTGAGCCACGATCGCGGCGCCGGTGGCGCGCACTCCGGACATCCCCGCACGGCGGGCGAGGACGGCCAGCCCGGCGACCTGGACCACCTTGCCCGGCACGTATCGGCCCAGGTTGGCGACCAGCAGCATCGCGGTGCCCTGCGCCACCGTCACGGGCTTCTCGCCGAAGGCCGCCAGCACCCTCGACCACAGCGCGGCGGGAATCACGAACGCCACCAGGAGCAGCGTCGCCGACAGTGCCAGGTACGGCGCGTTGAGGCGCACAATGCTCCAGTCGACATCCCAGGCCTCTGCGAGCGTCAGGCCGGCACCGCGCAGGATCAGCCAGGTGATCGCTGCGGCCAGCACCAGCTTCAGGGGCAGCATCCACCAGCGGCGCGGGCCGGCGCGGTCGATGTCGCCGCCCTGAGGGGAATCAGTGTCGGCGGCGCGCTCCTCCCCTTGACTCGGCGTCATGCGGCGGCGCCCCGGCGCCGCAAACGCCCTGCGAGACCGCGCAGATACGGCGAGGCCAGCAGCACCAGGACAGCGACCCCCGCGCCCACGCTGATCCAGAGCCCACGGCGGACCGTGGGGGCCGTAAAGCGCATCGTCACCGTGTGCTCCCCGGCTGCGGGGATCCGCACGGCCTGCAGCGTGAGGTTGGCCCGGTGGACATCGGCGGGCTCGCCGTCGATCTCGGCCACCCACCCCGGAAACCAGTTCTCCGAGACGACCAGCAGCGCGGGGCCGGTCGTGCTCACCCGCAGTTCGCGCTCGTCAGGCTCGTAGCTCACCCACTCCACCGGACCCCCACCCCCGCCCCCCACCGCCCCGGGGAGCGGCCCCGGCAGGATCGCCTCGCGCGCAGGGTCGAAGTCGCTGGAAAGAATGCGCGCGAGGGCGGCCTCGTCGTCCTCGATGACGGTGACATCGTCGGCGATCCAGGCGCGGCCGAGACCGTCGTACGCGTAGACGACTTCGGCGCCGTAGCGACCCTGGCCGGTGCTGAGCGCCTGCGGACCCCCTTCGGCGGGAGCGCCCGAAAGGACCACGTACCTGACGTTCATCATCCGCAGCACGTTGGGGTGCGCGGTGTAGGCGCCTCGCCCCTGGCTGCCCTGGAGGCCCAGCAGCATGCGGTACCGGGCCAGGTCGTTCGGGTGATGCCCCGCGATGAGGTCCAGGCCGTGCATGGCGAGGCTGACGTTCTGGTCGTTGCGGAAGTCGCGGCGGAAGTCGGCGACCCGGAACGGGGCCTCCTCCGTGCGGCGGTCCTGCAGAAAGCGCGCATTGGCGGTCGGGGCCGACCACTCGTGGAAGTCGAGCGTGCGGATGAAGGAGGCGTCGATCCGGCCGAGGTCGACGGCAACGAGCACGGCAAGGGCGGCCAGCGCCGCCGTAGGCGAAACCTTCCCTTCACGCGCTGCCCAGGTGGCCGTGACGGTGAGCCCGCCCAGAACCAGCGCGATGCCGAAGCCGCGCGTGATGAATGGCGTCGCCCGGGCCAGCGCGGCAAGCTGGGCATCCGTCATGCCGGATTGCATGGAGCTGGTCCAGATGCTGGTGAGCGCCCCGCTCACCTGCAGCACCAGGCCCAGGAGCAACAGCCCGAGGAAACCGAGCAGCGCCCGCCCCCTCCTGCTCTTCAGGAACTTCCCCGGCGCCGGCGGCTCGTGCACAAGGTCCGCCACCCCGAGCGTGAAGAGCGTCACGACACCGAAGCTCACCAGGAAGGCCGCGATCGCCGGAACGCGGAAGAGCGACATTCCGGGCACGATCTCGTAGAAGACGCGCCAGACCGGCGTATGCGCCCCCAGAGCGTACAGGAGCCACACCAGGCCAAGTCCCCCCATGAACCACAGGAGCGGCCGTCTCCGGTGCCCCAACAGCCCGAAGAGCGCCAGCGCCAGCACCGTGATGCCCAGGTACTCGTGGTTGAGCTTGATCGCGTTCCTTCCCCAGTAGGTGCCCTGCCCCCAGCTCGCGTCGGCGCCCGTGTTGCCGACGAACTCGGGGACCGCCAGCCCGAGCACCTCCTCCGGGTGGAAGGACCAGGAGGTCGCATAGGCGATTCTCTGTTCGGGCGTCGCGTCGACCGTGGTCGCCACGCGGCGCGAGTACTCCGCAACGTACCCCGCGGAGGGCAGGAGCTGGAACGCGGTGAGCGCCCCCCCGAGGAGCGAGCTGCCCAGGAAGGCGCCCATGGTGAGCGTGGCCCGGGAGAGGCGGCGCTTCCGTTCGGCGGCCTCCCCCGCCCTCCACATCAGGACGGTGCGGAAAAGCGCGTACGCCCCCACCGACCCGAAGAGGAAGTAGCCCGTCTGGAACTGCGTGGTCAGAACGGTCAGCGCCACCGCGCCCGCGAGCCCCGCCGCCGTTCGTCCGGACGGCGCGCGAAGGAGCGACTCGGTAGCCCAGAAGACCAGCGGCGTCAGCGACGCGACCATGAGCTTCCCGTCGTTGCCACCGAGCGTTAGCGTCACCATCACCGGCGCCATCAGCCACGCCAGTCCCCCCACTGTCGCCGCGGGCCGCCCGAGGCCCAGGCTCCGCGCCCAGCCGAACATGAAGAAGCCCCCTGCGAGCACGTGCAGCACCAGTTTCCAGCCGAGCGCCCGGTACGTGTCGGTCAGGAAGTACAGCAGGCTCGTGGGGTAGATGAAGTCGCCCCCCGAAATCGCCTCGACCATGGGGACGCCTCCAAGCAGCCTCGGTGCCCAAAGGGGGAAATCGCCTCCGGTAATCCGCTCCGCCAGGAAGGCGCGCCCCATGTAGCCCAGTGCAAAGGTGTCCTCTCCATGGAGCATGAGGTTGGAGAAGATGAACTCGCCGTAGAGGACGATGGTAGCGAGCAGGAACACCCCCGCCGTCAGCCAGAACGGCACTCGAACCACGTCTCCCGAGGGCGGGCCGGACTTGCCTCGATGCCGCATGGTCTGGTTCTCCCTGCTGTTCCCGGTTGTCCCGAGCCGTGGAAAGGGCCGAGTCTCGTGTGGGCGGGCGCTTTGGCGCGACGCGAAGGAAGGGGTTGCTCCCGCTTGGGGCGGACGCACGAATACGGTATCCCGGTTGCCGTGCCGATTCAAGCCGGGTCGTGCGCGCCCGTTGTTGCCGCCGAACGGATTGGATTATCCTTTACCTGACACCCCCACCTCCCGCGCACCCGAGGGCGGACCCGCGACACTGCCGAATGACCCCCAGGTTCCAGGTCGATGACCTCCGAACGTCCAGGCTTACCCTGGACGAGAAATCTATGCGGGCGTTCGCGGAATTGTCGGGTGACACGAACCCGATTCACGTCGACGGAGACAGCGCGCGCAGGTCGGGCTTTCCGAGACGAGTGGCGTACGCGGGGCTCCTTCTCGCGGAGGTCAGCCGGATCATTGGAACCCGGATTCCGGGGCCCGGATCGCTCTGCGTTTCCTACCAGTTCGACTTCAAGGCACCCGTGCTGGTAGGCGAATCCGTCCTGTTCGAGGTCACCGTCACCCACTATTCGGAGGCGGCGCGCGTGGCGCTCCTTGGATTCGTCGTTCGCCGGGAGCACGATCGGGAGATTGCGATGGAGGGCTCGGCGACGGTCCGCATACCGGCCGAGGAAGGGTCCGGGGAACCGCTGGCCGCCGACCGCTGAAGCACATGGCTTCTTCGGAATCCGCACGGGTCGCGCACGCAGGGGACTGGAGCGAGCGCCTGCGCAGAACGGCGGCGAAGCTCGCCTCGGACCCGTCCCATGCGAATGCGCTTGAGGCGTACCATGCCGGCCAGGAAGCGCCGGCCACGGTGGACGGTTTCGTCTCCGTCACCAGCGGCATTCTGCGAAATGTGACGGTGGAGCCCTGGCTGCCGGAATTGTATGGCTCCCTCCTGCAGCGCGGAATCAAGGCGAGGTTTCTGCTCGGCGACTACGGAGTCTACGAACGCTATGCGTCCGCTCCCTCCGAGCTGGGGACTCCCGCGCCGGATTGTTTCCTTGTGTACCTGGACGCCGGCCTTCTGGCGGGCGACGCGCGCCACGATCCGCCGGAAGACCTGGCGGATGCCTTGCTCGGCCGGATCACGGCGATTGTCGGCGGCCTGGTCGAGGGCACCGGCGCGAACGTCTTCGTGACCAACCTCGCACCCGATCCGCATCCGCCTCACGCGGTGCATGGGGATCAGGATCCCGGAGGGTGGCCGCACATCCGCCGGACCGTGAACGCGGGGCTGACGGACGCACTGTCCGCGGACCCGCGGGTTTACATACTGGACATGGACCGGATCGTCGGCGAGTACGGGGCTTTGCGCGCATACGACATGCGGATGTACATGACCGCAGCCAGTCCCTTCGCCGTCGACTTCCTGCCGTGTCTTGGGCGCGCGTTTGCAGCGGCGGTCGCCGCCACCGTCCTGCCGCCGAAGAAGTGTGTGGTTGTCGACTGCGACAATACACTGTGGGGAGGCATCCTGGGCGAAGACGGCCCGGAAGGAGTCGCAATCGGGACTGACTACCCCGGGTCCGCATACCGCGAGTTTCAGCTGTTCCTTGCCGGGCTCGCGCACAGGGGATTCCTCCTGGCCCTGAACAGCAAGAACAACGAAGGCGACGTGCTGTCGTTCATGGAGGACTCGCCGGAGATGGTCCTGGGGCCCGCTGACTTCGCGGCCAGCCGGATCAACTGGGATGACAAGGCTGCCAACCTTGCGGGGCTCGCCCGGGAGCTCAACATCGGACTCGATGCGATGATCTTCATCGACGACAGCGCCTTCGAGTGTGAGCGCGTGAAATCGGCGCTGCCGGAGGTTCAGGTCGAACAGTTCCCTGCCAATCCCCTTGATATCCCGCGGTTTGTTTCCGCAATCCGGGGCGTCGAGAGGCTCTGCGTCGGAATGGACGACCTCGCCCGGGCCGAGTCGATTCGCGCGAATGCCAACCGCGAGAGGCTCAGGAGGGAGACCCCGGACCTGGATTCATTTCTGCGCAGCCTGTCAATCAGGCTGACGATTGCGCGGCAGGACCGTGCCGCGGTGCGGCGGGCCAGTGAGCTCTGCCAGCGCACCAACCAGTTCAACCTCACGACCAGACGCCACGGAGTGGGCGATATCGAGCGCTTCCTGGATGAGGGTGTCGTCTACACCATGAGCATGAGGGACCGATTCTCCGACTACGGAACGATCGGCGTCGCGATAGTGGACAAGGGTTCCGGCGACCGCTGGGAGATCGATTCCTTCATGTTGAGTTGCCGGGCATTCGGCCGCGGCGTCGAAGCGGAGTTGCTCCACGCGCTGCTGGAGGATGCGGGCGCGGCGGGTGTGCGGTCGGTCGGAGCATGCTATGTTCCCACCGGGAAGAACCGAATGACACGCAACTTCTTTCCTGATAACGGTTTCTCGGTGACGGAGCGGCTCGATGGCGAAACCCGGTTCGAGATCCGGACAGCCGCGGCCAGCGGCGGTCGACCGGAAAGTACCTGCGAGGTGCGAAGAGTGGGGTCTTCAGAATGAGCGAAAACGTCGAAGCGGCGTTGGAGAGGATCTTCCGGAGTGTGCTCAGGGTACCTCCGGGCGAGGATGTTTCCTCACTTTCGGTCGAGTCCCATGGCTGGGACTCCGTTGCGCACCTGAACCTGATCCTCGCTGTCGAACAGGAGTTCCGGTTCATGATGACGCCGGAGGAGGGGTCGGCGGCGAATTCCTTCCAGAGGATGCTGGATCTGGTGAACAGCCGGGGATGAGAGCGTGAGCACCGGACGCGCGCGCGGTGTATTCGCGCTCCGCTTCGACGTGGATTCGGTAACCTGCCTGGAGCAGGGCGTCCCCGCCCTGCTGGAACTGGGCGAGCGTCGCGGCGTGCGGTTCACTTTCTTCGTCAACATGGGCCGAAGCTTCAGCTGGCGACACACGGTCGGCCGCATGCTCGGGTCGAAGCGCGCCCCGGCGACGAGCGAAGGCACCACCCCCTCGCCGCCGAACAAGCTGGCTGCAACGGCGAAGCTGGGACGGTCCGGCGTGCTGAAGACCTTGCTGATGAACCCTCGGCTGGGCTGGCGGTATCGCCCGGCCCTCGATCGCCTCTTTGAAGAGGGACACGAACTGGGGCTGCACGGAGGCTCCAATCACGCCACATGGCAGTACGCCCTCGATGAACTGGGGGAAGAGGGCCTGGAGAGGCACGTTCGCCCGTCCTTCGCGGCCTTCCGGGATCGATACGGGCAGCCGGGCGGCTTCGCCAGCCCGGGTTTTCGCTACAACGAGGCAGTGCTGAACCTCATGGACGACGAGGGCTTCGAATACGCTTCGGACATGGCCGGGGAGCAGCCCTTCCGGCCTCCACGTCCGGCCGGCGGCCGTCACTACACCCACTTCCAGGTTCCGGTCAACGTGATCGGGGAGGACGGTATTCCCGTAATCGAGCAGGGCCTTGCGCTTGGCCGGTGTCCAGTGCCCGCATCGTGCGCGACGCGGTGGAGCGAGTCCACGGGCGGCGCTTTGCGCTGATGTACGGACATCCGTACGTCGAGGGCGTGCAGTGGCGCCTCCTCGACGCCATTCTCGCGGAGTTGTCGGATGACTACGAAATCGTCACCGTTGCCGAATATCTGAAGCGCTGGAAGGAGTCGGCCGGACATGGGTAGGGTCATTCGGTACCTGGCTTCGATGCTGCCGGTCGGCCAGGCATTGCGTGCGCGTCTTTACGGACTCAGCGGTCTCAGGGTCGGAGCGCTGACGATCATCGATCGGAATGTGCAGGTCACCCGGCCCGACATGGTAGCGATCGGATCGAGGGTGACGATCTGCAACGCGGTCTCGATCCTGGGCGAAGTGACGGCCGTACACTCCCGGCTGGAAGAAGCCTACAGCCTGCGGAAGACGGAACCGGTCGTGATCGAGGACGATGCCTACATCGGTGTCAAGGCGACGATCCTGCCGGGGGTCCGGATCGGCCGGATGGCCACCGTCGGGGCGAACAGCCTGGTGATCGCCGATGTACCGGACTACGGGGTCGTACTGGGCGTCCCGGGGCGGGTCATGATGATCCGTCCCCACGAGGAGGATTCGGCTGCGGAGATCGGCGGCGGTTAGTCCGGCACGCCAGTCCAGACAAGGAGTCAGCAATGTCTTTCGGCAACTTCCCGCTCGTGGTTTCGGCTGCGGTCCTCGCCACCGCGTGCACGTCGGCAGGGCCGGAGGTCTCGGAGCGTGACGCCCTCGTCGCGCTGTTCGAGAGCACCGGCGGTTCAGATTGGATAAACCGGGATGGGTGGCTGTCCGACACCGAACCGGGCAACTGGTACGGCGTCGATACCGACAGCGATGGGCATGTCACGCGCATCGTGCTCAACGAGAACAACCTTGTCGGTTCAATCCCGTCCGAGATCGGCGTGCTGGTACACCTCAGCCGCCTGAGCCTTCAGCGCAATGGACTCACTGGCGAGATTCCCCCGGAACTGGGACGACTCGCGAGAATCGATACCCTGGACGTCTACATGAATGGACTCGGCGGACCGATTCCGCGGGAGTTGCTGGGACTCGAGGAGGTTGCCCTGCTTCTTCTTGGCTTCAATCAGCTCTCGGGTCCAATCCCGCCGGGCCTTGGCTCCATGCCTCGCCTTGAGCGGTTATGGCTGAACCACAACAACTTCTCGGGTCCTGTGCCCCCGGAGTTCGGCGAGCTCGGGGCCCGGCTGCAGTGGCTTGACTTTCAGGGAAACGTGGCGCTCGAAGGCGCGCTTCCGCACGAACTCATGGGTCTGACCGGCCTTCTCAGGTTCGAGTGGGGCGGCACGAGACTGTGTTCGCCGTCGGACGAGTCGTTTCAGGCATGGTTGCGCAGCGTCCGCAACCGGTATGGTGCCGGCCCGGTCTGCAGTCCGTGATTGTTGACGCCGGGTGCGGCGATTCCCCGCTGGGTGCCACTAAGGGAAACCGACGGCCAGCCGAGTCCCCTGGATCGCGTGAACTCTCATCTCGTCCGCGAATTGGTCCACGGCTCGGCTGACATCCTCCAGCATTCCATAGTCGTGCCACACGATCACTCCTCCAGGCCGCACCGCGCGCAGCGCATTGCGGGTGTCGGCCACGGCGTATTCGTAGGTGTGGCATCCGTCGATCAGGATGAAGTCGAAGGGCGCGAATTCGTTCCAGTCGAAGTGGGCGGAGTCTCCCCAGAGTTGCCTGACCTTGCCGGCATACCGCGATTCCAGGAACTGCCTTCCCGTATGGTGTCCGGGTGCGGCGTTGTCGTGAATATCCGGCACCTCCAGCCCGAAGCTCCCGCCCCAGCCGGGGGGCAGATCGAGTGTATACACACGGGCGTTTGCGGGTGCGTTCGCGGCGAGGTTGACCGTCGTGTTGCCCTCGAAAGTGCCGATCTCGAGTACGCGCTCGGGTTTGAGCGTGCGAACCATCGCTCCGATGGCCATCACTTCGGACGGGCTCATCGACAGCAGGGGTTCCCGGTCGAAACAGCTCACAATCCGGACTTCGGTGGACTCGATCCCCGGAAAAACGGCATTCATCGGCTCCCGTTTCAGCGTCCCGAACGACCAGCGGGCCGACCGGCGGAACTCGGGGTCCGGCGTCCTGGCGGCGAATGGCCCGTACCGCGGCCATAGCATCTTCCAGGCGGTGATCGGGTTGCGGGCGCTCTTGGACAGCGCGTTCCTCAGGCGGCGGAGAATCTGGACGACGCGGTTCCCTCCCGTGGCCTTTCGGCCCGACCAGGGGGATCTTGCCTCACCTGCAGGTCTTTGTGTTGTGTTGCTGGCCACAGGTTCGTTTCCTCTTCTCCGGGCTTGAAGCAGATTGTGGCTCAATGCCCGACTTCTCCTCGACTGAAAAGCGGGGCGGCCATTTTGTTGTGAAATGTCGTGTATACATTACAAAATGTAAAGTGGTCATTACAGTTGTCCCCCGGTCACCCGGCCCCCAACCCCCGATACACCGCCAAATGCCGGTCAACCAGCCGCTCGTTGCTCCACTTCGCCACGACGCTTCTGCGGCCCGTGGCGCCGCGCTCGACCAGCCCGCCCGCCGACACAAGTTCCAGGATCTTCGCCGCAAGCGCCTCCGGATCGCCGGGCGGGAACAGCCCGCCGACCGAGTCGTCGACGATCTGGGGCAGCCCCCCGACCGCCGACGCCGCCACTGGAACTCCGCACGCCATGCACTCCAGCGCCGCGACCGAGGTGGCCTCCACGAGCGAGGGGAAGATCGCGAGGTCGGCGGAACAGAGCAGCCCGGGCATCTCGGCGTGGGGCCGAGCCCCGAGGAACTGGATGTGTTCGGCCACTCCAAGCTCCCGCGCGAGGCCCTGCAGCATCTCGCGGTCCGGGCCGTCCCCGACTACGATCGCGTCGACATCGGCCCGGGCGGCGATCAGGGGCATCGCACGCACGAAGAACTCGACGCCGTTCTTCGGGAAGAGGCGCCGTGGGACGACAAGCCGCCACCTGCGTCCGGCGCGCGGGTGCGTGCCGTCGACCGGCCGGAAGATCTCCGTCTCCACGCCGTTGACTAGTGTCTCGACCGATATCGACGGGCCAAGCCCTTCGCCCACATCGGCGATCTCCTTGCTGGCGGCGAAGTTGTAGTCGCTGAGTTCAACCAGTCTGCCAAGCGCGGGTGCGACGAGCGGGTTCGCGGCGAGCCGCAGGAAGTGCGAAGTGTGGAGAGTGCAGACCAGCGGCGTCGCGCTCCCGGCCAGGGCCAGCGAACACGGCAGAATGGAGGGGAACGCCTGGGCGTGGACCACGTCCGCCCCCTGCACCACCGCCCGAGTGCGCGGCGTCGACCCGGCCGCGTGGGCGAACCAGCCCCACGGTGTGCGCGACGGCAGACGGGTGCGGTGCACATCGATCCCGTCGATCTCCTCCCGCTCGGCGAGGCCCGGCCGGGACAGCGAACTCACCACCGAGACGTCATGCCCGCGTTTCACGAGCCCCCTGCACAGATAGTGAACGTGGCTCTCCAGCCCCCCGACTTCCGGGGGAAAGTACACGCAGTGCTGGACGATCCTCACACTCCCTCCCAGTCCGAAGTCTCGCGCGGCGATCCCGTCAGTGCGGATATCAGAATGTCGGCAATGCGCCGGCCCGCCCGCCCGTCCCCGTAGGGATTGCGGACCGGCGGGTTCCCGGTGCCCCCCGCCAGCCGCCGCGTCGCCTCGGCAACGATCCGCGCGGGGTCGGTGCCTACCAGGGTCGCCGCCCCCGCCCGCACGCCCTCGGGCCGCTCGGTGACCTCGCGGAGCACCAGCGTATGGACCTCGAAGGCGGGCGCCTCCTCCTGGATTCCGCCGGAATCGGTGAGGACCAGGCTGGCGCGCCTCAACACGGCGATCAGGTCGCCGTAGCCCAGGGGGTCGACGAGGTGGATTCGCGGCCGTCCCCCCAAAATACGCCGGGCCGGCTCGCGCACCCGAGGGTTCGGATGGACGGGGTAGACGACTTCGACATCGGGGAAGCGCTCCGCGATCTCCGCCACCGCCCCGAAGACGCCCTCGAGCGGGGCGCCGAAGGACTCGCGCCGGTGTGCGGTGAGCAGGACCACGCGCCGCGCCGTGCCATGCAGCGCCGCCAGCCCGCCCCCCGGCTCGACCGCCCCCGCCCCCGCGCCGCCCCCCAGCCCCGCCAGCAGCCGCGCCACGCACGCGTTCTCCACCGCCGGCGGGCGGTCGCGAAACTCCATGAGGGCGTCAACGACCGTGTTGCCGGTCACGAAAATGCGTTCCCGCTCCACCCCCTCGGCCGCAAGGTTCTCTGCCGCCGCGGGCGTCGGCGCGAAGCAGAAGTCCGAGACCGTGTCGGTCATTCGGCGGAGCATCTCCTCCGGGAACGGCGACCACTTCTGTCGGCTGCGCAACCCGGCTTCGACGTGGGCCAGCCTGCCCTGTTCGAAAAACGTCACCACCCCCGCAAAGAAGACGGTGGCGGTATCCCCCTGCACGATCGTCACATCCGGCGAGAAGTCCTCATGAACACCCCGCAGGCCGTCCATGCAGGCGTGGCCGATGTCGTAGAGGCTCTGGCCCGGCTTCATGAGATCGAGGTCGTAGTCGGCCCCGATTCCGAAGATCTGCAGCACCTGGTCGACCATTTCGGTGTGCTGCCCCGTGAGCGCCAGCCGGTGCGTGCACCCGCCCCTGGCCTGCAGCGCGCGCACCACCGGGGCCATCTTGATGGCCTCCGGCCGCGTGCCGATCACCGAGAGAATGCGGGGTGGCGCCAAGTCATGCGACCGCCGTCTACCGGCCATCGATCGTGACCCGCCAGACGGCCAGCTGTTCCGTGTCCGGCAACTCACGGTACTGGAGCAGCAGTCCGTCGCCCACAAAGGCCTCGAAGACCCCTGGCAACCGTGCTCTGGCGACCACCGCGCCCGACTGCAGATCGATGACATCGAGCCTTGATTCGTGGGTCGATTCCTTCGTGCTGTCCGACCGCCGCCTGATGCCGGTCTGGCCGCCGGGAAGCTCCTGCGGCTCGTAGTGCCGCTCCCAGCCGTCCCGCCTCATGTGGAACAGAACCCACAACCTGTCGGCGCCGTCGAAACGAATGGCGATCACCTCATGCGGCGGCGGGTGGTCCGTCAGATTGTATGGAACCGGCCGGACTTCGAACTCGTTGAGACTCGCCTCATGATGCAAGTCGACCAATCGGCTCACGCCCGAGTCCCACACTTCGATCGAGTAGTCGAATCGCCGAGCGGCCGCGATGACCCCGTCCGGCCTGGCGGCAACCAGCCGGAGGGACCGGAACGCGTCGTACGGGTCGGTCGCATCGGACACACCGAAGGAGCGCACGACCTCCTCTCCGCGGACGAGGTGCAACGGCACGCGGATTCCCTCGGGCGACATGACCCAGGCGTTCAGGACATAGTCCCCATTCAGGTCCGCGACACTGTAGACGGACGGGAAACGGCCCGGGAGTCTCTGCTCCTCGACCAGAGCGAAGTCCGCGTCGATAACGCTCTCGCGGGTGTTCCCCAAATCCAGGACGCGCACACGCCCGTCGGAGTCGGCGTGCGCGAAGACCACCCGACCGAACTCTAGCGGGCCTTCTCCCCTTCGGCCCACTTCACGAAGGAACCGTCCGGAAGCGTCGTACACCTTCAGCGATGCGTCCTGCCCTATCCAGTAGCGGCCCAGGCTGTCCCGTGTTGCGACGCGGGACCACTCGATGAATCCGTCCCCCGACATGTCGCCCAGAACCGCCAGCTCCTCGAGCCGCGCGCACGTCGTGCAGAGGTCCTCGGCGTCGCGCACCACCTGGCGGCCGCGACCGTCGCCGGACAGGGCCCGGTTCTGCGGATGCAGCGCCGAGGACGGGACCCCCACGAACGCCGCGGCCGCCACCGCCATGGCAATGGACCGCCCGCTCACGGTGCCCTGCCCTCTCGGCGGCCGGACGACGCCGGGCGTCCCCCGGAGCCGCGTTCGCGCCGCAGCACGTCGATTTCGTCGTGGACCGACACGATCATCTCGCCCAGCAGTCCCGCCACGAAGCACAGCACGCCGACGGTCACCAGCAGCACCACCAGATAGAGGAGCGGCCGGAAGCCCTGGTTCATGGCGAACCGCAGGTAGAGCGCGACGAGTCCCGTGAGGACGCCCAGAGCAGTGAGCAGCAGCCCCGGCAGCCCGAAGGCCACCATGGGCTTGCGCGAGAACCTGAGCTGGAACCACACGGCCGCCAGATCGAGCACGCCGCCCACCACGCGGCTCTTGCCCGAATACTTGGGCTCGCCCGCCCGGCGGGGGTGCAGTTCGATGTCGATCTCGGTCACGCTGAAGCCCCGCTTGTGGGCGAGCACCACGAAAAACCGGTGCCAGTCGTGACGGAGCCGCACCGCCTGAAGAATGTCGGCGCGAAATGCCTTCATCGAGTTCAGGTCGCTCACCGGAACCCTGAAGATCGCCCTGCTCAGCGCATTGTAGATCGACGAGACGGCCCGCTTGTCGTACCGCCCCACCTTCCTGCCGGTGACGATGTCCCAGCCGTCCTCGAGTTTGTCCAGGAAGCGCGGAATCTCGGCGGGAAGATGCTGCAGATCCGCGTCGAAGAGGACCAGGTAGCGCTTGTCAGTCGCCGCGGCGGCCGTCAGGAGCGCCTCCGTCTTGCCCCTGTTGACCCGGTGCCTGAGCACGCGGAGGCGGTCCCAGCCACCGGCCTGCGCCGCCGCCAGGCCGCCCGTGTCGTCACTCGATCCGTCGTCGACAAGGATGACTTCGCCTGCTAGCCCGAATTCCTCGAAGGCGGCCTTCAGTTCGGGGATCAGGAAGGGGATATTGGGCGCTTCGTTCCAGGCCGGCACCACCAGCGCGAAGTCGCTGTACGCCGCTGGGACCGGCGGCGGAGCGGGACCGGCCGACGCCCCCGTTCCAGCCCCCCGCTCCGCTCCCGCTCCGTCCCCTGGGGCACCGCTAGACACGCTTTCGCATCCTGGCCGGGACGATCCCGAGCTGGTCGCGGTACTTCGCGACCGTGCGCCGCGCAATCTTGACCCCTTCGCTCTTCAGCAGGTTCACGATGGCCTGGTCCGTCAGCGGCTTGCGGGGATCCTCGCTGTCCACCAGGCTCTTGACCTTGGCCTGAACCCCCCGCGTGGACACGTCGCCGCCGGTCACCGTGGGCAGCCCGCCCGAGAAGAAGAACTTGAGCGGATACACGCCAGTCGGCGTCTGCACGTATTTCTCGTTGGTGACCCGCGAGACGGTGGATTCCGCCATGCCGATGTGCTCCGCCACCTCCTTCAGCGTCAGCGGCCTGAGATGCTGCACGCCCCGTTCGAAGAAGCGCTGCTGCCTGGCCACGATATACCGCATCACCCGGAGCATCGTCTGGCGCCTCTGCTCGATCATCTGAATCAGCCACTGCGCGGCGCTGAGCCTGCTGGTGATGAACTCCTTGTTCCTGCCGTCGTACTTGGAGCGGTCCGCCGCCACCTCCCGGTAGGTCCTCGAGAGACGGAGCCGGGGGAGGCCCGTGTCGTTCACGAACACCATGTACTCGCCGCCGACGCGATCGACGATCAGGTCCGGGACAACGTACTCATCGGGTGTCGCCGCGTATTGCCGTCCGGGCCTGGGGTCGAGCCGCGCAACATCGTCCGCCGCCTCCTGCACCTCGGCGACCGGTATCCCGAGTTCGCGGGCGATCTCCGCCCATCTGTGGTTGAGAAGGTCGTCGAGGTGATCGCCCACGATTCGGAAGGTCAGCGAGTCCTCCCCCCCCTCCCGGGTCATCTGGATCATCAGGCATTCGCGCAGATCGCGCGCTCCCACCCCCGGCGGATCCAGCGACTGGACCACCCTCAGGACCCGGTGCACCTCATCCGGTTCGTGCGGAGCGAAGAGCCGTTCCACCTCGTCCACCTCCTCGCGCCGCGCCTCCGGGTCCTCCATTCGGCGTGCCTGTCGCAAGGCGGTGTCGAGCAGGGTCTCCCTGGACGCGTTGAGGCTGTCGGCCACGTCCTGGAGCGAGCAGGAGAGCAGGCCGTCGTCGTCGATGTTGCCGATGATCTCTGCGGCGATCCAGGCCTCGCGGTCGTCGAGGTCGAGCAGGCCGATCTGGTCCGCCAGAAGGTCGTGCAGGTGGCGAATCTCGACGGCGGGAGGCTGGTAGAACTCCCTTGGCTCATAGCGCTCCCGCGTTCCGCCGGCGTCGAAACCGTCCAGGAGGATTTCGTCCCAGTCCATCTCGTCTTCGGTCTCTTCGCGGCCTTCCTCGTCCACCTGGAGGTCCTCGTCGTCGTCCGGCTCCGACAGTTCGAGGAACGGGTTCTCGGAAAGCTCCTGCTCCATCCGGGCCTGCAGTTCCAGCAGCGGCATGTAGATCAGGTCCATCGCCTGGTAGAGGCGCGGATTGGTCTTCATCTCCTGGCGCAGCTTGGCGCCCTGGTACATGCCCGTCCTGATCTTGCTCACGAGCCGGTCATCCTTCGGGCGGCGGGAACCGCGACCGCATGCGGGCCGTCAGGGTCCGGCCAAGGTACAGGTGGGCGACTTCATCGTTCCACACGAGCTCGGGAACCGTCCCGGAGACGCGGATCAGGCCGTCGTGCATGATGCATGCCCGATCGACGATCTCCAGCGTCTGCTCCACGTTGTGATCCGAAATGATGACGCCGATGTTCCTGGTCCCGAGCTGGGACACGATCTCCTGGATGTCCTGAACGGCGATGGGGTCGATTCCGGCGAAGGGCTCGTCGAGGAGCATGAATTTCGGCCGCTGCACCATGGCCCGGGTGATCTCCAGCCTGCGACGCTCTCCGCCGGACAGCGAGAAGGCCTTGTTGTTGCGCAGGTGGCCGATCGACAGTTCGCCGAGGAGTTCGTCGAGCCGCTCCTTTCGCTCCCTGCGGCTCAGGTCCAGTGTTTCCAGGATCGCCATGACGTTCTGCGCCACCGTCAGCTTGCGGAACACGGAGGGTTCCTGGGCGAGGTATCCCACGCCCATCCTGGCGCGCCTGTACATCGGCACGCTGGTCAGTTCGGCCTCGTCCAGGTAGACCCTGCCCTCATCCGCGGCGATCAACCCGACGAGCATGTAGAAGGTGGTCGTCTTCCCCGCCCCGTTCGGTCCCAGGAGGCCGACGATCTCTCCCTGGCGCACCTCGATGTCCGCATCCGAGACCACGCGCCGCCGCTTGTAGATCTTGGTGAGTCCCTCGCCTCGCAGCACCGAATGGGTCATTGTGCGAGCCTGGCCGGCAATCGTCGCTTCGGCACGGGCGCCCTCGGGCGGCGGAACCACGCCGGGGTGCCGGACTCGGCGGGAACCGCGGATGTGGCGGCGCGCTGCGGCGGCGGGCCGGACACCCGCAGGGTATCCGGGGGGCGCACGGTGTCGGGCGGCACCATCGAATCGGGATTGGTCCGCATCGTGTCCGAAGCCAGCGAATCGGGCGCGGCCGGCAACGGATCGAAGTGCCATCCCTCCGTCTCGCCGTCGACATCCATTCCCACGACTTCCTGCCCCTCCAGGTGAATTGTGATTTCGGCCCCGCTCACTAAGTGTAAAGCAGGACGCCGGTCCGTGCCGACCTCGGCGGTGTCTTCCGGGAACACCCTGTAGAAGCTGCGGGCATTGCCGGTGGCGGTCAGCGTTTCGAGGCGACCCGTGGTGTCGCCGGGTGTTCGGGTGACTTCGGCCGTGCTGTCGCCCGGCTCGCCCGTTCCGAACCGGGCCACGATCCTGTCTCCGGTCAGCCAGTCCTGGCGGAGCGCCTCCGGGAGGTCCGCGCCGCGAAGCGTGTCCTGTCCCACTCCCTCGGCCCGCGCATCTCCCACCGCGACAACGCTGTCCAGACGCTGGTCCGGAGAAAACACCTCGATGGAGTCTCCGCTGAGCTGGAAGTCCCGCGCCAGCACGACGGGTCGGGGGAGTGAATCCTCGAGCGGTTCGGTCTCCGTTTCCTCCCCCCGGGCCCGCGAAAGCGCTCTCAGGCGCTCCGCATCGCCGGGAGAGAGCCCGGAGGTGTCGATCTCCCCATCGCCGCCAGGCTGTGGAGGCACGCCCGGAAGGGCGACGATACGGTCCACGTTCCCGCCGTCCACGAATAGCCGGATGGCGGGAGCGGCCATTTCCATCTGTTCTCCGCTCAGCCGGGCATTCTCTCGCGCCAGGACCACCTCATTGCGCGGGCCGGCCGGCGTCACCGATACAGAGACGCCAACGAGGGTATAGGCCTGCCCCTCGAAGCGCGCCCCGCCGGTCACCACCATTTCGCCCACCTCCTGGTCGTAGCGAAGCGAGTCCCCGAAGGCCGTGAGCGAGTCCCGTCGGATCTCCACCTGCCCGAACGCGCGGAAATACCTGCGCCCCTCGAGTTGGAACCGGTCGGCGTCGACCTCCCAGGGAACGGGCGGCAGCGTATCGGCGGGCTGGGCCTCCGCTGCCTCCCCGGCCGGGACCTGCCCACTGTCGGCTTCCGGAGGCTCCGCTTCGACCTGCCCGCTGTCGGCTTCCGGCGGCTCCGCTTCGACCTGCCCACTGTCGGCTTCCGGCGGCTCTTCCGGCGCCGCCGGGGCCGTGGGCGCAACAAAAAACGTTGCGTGCGGCTCGCCACCCTCGACCGTGATGAGATCAAGGGCCCGGAACTCGGAGGCCTGGTCGTATGTCAGGAAGTCCCCTTGGATCACGGCATCGCTGATTCGATCCGTGACCTGCACATTGGACCACGCGTGCAGCCTCCGGAGGTTGCTGAAGTAGAAGGCGGAGTCCGCCCGCAACTCGGTTTCCGGGTCCTGGAACACGACGCTTCCATACAGTTGGACCTGATTGTCGGACTCGTACACGATTGCGGAATCGGCGAGGACCCTGGTTCCGTCGGAGCAGCGATAGTCCACGCCGCCGGACGCGTAGTGCCTGTAGGTCGCGGGACCGGACGCAAAGACGGAGCGCATGCTTCTGGTGTGGCCGCCCACGCTGACCAGGCGGCAATCCGGTTCCTGCACGGCCGCGATCGCGGGCTGGAGCGCGAGAGCCACAACCAGCCCTCGCCCCAGCACCTGCGGGACGAAACGCCGCCGAACCGGAGGTCGGGCCACCAGGTGTGCCTGCTCACCCCTATGCCCCGGGCGGCCGGGGGTCACGGCTCGGAACATCCGCCGTCCCTGGGCGCCTCGATCGTCAGGTTGTTGAAGGAGAGATCGGAGTCGAAGCCGTCCCCGAGGACCTGGCAGTCGCCCCGCTGCATGCGCACGGGCACTCCGGTCCAGATCCGTTCGCCATCGAGGTCGAAGAACAATTCGTCGGCGAAGATGTCGCGGGCCTCGCTCAGTTCGTCCGCGGGAACGCTCAGCAGCGCGTTGCCGTATGCCCAAAGCTCGCGGGCGACATCGCTCAGCCTCCCGCCTTCGGCCGTGACCCTGCCCTTCTCGCGGCCCCGCTCGTCGTAGAGCAGGACGCGGAGTCCGAAGATACGAACGTGGGTCGAGTCGTCCCACATGTAGATGCTGTCCGCCTCGAGCAGCCCCTCCTGGACCCCGCCCCTGGTGAGGCTCTGCGCCGTGCCATAGAGGATCTGATCCGCGGTCACCTCTTCCAGCTCCGTGATCGGTCCCTCCCCGGTGTCGCCGGTGCAGGCGGCAGCCAGCAGGAGCAGGCACGGCAGCAGTCCGTGGATAAAGCCCCGCGATCGAATGCCGTGGGGATTCCGTCCACGGGCTGCCAGGGCGACGGACCGGATTGCGGTCGGTGTATTCGCCGGTGTTTCCATTCAAACGACTCCAGCACGCAGAAGGTCATGAAGGTGAACGATGCCCTCGAGGCCGGCGTCGCCGACCACGGGCAGCGCCATTACCCCGTGGCGCTCCATGCGCCGGACCGCGGTGACCCCGAGCTCGTCGGCCCGCGCGGTCCTGGGGGTGCGCGTCATGAAGGTGGACAGGCCCAGGCCGAGAAAGTCCTCCGTCTGCTCCATGAGCCGGGCCACGTCGCCGGCCGTCACGATGCCGACAAGCCTGTTGTCCGGATCGATGACCGGCACCGTTCCCCGCATGCGCGCAAGCGGGACGATGATCTCCCGCACGGTGGCGTCCTCCGGCACGGCGGGGTAGTCCTCGGCGACCATCACGTCGCGTACGCGCAGCGTCAGGCGCCGCCCAAGGGAGCCGCCGGGGTGGAGGCGGGCGAAATCCACGGCGCGGAACCCGCGGCGGCGCAGCAGCGCGACCGCCAGCGCGTCGCCCATCGCGAGGGTCGCCGTCGTGGAGGACGTCGGGGCCAGGTCCATCGGGCAGGCCTCGACCGCGACGCCGCAATCGAGCACCGCGGCGGCCCGCCGGGCCAGCGAGGACCCGGTGTCGCCCACCAGCGCGATCACCGGCATGTCCCGCGCCTCGGCGAAGGCGACCAGGCCGTCTAGTTCGTCCGTGGCGCCGCTCCTCGAGAGAACGATCACCGCGTTGCCGGGACTCGCGATCCCCAGGTCGCCGTGCAGTCCGTCGACAGGGTGCATGTAGACGGCCGGAGTTCCGGTGGAGGTCAGTGTGGCGGCAACCTTGCGGGCGATCAGCCCCGACTTCCCCAGCCCCGAGACAACGACCATCCCGTCGGTGGCGGAGATGAGCTCCACCGCGCGCACGAAGCCGTCTCCGAGACGCTCGCCAAGGGCGGCTACGGCCTCCGCTTCCATCCGGAAAACCCGGCGGGCCTCGGCCAGAACCTCCCCGCTGTCGGCGGCGGGAGGCGCGTCAGCCGCTGCGTTTGCGACAGTACTCATCGACCAGTCCAGTCCATTCCCCGCGGGCGCGCAGAAGCGCCTCGACAAACTCGCGCACGGCACCGTGCCCACCGCGGCGCGTACTCTGCCAGGCAGCGACGCGCAACACCTCCGGCGCCGCGTCCGCCACCGTGGCCGGCAACCCCACCCGCCTGAGCACGGGCAGGTCGGCCAGGTCGTCTCCCAGCAGCGCGACCGCGGACCAATCCAGTCCCCTGGCATCCAGCAGCTTCTGAAGGACGGGAATCTTCCGGGCCCCGGCGTCCTGAAAAACGTCGCGCACCCCCAGCTCGGCCGCACGGATGCGCGTGGACTCCGAAACCCTGCCGGAAAGGAGCGCAACCTGCAGGTTCGCCGCCTGCAGAAACTTGATCCCGAGTCCGTCCTGCACGTTGAATCGCTTCAGTTCCAAGGGCTTCCCGCCACCGGCTGCTCCCATGTATATCCCGCCGTCCGTCATGACGCCATCCACGTCGAATACGACCAATCGTATCTGCCGGGCGGTTGTCTCCGGAATGTCCATCAGACGCGCTCCGAGGCGGCAGGGCGCGCGCTCAGGGCCTCGCGAATCGCTGAGACCTCCCGCAGCAGGGAGGCCAGATCTCCCAGCGGCAGCATGTTCGAACCGTCCGAGGGGGCCGATGCCGGGTCCGGGTGCGCCTCCAGAAAGAGGCCGTCGCAACCGGCGGCCACCGCTCCCAGCACCAGCGCCCGGGTGTGCTCGGGCGAGCCCCCGGTCGATCCGTCGGGTGACGTGCCCGGCGTCTGCACGGAGTGGGTTCCGTCGAAGATCACGGGCACGCCGGCGACCTCCCTGATGCGTGCGAAGTTGCGCATGTCCACGACCAGGTCACCGTATCCGAAGGTCGTGCCCCTCTCTGTCACGGTGACCTTCGAAGCGCCCCCGGAGCGCACCTTCTCGACCGCTCCGGCCATCGCTCCCGGGCTCATCCACTGGCCCTTCTTCACATTCACCGCCCTGCCCGTCTTCCCCGCCGCCACCAGAAGCGAGGTCTGACGGCAGAGGAAGGCCGGGATCTGAAGCACATCGGCCACCTCGGCGACCGGGCCGGCCTGCGATGCTTCGTGGATGTCTGTCAGGACGGGGAGTCCGGTTGCCGCACGCACGGCGGCGAGCAGCTCGAGTCCCCGCTCCATCCCGGGACCCCGAGCCGAGCCCAGCCGGGACCGGTTGGCCTTGTCGAAGGAGGCCTTGAAGACGACGGGCAGCCCCGCGTGTCCGGCAGCGGACGCGACACCGCGGGCCACGGCCAGGTTGAGTCCCTCGTCCTCCAGGACGCACGGACCCGCGAACAGCGTAAAGGTCTCGAGATCCGGCAACATCAGCCTGCCCGGGAATCCGTGGAACGAACCATCGCTGCCTCCGGCCGGCGAACCGCCCGTGCCGGACTGCTATCCACCCGCCGCCAGCGCCGCGGTCTCCGGAGCAACCGGTCCGGCGGCGCGAATCGCGCCGGCCTCGATAAAGGACGCGAAGAGCGGGTGCGCGGCCGTCGGCCGACTCTTGAACTCGGGGTGCGACTGGCTGGCGACGAACCAGGGGTGGTCCGCCAGCTCGATCATCTCGACCAGCTTTCCGTCGGTTGTGGTCGCGGAGAAGCGGATGCCCCTGCCCTGCAGCGCGGCCCGGTAGTCGTTGTTGACCTCGTAGCGGTGCCGGTGCCTTTCGGTGATCCCGGTGGAACCGTAGATCCTGGAGGCGAGCGATCCCGGAACCAGCCGCGCCTCGTAGGATCCGAGCCGCATCGTGCCGCCCTTGGTGGTGACATTGCGCTGCTCGTCCATCAGGCAGATCACGGGATGCGGGGAGTCCCGGTCGAATTCGAAGGAGTGCGCGCCCTCAAGCCCGGCAACATGGCGCGCAAACTCGATCACCGCGCACTGGAGGCCAAGACAGATTCCCAGGAAGGGCAGGCCGTTCTCGCGGGCCCAGCGGATCGCCGTGATCATCCCCTCGATGCCCCGGATGCCGAAGCCGCCCGGAACGAGAAGGCCGTGGTAGCCGACCAGAAAGGCCGGGTCGAGTCCCTGCTCCAGCTTCTCGCCGCCGATCCAGTCGATCTCGACGTTGACATCGTTGGCGATTCCACCGTGGATGAGCGCCTGCTCGACCGACTTGTAGGCGTCGACCAGGGCGGTGTACTTGCCCACGACGGCGATGCGGACCGTCCCCCGTCTGGGGGATTTGATGCGCTCCACGATCCGCCTCCATTCCGCGAGGTCGGGTGTGGGCACATCGATGCCGAAGCGCCGCAGCACGAAGTCGTCGAGGCGCTGCCGGCGGAACTCGAGCGGCACTTCGTAGATCGTCTCCACGTCCCGCGCCTCGATGACGCCGGCGGGGTCCACATTGGTGAAGCCCGCGATCTTCTCCCTGATCTCTTCGTCGAGCGGATGCTCGGTGCGGCAGATCAGGACCGCCGGCTGAATCCCCGTCTGCATGAGCTCCCGCACGGAGTGCTGCGTGGGTTTCGTCTTGAGCTCCCCCGCCGCCCGGATGTAGGGCACGAGCGTGAGGTGCACGTGCATGGCCCGGGAGCCCACCTCCTGGCGGAACTGGCGGATTCCCTCCAGGAAGGGCAGGCTCTCGATGTCGCCGACGGTGCCGCCAACCTCGCTGATCACCACGTCGTGTCCCTCGGCGAGCACGCTCACGGAGCGCTTGATCTCGTCGGTGATGTGGGGCACGACCTGCACCGTGCGGCCGAGGTAGTCGCCCCTTCGTTCACTTTCGATGACCGTGCGGTATATGCGTCCCGACGTGGTGTTGTTCTCCTGGGAGAGGTTGGCCTGGATGAAGCGCTCGTAGTGTCCCAGGTCGAGGTCCGTTTCGGCGCCGTCCTCGGTGACGAACACTTCGCCGTGCTGCAATGGCGACAGAGTGCCGGGGTCGACGTTGATGTAGGGGTCGAGCTTCTGGAGCGTGACGCGCAGGCCACGCGCCCTGAGGAGCACCCCGAGGGATGCCGCGGCGATCCCCTTCCCCAGCGAGGAGACGACCCCGCCGGTCACAAAGATGTACCTGGTCCGGTCCGTCCGGGTCATGCCTCTGCCGCTGCTCCTTGTCGTTGTCTCAAGGCCTCGTCGCCCGGCCCCTCAACCGCCTCATGCCGCACCGGCTCGCCGACCCCCGCCCCTCCGCCCGCACCGCCATGCCCCAGGGCTCGCAAGCGCCCTTCCATCCGCTCCAGTTCCTCAAGCGTGTCGATCCCGCGCTCGGCGCCCGGTACCGTTGCGACCCCGATCCGCAGCCCCGTTTCCAGGGCGCGCAACTGTTCCAGCCTCTCCACTTTTTCCAGGCGCGAGGGGCCGCGCGCAACCCACCTGGCCAGCGCGGCGGCGGTGTACGCGTAGATTCCCACGTGCCTCAGCCGAAGGTTCGAATCATCGTCCTCCGGGGCCCCGCCGTCCCGCGTGTGCGGAATCGGCGCCCGTGAGAAGTATAACGCACTTCCGTCCGACCCCCGCACGACCTTTACAACCGACGGATCCCGGAACTCCTCGTCGCTGGCGACCGGAGTGGCGCAGGTTCCGACGTCGAAGCCCCCGCGGACCATGGAAACGGCCGCCTCGACGGAACCGGCCGAGACGAGAGGCTCGTCGCCCTGGATGTTGACAACCACCTCGAACGGCGGGTCCGTCCGCCCGGCCACCTCGTGGACGCGATCGGTGCCGGAAGGGTGCCCTGCCGACGTGAGCATGACCTCGGCGCCTTCGCGGGCGCACACACGCGCCACCTCGGCGGAGTCGGTGGCGACCACGACCCGGTCGAGAAGGGACATCGCTCGCGCCCGCCTCCACACCCACAACACCAGCGGTTCACCCAGGAGCGGCTGAAGGGGCTTGCGGGGGAGGCGGGAGGACCCTATCCGCGCCGGTATCACTGCAAGGACGCGGTTCATGAGAGCACCCCGGGAAGGGTGCGGCAACGCGAAGGCACTGTGACTTTCACGGACCTGAAGCTACCTCTGAACAACATCGTTGGCAAGACGCGGGGAGGCCGTGATTCGCCCCTCAGCGCGGGTTACCGGCCCGGTTCGGCCCCGCTCACGGTGCTCGTGGGGCCTTGTCCACGGACGGCCAGGGCCAGAAAGTTCGCCAGGAGCCGCTTTCCCCCTTCGGTGAACCAGGATTCGGGGTGAAACTGGACGCCCCAGACGGGGTGCCTCCGATGGCGCATGGCCTGGATTTCACCGTGCTCTTCCTCGTCGGTGCTCCAGGCGATCGCAACCAGTTCCTCCGGCAGCCGGGGAGAGGTCACCAGCGAGTGGTAGCGGGTGACGCGCATGGGCGACGCGATTCCGGCAAAGATCGGATCACCGTCGTGAACGACCATCGAGGTCTTTCCGTGAACGGTGCGGGTGGCTCGGATCGTCTTCCCCCCGTAGGCTTCTCCGATGGCCTGGTGGCCAAGGCACACTCCCAGCGTGGGCACGGCGGGAGCGAGTTCGCGAATCGCATCCACGCTGATCCCGGCTTCGGCGGGAGTACACGGTCCCGGCGACACGACCAGCCGCGTGATCCCGGCGCCTAGAAGTTCGTCGGTGGTGACCTCGTCGTTGCGGTAGACGCGCGGTCGTTCTCCGAGTTCGCCCAGGATCTGCACAAGATTCCAGGTGAATGAATCGTAGTTGTCTATGACTGCAAGCATCTGCGCCCAGGCGGCGGTCGCTTCGAGTGGCGGCCCGGGGCGCCGGTGTGCGCCCAGGACCCGTTCGCTGTAATATGGCCGGCAAACCATGAGCATGTACAGGAAATGTCTCGTCTGCGACCACGAGTTCGTTGCGAACGAAGCGCTCGAGCACCTCGACCGGGGGCGCAAGGTCGCCTTCGACCCGGAAAAGGGCCGCCTGTGGCTGATCTGCCGCGCCTGCTCGCGCTGGTCGCTCGTGCCGATGGAGTCGCGCTGGGAGGCGCTGGAAGAGCTGGAGAAGCTCGTCCGGGACCAGGCTCGGGTGCTGTCGCGGACGGACAATGTCGCGCTCCTCCGCGCCGGACCTCTGGAGATCGTGCGGGTGGGCCGGGCCCAGCTGCGCGAGGAGGCGTGGTGGCGCTACGGGAGGGAGCTGCGCCAGCGCCGCGAACGCTTCAGGAAGTTGTCGGCGGCCGGGACCATCGGTGCAGTGGCGGCGATCGCCGGTTCCTGGACGACGGGCGGTCTGGGCTTCGTGGGCGCGTGGCTCGTCTGGGACCGGGCTCCGGCGCTGGTGACCGGGGGAGCCCGCTGGCTCCGATTCGGAAACACGGCCTGGCGTGGCGAGGGAGAGTGCATTCGTTGCGGTCGCCCCATCGAACGCCTCCCCTACTCCGAACGCAGCAGCCTGATTCTCACTCCGGACGAGGGTTCGCCCGGAGTAATCGTGTCATGCCCGGACTGCGAACGGGCCCGGGAGAGCGGGTTGCTGCTGCAAGGACAGGAAGCCGCCCGGACGCTGCGCAGGGTCCTCGGGTTTCACCACTTCTCCGGTGCCTCCGGGGGGCGGGTCGACCAGGCCGTGCGGCTGATCGAGGCGTCGGGCGGGCCCGAGAGGCTGCCCAACCGCATTCTCAAGCGGGGGAAGCCGCTGGGCGCGGTAGGCAAGGTGGGCCGATTCGCGCTGGAGATCGCGGTTCACGAAGAGACCGAGCGCAGCCTGCTGGCAATGGAATTGGCCGAGTTGGAGGCGCATTGGCGCCGAGAGGAGGAACTGGCGCGGATCATGGACGGCGAACTGACCCCTCTGCCCCTGCTGGAGAGCTTTCGGCGCCGGCTGGCGGGAGGGTAGCCGCGGGATGCAGGGCCCGGGTCAATAGTCGACCGGCCGCAGATACGACTCCCCGATCGCGGTGTCCGAAAGAAGTGCGACCGTGGGCAGGCGCCTCTTCCAATGCGTGGACGACAGGCGCTTCCACACGATCGCGACCTCGGTCCCGCAGAACCCCAGCCGCGCCAGCGACGCGGGATCGTGGCCCTTCAGCAGGTGGTGGAGGATCGGGTCCGCGCGGTGGTAGGAGATTCCCAGCTCATCCTCATCGTGGACGCCGCGGATCAGGTCCGCGCTGGCGGGTTTGTCGACAATCTCGGCGGGGACCCCGAGGTGGCGAGCCAGCGTCCATACCTGGGTCTTGAAGAGATCCCCCAGCGGGTTGATCGGGGGGGAGTCGTCGCCATGCCAGGTGTAGTAGCCGAGCAGGCGCTCGCTCTTGTTTCCCGTCCCCAGCGGGAGGGCGTCCAGCTTCGCCGACTGGTCGAAGAGTATGGCCGACCGCATCCGGGCGGCGAGGTTGCCCCGCCGGGTCGGCGTCACATCGGGTTCGTGCTCCGAGACGTACGCATCCACCGCCGCGGTGATCGACACCGTGTGCTCCCGGGCGCCCGCCGCGGCGATCGCAATCTTCGCGTGAGCCAGGCTGTCCGCGCTCGATGTCGCATAGGGCAGCCGGAAGCCATGGACATTCGCGGGTCCGAGCGCCTTGCACGCCAGCAGGAGCGACACAGCGGAATCCACCCCGCCCGAAACCCCGATAACGACGCGCTCAAAGCCCCGCCGGCGCGTCACCTCGTCCCGGATGAACTCGACCAGCGCCAACTCCACGAGCTTCGGATCGATGTCGATCGTCTCCCGGTCGGCGGCGTCGGGCCGCGTCGGCTGCGGCGCCGCGGGCGACGTGGGACGCGGGCGCGCAGGCCCCGTTTCGGCTTTGCGCGAAGGGGCCGCGAGTCGGGCGTCCGAAGTCCTGCGGCCATCGGGATCCCTGTCGCTGCCCTGGCCGGCGGGAGACCACGGTGGCCCGTCACCCGACCACGCCCGGTCCAGCGAAGCGCGCAGGCGCGGAAGCGCCGTGCTCAGATCGGCGAGGAAGGGCGACTCCTGCCGGGCCCTGAGGATCTCCCCGATGTCCACCGTCACGATCGTCCGTCCATCCGCGAAGAGCGGTCCCCTCGCCAGCAGGGCACCATCGGGTCCCCAGGCGGTGGAACCGCCGGCAAACAGTTTCCCGCCCTCGGACCCGGACAGATGCGCAAGGAGGAGGAAGATGCCGTGCTCCGTGGCGGTCCGTGCGGCGATCCGGTCCCATTCGGCCAGGTTGGCTGGAAGCGGCGAAGACCGGCTGTAGCCGCGCGCTGGCGACGCGCATCCGCTCAGGATGAGCTCCGCCCCGTCGAGCGCGAGGATCGACGGAGTGAGCGAGTGCCAGAGATCCTCGCAGATCAGCATGCCCATCCGGCCGAAGCGGGTGTCGAAGGCACGCACCTCGCGCCCCGGCTCCACGAAGCGCCTCTCCTCGAACAGGCCGTATGTCGGAAGGAAGACCTTGCGATGCACATGAACGATCTCGTAGCGGTCACCGGCCGGGGCAAGGTATGCGCTGCTGTTGTAGATCCCCCGGCGTCCCTTCTCATAGAACCCGAGCACCAGGTCGCAGCCGCGCCCATCCGGGGGCCGCCCCAGCGACTTGACCAGGTCGCCCCCGGTGAGCGCGACCTCCCGCGCCGCGCCTTCGACGAAGTACCCGCTGAGAACGGTCTCCGGGAACACCGCGAGGTCCGCGTCCGGGGGGAGCGCTTCCCGCACCAGAGCGACGTTGGCGCTCACGTCGCCTTTCTTCGGCTTTACCTGACAGAGGGCGACCTGGAGGGTCGGACCGGTACCCATGCAGCTCTCTCCATCGTTGGAACAACGGGCAGGGGTGGCCCCGAGGGTGGACTTCGTTCCATTATCTTGAAGGTACCGCAAATCCGAAAGAGCAGATTCACATGCCCAGAATACTCCGAACCGGTTCGTTCATCGCACTCCTGATCACCACGGCGCTACCGCTCGCAGCCCAGACACGCGCCGGATCCCGGGCGGTCGACACCGACAGCGACGGGGCGCAGGTCTTTCTGCATGCGCTCAGCCGAATCTCCCTCCATCACGCGTCGGCATTGGAAGATTCCGCGTTGTGGGAAAAGGCCATCGACGGCCTGATCGAGCAGCTGGACGACCCCTACGCGACGGTCTTTACCCCGGACGAATTCGGCCAGTTCACCGAGACGAACACGGGCAACTATGCCGGGATCGGGGTCCAGATCAGCCGCCTCGGCTCCAGGGTGACCGTCACGGCCGTGTTCCGCGATACGCCTGCCGACGGCGTGGGCATGCTCGTAGGTGACCGAATCGTGTGGGTCGAGGGTCACGACGCGCGCGAATGGTCGATCGACCAGGCGCGCGACTCGATTCGTGGCGAGCCGGGGTCGGTTGTCAACATCAGGGTGGCGAGGGACGGCTTTGCCGAACCGATCCCCCTGTCGATCGTCCGGGACAACGTCCATGTGTCGGCCGTGGCCTCGGCCTGGGCCGAACAGGGGATCATCGCACATTTCCGGATCGACCGGATCGCCCGCGGCGTCGCCGACGAGTTGAACGAGGCGCTGCTCGAGTATGCCGGCGCCCGTGCCGTGATCATCGACCTGCGCGGGAATCCCGGCGGCTACCTGGATGAGTCCCTGCGCGTCGTGGACCTCCTCCTCGCTCCGGGGCAGGCGCTGTTGAGCGCCGACACCAGAGGGCCGGGTGGCGAAGTCGACGAACAGACCTGGCGGGCCCGCAGCCCGGAGCGCCTCTCGGAAACGCCCATCATTGTTCTGGTGGACGGCTTCACGGCCTCGGCCGCCGAGATCATCTCCGGAGCGCTTCAGGACCATGACCGGGCAGTGGTGATCGGAGATCGCACCTTCGGAAAGGGGGTGGTCCAGACCGTCTACCCGCTTCCGGCCGGCCGCCAGCTGAGAATCACGACCGGGTCGTGGTACACGCCGCTGGGACGCTCGCTTCACCGCGCGCGCAACCGTGACGGGACGCCCAGGCCCGAAGATGCGGAAACCGGATGGGTCGAGACCGCGGCCGGCCGGCGGCTGCAGACGGGTGGTGGCGTGTTTCCGGATGTGGCGGTGTCCCAGGAGCCTCCCAGGCCCGAGGAACTCGCCCTCATGAACCACGCGGCCGAGGCCGGGGTCCCGATCGGCGTGATGGTTCAGGAGTACTCCCTCGAGCTCGCCAAGGAGGCGCTCCGTTCGGGCAGCATCGCACGCCTTCCGCCGTCGGCCTTCGACGCCCTGGCGCAAGACCTCGTCGAGGCGGGCATGGACGCGGAGATCGTCGGCGATCCGGTCGCGAGGGCATACCTGGACCAGTGGGCCCAGCTCCGCTACCTGTACCGGGCCGATGCGCGCGCGCTGGGGATTGAAGTGGCCGCCGAAGAGGATCCGGTGCTCGCGGAGGCCCTGCGACTTGCACGCGCCGCGCGCACTCCGGGCGAGTTGTTCGCACTGGTGGACCAGGCGGGGCCGAGGAGGTCGGGTTCGTAGTTCGGCGCCCGAGCGCCCGAATTCAGCGGAACCTACCGCGCGGGATCCGGCCCCCCGCTTCGCGGATGGAAGCGTCGGTGGGTCTCGCGCAGGTACTCCCGGTCGAGGTGCGTGTAGATCTGGGTGGTGGAGATGTCCGCGTGGCCGAGCATCTCCTGCACGGCGACGAGATCCGCGCCGCCCTCCAGCATGTGCGTGGCACAGGAATGCCTGAGCGTGTGCGGTGAAACCCGCCGCATGATCCCCGCGCGCTCCGCGCCGCGCGCGACGATCGTCCAGACCGACATCCTGCCCAGCCGCGTGCCACGCTGGTTGAGGAAGAGTGCTCCACCGCCCCGTCCGCGGTCCAGCTCCGGGCGCACTCCCGCGAGATACCGCGCGACGACCCGCAGCGCTGCGGCGCCGACGGGCACGATCCGTTCCTTGCCTCCCTTCCCGAAGACCATGCAGCACTCATGCTCCGGGTCCAGATCGGCCAGCGACAGCGCGGTCAGCTCGCTCACCCGCATGCCGGTGGCGTACAGGAGTTCGAGGATGGCGCGGTCTCGCCAATAGACCCTGGAGTCGGGGTCCACCGCCTCGACGACCCGCGCGGCCTCGTCCCGACTCAGGAATTCCGGCAGCTTCCTGGTTGCGGCGGGACGGTCCATGCGGTCGGCGGGATTCTCCCTCACGATCCCTTCGCCCGCGAGAAACTCGAAGAAGGCCCGCAGCGCGGACTGGGTCCGGCGGATCGAGACCGGTGCCCTTCCCCGATTGCGCAGATGCACAACGTAGTCCCGCAGGACGAGGTGGTCGATTTCGTCCGGAGAATCAACGTCGCCACGCTCGTCCAGGTACCCGAGGAACCGTCTCAGGTCGCTCCGGTACGCGTCGCAGGTACGGGGGCGCAGACCCCTTTCGAGCGCGAGATAGTCCAGGAAGGGCTCGACATGGTACCGCCGCTCCAGCATGCCGCCCTTCGCCTCCCGGGTCATCCGCGCCGCTACCCGGCTCCGGGTCGGCGGCCTCGCCACCACAGCCAGGCCACAAGCAGGGCGAGCACGACCGACACCGCCAGCAGCATGCGTTGTGTTCGTGCCATCGCCGCGACCACCGCATCCAGATTGTCCCCCGCGATGAAACCCAGCCACACGAGGACGCCGTACCAGATCGCGGAAGCGGCCAGCAGCGGGGGGACGACCCTGGCCGGCCCAAGTCCCGCCGCGCCGGCGAACACCGGGACGAGGGCCCGGAAGCCCGGAAGGAATCGTCCGGCGAAGATCGCCGCCACGCCCCAGCGCTTGTAGAAGGCTTCCAGCCGGCCCCATTGATGATCCGGGATCAGCCGCCGGCCGCGTCCCGTGCGGAAGAAGTCACGCCCGTAGCGTCTGCCCAGAACGTATACCCCAAAAGCGCCTGCCACGTTGAATGACCAGACGACGGCGAAAGCCGCTCCGGCGTTCAGCGTTCCCAGACCGGCGATGAATCCGCCGACCAGGATGAAGGTGTCGGCCGGGATGGCGGGAACGATGTTCTCGACCGTCGCCCCGAACGCAAGGACGACATACACTGCGAGAGGCGGCAGCTCCGTCAGCAGCTCAAGCGCATCGTCCACGGGTCGGCCTCCGCAGGCACTCAGCCGTCCCCGCTCCGCAGTGCGGCGACCGCAACGACGGCGATCCCCTCACCCCGCCCGATCCAGCCCATGCCCTCGTTGCTCTTGCCCTTCACGGAGACCGCATCGGGCGCGACTCCCATTCGTGCCGACAGGCGCTCGCGCATCTCGGTCGCCCGGGGCCCTACCCGGGGCTTCTCGCAGATCACAGTGATGTCCACGTTGCCGACGCGCCACCCGGCGCCCTGGATGAGTGCCACGGCGCGCGAGAGCAATTCCATCGAATCGGCGTCCCGCCAAGCGTCTTCGCCGGGAGGGAAGTGGGTCCCGATGTCTCCCAGACATGCCGCGCCGAGCAGCGCGTCGATCACCGCGTGGGCCACGGCGTCCGCATCCGAGAAGCCCACAAGTCCCGGAGAACCCGGGAAGCGCACACCACCGAGCACGAGGGCACGGTCGGCGCCGAATCGGTGGGAATCGTATCCGACACCGACTCGGACGGCGGGCCGCTCTCCCATCTCAGCGACCTGAACCGGTGAAGCGACACGCCCGGCGCGGATGCATCGCCGCTACTCCTCGTACCTTGTGATTGCCAGGCAGGCGTTGTGGCCGCCGAAACCGAAAGAGTTGGTCAGGGCGACCCGAACCGGGCGTCGCACGGCACCGTCCGATGCGTAGTCGAGGTCGCAGTCCTCGTCCGGCGTCGCGAGGTTGATGGTGGGCGGAATCTCGCCGGTGCGGCAGACCTGAACGCAGATGACCGACTCCACTCCCCCGGCCGCGCCCAGCAGGTGGCCCGTCATCGACTTGGTGGACCCGACGACGATGTCGTAGGCGCGGCGCCCGAGCAGCTCCTTGATCGCGCCCGTCTCCGCCCTGTCGTTGAGCGGGGTCGAGGTGCCGTGTGCATTGATGTAGTCGACCTCGCCAGGCGTGAGCCCCGCATCCTCCAGAGCGACTTCCATGGCGCGCACGGCGCCGGCGCCTTCGGGGTGCGGCGCGGTCATGTGGTGCGCGTCCGCGGTGGGCCCGTATCCGGCCACCTCGCCCAGGATTTCGGCGCCCCGGGCGCGGGCCCGGTCCATCTCCTCGAGCACCAGGCAACCGGCCCCCTCGCCGATCACGAAGCCGTCGCGCGTGGCGTCGAACGGGCGGCTGGCACCTTCCGGGTCGTCGTTGCGGGCGGACAGCGCCTTCATCGCCGCGAAGCCGGCCACCGAGATCGGCGCGATGGCCGCCTCGGCGCCTCCGGCCAGCATCAGTTCGGCCGAGCCGCTGCGGATGTAACGGGCCGCGTCCCCGATCGCGTGTGCGCTGGAGGCACAAGCCGACACGGTGGCGTAGTTGGGACCCCGCAAGCCATAGCGTATCGACACCAGGCCAGCGGCGATATCGGGGATCAGCATCGGAATCAGAAAGGGACTTACCCGCCGCGGACCCCGGTCGAACATGGTCCTGCAGTTCTTTTCCAGCGTGGCGATTCCGCCGATGCCGCTGCCGATCAGGACGCCGAAGGCACTTGGATCACATCCGGGCGGCGGACCCGACAATCCCGCCGATTCCATGGCCTGCACCGCCGCGGCAATGCCGAAATGCGCATACCTGTCGCATCGGCGCGCTTCCTTGCGGCTCATGTAGTCGACAGGGTCGAATCCCCTGACCTCGCACGCAATGCGTGTGGGAAACCCCTCAGGATCGAAGAGCGAAATCGGCGCCCCCCCGGGCTTCCCGGCGAGCAGCGCTTCCCAGCTCGACTTCACGTCCAGCCCCAACGGTGTCGCCATTCCCATCCCGGTGATGGCGACTCGTCGCTTCCCGTTTCGGATGCTCACGACCACACTGTAAAGAGAACTTTACACGATGTCATGTCTACCGTACTGTCCGGCCACTCGGCGCCAGCGCGTCAGGCCCGGGCGCTACCCTTCCGAGTTCTGCTCGATGTAGGAAATGGCGTCCCCGACGGTTCGCATCTGTTCGGCGTCCTCGTCCGGGATGTCGATGCCGAACTCCTCCTCGAACGCCATGACGAGCTCAACCGTGTCCAGAGAGTCGGCACCGAGGTCGTCGACGAACGATGCATCCGAGGTAACCTTGTCGGCTTCCACACCGAGTTCGTCGATGATGATTTCCTTGACCCTCGCTTCCGCGGTGTCGGACATTCTTTCTTCTCCGTGAGGTGTTTGCTGCTGGTTCGTCTGGGGGGCGCGGGCACCGATTGCGTCAAGCGGGGACCGGCCCGGGGAGCCCGTCTCGACCGGACTACATCGCCATGCCCCCGTCTACCGCGATGATCTGGCCGGTAATATAACGCGCCTCGGGTCCCGCCAGAAACCGCACGACGTCGGCCACGTCGCCGGGCTCGCCCAGGCGCGACAGCGGAATCCGCTTTTTCAGCTCTTCCGTGACCTCCTCTCCCAACTCCGCGGTCATGTCCGTGGTGATGAAGCCGGGAGCGACCGCGTTGCACCGCACCCCCCGCGACGCGAGTTCCCGGGCGACGGACCGGGTCAGCCCGTGCAGGCCCGCCTTGGACGCCGCGTAGTTGGCCTGTCCCGGGTTGCCGATGAGCCCGATGACCGAAGATATGTTGACGATCGACCCGTGCCGCCGTTTCATCATGCCGCGTGAAACCGCCCGGGTCATGTTGAAGGCGCCGCCGAGGTTGGTCGAGACGACCTCGGACCATTCGTCGTCGCGCATGCGCAACAGGATGTTGTCGCGGGTGATTCCCGCGTTGTTGACCAGAATGGATACCGGCCCCAGCGTCTTCTCCACCGTCCGGACCGTGCGCTTGCAGGCCCCCGGATCGGCGACGTCGCACGGGAACGCGGCGTGGCCTTCCCCGGCGAGGCCGGCCGCCGCGGCCGCCGCCCGCTCTTCGTCGAGGGCCAGCACCGCCACCGTTGCCCCGGCCCTCGCCAGCGCGCCCGCGACTGCCAGCCCGATTCCGCGCGACCCGCCTGTGACGATCGCCACCTGCCCTCCCAGTTCTCCGGCTTCCTTCATCTTTCCGACTCCATGGATTCAATGGACTCCGCGGTGCCCAGGGCAACCGTCGGGACTCCCCTCGCGTTCCGGCGGTTCAGCCCGGTGAGGACTCTGCCGGGACCAAGCTCGGCGAATTGCTTCACCCCCATCTCCCGCATCCGCGCGATGCACTCGATCCACCGCACCGGCGCTGTGAGCTGGCGCACCAGCAGCCGCCGGATCCGGTCCGGGTTGGTCACCGGCGCCGCGGTGACGTTGGACACCACGGGGAACTCCGGGCTCCGGAAGGGAATGCCCTCCAGCACCTCGCGAAAGGCGTCGGCGGCCGAAGCCATGAGGGGCGAATGGAACGCTGCCGAAACGGTGAGCTCGATCACGCGCTTCGCACCCATCCTCCTGGCGGCGCCGGAGATCCACTCGATGGCGCGGAGTTCGCCGCTGACCACCACCTGGCCCGGTGCGTTGAGGTTCGCGGGCACCAGGGTCATCCCGGCGGCAGCCGCATCGTCGCAGAGCGTCGCGATCGCACCGTCGCCGAGGCCGAGCAGCGCCGCCATCGAACCGGGGGCGGTGTCGCCGGCCCGCGCCATGAGTTCGCCGCGGCGACGGACCGCACGGAGCCCGTCCGCGAAGGTGAAGGTCCCCGCCGCCCCATGGGCCGACAGCTCTCCCAGCGAGTGACCCGCGGCCGCCGCGATGGGACCGAGCCGTTCGCGGACCACCCTGTGGACCGCCAGGGAGTGGACGTAGAGCGCGGGCTGGGCGTTCTCCGTAGCGGTGAGAACCTCCGGCGGACCATTCCATGCGATCCCGGAGAGCGCCATGCCCAGCGTGTCGTCGGCCTCCTCCCAGGCTCTTCGCGCCTCGGGGAAGCGCCCCGCGAGGGTGTGCCCCATGCCGGGGTGCTGCGATCCCTGCCCGGGAAAGAGCAGGCCACCAGGTTCGTCCACGCAGGGCCGGGCCGCGCGCCTACCAGCGCATGATCGTGGCGCCCCAGGTGAGACCGGCGCCGAATGCGGTCATCAGCACCACCGAGCCAGGCCCGATCCGCCCCTCCTCGATCGCTTCATCCAGTCCGACCGGGATCGTGGCGGAGGAGATGTTCCCGTAGTGCTGCAGGTTGACGAACACCCGGTCCATGGGGATCCGGGCGTAGCGGGCGGTGGATTCGATGATCCGGATGTTCGCCTGGTGCGGGACCATGATGTCGACGTCGTCCGCGCACATACCGGCGTCCTTCATGACCTTGGACCCCGCCTTCGCCATCGACTTCACGGCCGCCTTGAAGATCTCCGGACCGGACATCTGCAGCATGTGCTCCTGGTTGCGGAGCCGTTCCTCGTTCAGGGGCAGTCGCCCGCCCCCGGCAGGCCGCTGCAACAGCGATGCCAGGTCGCCGTTCGAGCTGTGGTGGCTCGACAGCACCCCTTCCCCGTTCAGCGAGGGTTGAACCACCACCGCACCCGCGCCGTCGCCGAAGAGGACACAGGAGGCCCGGTCCTCCCAGTTGGTGATCACGGACATCTTCTCGGTGGCAACGACCAGGACCGTTTCCGCCTGCCGGGCCGCGATATGCCCCTCGGCGCACGACAGCGCGTACAGGAACCCCGTGCAGGCCGCCTGCAGGTCATAGGCGAAACACCGGGAAGCTCCGATGGCCGACTGGACCTCGCAGGCCGTGGAGGGAAGCAGCCGATCCGGCGTCGCGGTCGTCACGATCAGGATATCGACATCGGAGGGGGACAGCCCGGCCTTCTCGAGAGCGGCGTTGGCGGCGCGCTCTCCCATCTGGACCGCGCCCATCTCGGGCGGCGCGATGCGCCGCTCCCGAATGCCGGTGCGCTCGCGAATCCACGCGTCGCTGGTGTCGACCATGCGCTCGAGATCGGCGTTCGTCATGATCTGGTCGGGCAGAAACCGGGATGTCGCGGAGATTCGCGCAACGGCCTTCCTGTTGTTCATCCGTTGTTGTCCTGTCCGGCCGCCAGTTCTCTGGCCATGTGGGAAACCATTCGACTGTCGACTGCGCGCCGTGCCACGCCGACCGCTTCCCTGATCGCTTTTGCGGACGACGCGCCGTGGCACACGATGCTGACGCCGTTCACGCCGAGGAGGGGCACCCCGCCGTATTCGGCGTAGTCGAGGCCGCGAAGCAGTTCGTCCAGGCCCGGCTCAAGGTAGTGTTCCGCGAGCTGCGAGCGAACCCGGGTCACGAGAAACCCCGCCAGCGATTCGTAGAACTTCAGGAGAATGTTGCCGATGAAACCGTCACAGACAAGAACGTCGCAGCCGTGGTGCACGACATCGCGGCCCTCGACGTTGCCTGTGAAGTTGAGGTTGCTGTCCGCCAGCAGGACATGTGCCGCCTGCACGGCTCCCGTACCCTTCCGGGCCTCGCCGCCGATGTTGAGCAGCCCGACCGAGGGTCGTTCGATTCCCGCCACGTCCCTCATGTAGACCGTGCCGAGCCGGGCGAACTGAACGAGCTGGTGCGGCTTGCAGTCGACGTTGGCGCCGGAGTCCACCACGAGTGTCGTGCCGCGAGTGGTCGGGAAAGGCGTTCCGAGGGTGGGGCGGTCGACCCCGTCGAGCGAGCGCAACGTCAGCTGGGAAGCCGCCATTACGGCGCCCGTCGAGCCCGCTGAAACGAAGGCATTCGCCTTCCCCTCCCGGTGCAGTTCGAGTCCGACGTGGATGGAGGAACGTGGGTTGCGCCTCAGCGCGGACACGGGGGAATCTCCAGGGGCGATGCGGTCGGGCGCGTGGACGACGTCGATGCGGTCACGCGGGAAGGAGCGGCCGAGGCATCCGGCGATCAGTTCCCGGTCACCCACGAGTATGATGTCGAGGTCGGGATTCTGCTCGACGGCCGCGATGGCGCCGGCCACCTCGCTTTCCGGGGCGCGATCGGTCCCCATCGCGTCCAGTGCGATCCTCATCGGCGCCAACCCATTTTACGTGCGGGCGCTGCGCTACTCTTCCTCGACTTCGTAGATCAGCTCTCCTCTGTACATCCCGGAGGTCGGGCACACCCTGTGGCGGACCTGCGGGTCGCCCGTGCGGGAGCAGGTGCCGAGCGTGGGACGCGTAGCCTTGTAGTGCGTGCGGCGCTTCCGCTTGCGCTGCCTGGAAACCCTCTTCTTGGGGACCGCCATTCGTCTCTTCCTAGTCTGTTCGCAGGGCCCGCAGCGCCGACCAGCGAGGATCGACCTCGCCGTCCGCTTCCGCCGGCCCGCTTTTGAATCTGTCTGTCGGGTCGCCGCAACGCACGCAGCGGCCGCTCTCTTCGGCTGCGGTGTAGTACCGCGGCGCCTCCAGCAGGATCTCCTCCCGGATCGCGTCTTCCAGGTCCAGCAAAGTGTCGTGGTCGCCTATGGGGCGGACATCCGGGTCGGAGCCCTCCCATTCGCCGGCAGGCACGAACACCAGAGCAAGCGGCTTTTCGACCGCAACCTGCAGTTCGTCCAGACAGCGACCGCACTCGTACAGGAGCGGAGCCTTCCACGCACCCTGAACGATCACCCCGCCCCCTGCCGTAAGCGCCGCGGTTCCGGTCACCTCGACCGCGCCCGAGAACTTCAACCCGGAGCCGGCCCAGATCTCGGAATCCTGACCGACCGACCCTGTCAAGGCGAGCGTTCGGGATTGCCGCAAGCGCAGCAGGTTTATCTGCACCATGGATCCCTACGTTACCGAAACATGTGTAGTCATGTCAATGACCGCGACTGCCTTTCATGGGGGGTCGGACCACTTGCCCCCTCGGCCCCGGCTATCGCGCCAGTTCGGCTTCCGTGAAGAAGAAACCGATCTCCCGGCGCGCGTTGTCGTCCGAGTCGGATCCGTGGATCGCGTTGCGTTCCCTGGACTCGGCGTACAGCCGACGCACGGTTCCCTCGGCCGCCTCGGCCGGGTCGGTGGCGCCGATGGTCTGCCGCAGTCTCATGACGGCGTCCGGCGCCTCGAGAACGATGGGAATGCATGGACCCGAGGTCATGAACGAGACCAGGGAGTCGTAGAAGGGCCGCTCCCGGTGGACCGCGTAGAAGGATCGGGCCTGTTGGGTTGTCATCGTCAGCATCCTCAGGCTGCGGACGGTGAAGCCGGTGGCCTCGAGGTGTGCGACGATCCTGCCCACCGCGCCGCTGCCGGTCGCGTCGGGCTTGATGATGGCCAGTGTCAGGTTCATGGCGTCGAGTTTCGGTTGGGGACACGGGGGAGAACGCGTTTGACGCGCGTCATTCGTAACGGAAGGAAGAGAAGTTCCAGGAGTCAACCTGTCGCGGGTGAAGCGGCCACCAGGGTGTCGGCGAAGGCGCGCAGCACCGTCTCCCGGTCGAGGAACCCGACGAGCTTCCCCTCGCGCACGACGGGAAGTTGTGCGACATCGCGCCCGATGATCGCGCGGCTCGCTTCCGCAAGGCTCTCGTGTTCGGATACGCAGAGTACCGACCGCTTCATGATGTCGCGGGCCACCGCCCGGCTCCGTTCCGCGGGCCCGTGACCACCGGGCAGCGTGTGCGCGAGCACCTCGTGGACGCCGATCACGCCAAGCATCTCATGCTCCGCGCCGACCACCGGCACGAAGGAGATGCCGCGTCGCATCATGAGGTGCTGCACTTCGCTGACAGGTGTATCCGGGTAGATCCGATACGTGAGCCGGCGGAAGACGTCCTCCACACGGACCAGTGTTCTTATCTCCATGTCTGAAAACAACCTGGAATCCATGATCCGAAGCAGTTTCTCATGGTCCGGGTCGTCGCCCGCGGCAGCCGAAACGCCAATCAGCGCGGGGCCCAGAAACAGGTTGACCGCGGGGCGCGACAGGCTCCAGACCACCCATGTTCCCCAGTGGGCCGGCCGTCTGGCGGCGCCGCCGGGGTGCAACAGAAGGAGAAGCCCCCCTTCTCCGGGGGAGTCGCCCAGGTTGAGAAGGCCCACTCGCGCGGTGAGCGAAACGGACTTCGGCGCGTAGCCGGGCCGGGACGCTCTCCCGGCCGCGGAGAAGACCGCATGACCCTCGGGCAGCGGCAGCGTGCCGCTCGCCAGACAGTCCCACGCGCCGGTCTCCGTGCCCGCCACCACCCGGGGCTCGGCAACCAGCTGTCCGAGCTTCACCGAGCCCATGGCGCGATCAGTCCGTGGATGAAGCCCCGCGAGCACCGGGGGCGGCCGGGGCGTGGATGGACGCCGCGTCGTGGCGGAGAGGAGCCGTCAGCGCCCAAGCGCGGCTGCGACCAGAGCGGAGATCTCCACGGGGCGTTTGGCGACCTTGATCCCATTGTCCTCGAAGGCCCTGGTCTTTTCGGCGGCGGTTCCGGACGACCCGCTAATGATAGCACCCGCATGCCCCATCCGCGTCCCCGGAGGCGCGGTGCGTCCGGCGATGAACCCCACGACCGGAATGTCCAGATTCGCGCCGACCCAATCGGCTGCTTCCTGCTCCGCGGTGCCACCGATTTCGCCGATCATCACCACTGCTTCCGTGTCGGAGTCCGCGGCGAACGCCGCCAGGCAATCCGTGAAGCTGGTTCCGACAAGCGGATCGCCGCCGATCCCGACGCAGGCGGTCTGGCCGAGGCCGTCCCGGGTGAGGTGGTGCACGGCCTCGTAGGTGAGCGTCCCGGACCGCGAGATCAGTCCCACCGGCCCCGGGGTGACGATTCGCCCCGGTATGATTCCCAGGTTTGTTCTGCCGGGACAGATGATCCCCGGACAGTTCGGGCCGAGCACCCTGCTGCCACGGTCTCGCGCGAGTGCGTGGGCTCGCGTCATGTCCAGGACAGGCACCCCCTCCGTTACGCACACGATGAAGGCCACCTCCGAGTCGGCCGCCTCCATGATCGCACCGGCGGCGAAGGCCGGCGGTACGTAGACCACCGAGGCGTTCGCGCCGGTTTCCGCCACGGCGTCGGCCACCGTGTCGAACACCGGCACCGCGGTTCCGTCCGGACCGTCGAAGGAACGACCCCCCTTCCCCGGGGTGACACCCGCAACGACCTGCGTCCCGTACGCCATCATCTGCCGGGTGTGGAAGGAGCCGTCCCGGCCGGTGATGCCCTGGACGATCACACGGGTGGTCTCGTCAACGAAGATCGACATGATCGCCTCCCGCCAGCCGCACGGCTTCCCGCACCACATCGTCCATCGAGGTGACCGCCGCCATTCCGGCATCGGCCAGCATTTCGCGCGCCAGTTCCTCGTTGGTGCCCGTAAGACGAATCACCAGGGGAACCCCCATGTCCATCCTTTCGACCGCCTCCAGGATTCCCCGGGCCACGTCGTCGCAACGGGTGATGCCGCCGAAGATGTTGAACAGGATCACCTTCACACCCCGGTCGGCGGTAATGATCTCCAGCGCGGCCACCACCTTGTCCGGATTCGAGGACCCGCCGATGTCGAGGAAGTTGGCGGGTTCGCCGCCGTAGTACTTGACCAGATCCATCGTCGCCATGGCCAGCCCCGCACCGTTCACGCAGCAGCCCACACTGCCTTCGAGCTTGACGAAGCTGAGGCCCGCCGCGCGGGCCTTCGCGTCGGCCGCGGACTCGGAGGCCGGGTCACGCATTCCGGCGATCGCCGGGCGTCGGAAGAGTTCGTTGTCGTCGATGCTGACCTTGGCGTCGATCGCCTTGACTTCGCCCGCCGCGGTGGAGATCAGGGGGTTGATCTCGGCCATGGACGCGCCGTTGCCGACGAATGCGTCGTAGAGCTGCGAGATGATGCGCGCCGCCTGCCGGGCCAGCCCCGCGTCGCCATGGAGCCGGGTGGCGAGCGTCCAGGCCTGGTGGGGCATGATCCCGTACCGGGGGTCGACAGGGAGCTTGTGAATCGCTTCCGGATTGGTCGCGGCCACCTCCTCGATGTCCACCCCCCCCTCGGCCGAGACCATGATGACCGGGCACTGGGCTTCGCGGTCCACCAACACCCCGACGTAAGCCTCCGTCGCGATGTCCTCGGTCGGTGAGACCAGCACCCGCTCCACGGCGAGGCCCCGGATCTCCATGCCCAGGATCGCCGCGGCGTGCTGCTCGGCCTCGGCTGCGGTTGAGGCAAGCCTGACCCCGCCCGCCTTGCCGCGCCCGCCCGAGTGAACCTGCGCCTTGACCACCACCCTGCCGCCGTACCGCTCCGCCACCGCGCGCGCACCAGGGGGGTCGTCGGCCACTTCGCCCGGGTTGACGGCCATTCCGGCGGCGCGGAACAGCTCCTTGGCCTGGTATTCGTGAAGGTTCATGGCAGCCGTGAAGTTATGGGGAAACCCGCTCGCATCAAGCGCCGACGCGGCGCGGTCCTATCATATTACAGAGTAACCCCAGCCAGAAGGACCCGTGCACCGCATCCGAGACCCGATCTACCTCGATCACGCCGCCACTACTCCCGTGCGCCCCGAAGTCGCCCGGGTCATGGCCCGGTGTCTGGCGGACGACTTCGGGAATCCGTCGAGCGGACACCGCTGGGGCCGTCGCGCCAGGGCCCGGCTCGAGGACGCCAGGGCCACGGTCGCCGACGCGTTGGGCGCGGAGCCGGCCACCGTGTTCTTTACTCGGGGCGGCACCGAATCCGACAACCTTGCCGTGCTGGGCAGCGTGCGCGGGGCCGGCCCGCGGGTCGGCGGCACTGCCCGCGGGGCCCACGTGGTCACCTCCGCGGTCGAACACCCGGCCGTTTCGGCGGCCGCGGCGAAGGCGGTGGAGGAGGGGGCGCGGCACACGGTGATCGGTCTTGTGGAGGGCGTCTTCGATCTGGAAGCCCTTCGCGTCGCGCTGGAGCAGGGTGCCGATGTGGTCTCCTGCATGTGGGTCAACAACGAGACCGGCCTCCGGCTCCCGATTCCGGAAATCGCGGCCGAGTGCCGCCGGTACGGGGCCCCGCTACACAGCGACGCGGTGCAGGCGGTCGGAAAGATCCCGCTTTCGCTCGCGGAGGTCCCCCTCGACATGGTCACCGTGACCGGGCACAAGATATACGGCCCCAAGGGAACGGGCGCGCTGGTGGTCCGCACTCCGGAGCTGATCCGGCCGCTCCATTTCGGCGGCGGCCAGGAGGGAGGGCTGAGGCCGGGAACGGAAGACGTGGCCGGCGCGCTCGGGCTGGCCGAGGCGGTGCGCCTGGCCACCAGGGAGGAGTCCGAAGAGTCGAGGCGGCTGGCGGAACTGCGGGACGTGGTGGAGGCGCGGGTCATGGAGCGGATCGATGGTGTCCGGGTGAACGCCGGAGGCCTGGAGCGAGCGCCCCACATCCTTTCCCTGGCCGTCCCGCGGGTGGATCCGGACACGCTGCTCGCGGCCCTGGACGCCGACGGCATCGCCGCATCCGGCGGCTCCGCCTGCGCGAGCGGGTCCATGGGGCCCAGTCCTTCGCTGGCCGCGCTCTACCCGGGAGACGCCTCCGCGTCGCTGCGGCTCAGCTTCGGACGCCTCAACGACGAAAGCCAGGCGGAGCGGATCGCAGCTTCAGTGGCGGACGCCGTCACACGGATCCGGGAGCTCAGGGGATGATGAACGGCTCCCCGGCGCGTCCCCGGCGCATCCTGGTCGCAATGTCGGGAGGCGTCGATTCCTCCGTCGCGGCTGCGATGCTTGTCGACGCCGGCCACGACGTCGTCGGCGCCACCATGAAGACCTTCTGCTACAGCGACGACGACGCCCACGCCGACAGGAAGACCTGTTGCGGGCTCGACGGCATCCGGGATGCGCGCCGGGTAGCCGACAGGCTCGGGATCGCCCACTACGTCTTCGATGTCGAGCGGGAATTCACCCGCGACGTGATCGACGACTTCGTCGAGGAATACGGGCAGGGCCGCACCCCGAATCCATGCGTGCGCTGCAATTCCAACACGAAGTTCCGGGACCTCTTCAGGCGGGGACGCGTGCTGGGCTGTGACGGAGTCGCATCGGGGCACTACGTCAGGTTGGACCGTTCGCGCGGGGAACCCTGCCTGCTGCGGGGGATGGACCGTTCCAAGGACCAGTCGTACTTCCTGTGGGGACTGCCGGCCGATCTGCTGGAGCTGCTCCACTTTCCGCTCGGGGAGCTGACCAAGCCGGAGGTGCGGGAACGGGCGCGCGCCCTCGGACTCGTGACGGCGGAAAAGCCCGAGTCCCAGGAGATCTGCTTCGTGCCCACCGGCAACTACCGCGATTTCCTCGAAAAGAGGCTCCTGCCGACGCACCCCGCCCTCTCGCCCGGCGCCATTGTTGATCCCGCCGGACGCATTCTTGGCCGGCACGACGGCTACTGCCGGTTCACGGTCGGACAGCGCAAGGGGCTCGGCGGCGGTCTCCCCGAGCGTCACTACGTTCTGGAGATCCGGCCCGGCACCCGCCAGGTGGTCGTGGGGCCCGGACACCTTCTCGAAGTGCGCGGTGTGCTGGTCGGAGACCTGAACTGGCTCTCCGGGCCGCCCTCGCCCGGCACCCGTCTCGCGGTCCAGATCCGGTACCGCTCTCCGGTGATCCCCTGCACCGTGGTGGCCTGCGACGACGATTCGCTCGAGTTGCGCTTCGAGGAACCGGCCCGCGCGGTCACGCCGGGCCAGTCGAGCGTCTTCTTCGCTGGCGACCGGGTCCTGGGAGGCGGGCGGATTCGCCGGGTGGCCGGGCAGCCCGGGAGTCCGGGGACCGCCGGGCACTGATCACCACTTGAGTCCGGCGGCGTCGGCAAAGTCCCGAATCTGCTGCTCCTGTTCTTCGGTCAGCGAGTCCGGGACTTCGACCTTCACCTCCACGTACTGGTCCCCCTTCCTGCCCTCCCGTTCGATCCCCTGCCCCTTGATCCTGAAGCGCGTCCCGGGCTGCGTGCCGGGCGGGATGCGAAGCACCACCTTCCTGCCCGAGATCGTGCCGACCCGGATCCGGGATCCCAGCGCCGCCTGCGCGAGATTGAGCGGCACGGTGACGATGATGTCGTTGCCCTCGCGCGCGAAGAAGCGATGCGGGAGGATCTTGAAGGTGATGATCAGGTCACCGGGAGCGCCGCCCTTCTGTCCGCGTTCACCTTGTCCCGTCAGGCGCACTTTGGCCCCCGGGTTCACCCCCGCCGGCACGGACACCTGGATTTTCCGGTTCTGGTGGACCTTTCCGGTGCCGGCGCAGGCGCCGCACACCTTGTCGGCAGCCTCGCCGCGCCCCATGCAGGCGGGACAGGGACGGTTCACCGCAAAGCCTCCCTGGCCAAACGAGACGCTCCCCTTGCCCCTGCACTCGGCGCACGTCTTCCAGGCCGAGCCGGGCGCGCCGCCCGACCCCCTGCAGGTCGCGCACTCCTCGTTGAAGGGCACCGAGATCGAGATCTTGCCGCCCGTTGCCGCCACCATGAAGGGAACTTCCGCCGTGTAGTCCACATTGGCGCCCTTCGCCGGGCCGGCCGGCTTGCGGGCCTGTCCCTTCCTTCCCCTGTCGAAGAGCGAGGAGAAGATGTCGGAGAAGCCCCCCAGGCCGCCGAGGTCCTCGAACGAGAAACTCGACGACGTTTGAGCTCCCGGCCGCGATCCGGGGCGGGCACCCCGGAAGCCGAAGGCGCCCAGCTTCCGCATCTGGTCGTACTTCTTGCGTCTGGCCGGGTCGGAGAGGATGCCGTTCGCCTCGCCGATCTCCTTGAATCGCTCCGCCGCCCGGGGACTGTCGGGGTTGGCGTCCGGGTGATACTTCTTGGCAAGACGGCGGTACGCCTTCTTGATGGCGTCGTCGTCGGCCTTGGGGTCGACTCCGAGGATCGCGTAGTAGTCCTTGTCCGTCGTCATCGCCTGGGCGGGTGCGCTACTCGGCCTTGAAGACGCTCACCCGGGCCGGGCGAATGAGGATTCCCTTCATGGTGTATCCCCTCTGAAACACCTGGGCCACGGTATCGTCGTCGGCTTCCTTGTCCGTCGCCATGCGCATCATCGCCTCCATCGTGTTGGGATCGAAGCGCTCGCCCTCCGGATCCACCACCTCGACTCCGGCCTCCTCCAGGGCGCGGAAGAACTTGCGCTCCACCAGGTCGACACCTTCCACGATCGCATCGACAGAAGCCGTGCTCTCGGGCTCGAGGGCCGTGACCCTGCGCAGGTCGTCGAGTGGATCGAGGAGCCGCCCCACCAGATCGGCCTGCGCCCGGTTCCAGCGCTGGCGGAGCCTGTCCTCGGTGCGCCTCCGGTAGTTGCCGAAATCGGCGGCCAGGCGGAGATGCTGGTCCTTGAGGTGGTCGCGCTCCTCCTCGAGAAGCTCCACCGGGTCCGGTTCGTGCACCCCGTCCCCGGCGGCGGTATCCCCGGGGCCGTCCTCCGCACCCGACTCGCCGGCGGCGGACGCCCGGTCGCCGGAGGAAGCCGCGGCGTCTTCCTCGACACCCTCGGCCCCATCATCCCCGATACCGGCCTCGGGCTCCGCTTCGGCCTTCCGGACCTCTTCTTCCAGGACTTCGTTCTCGGGCGCGTTCATCTCCTCGCTCGCTGATCGATCGGCGAACCTGCCACCCGCTCCTCGGGCGCGGCCGGCCGGGCATGTTCCGTTCCGTGTGTTTCACAAGCTGACCAATCGCCGCCTTCCGGTCCATACGTGGCAGCCTCCGCCGCCATCTCCAGGACGGTGGCCACGCTCATCCTGCGAACCGCCCCACGGTCGCCTTCAAACCGTTCGAGCCGGGCCCGGGCGGTTCCGTCCGGGGCGGCCACGGCCATCCAGACGGTTCCCACCGGCTTCTCCGGCGTGCCGCCGTCCGGTCCCGCGATTCCAGTCACCGCCATGGCCAGATCCGCTCCGAAGCGGCGAGCCGCGCCGGCGGCCATCTCCAGCGCCACGACCCTGGAGACCGCCCCGTATTCCTCCAGGCTGGCACGGTCGACGCAGAGGTGGGCGACCTTGACGTCGTCCGCGTAGGCGATCACCCCGCCCACGAAGTACGCCGACGCGCCAGGGAGATCGGTGATGGTCTTGGCGAGCAGGCCACCGGTGCAGCTCTCGGCGGTTGCGACCCGAATGCCCCGCCGGGCGGCGGCCATGGCCAGCGCCCTCGCGCTCGCAGCGACCCTGCCGCCGCCCCGGGGCGCCCTGTAGGGATCGTCCACGGACCCCTTCACCGCGTCCGCACGAACACGGAGCGGTGCCGCCACATATAGTCGCCCAGCGAAAACACGCTCAGCGCGATGGCCGCTCCCAGCGTGACCGTGATCACCGCGCCGTGGAAGCCGCTCCATATGCCCCGTGCCATCCCCCCGCCCCGGCCCCGCTCCGCCGCCGACTGCGCGAGCGGAAACCAGAGCAGCGCGGCACCGCAGAAGATGCTGAGCGCCAGGGTCTTGTACTTGCCGGACTTCCCGGCCGCGATCACGACTCCCTTCCGCACCGCGTACCACCTGAGCAATGTCACGAGGACTTCCCGCGCGAAGATCACGATAATCACCCAGAGCGGCAGTGTTCCCCACCAGGGAAGCGCGTTGAACTCTTCCGGCCGATGACTGATCAGGTAGATGGGTACGCAGGTGCACGCCAGCAGCAGCTTGTCCGCGATCGGATCGAGGAGCTTGCCCAGATCGGTGACCAGGTCATGCTTGCGCGCCAGTCGGCCGTCCCAGATGTCCGTAAGCGCTGCCGCCAGGAAGAGGATGAACGCGCCAAGGCGGACTTCGGTGTCTTCCGACAGGGCCAGGACCAGGATCACCGGACAGAGCGCGATCCGCAGGGAGGTGATCAGGTTGGGGAGGTTCAATCGGCTTCCACCTTGCGTCCGAGTTCGTCTTCCATGCGCGCCAGGATCGACGCGGCACGGTTTCGCAGGAGGCGCTTGGGCTCCCACGCGTGGAAGTCGCGCAACACCGACACCGCCCCGACGCTTGCCGGTTCGCCGGCCATGTGCCCCAGCGCGGCCAGACGGCGAAAGGCGTTCGCGCTGAACAGCTCACGGCGGTTGCTCTCCACCTGGCTGCGGATCACGAGCGCAGCCACCGCGGCCACAGCGCCTGCGCCCAGCAGGAACATCCCGATCCTGCGCATGCGCCTGCTCAACGCGCTTCCATCTCCCGCCGTCCCGCGAGCGCTTCGGCGATGGTGGTACCGTCGATGTATTCGAGATCGCTGCCCACGGGGATCCCGCGGGCCAACCGGGTGACCCGCAGCGGGTAGCCGCGCAGCACGCCTTCCAAATAGACGGCGGTCGCTTCGCCTTCGACACTTGCATTGGTCGCCAGGATGACTTCCCCGACGCTGGCGCCGGGATCCTCGATGCGCCCGATCAACCCGCCGATGTTGAGGTCGTCCGGCCCGATGCCGTCGAGCGGGGAGAGACGGCCGCCGAGTACATGAAACAGGCCCCGGAACCGGGCGGCGCGCTCGATGGCCCCGACCTCGAAGGCCTCTTCGACCACGCAGATCACCGATTGGTCCCTGCGGGGGTCCTCGCAAACCGAACAGACGGCCGTGGCACAGTAGTTCCCGCAAACCGGACAGGGATGGATTCGGTCGGCCACCTCGATGAGCGCCCTCGCCAGGCGCCGCACGTTCTCCTTCGGGCCCTTCACCAGATGATAGGCAAGGCGCAGCGCCGTCTTGGCGCCGACCCCCGGGAGTCTGCCCAGCTCGCGTGTCAGTCTCTCGATCGGCGACAAGGGGGGCCGCGCCTGCTAGAAGAGTCCGGGAAGCTGCATCGGGAGGCCTCCGGCGGCTCCGCGCATGCGCTCTTCCGAAAACGCGCGGGCCCGGTTCTGCGCCTCCGCCACCGCCGCGACCACCAGGTCCTCGAGCATCTCCGGATCCTCCGGATCGATCACCTCGCGGTCGATCGAGAGGCTCTTCAGATCACCCTTCCCATTCACCAAGGCGGTCACCATGCCTCCGCCCGCGGATGCCTCCAACTCCTCTGCGCTCAGGCTGTCCTGCAGCTCCTGGACCCTTGCCTGGAGCTGCTGGCCCATCTTCATCAGCTGCTGAATGTTCTTCATGCTCTCCGTCCGGTTCCTCCGCTCGCTCGACTCGCTTCTAGTCCACCAGATCGAGTTCCAGCTCCTCGATGGCGCGCTTCAGCTGCGGGGCGTGCCTCACCAACTCCTGCAGCCGGGTCTCCCGGACGGTTTCCGGTGTCACCCTGCCGCCACCCCCGCCATCCGAATCCCGGCGCTCGACCACTGAAATCTTGGCAGAATCGCGTCCGGCATGAAGGGCCAGCGCCTCTTCCAGCTCCCGAAGCACCTGCTGGCTGCGCCACCGGGCCGCTTCCAGACCGGGTGGGACCTCCAGCAGAAGTTCACCGTCGGCCTCCCGCGGGTCGGCTGCCTTCAGGAACGTCCAGAGCCCGGGGGCGACCGCCCGGACCCGCGTCCTGTCCTCCATGAGGGACTTCCAGGCGGCCTGGAGATCCCTCCGCGTGACGATGTCGCGTGCGGGTGCGGCGGCGGGGTCCGTTGCGCGCGTGTCCGCCGGCGTGCCCTCCCCACCGCGGTCCCGGCCGGCACTCCCGGTCGCCCTCTGGGGCCGAGTCTCGGGGGACTGCGGGTGCGGTGTAGGCGGCAGAGGTGGGGCCGTGGCGGGCGCCGGCGTGCGCGCCGGTGCGCCTCCGAGGGTCCGGATGACCTCCTCAAGCTCAACGGTGCGGTCCAGGTAGCTCATCCGCAGCAGCAACATCTCGACCATCACACGGGGGCGCCCGGTGCGCCGAAGACTGCCGTCCGACTCCAGCGCCGAAGCCATGGAGAGCATGCGGACGAGGTCGCCTGGCGCGAACGACTCGGCGCGGCGCGCGTAGTCCTCCAAGTACGCGCCCGCCATTTCGGCAGGTGGTTTGCCCGGATCCAGCGCAAGGCGCAGCAGCAGGCGCAACCGCTCTGCAAGACCATGGTAGAACTCGACCAGGTCGTGCCCCTCGTCAAGGAGTTCCTCGACAAAGTCGAAGACGGCGCCATGGCTTCGCGAGATGATCACGTCGAAGATCTGGAGATACCGCTCCTCGGCGACTACCCCGAGCACGCGCACCACCGCCCCGATTCCCACTTCGCTGTCGGAGAGCGCCAACACCTGGTCGAGCAGCGACAACCCGTCCCGCATTCCCCCGTTCGCCTTTCGGGCGATGGCTCGCAGCGCTTCCCCGTCGAACGGGATCTGCTCGGCGTCCAGGACCTCGGCAAGCCGCCCCATGATGTCGTCGGTGCCGATCCGCCGGAAATCGAAGCGCTGGCAGCGCGAGAGGATCGGCGAGGCGCTCTGCTGGATCCTGCGCGCCTCGGTGGTTGCGAAGCAGAAGATCACCCGTGGCGGGGGTTCCTCGAGGATCTTCAGAAGCGCGTTCCACGCTTCGCGGGTGAGCATGTGCGCCTCGTCGAGGATATAGACCTTGTGGCGGTGCTCGTCGGAGGGGGCGAGCATCGCCCGCGCGCGCAGTTCGCGCGCGTCGTCGACGCCCCGGTTCGACGCCGCGTCGATCTCCACCACGTCCAGCGAGGTGTGGCCGCCCCAGATGTGCTCGCAGTTGTCACAGATCCCGCACGGCTCTCCCTCGGCGGTGCGCGCGGGGCAGTTCAGCGCCATGGCGAGGATCCGGGCCAACGTGGTCTTGCCGACGCCGCGAGGTCCGCAGAACAGGTACGCGTGACCCACCCGGCCCCCGGCGACGGCTCGTCTCAGGGTCTCGGAGACGTGTTCCTGCGTTGCCACCTCGCCGAACCGGCGGGGCCGATACTTCCGGGCTAGGGCGAGATAGGACAAAATGCTTGCTTGCGGGGCGTCAGGACTGGCCGTGCGAGGTGCCGGAGGTGCCCCAGGCACTCCGCGGCGACGATTGCCGCACTTACCGCTGCTACCTGCGGGGTCCTGACGGGGTTCATGGGCGCCCGCCCCGCGGACCTGGGGCACCCGAAAAGCTACGCGGTTGGTGGAGGACGCGTCAACGGACGCGGATGCGGCGCCGGGCCGTTCCTCACGGACGCCAGGCGTCCGGAAGGTGCTCGATCACGACCCTGTCCCCCCGCAGTTCCACGCCAATGGCGTCGAACCGGTACACGCAGCCGCGCCTCCCGTTCTCGTGGATCCAGCGGCGGGCGGCAGCCACCACGGCCCGCTGCTTCAGCCCTCGAATCGGCTCTAGCGCCGCACCCCCCGTCCGGGTGGCGCGCGTCTTCACCTCCACGAAGGCGACCACACCGTCCCGGGCAGCGACGATGTCGATCTCCCGGGGCCCGGCCCGGTAGTTGCGCGCGAGTACGCGCCAGCCCCGCTCGGCGAGGTATTCCGCCGCGAGTCCTTCACCCCTGCGCCCCACATCATGCCGTGTGTCCTCCATGTGAAGAGTGTGGCGCGGGCGGGCGGGCGCCGGAATGGGCGAACGGGACGCTGTGCGCGCGCCCGGCACTTCACGCTCAGGGAAGCGCTGCCAGCGACCTCCCGATGACCCCGGCGATGGGTGCACACTGACCGACAAGTTCCTCGAACTGGTGCGGATAGAGGCTCTGCGCGCCGTCGGACAGCGCCTTGGCCGGGTCGGGGTGAACCTCGACGATGATCCCGTCGGCGCCCGCCGCGACCGCGGCCCTGGCCATCGGGGTGACCTTGTCGCGCACTCCGGTGCCGTGGCTGGGGTCCGCGATGATCGGCAGGTGCGTCAGCGACTTGGCCACCGGAATGGCCGTCAGGTCGAGAAGGTTGCGGGTCTGCTGGTCGAAGCTCCGAACTCCGCGCTCACAGAGGATCACGTTCGGATTGCCCGCACTCAGCAGGTATTCGGCGGCGAGGAGCATCTCGTTGATCTTCGCCGACATGCCCCGCTTGAGCAGCACCGGCTTGCCGGAGCGGCCCGCCCGCTTGAGGAGCGGGTAGTTCTGCATGTTGCGGGCCCCGATCTGGATCACATCCGCGTACTCCGCAACCAGTTCGACACCCTCCGCATCCACTGCCTCGGTGACGACCGCCAGACCGGTTCGCTCGCGCGCCTCAGCCAGGAGTTGGAGCCCCTCCAGCCCGAGTCCCTGGAAGGAATAGGGCGAGGTGCGCGGCTTGAACGCCCCGCCTCTGAGCGCGCAAGCGCCCGATCCCCGCAACTGTTCCGCAATCCCCATGATCTGTCCGCGGCTCTCCACGGCGCACGGACCTGCGATCAGGACGACTTCGTCACCGCCCACGGTGACGCCGTTCCCCAGGTCCACGACCGTGTCCTCGTCCCGCCACTCCCGGGACACCAGCTTGTACGGCTTGCTGACCCGGATCAGCTCCCGCACTCCGGGCAGCCCGGACAGCCGCGCTTCCTCGACCCGGCCGTCGTTGCCGACGAGCCCGATCGCGGTGCGCTGGCGTCCGGGCATCGCCTTGGCGCCGTACCCCATCTCCTCGATGGTGTCGACGACCCGCCGTATCTCCTCGGGCGTCGCCCGGTGATCCATGACTATGAGCACGGGTCCCCCTGTTCCCCGATTCTGAACTCTTGCCCGTCGCGGGCGCAGACGACGCGCCCGGTGAACCCGGCATCCCGCACCAGGCCGGGCACCGCAGCCGCATCAAGAGGCGGATACAGGTGGGTGAGCACCAGGGTGTCCGGTCGGGCGGCGCGGGCCACGGCCGCTACGGAAGCTGGCGAAAGATGGTTCGGCATGACAGGCGGGTCGGGCTCGGCGCACTCGCTGATCAGGAGCCGGCAGCCTCGAAAAAAGTCTCCCAGCGCCGCTTCCGGGCCGGTGTCTCCGGTGTAGCCGACTGCGCAGTCTCCCATTTCCACACGCACGGCCACGGAATGATCGGTGTGGGGCGTGGGCGCGAACCGCAGCGTGACCAAGCCGTCCGTCCAGCTTCCGTCGCGCGCGACCTCATGGTAGGCGAGAGGGAATCCGGGGATCAGGATGAACTCGCCGTGTGCGACGGCGAGCGCCTCGATCCGGGTGCGCAGGCCGGGCGGGCCGATCACGGCGAGCGGCCGCGAGCGCGGCGATGGAGCCGCCCATTTGAGTGCGAAGAGGAGGTGCGGGAGGTCGCCGAAATGGTCGGTGTGGAAATGTGTGAGCACAAGGTGGGTGACATCCTGCCAGGGCTTGCCATGCCGGGCCATTCCATGCACGGCTCCGGGGCCCGCGTCAAGGAGCAGCACCACATCCCCGGCCTCGAGGAGGTGACAGGGAGAGGACCGCCGGGCCGAAGGGACCAGTGTACCGGATCCGATGACCGTCAGCATGGGCCGAGCCCGCCGCTCCACGAGAGCCGGATCGCCTCCCACCTGTCGCGCCGCCCAGCAGGAGTCAGCGAGCGACTTCCGCGTGCGCGGACTCCAGGCGCACCCCGACCACGGACGACACGCCCGGCTCTTCCATCGTCACCCCGTAGATCCAGTCGGCCGATTCGATGGTGCGGGGATTGTGGGTGATCACCACGAACTGGGTCCGCGCCTTGAAGCCCTCCAGCAACCGGATGAAGCGGGTGATGTTCGCGTCGTCCAGCGGGGCGTCCACCTCGTCCAGCACGCAGAATGGACTCGGCTTGACCAGGTAGATCCCGAAGAGCAGCGACAGCGCGGTCAGCGCCCGCTCCCCACCGGAGAGCTGGTCGATCCGCTGCGTTCGCTTGCCGCGGGGCGACGCGTGAATCTCGATTCGGGACTCGAGCGGATTGTCGGGTTCCGAGAGCCAGAGCTGTGCCTCGCCGCCGTTGAAAAGATGCCGGAAGGTCTCGAGGAAGTGTTCGCGAATCGCGTCGAAGGTTGTCATGAAACGCTCGGTGGCGGTGGCGTTGATCCGGCGGATCGCGGCCCGGAGGTCGTTCCTGGCCGAAACCAGGTCCTCGCGCTGACCCACAAGGAAGTCCAGCCGCGCGCTTTCTTCGGCGTGTTCCTCGACGGCGAGCATGTTCACCGGCCCGATTCGCGACAGCGCATCCACGATCGTCTCCAGTTCGGCTCGAAGCTCGTCCGGACGGCCGTCCAGCGCCTCTGCCTCTTTCAGCAACTCGTCAACCGGACGATTCCACTCAGCCTCCAGCCGTTCGGTGATCCGCGCCGCCTGGTTTCTGATTTCCTGCGACTCCATCTCCAGTTGGTGCCTGTTTCCCACCGCCTCCCGTTCGGCATCGCGGATCCGGCGGACGGCGCGCTCCGCCTCCTGCACGGCTTCGCCCGCGGAACCCACCGTCCGGTCCTGCTCGGCGGCCACCCGGCGAAGCTCGTCGCGTCCGGCAAAGAGGCGCTCCAGCGCGTCACGCCCCTCGCTGCGCGCCGAGCGGACCGTCACCAGATTCTCGCTCAGTTCCGCGGCTTCGTTTTCCAGCTCTTCCAGCCGCCCGGCGGCGCGCTCGACGCCGTCCCGGGCATTCCGGATACGGCTGGCCAGCCGCTCAACCTCGCTCTCCATGCGCGCGGCGTGGATCGACGCTTCGGCCTCGGCCTCGCGCGCCTGCTCCCACTCGCTTTCCACGGTCGCCAGCGTGTTCCGTTCGGCCTCCTCCGCGGCCCTCTGCGCCTCCTCCCTCTCCACCAGTCCCGACCCCTCCGACTCGGCCGAGCGGGCACGCTGCACCGCTCCGTCACGGGCGGCGCGCATAGCCTCCAGCCGACGCGCGATCTCGTCCTGCCGACGGAGCAGCCGCTCGCGCCGGTCGCTCTGCGCCGCGGCGCTGGCCTCGGCCGCGCGTGCCTCGTCCCGGGTGGCCAGTAGCCACTCCGAAGCGGAGTCCACCGCGGCCTCGGCTGCCTGCAGTTCCCGTTCCATGGCGGTTGCGGTCCTGCCGGCATCTTCCATCTCCTTCCGCGCCGACCGAATCAATGCGGTCAACCGGTCGAGGCGCTCACGCCTCTCCAGCCGCCCCTCCAACCCCGCCCTTCCCTCCCGGTCGGCACGCGGAATCAGGTGCACGGCTCCGCGCGCATCCGTCCAGCCGCTGTCGCGTGCTCCCGCACCGCCGAGCAGCGCCCGCACCCACGCCGCGCCTTCACCGACAGCCTCCACGCCGTCGGGGAGCTCGCCCCCGGGCGCCGGCGCCCAGCCGGCGGGCAGGATGAGCAGCGCCGTGGTTGCACCGGACTCCTCCCGGTACCACCGCGCGATGCGTTCAACATCCTCGCCGCCCCCAGCGACCAGCGCCTCGGCGTAGCGCCCCAGAACCTCGTCGACGCCGTGCGCGCAGCCTTCCGCGACCCTGACGAAGTCCGACAGCGGCCCCAGCACGCAATCGGGCAGGGCCGCCGCGGCAGCGACCGCGACGTCTTCCGCGGCATCCGCCGCCTCCAGCCGCTCCAGTGCGTCCCGCTCCGCCTCCAGCGAGGACAGGCGAGCCTCGGTGTCCACCCGGGCGTCACCGGCATCGCCCAGGCGCTCCCGAACGCCGGCAAGGCCCCGCCGCGCCTCCTCAAAGGCGTGAACGGCCTCCTCCGCCCTGCTCGCCGCGTCGGCGCTCCGGTTCGAGAAGAGGTCCCCCTGAGACTCCAGTTCGCGCAGCTCCCCGGCCACCTTCCGCCCGTCGCCTGCGAGGCGTTCGACCCTGCGCTCGAGTTCCTCCGCCTGGAGCATCGCGCCGTAGCGATTGCCCTCGGCGCGCCGGGCCTTGTCGGCCAGGTCCCGGCCGCTGGCCTCCAGCTCGCGCACCCGCTGCCGCACGCCTCCGAGCCTCTCGCGGATTGTGGTGGCGGTCCCCTTGCGAGATGTCAGGTTCGCTTGTAAACCTGTAAAGTCAACTTTACATTTCTCGTATTCCTCGGTCAGGTTCCTGCGTTCGTCCTCGGATTGGGCCCGCAGCCTGGACTGCGCGCCCCGTTCCTCTCCGATCTGGAGTAGACGGCGCTTCCAGTTGGTGATCCGCTCGTCCGCGACGGCCACGTCCCGCTCGGTGCGCGACAACCGGGCTGCCAGTTCGTCCAGCCGGCTCGCCGTCCGGGACCGGCCGCGCTCCGCCTCCACCTGTTCCACGCGGGCGCGCTCCAGCCCGGTCTCCGCCGTCGAGAGCCGGGCGGCCATTCCGGCCGCATCCTCCCGGTCGGTCCGGAGCCCCGCATCCACTTCTTCAAGCCGAATTCGGAGAGTCTCCAACTCGGTCCTGACCACGGCGGCCTCAACCGCCAGGCGGCGGCTGCGCAGTGCGCGGTAGCGTTGCGCCTTCCCCTTCTGGCGCGCCAGGGATCGTACCTTGGACCGCACCTCGCCGATCACGTCCTCGACGCGCTGAAGGTCGACCTCGGATGTCTCCAGGCGGAGGAGCGCCGCGCGCCGGCGGTCCTTGTACCTGCCGATTCCCGCCGCCTCCTCGAAGAGGGAGCGGCGTTCGTCCGTCCGCTCCGACAAGATCGCGTCGATCATGCGGATCTCGATGATCGAGTAGGCGTTCGCCCCGAGGCCGGTGTCCCTGCAGAGATCCACGATGTCGCGCAGCCGGCACGAAGCACGGTTGAGGCGGTAGTCGCTTCCTCCGTCCCGATAGACCGTCCGTCCGATCTCGACCTCCTGGAAGGGCGTCGCGAGGGCGCCGTCCTCGTTCGCCACGATCATGGACACCGACCCGCGGTTCACCGACCGGCGGGCAACGGTGCCCTGGAAGATCACCTCCTCCATCTTCGCGCCGCGGATCGCGGTTGGCCGCTGCTCTCCGAGCACCCAGCGGATGGCGTCGCCGATGTTGGACTTGCCGCAGCCGTTCGGGCCGACGATCGCCGTGATGCCCTGGTGGAATTCGAGCGTAACGGGGTCCGGGAAGGACTTGAAGCCGTGCAGTCGCACGGACCTGAGCTTCATGGCCGGTCCGGTTCGGCGAAGGTGAAGGACGGCGCGTCGCCCCACAGCACCTCGAGGCGGTAGAAGTCACGCACCGCCGGGTGGAAGATGTGGACAACGTAGTCGATGTAGTCGAGCAGCACCCAGCGGCCCTGGTCCATCCCCTCAACGTGTTCGGGACGGTTCCCCTCCCCCTTGGCCGAGTCGAGCACGTGCTCGGCGATTGCCCGCACATGCAGGTCGGATCTCCCGGTGGCGATCACGAAGTAGTCGGTTGCCGCCGCCGAGACGGGGCGCAGGTCGAGCACGGTCACGTCTTCGCCCTTCCGGTCCAGAGCGTAGCCGACCGCCCGACGCACCTCCGCCGGCATGGAAGTCAATCCGCTTCGGCCTCCACGATCACCCGAACCTCCGTCTCCACACCCGCGGGAAGCCGCACCTGGACCACATGCTCCCCCAGCGACTTGATCGGTTCGTCGAGCTCGATGGACCGCTTGTCGAGATCGAAGCCCAGCTCCGCCTCCTCGGCACGCTCCAGGATATCCCGGGCCGTGACCGACCCGAAGAGAGTCCCCTCCTCGCTCGCACGGGCCGTGAAGTGAAGGGTCACCCCTTCCAGCCGCGATGCCTGCCGGTTGGCCTCCAGATAGGCCCTGCGTGCCTGTTCCTCGCGGATGCGCCGCTCTTCCTCGATCCGGCGCACGTTGGCTTCCGTGGCCCTGTAGGCGAGTCCCTGCGGGATCAGGTAGTTGCGGGCGTAGCCGGGCTTGACCCTCACGAGATCGCCGGGCCGCCCGAGATGCTCAACAGCCTCGCGCAAGATAAGTCTCATGTTTCCCTAGCCTTCGTGGTCCCTGATGTACGGGAGAAGTGCGAGGTGCCGCGCCCGCTTAACCGCGGTGCCCAGCTGCCGCTGGAAGCGCGCCGTGACCTTGGTGGTGCGCTTGGGCAGAATCTTGCCCTGCTCGGTAAGGAAGCGGGACAGCGTCGTCACGTCCTTGTAGTTCAGAAGGACGATGCGGGGGCCCTCGTGGCGGCGGCGCCTTCCGCGCGCCCCGCTGAAGATCGGCGGTCCCGAACCTGCCGGCTCGTCGCTGTCGCCGCCGCCCTCGCCATCGCCGTCGGCCATCGCGGTTTCGTCGACCTCTGTCGCGTCGTCCTCCTCGGCCTCCCCGTCCTGGGCCGCTTCTTCTTCGCCCTGTTCCTCCTCGCCCTCCGCCTCCGGGTCCGCGGCCGCGGCCGCCGGAGGATCGGCGAGGACCGAGGCGCCCGACGTGGGCTGTCCCTCGTTGAGGACCAGAAGGTAGCGCATGGTTTCCTCGTCGAGCCGGAGCAGCCGTTCGTACTCGGGAAGCGCGGCCGGGTCGGCCGTCACCTGGACAATCACATAGTAGCCGGTTTTGGCCTTGCCGATCGGATAGGCAAGTTGACGGACGCCCCAGTGGTCGACGGCCGTGATCTCGCCGCCAAGCGCCTTGTGGAAGGTCTCCAGTTTGGCGTCGACGGCGGCCTGACCGAGGGCGCCGTCGAGGATATAGACAACCTCGTATGTTCTCATATCGCGGGAACTCCCCTGGACCGCGGTGGGTGACGGGCTCCGCTTCCCGGGCGGAGCGGGTATATATAATTGTTACAGGTCGAAATATAGCGAAAACGGTTCCGACACAAGAGAGGACTGGGTCCGCCATGGACTTCACATTCTTCGGCAAGGCCGGCAGCGGGCCCTTCCGGTGGTTTTCCGAGGGACTCCGGGAGGTGATGGAGTCGGAGGGGCACCGGTATGTCGATGACCCCGCCGCGGCCAAGCTGGTCTTCAACTTCTTTCCCGAGGGAAGACCGCGCCCATTCCGCCGAAGCGCCCAGGCGATCTTTGTCTGCGCGGTAACCGAATTCCCGAATCCCTTCACCGATCATATCGCGCAGGGGTACCCGGTCCTTCCCCGCGCACTCGCCAATCTGGCCGTCGGGCTGGTCCCTTCCGGGAACGGAGATCCGGCGGCCCACTTCATCACGATGGAACAGGGCCACTACGTGATCCCGGGCAACTCCAGCCGCGCGGAGTACTTCCGGCAGGTGTACTCCCGGATCGAGCCGATGGCGTCGTCGACGCTGGTCATCGACAACTTCTTCGAGCCCGATCTTCCGGAGGCGCTCCGGAACGGCGACGAGATCACCGCGTCGATCGTGCGCGCGGGCAGGAAACTCGATCAGCTCGACCTCCTGCCGGCGCCCTTCCCGATGGACGAACTCCTGTCACCGAGGGACTTCCGGCACATCAAGCGCCTCTTCGGGATCGGCGGACTCAGCTACGGCAACATCTCCGCCCGGTACGACGCCGACTGGTTCTGGATGAGCGCGAGCGGAGTCGACAAGTCGAAGCTCGGGAGGATCGGCGAGGATGTCCTGATGGTGAAGGGCTACGACCCCGACAGGAACGGCATGATCGTGAGTCACCCCCCCGGCGTGGAGCCGAGGCGGGTCTCCGTCGACGCGATCGAGCACTGGATGATCTACCGGGAGCACCCGGGCGTCGGCGCGATCCTGCATGTGCACGGCTGGATGAAGGACATTCCGTCGACCCACTTCAACTACCCGTGTGGCACGCGCGAGCTGGGCAAGGCGGTGGCGGACATCGTGCGCGAAGCCGACGACCCGAACCGCTGCGTCGTGGGACTCAAGAACCACGGCCTGACGATCACCGGCACGAGCCTGGACGAGGTATTCGAGCGCGTGGAGGGCAGGATCCTCAGGACGGTGCCGATGGGCTGACGGGGGTGCTTCCGGCCGCCGTCTGGACCGCCGGCACAAGCTCCAGGTACCTGCCGTATCCCCACCGGGCCTCCTCCAGATCCAGGCGCTCGGTGTTGGTATGGGCATGGCGCTCCTCGCCCGGGGCAAAGCCAAGGGTGGGGATGCCCCGGACCCCGCACGTCCACCCTCCGTCGGTGGCGAAGGTCCAGGGCCTGACCCGGGCGGCACCGCCCTTGCCGTTTCGTGTCCCCACCGCCTTTGCGGCAGCCGTGACGATCGGGTCCGACGGGTCCATGAGGAATCCCGGGCTCAGGATCAGCCGCTCTTCCTCGATGCCGGTGTACGCGCGCTGGCGCTCGGTGGCGGCGCGGACCTCGACGGCGCCCCCTGCCTGCTCGCCGTCAGCGGGATTCCCTGCCCTGCCGGCGCCGTCTCGCCGCGCGCCCGCCCGCGAGCGCTCCAGGTGAGGCCGGATCGACTCCCGGACCCTCGCGAGCAGCGAATCCACGGTGTCGCCCGGCAGTATGCGCCAGTCCAGCGTGACCGTGACGCGGTCGGGGATGACGTTGAGGCTCGCCGGGACGGCGTCGATGCCCGTGGCGACAACCGACGCCCTCCCGAGGACGTCGTCGGACGCCTGCCGCGCGGCCAGATCCCGCACCCCCGCGAGGATGGCCGGCACGAGGTCGAGGGCGTTGCGCGCTCGATCGGGAGCCGAAGCGTGGCCGGCAAGGCCCTGCGCCACGATCTCCACCTCGCAGCGGCCGCGGTGCCCGATCGCGATGTCGCCGTGGGTCGATTCGCCGATGATGACGACGTCGGGCCGCAGACCGCCGTCGGGCCGCGTCAGGTGGTCCATGCCCCAGCCGCCACGCTCCTCGAAGACCGGGTGCGCGACGATGATGTCACCGGCCACCTGACCCTTGAGCGCGGCCGCGACGTGGGTCTGGATGGCGAGCGGACCCTTGATGTCCATGGCACCGCGCCCATGCAGGCATCCGCCCGCAATGACGCCGGCGAAGGGCGGATACTCCCACTCCTCCGGGTCTCCGGCGGCGACCATGTCCAGGTGGGCGCTCAGCATGACCGTGGCGCCGCCCCCGCCTCCCCGCACCACACCCACGACGCTGCCGAGTTCGTCTGTCCGCACCTCGTCGTAGCCGAGCGCCTCCATTTCGGCGATGACCCGATGCACGAGGGACTCCTCCTCGCCCGGCAGCGAAGGGATGCGTATGAGATCCTGCGCGAAGGCGATCGCGCCGTCGAAGGACGGCCCGCGCGGCGCGGCTGTGGCGCCTGTCATGTCCGGCACCCGGGACCGCCCGGTCCCACGGGTCCGGCCGCCGCCCCCCCCTTCACGCCACGAACCACGGCACCAGCACCAGCGACACCACGCTCATCAGCTTGATCAGGATGTTCAGCGACGGGCCCGAGGTGTCCTTGAAGGGATCGCCCACGGTGTCGCCCACGACGGCGGCCTTGTGCGGGTCCGAACCCTTGCCCCCGTGCGCGCCCCCCTCGATGTACTTCTTGGCGTTGTCCCAGGCCCCGCCAGCATTGGCCATGAAGAGTGCCATCAGCACCCCCGTCACGGTGGCGCCGGCCAGCATTCCGCCCAGGGCCTCGACGCCGAGGAACTTGCCCACCAGCACCGGAGCCAGAATGGCGGTGATGCCGGGCAGCAGCATTTCGCGGAGCGCCGCCCGGGTGGAAATGTCCACGCAGCGGGCCGAATCGGGCTTGGCCGTCCCCTCCATGATCCCCGGGATCTCGCGGAACTGGCGCCGCACCTCCTCAACCATCCCCGCCGCGGCGCGTCCCACCGCGGTCATCGTGAACGAGGCCACCAGGAAGGGCAGCATCCCGCCGATGAAGAGACCCATGACGACGTAGGGACTGGTTATGTCGATCACGAAGGTGGCGGCCTCGGACGCATCCAGCGCAGCCACCTTGGTCGCGTAGGCGGAGAAGAGCGCCAGCGCGGTGAGCGCCGCCGAGCCGATCGCGAAGCCCTTCCCGATCGCGGCCGTCGTGTTCCCGATCGCGTCGAGCGAGTCCGTCACCTTGCGGGTCTCGGGCCCCAGCCCTGCCATCTCGCTGATCCCGCCGGCGTTGTCCGCCACCGGGCCGTAGGCGTCCACGGACATCGTGGCGCCCACCGTGGCCAGCATGCCGACCGCGGCGATCCCGATGCCGTAGAGGCCGCAGGTCAGGAAGGAGATGAAGATGGCCCCGCAGATCAGGAGCAGCGGCAGCGCGGTCGACTCCATCCCGACCGCCAGTCCCGTGATGATGTTGGTGGCCGAGCCGGTCTCCGACGACCGTGCGATCTTCCGCACCGGACCCGCGCCAGTGTAGTATTCGGTCGTCACCCCGATCAGGATGCCGACCAGCGTGCCGGCCAGGAGCGCCCAGAAGGGCCCGAGCGGCGAGCGTGCCGTGTCCGTGAGCGGGTCGATGATCGTCATGTTCATCGATTTCACCACGAAGAACATGATCAGGAGGAAGAGTCCCGCCGCGATGAAGGTGACGTTGCGCAGCGCGGCGCCCGGTTCGGTGCGCTCCAGGAACTTCATGGCCGCGATCCCGAGGACGGAGCAGACCAACCCCACCAGGACGGTGATGATCGGCAGTGCAACCGCCTCGATCTGGCTCGCGGCCAGCGCTGTCGCGGTTGCCCCGATCGCAATCGTCGCCACGATCGATCCGACGTAGGACTCGAAGATGTCGGCGCCCATCCCCGCCACATCGCCCACGTTGTCGCCCACGTTGTCGGCGATGGTGGCCGGGTTGCGCGGGTCGTCCTCCGGGATCCCGGCCTCGACCTTCCCCACAAGATCCGCGCCGACATCGGCGGCCTTCGTGAAGATCCCCCCGCCGACGCGCGCAAAGAGGGCGATCGAGGACGCGCCCATCGCGAATCCGGAGATGACGTCGGCGAAGCGCGGGAGTTCGCCCGTTCCCGGAATCGCGTCGGCCGCCAGCACGACGTAGAGGGCGCCGAGACCAAGCAGACCGAGCGCCGCCACCGACAGACCCATCACCGCCCCGCCGAAGAACGCGATCCGGAGCGCCTTGCCCTGCCCTTCCTCGTTCGCCGCGGCCGAGGTCCGCACGTTCGCGCGCGTTGCCGCCTTCATCCCGAAGAAGCCCGCCAGTACGCTGCTCGCGGCGCCCGCAACGTAGGCGAGCGCGGTGGCCTGGCCGATTGCCACGTACAGGAGTATCGCCACGACGGCGACGAAACCCGCCAGCACCGTGTACTCGCGGCGCAGGAAAGCCATCGCGCCGTCGTGAATCTGGTCGGCCAGATCCGACATCACGGCATTGCCGCTCGGCTGGGCCACCAGGTAGCGGTAGACGACGAGGGCGGCCAATAGCCCGAGCGTTCCTGCCGCCCAGGACCAGCTGGTCAAGTCCAGGAGATTGCTCACGTTCTTCCCATTCCTCGGTTGAAGGTTGAGGGGGTCCTCGCGGAACCCGTCGTTTGCCGGTTGCCGCTCATCGGTTGAAACCGTTCATCGCTGCCTCGATTCCGTCGTTCACCCATGCCCCAACTCCCCGGCTCAACTCGGGCAGAAGCTCGGTGACGACCTCTTCATCTTCCGCGGGCATCGGCGAAAGCACCCAGTCGGACAGATCCGTTCCGGCGGGTCTTGTCCCGACCCCGATCCGGAGGCGGGCATAGTCCGTCGTTCCGAGCGCCGCGCTGATCGACTTGAGTCCGTTGTGGCCGCCGGCCCCGCCCCCGGGACGGAAGCGGACGCGCCCCACCTCCAGGTTGGCGTCATCGGCGACGACGAGCAGGTCCGTGACCGCTTCGAAGCCGGCAATCCGCCACAGCGTCGTGAGGGCCAGCCCGCTCCGGTTCATGTAGGTCCGCGGCTTGACGAGCAGGACGGTGGTGTCTCCAACCGTGCCGCCTGTCTCGAGCCGCCTGGGCGCCCGTTCGAAGACCCCGAAATCATGGTCGCAGGCGAACCGGTCAACCACCCACCAGCCCACGTTGTGCCGGGTGTCGTCGTATTCGGGCCCCGGGTTCCCCAGGCCCACCACGACCCTGACGCGGGACGGGGCGGCGTGGCGCCCGGACTGGCCGCCGTCGTCAATCCGCGTCCCCGCCGGGCTCATCGGCAGGGGTTTCCTCCGCAGCCTCGTCATCCACGTCGGCGACTTCCTCCTCCTCCTCCTCCTCTTCCTCCTCGACCCGGGCGGCCACAACCGCGCAGACCGTCAGGTCGAGATCGGAGAGAATGTCAACGTCCTCGGGCATTTCGAGGTCTCCGGCCCGGACGACTTCGCCCGCACCGAGCTCCGTCACGTCGACTTCGATCGACGGGGGAATCTTCGATGGAATGCACTTGACCACGATGTCGTGCAGAACCTGCTCGAGCACGCCGCCCAGCTTCACCCCTTCGGGTATCCCGGTGAGGTGAACGGGGACGTGGACCTCGATGGCCACCCCGCGCTGCACGCGCAGGAAATCGACATGGAGCAGCTCGGTCCGGTACGGGTGCACCTGCACCTCGCGGACCAGCGCCCGTTCGGCCTCCCGGTCGTCGACCGAGAGCTGCAGGATCGTGTTCTCGACCGAGATCGACTGGAAGAGGCTGAGCGCCTCGCGCGCCGCCATCGAGACGAGCACGGGGCTCGCGCCACCGCCATAGATGACGCCCGGCACGCGGCCGGAACGACGAAGCTTGCGAGCGACTCCCTTGCCGGTTTCGCTCCTGGTCCTGAGGCTGAGTGTCGTGTCCATTATGCGTTTGTCTGCCGTTATCCGATGCGAATCAGGCCAGCGCCACTCTCGCGGGGCGCTTCCTGCGCTCCTTGAGTTCGAAGAGCTGGCTGACCGATGCGTTTGAATGGATGTAGCTGATCGCCCGCGACAGAAGGTTGGCGACCGAGAGCACCTGCATGCGGTCGAACCGTTTGGCGTCGGGGATTTGAATGGTGTTCGTGACGACCAGCTCCCGGAGTGGCGCGGCGGAGAGCCGTGCGACGGCCTCGCCGGAGAGAAGGGCGTGGGTTGCCGCGACATGGACGCTGTCCGCTCCCCGGTCGATGAGCGCCTGCACGGCCTGCGCGATCGTTCCGCCCGTGTCGATCATGTCGTCGGTGAGGAGGCAGGTGCGCCCCTCGACCTCTCCGACCACATTGAGCACCTCCGCCACATTCGCGGCAGGGCGGCGCTTGTCGATGATCGCGAAGGTGGCGCCGAGACGCTTGGCGAACCCCCGGGCCATCTTGGCCGAACCCACGTCCGGCGCAACCACGACCAGGTTGGGGAGATCCTTGTCGCGGAAGTACTTCGTGAAGACGGGGGCGGCGTAGAGATGATCGACCGGGATGTCGAAAAACCCCTGGATCTGGTGCTGATGAAAGTCGATGCTGACGACCCGGTCCGCTCCCGCCGCCACCATCAGGTTGGCCACCAGCTTGGCCCCGATCGAGACCCGGGGCTGGTCCTTCCGGTCCTGGCGGCCGTACCCGAAGTAGGGAACCACAGCGGTCACGCGCGCGGCCGAAGCCCGTTTGGCCGCGTCGACGAGGAGCAGCAGTTCCATGATGTTGTCGGCGTTGGCAACGGTCGGCTGCACGATGAAGACGTCGCGGCCGCGGGCGTTGCGGTCGATCCGCACGAAGATCTCGCCATCCGCGAAGTTGTAGATGGTGACCCCGTCGGCGTCCGTCTCGAGCTCGGTGGCGATCTCCTTGGCGAGGGGCCGGTTGGCCCGGCCGGCAAGGAGCAGGAGGGGGCCGAGCCCTATTGTTTCTTCCATGACCTTTGGCGTTGGCGGGCGGGTGGCGTGGGGTTTTTCGAGCGTCGCTGCACAGCAATTAAATATAGCGAATCCGGATTCGCGATGCATGCGGCAGTCTCGTCCAACTCACGCGCTGCGCCGCACGACACTGCGCCACCGGGCGGTTCGGTCAGCGCACGGCGAAGCCGCGGCGGGCCGTCAGCGGCGGCCTCCCGCCGGCCGACACCTCGACGACCACGTCGTACCCGCCCGGCGTCAGCTCCGGCAAGCCGATGGTGAATGTCCGGAACATCGGTTCGGCCCCTCGCGGTCCGGCCTCGTCCCACGAGACCGACACGACCTCACGTGGTCCGGCCAGTCGCAGCCACCGCCCGATCCGGGCCAGAAACCCTTCTCCGCGTCTCTCCACCCAGGTATCGAAGCGGACCACCTCGCCGCGGGCGCCCAGGCCATAGACCTCCAGCGCGACAGCGAGGGCCTCGCCGCTGTTCACCTCGGTGGAGGTCCGCAGCACGCCGATCGCATCTTCGAGGCTGTCCGGCTCCGCCCCCGCATCCAGGAGGACCAGGTCCGAGACGGCCAGAAGGTCGGGCGCAAGTTGGCGAAACCCCATCCCCGCGCGAAAGCGGTCCGCGTGTCTCGCCTCCGGGTCCCAGGCCTCGAGACTTACCGTACCCCAATCCGCCCATGGTGCGCTCGTCCGCAGGCGCACGGGACCGCCAGGCGCGGCCACGACCCGCGCCTCGCCCAGGATCTCCCCCCCCTGCTCCACAAACAGACCGGCGAGGACGGGCGTGTCACCACTCCGGGCTCGCCGCGCCCCCGGCGCGTCCGCCTCGTCGTCCGGCGCGGTCCACGCCGCGACGACCACCACGTGACCGGATCGCCAGAAGCGGGCGGCCTGCCCGTCGACCGCCCCGAGGGAATCGAGGTACGGGGGCAGGTAGGCGCTCCGGGGATGCCTTTCCGGTATCTCCCAGGCGACCGGCTCCTCTCCGGCCGGACCCCGCGCCAGCACCTCGCGCGGCGGGAAGGTGCGGATGGCTCCGGGAAGATCGCGCCCAACGATCGTGAAGCTGGATTGGCCGATCCGGGGCCAGGTGCGTTCCCATCCGGCGGGCCATCCGTAGCGCACCACCACTTCGGTGAAATCGTCCCCCCAGCTGAGTTCGTAGGGGTTTCGCGCGCCCTCGGCGCTCATGCTGTAGCTCCAGCGGCTCATGTGCCCGGTCCAGCGATCGTTCCCTTCGGTCAGGAAGAGAGGGTCGGCCAGCATCCAGAGGCGCTCGAGGGCCGCCGCCGAGTCCGGCTGCTCGGAGTGCCACAGGCGCAGTTCGCGGTCGAGCACGTACCGCGGCGCGGTCCATTGCCGGCGCACGTCCTCCGGCATCGCCGCGATGGCGCGCCGAAAGGCCTGCTCGGCGCGGGCGAAATCGGTCCGGTTGTGGAGCACGTACCCCAGGTAGGCGTCGCACCGCCACTGCCCGGGGAGCGTGCAACGGCGGCCCAGCGCCTCCGCCGCGACCAGGCGGCCGGCTTCCGCCAGATACCGGATGCGTTGTCCGAAGATCCAGTGGTCACCGGGGAGCAGCGCGCCGAGCGAGTCCAGCCCGGCCAGCAGCTCCGAGCGGCCCGCGCGGATTTTCACGGACTCCTCCTTCGGCTTCCAGTCGTCGTACCCGTCGTCCCAGACGCAGAGGCGCCCGATGATCTCGTCGCATTCGTGGCTGCCTCCGCCCGGTATCCGGGGAAGTTCGCGGAGGCGCAGGCGTTCGAAACGGGCCTGGAGGGTGCGGGCGTACCGGTGTATCGCGATGGAATCCGCCTGCGCGATTGCGGGGACTCGCCGCGAGCCGGGGTCCAATTCGCCGGCGGCGGCAAGGGCGGGGCCCGTTACGGGGTTCGGGCACGGCGCCGACGAGGTCGCTGCCGCAATAAACAACACACGCAGCGCGACCCGTGGAGGTCGGCGCCGAGCGGATTGGCCCGGGTGGATTCGAACCACCACCGCCGGTTCCAAAGACCGGTGTCCTGCCATTAGACGACGGGCCATCGACGGATCCGTGAGGCTCGCGGGGACCGGGAGCGCGGTGCCGCGCTCTGCAGGTATGGTAGCGCGACGCGCGCCCCGGGTTCAAGGTGGCCGGTCAGGTGCCCCCCGGAGCAGCCATGCGCCGGACCGGGGGCAGCGCCGTCAGCGTGAAAACCGTCCGGACCACGGCAACCCCGTCCATTGTGCGAACGCGGTCGGCAGCCGCTGCCGCCGCCACGCGGTCGTCGAAGACCCCGAACACCGCCGAGCCGCTGCCGGTCAACCGCGCGATCGCCGCCCCGGCGCCGGCCATCGCGTCGCGAATCCGGGCGAGCACGGGATGTTGCGCGAAGACCGATCGCTCGAAGTCGTTCGACTGCAGTTCGGCCAGCGCATCCCAGGTCCCTGGGATCAGGGCGCCCAGAATCCGCCCCGGCGCGGGCAGTTGCAACCCCGGCGACAGCTCTCGAAACGCGGCCGCCGTGGAGATCCGCACCACCGGCACGGCGATCACCACGGGCCTGGGCTCGGGGGACGGGAAGCCGAACATTCGATCGCCCCTTCCCCACGCCACCGCGGTCGCCGCCCCACCGCAGAAAAACGGAACATCGGCGCCGATGCGGCCGCCCATGGCGATCAGTTGGCTGTGCCCGAGAGGCTCGCCGTGCAGGGCGTTGAGGGCGGCAAGCGTCCCCGCTGCGTCCGAAGAGCCGCCGCCCAGCCCCGCTCCCACGGGAATCGACTTGGTCAGGATCAGGGACACCGCGGGCTGGAGCCCGGTCTCCGCGTAGAAGGCGCGCGCCGCCCGCACGACCGTGTTGGCGTCCGGATCTCCAATGTCTCCCACGATGTTCTCCTCCGCCGTTCCGGGTACGCATTGCCGCACCTCCAGCCGGATGCCGGCCCGCGCCGCAACGACATCCACCCGGTCGCAGAGTTCCACCGCCTGAAAGACGGTTTCGATCTGGTGGTAGCCGGTGTCCTCGCGCGCCAGGACGCGCAGGAACAGGTTCACCTTGGCGGGACAGGTCGCGGACCAGCCGTTCATTTCGTCACGGCGCGCAGCGAGACACCGAGGCTGCGGAGATACCACAGTCCCATGAGTGTGATCGGGAGGAAGCCGCCCAGGTGCCAGCCGAATGCGAAGCCCAGGGCGGGCGCTTCGGCCACGCCGTAGAGGTCGGCAAGCGAGAGCTTGACGGCGGCGTGGAAGGTGCCGAAGAAGCCGGGTGTCGGAACCAGCGACGCAAAGGCGACGGACCCGTTGGTGAAGAGGGCGGCGTCGTATCCGAGTCGGATGTCGAACGCGAGAAACCCGATCCAGAAGGACAGCGCCTGCATGGTCCAAACGACGAGGCTCCAGACGACAGCCGGGACCATGAGCCTCCATCCACGGAACGCCTCCAGTCCCGTGGCGAACCCCTGAACCAGGCTCGCGAGACCCTCGGCCAGGCGCGGAGTCAGAAGCACCCTTCCGAACCGGCGCGCGGCGTCGGCACTGCGCTCCGGCACCCCCAGCAGAACCAGGGATCCGATCACGATCACTCCCAGAAACAGGCAGGCCAGGCGGATCCCGGTGACGACTTCGGGGGGCAGGCCGTCCGCGGGGAAGCCCGGACTGGCCAACGCCACGAGCAGAAGGGCCAGGATGGCGACCGCGTCCAGGAACCGCTCCACCACGAGCGTGCCGAAGGCGGTGGCGGCGGTCACCGGTTCGCGCTTGCTGTAGGCGTAGGCACGCGCGAGTTCACCGACGCGCGGGAGCAGGTTGTTGGCCATGAATCCGATGCACACCGCAGCGAAGCGCGAGCGGTATGGCGAGTCCTGCTGGGAAGGTTCCAGGAGGTACCGCCAACGGATGGCCCGCACGGGGAAGGTCGCCGTGGTGACGGCCACCGCCAGCAGGAGAAGCCAGGGGTTCGCCGCGCGGATGTGGCTCCAGACCTCGGCCGGGTCCTCGTCGCGGAGCAGCCACCACAGCAGAACCGCGACGACCGCCAGCCCGATGGGGGTGATCCATTTCCGGCGCAACGGGAAAGACCGTTCCCGGCCGCGGACAGCCGCGACCGGGTCCTCATCCCCGCCCCGGCGTCCCGGCACCTTCCTTGCCACGCGGGGGCCAGCCACGGACTGCTGCTAGAATCCCAGCGGCGGGAGCCACTCGCCGGGACGCGCCACCCGTGCCGGGGCGGCCGCCACGATCTCCTTCATTTCGCGCACCGCTCGCTCAAGTCCCACAAGCACCGCGCGGGAGATCACGCTGTGTCCGATGTTCAGTTCCTCGATGAGGGGGAGCGCGGCCACGGGGACGACATTCTCGTAGGTCAGCCCGTGTCCGGCGTGCACGGCCAGGCCCGTCCCGTGGGCATGTTCGGCCGCTCTTGCCAGCCGCACGAGTTCGTCGCCCCGGCCGGGATGGCCCAAGGCGTTCGCGTACTGGCCCGTATGCAGTTCGACGGCGTCGGTCTGCAGCGCCGCGGCGTGGTCGATCGCCTCGAGGTCGGGATCGATGAAGAGCGAGGTCCGAATCCCCCGGTCCTCCAGGCGGCGTAGCGCCGTCGAGAGCGGTTGCCTGGCGGCCTCCGAGGAAAGGTCGAGGCCGCCTTCCGTGGTCACCTCCTCGCGGTTTTCGGGCACGAGGGTCACCGCCGTGGGTTCCACGGCAACCGCGAAATCGACCATGTCGTCCGCGGAGGAGACTTCCAGATTCAGCCCGGTGCGGATCGTCTCTTGCAGCAACCGCACATCCCGGGGCGATATGTGGCGCTGGTCGACACGCTGGTGCACCGTGATTCCGTCGGCGCCTCCCAGTTCGGCCAGGACCGCGGCCCGGACGGGGTCGGGCTCATCCGTCATGCGGGCCTGACGGACCGTCGCCACATGATCGATGTTGATGTACAGCCTCATTTCATCCTCCTCCCTGACAACGTTCGCAGATTCACCCTGGCTCGACAACGCGGACCCCGCCGCGTGCGCGCAGCCACCCCACGAGTGCGGGCGGGGCCTTCGCGACCACGCTGACCAGCGCGCCGTCCTGGCTGCGCGACAGTACTTCGCCGTTTTCGTAGAGTGCCGAGAGGACGCGTCCCGACGCGACCGGGAATTCCACGCGGATCCGTTGCAGCCGTGCGCGGATCCTGGTTCTCAGTTCGCTTCGCAGGGGCTCCACCGTGGAGGGAGCCAGGGCGGAGGTGTACAGGGCGGTGCGCTCGCCTGGCCGCTCGGACATTCGTTTCCTGAGCGACAGGATGTCGTCGCCGGTCAACAGATCAATCTTGTTAAAGACGAGGATTCGGGGTCGGTCCACGAGCCCGAGGTCGTCCAACACCCCGCGCACCACCTCTCTCTGCCGATCGCGGTCCGGGTGTGACGCGTCCACGACGTGAAGGAGCACATCGGCTTCCCTCGCCTCCTCCAGCGTCGATCGGAAGGAGGCGATCAGGCCGTGCGGCAGCTTGCGAATGAACCCGACCGTGTCCGTCACGAGCGCTTCGTGGCCGTCCCCGAGACGGGCGCAGCGCGTCGAAGGGTCGAGGGTCGCGAACAGCCTGTCCTCCACGAACTGCGGCGAGTCCGAGAGCGCCTCCAGCAACGACGACTTGCCTGCGTTCGTATACCCCACCAGGGCGGCGCGGAAGTGGCCTTCCCGCCTCTTTCGCTGAGTGGCCCGGGAGCGCGCGACCGTCTTCAGCTTCCTCCGCAGCTCTGCGATCCGGGTGCCGATCAGTCTCCGGTCCGTTTCGAGCTGGGTTTCGCCCGGGCCCCGAAACCCGATGCCGCCCCGGATCCTGGAGAGGTGGACCCACATGCGGCGCAAGCGCGGAAGCAGGTACTGGAGCTGCGCCAGTTCCACCTGCATCCTGGCTTCGTAGGTTCGGGCGCGGGTAGCGAAGATGTCCAGGATCAACTCGGTCCGGTCCATCACACGCACGCCGCACAGTTTCTCGAGGTTGTTGCCCTGCGCGGGGGTCAGATCGTCGTCGAAGATGATCAGTTCCGCATCGCGCTCGCGCGCCAGGTCACGGAGTTCGGACGCCTTGCCCTTGCCGAGGTAGTAGCGCGATCCCGGAGCGCGGATCCTCTGGATGACCTCTCCGACGACCACGCCCCCGGCAGTATCGGTGAGCCGGGCAAGCTCCCGCAGGTCTTCCCCTGCCTCTTCCCCGCCCCCCGGTCCCCGAGGGGTGCCCACCAGCACGGCACGCTCGGCCGATGTCCTGGGGTCCAGCAGCTGAGTCGGGATTGGGGCTACCTCCTCCTGCGTCTCCAGTCGGCCAGCCGTCGCGCGAGTTCCGCCTCCGAACCGGAATCGCCGGGGCTGTAGAATTGCTCCCCGACGATCTTCTCGGGCAGATATTGCTGGCGTGAGACCCCGCCGGGCTGGTCCGGATCATAAAGATACTCCCTTCCATGGCCGAGGTCCTTCATGAGCGCGGTAGGCGCGTTGCGAAGATGAAGCGGGACGGGTTCGCCGGGTGTCTCGCGGGCTTTGCGCAAGGCACGGCTCCACCCTTTGTAGAGTCTGTTCGACTTGGGGCTGCCCGCCAGATACACCGCGGCCTGGGCGAGCGCAAGCTCCCCCTCCGGAGACCCCAGGAATCTGAACGCGTCCCGTGCGGCGACGGCCACGGCCAGCGCACTCGGATTGGCCAGCCCGATGTCCTCCACCGCCATGCGCACCAGCCGACGCGCGATGTACATCGGATCCTCGCCCGCGTCCAGCATGCGTCCCAGCCAATAGAGGGCGGCGTCGGCATCTCCTCCGCGCACCGACTTGTGGAGCGCCGAGATGTGGTCGTAGTGCTGGTCGCCGGACTTGTCGTAGACTGCGAACCGCCGCTGGATCGCGGTCTCGACAAGCTGCAGGGTGATGCGGATTCGCGGTGAGTTCCGGGGAGCCGCCGCAGAGTCGCCGGCGTGCGAATCGCCGGGCGCGGGCGGTCCTGCCGGAGCATCAGCAAGCTCCGCCGCGCGCTCGAGGATCCCGAGTGCTCGCCGGGCGTCGCCGTCCGCGGCCTCCGCAATGCGGTCGATGACCTCGGGCGCGGCCTCGACCACACCGGCGGCCAGCCCCCGCTCCTCGTCTTCCAGGGCGTCCTGAACGACGGCGCCCAGTTCGCTGCGAGACAACGGCTCGAGGACCACGACCGGAGCGCGGGAGAGAAGCGGGCGCACCACTTCGAAGCTGGGGTTTTCCGTTGTGGCGCCGATGAGGATGACCTCGCCGGCCTCGACCACCGGAAGGAATGCGTCCTGCTGAGCCTTGTTGAAGCGGTGGATCTCGTCACAGAACAGGATCGTTCCCCGGCCCGACGACCTCCGCCTGGTGCCGGCTTCCGCAATGATCTGCCGGACCCGGGCAACCCCCTCGGTGACCGCGCTGAAGGACACGAAGGCCGCGTCGGCGGACTCCGCCACCAGCTGCGCGAGCGTCGTCTTCCCGCACCCCGGAGGCCCCCAGAGGATGAAGCTCGAAACCCGTCCGGTCTCGATCATCGCCCTCAGGTGTCCCCGCGGCCCCACAACCCCCTCCTGCCCGCGAAACTCGTCGAGGTTCCTGGGCCGCATCCGCGCCGCCAGCGGCGGGACCGGGACGGCCTCGTTGCCGGAAGAGCTGCCGAAGAGATCGCGGTCCTCCATCACGAATGCTCCTCCTCCATGGTGGCCACCCTTTCGAGCAGCGCCTCGCGCCGGTTGGGCGCGGCGTCCTCCCAAACCGCTTCGAGCAGCCGCTGCAGCGCCTCGCCGATCCGGGGACCCGGCTTCCACCCCCGCGCGACCAGGTCGCGCCCCGCGATGGCCAGCTCCGCCACCGACACGGGGACGCCCTCGCGCCAGTCGCGCCGAATCGCGTCGGTCACGCTGCGCACCGAATCCTTCCCGTGTGGGGCGGTGCCCGCAGCGAGCGCCCCCTCCCACACCCGGAACACGTCGCGCACGCCCTCCCTTCCCATCCGGGCCACCCAGCGCCGGCGCTCCGCCGCGCCGGCGAGCAGCGAGGCATCGGGCCCGAGGCGGCCGCTCATCGCGGCGACGGTCCGCTCCACCTCCGCCCGGGACAGGCGCAGCCGCGTCAGCAGCTCGGCCACGGCGGAAGCGTCGTGCGGATCCCGTCGGCCACACAGCAGAAGTACTGCGAGGCGCAGCTCGAAATCGTCCCGCGAAACCGCGTCCACCGTGGCCAGCACCGCCTGGGGCACCGGCGCAACCACGTCCCCGAGGATCTGCTCGAGGGCGCCGGAGTGCTGATAGAGCACCAGAGTCCCGGACGGTGCGGGGGCGGTCAGCACCTTGACGAGTTCCTCACGGATCCGTTCGTGCGAGAGTCGAGCGAGGCCGGGGACCGCGCTGCCGAGTCCGGCCCAGGTTGCAGGCTCGATCTTCAGCCCCAGCGAGCCGGCGAAGCGCAACCCGCGGAGTACCCGCAGGTAGTCCTCACGAAAGCGCTCCGAGGGGTCCCCAACCGCGCGCAGGATCCCGTCGCGAAGGTCTCGCAGTCCCCCGTGCGGGTCGAGCAGCCGCTTCTCGAGCGGATGCCATGCCATGGCGTTAATGGTGAAGTCGCGCCGCGAAAGGTCCTCCTCCACGGTCTCGGCAAAGGAGACCACCGCCTTCCTGCCGTAGGTGACCACGTCGTGACGGAAGGTCGTGATCTCGTACAGGGTGCCGTCTTCGCCGAAGACGCCGACGGTGCCGTACTCGGGTCCCAGCGGCACGGTGCGCCGGAAAAGGCGGCGCATCTGCGCCGGCGTGGCCCGCGTTGCCAGATCCCAGTCCTCCCGCTCGGCGGGCCTGCCGCGAAGCCCGTCTCGGACAGCGCCGCCGACCGTCCAGGTCTCGAATCCCTCCCTCTCCAGCTGTTCGGCGAGCCTGAAGACAGGTTCCGGGACATCCAGGCGCAGCTTCACCCTACCAGTACCGCTCCTCCGTTGACGTTCAGAATCTCTCCGGTAATGTGACGCGCCAGCGGCAGGCAGAGCAGCACGATCGGCCCTGCCACATCCTCCGCCGTCGCGACCCGGCCGAGCGGGATGGCGTGGTCGATCGCCGCTCTGCCCGGCCCGTCCAGGGCGTCCCTGGACATGTCCGTGTCGATCCAGCCCGGCGCCACCGCGTTCACGGTGATCCCGCGGCGGCCCACCTCGACGCAGAGCCCCTTGACCAGCGAGATGATCGCTCCCTTGGTGGCAGCGTAGTCGGAATGAAAGGCCTCTCCACGCTGGCCCGCGGTGGAGCTCACCAGCACTACGCGCCCGTCGTCCTTCATTCGCTGCAGCGCGGCGCGCGTCGTGAAGAAGATCGAGTCCAGGTTCACGGCGACCGTCCGGTGCCAGCGCCCGTCCGCCATTTCCGCCACCGGGACATCCGGCACCGGCCAGATTCCCGCATTGCCGATGAAGATGTCCAGCTCCCCGAACTCGGCGTCAACGCGGTCGAAGAGACGGTCCACGGCCTCCCTGTCGGCCAGATTGCCACCCTCGGCCCAGCTCTGCACGCCCCGGGCGCGGGCCTCTTCCGTCACCCGCTGCGCATCTTCGGCGCGGCGATGATATGAAATGCCGACGTGAGCGCCCGCCCGCGCCAGCAGCTCCACCGTGGCCTTGCCGACGCCCCGCGAGCCGCCGGTGACCAGCGCTCGCTTTCCCTTCAGTGCCTGGTCCAGTCCTGTCACTCGGCGCCTCCCGCCGGTGTGAGTGCGGATTCGTCGAACAGCGATTCCTCGACATGGCGGCACACGATGTGGCCGATTGCGAGTTGAATCTCCTGCGCCCGCGAAACGCTCTCGGTAGGCACGACGAGCGCAATGTCGACCAACCGACGCAGGGCCCCGCCGCCGCGGGCGAGGACGCCCACTGTGCGTACGCCCATGGCGGCAGCCTTTCGCGAGGCACGAACGAGATTCGGCGAGTTGCCCGAGGTCGAATGCAGCACGAGCATGTCGCCGCGGCTGCCCAGGGCCTCGACCTGCCGGGCAAAGACCTCGTCATAACCCAGGTCGTTGGCACACGCGGTCAGTACCGAGGTGTCCGTCGTCAGCGCGACCGCGGGAAGCGGGCGACGTTCGGTGGACATGCGCACAACGTACTCGGCAGCGAGGTGCTGCGCGTCCGCGGCCGAGCCTCCGTTGCCGCAGAAAAGGACCTTCCCGCCACACTTCAGGGTCTGCAGTGCCGCATCCGCATAGGCGGCGATCTCCACGGCCAGACCATCCGCGACATCGATGGCCAACACCGCCAAGGCCCGCAGCGGGTCGCCGAAGCGGGTGCGCCCGGCCGTGCCGTGCGGGGCCGTCGGCCCGGCGCGTGGCGTATCTCCGGTCATTCCAAAAACCCTTGAAGCATGCGCATGACCGGTGCCTCGACCACGAGTGGAGGCACCTTCAGAGGCGGCTTCCCCTCGAAGAGCCGGGCCGGATTCACCTTTCCGAGGAGATCCAGGTGCCCGCCGCCGCCCCGCCGGGTCAGTTCGCGCGCGCCCCGGTGGAGGTAGAAGACGTACTCGGGGCGACCATGGAAGTCGGAGGAGAAGTAGTCGAGGAGACCGGCTTCCAGCATCCGGAAGATCAGCCGCCTGGCGCGTGTTCCGTTCTGACCGGCCAGTGATCCGTAGTTTCCCTGAAGGAAAGCGCCTGCCTCCTTCCACGCCCGCAACGCCTCAAGATCCTCGTCGATCCCACCATACCGTTCCGGGTGGGCGACGATTGGCCGATGTCCCGCATCGACCAGGCGAGCGAGCCGTTCGGCGCCGTCGGGCGGGGCCATGAAGCCGGGCCATTCCACGAGCACGAAATCGCTGCCCCCCAACCTCAGTCTGGGATCGCTCAAATCAGGCGAGGGCGTGTCCAGCCTCACCTCAAGGCCCCGGCGAAAGTCCAGGTCGGGGTAGTCCCGGCCCACAGCCTCCCGGATGCTGTTCCACCGACCGTCCACAAAGGCCATGTACGTCCGGAAGCCGTGATGTTCCACCCGGGATGCAGGGAAATGAGGTGTGGTGATCACTCTCGTGACACCCGCGCTCAGCATGCGGTCGATAGAGTGCAGCGACTCTTCAAGGGTGCGGGAACCGTCGTCGACGCCCGGTACCAGATGGCAGTGAAAATCACAGAAGCTCCTGGTCATTGCAGTCGCTCCCACCAGCCCCGGGCGACTCGATCCACCGCCTCGCGCAGCGCCTCCGCGTCTGCGCCCTCCACCACGGCCAGCATGCTCGCGTAGGTCACGTAGGCGTCCGCGGCCAGGAGGTGGAACGCAGCCTGCCGATCCCCCGGGGCACGGGCCGCGCAATTGGCCACTTCCTCTTCGGCGGCCCCCAGGAGCCCATGCAGCGATGCGGTGCCCGCGGCACCCAGCAGAGGCCGGAATTCTCCGGGGACCGGTCGCTCACGCCGATCGATCCACTCGCCGATCGTCATACCGGTGCGCCCCGTCCCAGGTTCACCACGACTCCGGCACCGCGCCGAACCGCTTCTGCGAGACGCTCCGGATCGGCCACTCCGGCCTGGGCCATATGCGGCTTCCCCCCACCCTTCCCACCGACTTGCGCCGCCACCTCCCGCACGACCGCGTCCGCCCGGATCCCCGCGGAAATGGCGCTGTCGGTCGCGAAGGCGAAGAGGACATGCTTGCCGTCCGGAGTCTCAGTGTCCACGACGGCCACCTCGGCCAGCCCCGATGCGCGGAACCGGTCGCCCCATTTCCTCGCGTCGCCGGGCCTTCGCACCTTCAGACGCAATCCCCGGTATCTCACCGGCGTTCCGCCCACCTCGCATTCGGCTTCGGCCAGGATCTCCGCACCGCCCGATCCCTGCCGCTGCAGGTCGTCCACCAGCGCTTCGAGCGTCGTTCTCTCCGCCAGCAGTTCGGCAACCTTGCGCTCCACATTGGCGGATGCGGCCCTGATGGACTCGGCGAGTGTGCCGATCCGACGCTTGTAGTCGGCCAGGTGCGCGCAGGCGCCGCGACCGGTCAGCGCTTCGATCCGCCTCACACCCGCCGCAACCCCGCTCTCCGAGGTGATCACGAACGGGCCGATCTCGGCCGTATGGCGCACATGCGTCCCACCGCAGAGCTCGAGGCTCACGTCCGGGATCTCCACCACGCGCACCCGGTCCCCGTACTTCTCGCCGAACAGAGCCATTGCCCCGGCCTGCACCGCTTCGGCGTGGGGACGGATCGAGGTCAGCACCGGCTGGCTCGTCCATATCCCCTTGGCGACCGCCTTCGCGACGGCCTCAAGCTCCGACCCGGTCATGGGGGCCGAGTGCGCGAAGTCGAACCGGAGGCGATCCGGGGCGACGAGCGAGCCGCGCTGGCGGACGTGGCCTCCCAGCACGGACCGCAACGCCGCGTGGAGAAGATGGGTGGCGGTGTGGTTGCGCTCCGTATCTCGGCGATGTCTCACGTTGACCTCGGCGGTGACGCTCGCTCCGACAACGGAGTCCCCGGGGAAGTTACCGTCAGGCCGGCCGCAAAGCAGAGTCCGGTCGCCGTCGCGGATGACCTCCAGAACATCCATGGTCCATCCGTCGCCGGCGATGCGGCCACGGTCGGACACCTGGCCACCGGCTTCTGCGTAGAACGGTTGATCCCGAAGGACGACGGTTGCGCGCCCGGCTTCCTGGCTGGCGCCCGTGACCCGGGTCTCGGCCGCGAGGGTGTCGTAGCCGACAAAGGTCTCGGGACCCCGGACCGACAACGCGACGGCGGAGCCAACGCGCGAACCCGTGGCCGCGCCCTTCAGTCCGCCCGGATGCGCGCGCGCCTCCCTCGACCGCTCCCTCTGTGCCTCCAGCGCCTTCTCGAACCCTTCCATGTCCAGGTCGTAGCCCTTCTCCTCCACCACGAGGCGGGTCAGGTCGACCGGGAACCCGAAGGTGTCGTAGAGCCGGAACACCTCCGCACCGGGAATGACGGGCCGTGGTGAAATCTCCGCGGGCAGTTCGGGCGCAACCTGCCCGAGCCGGTCCATCCCGCCATCGATCGTGGCAAGAAAGCGCTCCTCTTCCCTGCGCACATTGGCATGGATGTCGTCCTGCCGGGCCCGCAGGTCCGGATAGGCGTCCCCCATCTCGTCGATGACCGACCGCACGATCCCGGCCAGCGTCGGCTCGCGGCGCCCGAGCAGCCACGCGTGGCGCACGCCCCGCCGCAGAATCCGCCGGAGCACGTAGCCGCGCCCCTCGTTCGACGGATAGACGCCGTCGGCAAGCAGAAAGGCGACGGCCCGGGCGTGATCGGCGAGTACGCGAAAGGACACGCCTTCTTCCACGTCGGCCCGGTATGGCCGGCCGACAACTTCGGCGACCCGGTCAAGCAAGGGGAGGAACAGGTCCGTGTGGTAGTTGGAATCGGCGCACTGAAGCACCGCGGCCAGCCGCTCGAGGCCCAGCCCCGTATCGATGCTGGGTGCCGGAAGCGGGCTTTGCGTGCCCGCTTCATCCCGGTCGAACTGCATGAAGACCAGATTCCACAGCTCCAGGAACTCGCCGGCCTCGCCGCGTGCTTCGAACTCAACCCTCTCCGGAACCGTCCCCCACTCGGCCGACGGCCTGAGGTCGTAGTGGACCTCCGAACACGGTCCGCAGGGGCCGGTGTCAGCCATCTGCCAGAAGTTGTCCTTGTCGCCGAGGGCGTAAATGCGCTCCCGGGGGACCCCGGCAACCTCCATCCACAGGCGCGCCGCCTCCTTGTCGCTGTAGTGTACGGTTACAAAAAGCCGGTTGGGGTCGAGTCCCATTTCCCCTGTGAGGAACTCCCAGGCATACGCGATCGCATCCCGCTTGAAGTAGTCGCCGAAGGAGAAGTTGCCGAGCATCTCGAAGAAGGTGTGATGGCGCGCCGTGCGGCCCACCTCCTCCAGATCGTTGTGCTTCCCCCCCGCCCGCACGCACTTCTGAGACGTTGCGGCGCGGGCAAAGGGCAGATCCTCCAGGCCAAGAAAAGCGTCCTTGAACTGGACCATCCCTGCGTTGGTGAAGAGCAGCGTCGGGTCGCCGGCAGGTACCAGGGAGGAACTCGGGCGGACTGCGTGACCCCGTTCCTCGAAAAACTGCAGAAAACTCCGGCGGATCTGGGCGGATTTCATCGCTGGAAGTCCGTGGATGAAGCCGCCCGGGCACCGAGAGCGGCGAGGCACCGGCCTGGCAAGGGGCGACGAAGGGCGAAGAGCGGAGCTACCGGCCCGAGGAGCAACACAGAGCAGTGCTTCGGAGGGCCGGGAAGTGGAGACGACATGACATACGCTCGCATGCAGCGCCGGTTTCGTCCATGGGCGGCTATACCACCTTGACCGCTGGAGCCCCCGCAGTCTTCGTTCCAGCCGATTCGTCCTCCGCTTCCCTCATGCCGAGCGCAACCAGCAGACGCGCCTCGATCTCTTCCGCGACATCGGGATTGTCTGCCAGGAAACTTCGAACGTTCTCCTTACCCTGACCCAGCCGCAGATCGCCGTAGGAGAACCACGACCCGGACTTGTCCACGATTCCGCGGTCGACACCCAAGTCGATGAGGAGTCCCGTGTGACTGATGCCCCTTGCGTAGAGAATGTCGAATTCGGCCTGCTTGAAGGGAGGCGCGCACTTGTTCTTCACCACCTTGACCCTGGTGCGGTTGCCGATGATCTCGGCGCCGTCCTTCAGTGCGCCGATGCGCCGGATGTCCATTCGCAGCGACGCATAGAACTTGAGGGCCCTTCCGCCCGAGGTCGTTTCGGGGTTGCCGAACATCACGCCGATCTTCTCGCGGATCTGGTTGGTGAAGATCACTGCCGTGTTGGAGCGGTTCACGGCCCCCGTCAACTTGCGCAGCGCCTGGCTCATCAGCCGTGCCTGGAGGCCGACATGCGAGTCTCCCATCTCGCCTTCGATCTCCGCACGCGGCACCAGCGCCGCCACCGAGTCGATGACGATCACGTCGACCGCGTTGCTGCGAATGAGCACCTCCGCAATCTCCAGCGCCTGCTCGCCCGTGTCGGGTTGCGCGACCAGCAGATCGTCCACGTTGATGGCCAGCTTGCGGGCGTACTGAATGTCGAGCGCATGTTCCGCATCGATGAACGCGGCGATGCCTCCCTCGCGCTGTGCGTTGGCGATCACGTGGAGGCAAAGCGTCGTCTTGCCCGAGGACTCTGGCCCGAAGATCTCGCTGATGCGTCCGCGCGGCACCCCGCCGATGCCGATGACCGCGTCCAGATTAATCGCGCCGGTGGAGATGCTCCTGATCTGCAGGTTGGCCTGGTCACCTCCCATCCGCATGATTGCGCCCTTCCCGTAGGATCGCTCGATCTGGGTCAGGGCCGTGTTGAGCGCCTTCTTTCGCTGTTCCTGTTCTCTGCCGCCAATGCCGGCCTTCCGCTTGCTGGACATCTCGATGCCTGTTCCTTTCAGGCTGTGGTGGACGTGTCGCCGTGCCGGATTCCTTCCGGGATTCGGGCGGCGAACCCCCGCGGTGCCTCACCGTCTCCGGCACTTCCGGTGACAGCAAAACCGAAGATAATACGAAATAGGCCGAAGTCAAGTTGAGAACGCAGTCCGCGATCCGGTCGGTCACGCCGCCCGTTGCCGAAATCCCTCCGTTCCGGGAACACTGGATCTTCAATGGTCCATTCATGGTATGCCTGTCATCGGGCGATTCCATGGCGGAATGCGCCAACTTCACGACCACGACATGCGCGGCGAACTCGCGATGTCCACAACCAACAGGATCATGACCGATACATACGATCTCGTGGCCCTGGGGGGTGGCACCGGGGGACTGGTTTCCGCGGCGGGTGCCACCTACATGGGGCTTGACGCGGCGATCGTCGAAAAGGCTGCGCTCGGGGGTGACTGCCTGTGGACCGGGTGCGTGCCGTCGAAGGCGCTGATCGCGTCGGCCCGGCTGGCCCGCCGGATGAACGGCGCCGAATCGCTTGGGCTTCGGCCCGCCGCGCAGAGGCACGAATTCAGGGCGGTGATGGAGCGGATGAGGGCGGCAAGGGGCACCGTCGCCCACCACGACGACCCTGAACGCTTCCGGAAGATGGGCGTCGCCGTTCACTTCGGCTCCGCCCGCTTTGTGGACCCGGCCACGGTGGAGGTAGAGGGAGTGGGGCTGATTCGCTCCAGGCGCTTTGTCCTGGCCACCGGGGCCGTCCCGGCGATTCCCCCGATTCCCGGCCTCGCGAAATCCGGGTACTGGACCTACGAAACCGTCTTCGACCAGGACGAGATGCCGGAGTCCATCGCCATCCTCGGGGGAGGACCGATCGGCACGGAGTTTGCACAGGTGTTCGCCCGGCTGGGATCGCGGGTGACCATCCTGGAGATGGCCCCCGCAATCCTCACCAACGAGGATCCCGATGTCGCCGCTTTCATGCAGAGCCTTCTCGAGGAGGAGGGGATCGAGGTCCGCACGGAGGCGGCCATCGTTGGGGTGCGCAACGAGGGGGGGCGGAAATCCGTTGAGACCCGGGGAGGGGGTGCGGTATCGGTTGAACAGGTGTTCGTCGCCACGGGCCGGCGCCCGTTGACCGAGGGGCTCAACCTCGGGGCGGCCGGTGTGCGGACGACTCGCGGCGCGGTCGCCGTGGACGCGCACCTGCGCACTTCGGCCGCCTCGGTCTGGGCGGTCGGAGACGTTACGGGCGCCATGCAGTTCACGCACGTTGCCGACCAGATGGCCAAGGTGGCGCTGCGCAACGCGATCCTCCCGGTGAAGGCGAAGATCCGCTACGACAACGTGCCGCGCGTGACCTTCACGGACCCCGAAGTCGCCCATGTGGGCATGTCCGAAGAGGAGGCAACCGCGAGGGGCGGGACGGTGTACCGGTATGAACTCGGCGACCTGGACCGGGCGATCGTGGACGCGGCGGCCGTGGGGTTCGTGAAGGTCTCCGCGGACAGGAAGGGGAGGATCATGGGAGCCACGGTCGTCGCGCACGGCGGCGGGGATCTGATTGTTCCCTTTGTGCTGGCGAAGCAGCACGGCCTCACCCTGAACGCCGTTGCGAATACGATCTTCCCCTATCCGACGATGGCGGAGGGAGTCAAGAGAGCATCCGCGGAATTCCTGCGGTCTCGCCTGGACACTCCTGCCGGCCGGACCCTGAAGAGGGTGATCCAATGGCTGAAGTGAAACGCGGACGCGCGGGCGCCCTGGCCAAGCTCGCCGTGCTGGTCGTGATCCTCGCGGGGGGACTCCTGATTGCGCCCCGGACGCCGCTGGGTCCCTACCTTACCCCGGAAGGGATCTTCAGGGTCATCGACTGGCTGCGCGACCACTCCCTTGCGCCGGTGATCTTCATCGCGCTCTACGCGGCCGCAACGGCGCTGGCCATTCCGGGGACGATCCTCACCCTTGCCGGAGGCGCCGTCTTCGGATTCTACTGGGGCACGCTCTTCAACCTTGTGGCGGCCAACATCGGGGCCAACGCCGCCTTCCTGGTGGCACGCACGCTCGGCAGGGACGGAGTAAGGAAGCTGATGGGAGACGATTCGCGCGCCCTCTCCAGACTCGACGGCATCGTGAGGCGACATGGCTTCCAGGGCCTGCTGACCCTGCGACTGATCCCCCTGGTTCCCTTCAACGCGCTCAACTTCGGGTCCGGGCTGATGTCCCTCAGCTGGCGCACCTACGCCGCCGCGACCGTGATCGGAATCGTGCCCGGGACGGCGGTCTACACCTTTTTCGCCAATGCTCTCCTGGAGGGGTCCCGCGAGGCTTCCGTCGAGGCGTGGTCCAGGGTTGCCGTCGCCGGGGTGCTGCTGGTGATTCTGAGCCTGCTGCCCGCGATCCTGAAGCGCCTGGGAGTTCGCCTGCCGGGGATGGGCGCCGTCGTCGCCTTCTTCGCGCTGCTGGCAGGTGCGCAGGGTGTATCAGCACAGCGCCCGGGAACCATGCCCGGATTCCCCGACAACGCGGTCTTCTCGGACATTCTCGCCCGCGTCGTGACGGATTCCGGGGTCGACTACGCGAAACTCGCCGCCGACCGGTCGGGGCTTGACCGGTATCTTGCGGAGCTTGAGAGGACGAATCCAGCGCTGGTGGAGGCTGCTTCCCTCCACGACCGGCTCGCCTTCTGGATCAACGCCTACAACGCGTGCATGCTGAAGCGGGTCGTCGATCACTACCCGATCCGGGTCGCGGGCGGGCTGCAGGGCATCAGGAACAGGGCCGCCGGCCGTCCCGCCAACTCGGTGTGGCAGATTGCGGACGTCTTCACCGGAGGTCACTGCCGCGTCGCGGGAGCGACCCGTTCGCAGGACGAGATCGAGCATGAGATCATCCGGCCGCTGGGCGACCCCAGGATCCACTTCGCGATCAACTGCGGGAACGGGACCGGACGCTACGGCATGGGATAGCACGGGACGGGCTGTATCGGGCAATCCCTTGCGGTGTAGGTACTTGCGTTGTCGCTACCGTACCCTTGCGGTTCCATGCTGTCCCATGCCATCTTTGTTAGGTAGGGTTATCGCAACTGATACCACCAACAGGGGGGACACCATGAAGAAAGACCCGCGCAGCCCGCTAACCGCCGTCTTCGTGAAGCGCGTCACAAAGCCCGGTCGCTACGGTGACGGGGGCCGGGGGAGCAACGGACTCTACCTGCGAGTCTGGACCCGTCCGAACGGGCGGACGGCGAAGGCATGGGGCCAGCGCCTTCGGGTGCATGGCCGGGAAACTAACCTGGGGCTTGGCTTGTTCCCGCTCGTTACGCTGGCCGAAGCCCGCGAAAAGGCGTTGGAGAATCGGCGGGCCGCATATCGGAACAAAGACCCGCGCGGCGGGACGGTCCCCACCTTCGAGGCGGCGGCGGAAACGGTAATCCGCCTCCATGCGAAGTCATGGAAGCCCGGATCGCAGCTTCCCCACCAATGGCGGCAGACGCTCACGGCCTACGTCTTCCCGGTGATCGGAGACAAGCCCGTTAGCAAGGTGACGACCGCCGACGTGTTGGACGTGCTCACGCCGATATGGACGGCGAAGCCCGCGACCGCCCAAAAGGTGCGCCAGCGTGTCGGGGCCGTCTGCAAGTGGGCCGTGGCGAAGGGCTACCGGGCCGACAATCCGGCGGGCGACGCAATCACGGCGGCGCTGCCGAAGGCGAAGAACGGTCACAAGCACCATAGGGCCGTCCCCCATGCGAAGGTCCGCGACGCGCTGGCGAAGGTGCGGGAGCATGGGCGCGGCGTCCGGGCGCTGGCGTTGGAGTTTCTGGTACTCACGGCCTGCCGGACGGCGGAAGTTGCCGGGGCCAAGTGGAGCGAGATAGAGGCCGGTGTCTGGACCGTCCCCGCTTCGCGCGTGAAGACGAAGCGCGCCCACCGTGTCCCCCTGTCTCCCGCCGCGCTGCGGGTGCTGGCCGACGCGAAGGCGCTGGCCGGGGACTCGCCCCATGTCTTCCCCGGTGCGACCGGCAAGCCCATTGCCCGGCAAGCCTTCGGTAAGGTGCTCAAAGCCGCGAAGGTGGACGGGACGGCGCATGGCTTCCGGTCCAGCTTCCGCGATTGGTGCGGGGAAACCGGCGTGGCCCGCGAAGTGGCCGAACGCGCGCTCGCCCATACCGTCCACAACCGGACGGAAGCGGCATACAACCGGACGGACCTGCTAGACCGTCGCCGCGACGTGATGGACGATTGGGCCGCCTACGTTGCGCCCGGTCCCGTTCGGTAGTAGCTTGTCCCATACGGTGGGAACGGGGGACTCTGCCCCCTTCGCCGAAGGAAAGTGACGTGGAAACGAAACGGACCCGAAGCGAAGGGGGCTTTGTCATGGCGGGCAGGATTCTGCGAGTCCGGGACGTGTTGGACCGCATCGGCGGTGTCTCGCGTTCGACTCTGTATCGGTGGATGGATGCGGGACGGTTCCCCCGTCCCCTGAAGTTGGGACCGCAAGCGGCGGGCTGGCGGGAAACGGACGTGGACGCTTGGCTAGAGTCCCGCCAGTTGTCCGGGGGCGGCGAATGAGCGCCGGGAGGCGGGCAAGCCTTGGCGACATATCCCTGCTGCTGGACCTGGCAATGGACGAAATCGGCGACCTGTGCGAACGGGTGGACAAGGGCGAGTTGTTGCCGCCAACCGAAGACGACCTACTCGGCCTTCCGCACGTTACCAGTAGCGGCGAGCCCATCGGCGACCTAGGGGTTGCGGTGTCGATGAGTGACATGATCGAGTGGCTTTGGATGCAGGCGGACAGCACGGAGCCGCCGCAGGGGCGTTAGATGGCCCTACAACGCACTATCCCCCGTCGCTGGCGCTGGACCCTTTGGGACGGTCGCCCGTATCCGCCCGCGCCGTTCTGTTGGCGCTGCTGGCGCGCGGGAGTCTGTCGGCCCGGCCCGTGAAACCCGCCGATGGCACCGGCCAATCTGACGGCGGGCCGTCGCCCGGTGGGGTTGTCACGGCTCCACACAAAAAAAATCAGGCCGCCCTACCGTGGCAACGCCGGTTTCTGCGGGGGCTGGCCCGTCCGGCGGTGACAACGGCGGCGCTGTCGGTCGCCCGCTCGAACGGGAAAAGCTACCTGGCCGGGCGGTTGGCGGCGGACTACCTGTTGGGGAAGCGGCGGCATACGGAGTGCGTGATCGTGGCCGCGAGCCGCGAGCAAGCGGACGTGATCTACCGCTATGCGGTGCGCATGGTGACAGAGGCCGGACACAACCCGACCGACCGGAAGCGCTGGCAGTATCGGGATGGCCCGAACGTCGTCATACTTCGGAACCGGAAGACGGGCCAGGCAATCCGGGCGCTGTCCTGCGACCCGCGCCGGGCGCATGGTCGCGTCTTCGGGCTCGCGCTGTTGGATGAGCCCGCGCAATGGATGCCGGGAACGCGCGACCGGATGTTGGCGGCGATAGACACGGGGGCCGGGAAGGTGGAGGGCTCGAAGATCGTCGCGCTTGGTACTCGCCCGGCGGGCGGCGGGCATTGGTTCCAACGGTGGCTTGACGGGGGCGCGGACTTCGTGCAGTGCCATGCGGCGCGGCGTGACGATCCGCCGTTCTGGCTTCGGACGATCCGCAAGGCCAACCCTTCCTTTGACCGACTCCCGGCGCTGCGGGCGGACCTGTTGCGCCAGCGAAAAAAGGC
>JAJDXM010000063.1 GCA_022823225.1 Gemmatimonadota bacterium
AACTGTCATGTCTACATTACCAAATGTCATGTTTTGTTTACATTTTGGTCCTTGAGGCTCCGCTATGCGTTGCTCCTCGGGCAAATAGCTCTGCTATTCGCCCTTCGTCGCGCCTTGCCAGCCCGGCGCCTCGGCACTCTCGTTAGCACGCGAACTTCCGGGACGGGACACCAGGATGGGTGACGAAAAACTCCGCCGCCGCATGGCGGCTTCCAGGTGGGGATGGGGATGGCTGGACTTCCATACGAGCACAGCGTGACCCGTGAGTCTTGCTCGGACGGAACCCGGTGTTTCGTTGCACGCGTCATCGACTTGCCGGGCTGGCGCCGAGGGAAGCCTTGCAGAACATGCAGGTCTGATACACGGAGGCTCCAGATCGCGAGAGCCACGGTGACACTCCAAATGAGGCTCTGAAGAACCTCGAGGCTGCGAAGCGCCTCTACGTCCAGAGCATGCTGGATGACGGCCTCGCACCTCCCGAGGGACCGGGACCACGCGCCAAGACCGACCACCCCGCAAACGCCCCAGCATAGGAGCCCGTGGAACAAGGTACCCCTCGGGTGTCAGTCCACGGATCCGGCTCCTACCGCCCCCTCACCCGCACCCTGTACACGACGATCTGCGGAACCATCGCGTCATCGTACTCCAGGACACTGACGGCCGGTTCGCCTCCATGGTCCATGAAGGTCATGCCCGTCGCGTCCCACACATGGCTCCCCAGGTGGCGCTGCTCCCGGAGGTTGAAGACATCGATGCGGGTGTCCCGGTAGTCGTCCCCCCGGCCAGGGGGCAGTTCCGGTCCTTCCGGCCCTGGAATCATCTCGATCTCATCCCATTCCGGGTCGGCCGTGGAGACCAGCATCCAGAGGTTGTCTTCCCGGTCCAGCCCAACGCCGCGCCACCTTGTCGACGGCGGCTCCCGCCTCCTGTCGGGGAACTCGGCGATTCCCTGGAACCACGGCAGTTCTCCTTCGATCACCCTCAGCTGCTCACCCTCGAGCGACCATTCCTCGACAGCCGGAAGCGGGCGCGCAACCGAATGTTGCCCGGGAGCAACCCGACTCGACATCCTTGCGCTCCCGCGGCGGCCGATCCACAGTGCCCCATGGACATGCTCGACCTGGGCCGGAAGATCCTCGCCTCCCAACCCTTCAGCGTCCTTCTGGGCGCCGAGTTGATCCACCTCCATGAAGGTGCAGCCGAGATCAAAGTGCCCATCACCCGCCAGCTGGGACAGCAGCACGGGTTCGTGCACGGGGGCGTCGTGAGCTATATGGCCGACAATGCCCTGACCTTTGCCGGGGGCACCGTGCTCGGACCCGCCGTGGTGACGTCCGAATTCAAGATCAACTACCTCCGGCCCGCCCGGGGCGATGCCCTGGTGGCACGCGCAAGGGTGATCCATCACGGCAGGCGGCAGACGGTGTGTCGCTGCGACGTCTTCGGCCTGGAAGGGGACGACGAGGTTCTTTGTGCCACGGCCCAGGGGACGATCTCCAGGTTGTCGATGCCGTCGTAACCTCAGAACCGCCCCGCCCCGAAGGCCCCCACGTCCACCCCCGCCCGCCCCTCCACCACCAGCCCGGCAAGCGCCCAACCGCTGCCGGGAGCGAGCGTCACGCCCAGCATCTGGTGGCCGGTATTCACATACACGTTCTCGCGCGACGGCAGCCGGCCGATCACGGGGAGGGTGTCCGGCACCATCGGGCGCATCCCTACCCAGGCACGGCCTCCTTCCCGCGCCTCCGGGATGTCCACGTCGCGGCTGACCGCGCGGCGGAGCGCCCGAACCCTCGCCATGTCCATCCGGCGGTTCACGCCTGACAGCTCCATTGTCCCGCCGAAGCGAAGTGCGCCCTCGAAGGGGGTCATCCCGACGCGCGCGTCGCCCAGGAAGAGGGGCTGGCGCAGCTGTCGCGCTGGCCGCTCGATCGTGACCGAGTATCCTTTCCCGGCGGTGATCGGGATGCGCCACCCCGCCATCCGGGCCAGGGCCCCCGTCCGCGCGCCCGCGGCCAGCACCACGGCGTCCACCTCAAGGTTCCCCCGCGAAGTCACGATCGCGCGCACCCGCGTCCCGGACCCCTCCCACTCGAACCCCAGCACCATCGTCCCTTCGTGAATCTCGGTGCCGCCGGCCCGCAGCGACGCGGCCAGTCCCCCGGTCAGAGATTCAGGGCGCACATGCCGGTCGGTCTCAACATGGATTCCGCACGTGAATCCGGGCCGCAGCAGAGGTTCCATCTCGTACAGCGCGTCCCGGTCCAGATCCCGCCAGGAAGCCCTGCCGCTCGCCCCCACGGCCTCGAGTCCCTCGACTTTCTCACCTCGGAGCGCCGGGTCGCGGTACGCGAAGAGAATCCCCGACCGCCCCCGCTCGAACTCGACTCCGTCCGCCGCAAGCTCGTCGTAGAGTTTCCCGGTGACCGCATTCAGCGACGCCAGCGCACGGATCCCGTGGGTCCGGGCGGCCGTCGTACAGTGCGCGCGAAACTGCAGCAGCCAGGGGGCGAGCCGGGGCAGCGCCGCCGCCCGGATGTGAAAGTGACTGGCCCGACGCAGCATCCAGACGAGTGATCTGGCGGTCAGGCCGGGTGCCGGAAGCGGTGCGGAGGTCGAGGGGCATACCCAGCCGTTGTTCCCCCGCGAGCAGCCGCCACCGACCTCGCCGGCCTCGACGACGACCGGCTCCGCGCCGAACCTCCTGAGGTAGTACGCTGTCGCGAGGCCAACGACACCACCGCCAACCACACCAACTCGCATCAGACTCCGCCTGGCCGTTCGGGCCGATATGCCGGTTGTTCTCCGGCGGGCATCCGGCGATGAGGCAACCCGTTACCCGCCGGTCCACACCATACCATACAAAAGGCAGACAAGCCGTTCCCGCTACTGTCGCGGCCCAGGAGGTAGTTCCAATGTCTCGTCCATTGCTGGCCATCATCGTTGCCGCCGCCGTTTCCTCCTGCGCGGAGTCCGCAGGCCCTCCCGCACTCCGCGAGACCCTCCCGAACGGCGCGCTTCTCGTGCGGTACCCGGACCTCCCGGCCATCGACGACACCGTGCCGGAGGTCATCGAAGCGCACGTGGACCTTCAGTTCGGCGAACTCGAGGGCGACGACCCGAACCTGATCTTCGGCGACATCCGCGGCGTCCAGGCTGCCAGCGACGGCACCATCTACGTGCTGGACTACCAGGCCACCGAAGTGCGGGCGTACGATCCGGAGGGCCGGTACCTGCGGACGGTCGCACGAAAAGGCGAAGGGCCGGGCGAGATTACCGAGGCCAACGGCATTCTCCTCTCCGGCGACACGCTGCTGTGGATGAACGATCACGCCAGGTGGGTAATCGTCGGCGTCGACCCGGACGGAAACGAGGTGCGCCGCTTCGACAAGCCGGTCCGGAGCTATGGATACATCTGGGACGGCGTTTTCGACCATCGGGGGCGCTACTGGAGGGATGATTCCCATTCGGAGGACGGAATCGTCTATCCCCCCCCGCCGGGTCTGAGTACGAGTACCTACCGCGACTACTACAAGTCTCACGACCTGTCCACCGGAGCCGTCGACTCGGTCTTCCTGGGCGAGAGCAGACATCGGTCCTACTCCTATGAGGACGCGGTCGGGCTGTGGCAGTTCCTCCCCCTCATGTACGAGGCGGGAGCGAGCATCGCGGTGAACCCGTCCGGGGGATTCTGGCGCGCAAACACCGCGGAGTACCGCGTCGTCCGGACCAGCGAGGATGGAGATACGCTGCTCGTCATCGAAGCCGGGCTGCCGGTGCTGCGGGTCACGGATGAGGACCGCGACGCCTACGTCGAGGGGATCCTGGAGTACAGCCCCGATATTCGCAGTGAAGCAGAAGAGGTCGCGGGCCTGATGCCCGACGTCAAGCCCATTCTGGCGAGTCTGTTCGTGGATGACGAGAGCCGGCTCTGGGTGGAGAGAGTCACGCCGGACGGTGCCGCCCCCTTCTACGACCGATACTCACAGGACGGCGACTACCTCGGCTCGGTTCGCCTGTCGTTCACGCCGGCCTGGCGCAGGATATGGGTCCAGCACGACGCAATCTACACCTGGGTCACGGACGAGATGGACGTTCCGTACGTTGTGAGGGCGCCCCTGTCTTCCTGACCAGCAGGTAACGCCCGTATTCCCGGCCGGGGACGAATCCTGCCACCCGTCCGCCGTCCGCCAGCAAACGGGTGAATGCGTCGCGCGTGGTGCGGCGCCATTCGAGCGCCTCATCCACCGAACGCGCCTCGACCGCCTCGATGTCACTGGGGATCACCACCTCGACCGTCTCGCCGCCGTCCCCACGCGGCCGGTCCGCCGCTTCCCCGTCCGGACACCACTTCACGATGAACCGGTCGGTCCCGAGCCGGTGCAGGCTGCTGTCGGATTGCCCGTACATGTCGGGGACGTATTCGTCTATCGCGGCACCCAGAAGGTTCAAGTTCAGGTGCGCGTTCCGCGCCACAAGAGGATCGTAGGTCCAGTATACGTTCTTCACCCCCAGGGCCCGCAGCGCGTCGGCCTGGGCCAGCTTGAGTCGCCTGCCTATCCCCTGGTCCCGAAGGTCCGGCCTGACGGCAAGCATGTGGGACCAGTGCGCCAACTCTCCCTTCCGGACGCCGGTGATCCCGTACACGAAGCCGGCGAGTTTCCGATCCGGCCCGAAGGCGCCCATGCAGACCCCGCCCATCTTCACCGAGACCTGCAGCATGCTCACGGGGACGACATCGGAGAAGGACGATCCCCAGGTATCCCGCTGCAGGTCGATGCAGGCGGCAAACTCGTCCTCGGTCCGCAGGTGCCGGATGTCGACTTCGTCCATGCTGCTCGTCCGTGCCGCCGGGGTGGGCCCGCACCGGGCCGGGTCGCAAAGCGGCATCCTACCGCCCGCGAATCGAAAGCGGCAAGTTAAGCAAAACGATGAGCGGACCCACCCCCCACACCCACCCCTCGCCCGACGTCGCCGTCATCGGCGCCGGGATCGTCGGCGCGTCCTGCGCGTGGCACCTTGCTGCACGCGGCCTGTCGGTCACCGTCCTGGAGCGCGAACAGGCCCCCGCGCTCGGCTCCACCGGTCGCAGCGCGGCCGGAGTGCGCGTCCAGTTCACGACCCGCACCAACATCGAATGGTCGATGCACTCGCTGCCGGTCTACCGCGACTTTCGGCAGCGGCACGGCTTCGAGGTCGGGTACCGCAACATCGGTTACCTGCTTCTGGTGCCGCCGGAACGCTGGGAGTCGCATCTGGCGTCCGTCGCGCTCCAGCGCAGCCTCGGCGCGCCCGTGGAGGTCCTTTCTCCGGAAGACGCGCTTCGCTACGTCCCGCTCGCGACCGAAGGCCTCGCCGGCGCGACCTACGGCCCCTGGGACGGCGTAATCGACCCCCACATGGCCACGCACGCCTGGGTCGCCATGAGCCGGGACGCGGGCGTCGACTACCACTTCGGCCGCACCGTCACCGCGCTTGAGCCGGCGGGCGGCGGGTGGCGCGTTCAATGCGGTGCCGAAGCGCTCTCGTGCGGCTTCGTCGTCAACGCCGGCGGCGCATGGTCGGGCGAGATCGCTCGCCTCGCGGGGCTCCGCGTGCCGGTCCGTCCCAAGCGCATCCAGATCTTCCTGAGCGGACCGATCGCCGACGACCGCATCTACCCCCTCACGATCGACCTCGGGACCGGCGTCTATCTGCGCAGCGAGGGCGACCGGATTCTCTTCGGCCTCGACACCCACGCCGACGACGGCTTCACCGAGGGGGTCGACTGGGCGTGGCTGGAGGAGGTCCTCGTGACCGGAGTCGAGCGCTATCCCTGGTGGGAGGAACTGGGCGTCGACCGCCGCGGCAGCTGGTGGGGCTACTACGGCGTGACGCCCGACAACAGCCCCGTGATCGGCCGCAACCCGGGCGCCCTCTCGTGGATCGATGCCTGCGGCTTCTCGGGACACGGGATCATGCACGCGCCCGCGACCGGCCTGACCGTCTCCGACATGATCGCCGATGGCCGGGCAACAACCCTTGACGCCGACGCCTTCCGCCACGAAAGGTTCCAGAATGCCGGAAGCGAGGTGGGGGAAGCGGGCGCCGAGGTGGAGACTAACATCTTCTGAGGAAACATAGTGTTGAGATTCGCTGAAGAGGTGATGCTGCTTCTCCTCGATGACCAGGGGGAGAGATTCCTGCGCGTGCCCGATTGGTCGCTGCGCTACGCGCTGGGCGGGGCCGTGCTCATGGACCTCGCAATGGAGGACCGGATCGACACGGACCTCGAGAAACTGATGCTGGTCGACTCCACACCCCTCGACGACGACATCCTCGACCCCCTGCTGGCCGAGATCGTGCAGGAATCGGAGAGGCTCGAACCGGACACCCACGATTCCCGTTTCTGGGTGGAGCGCGCCTCCGCCCGCTCCGACGAGATCCGCGAAGCCGCGATCAACCGCCTCATCGCCCGCGGAATCCTCGAGCGCCGCGAAGACCGCTTCCTGTGGGTGTTCCGCTCGCGCCGCTACCCCGTCGTCGACGGCACCGCCGAGCGCGAGGTCAAGCTTCGCATTCTGGAGCTGCTCTTCAGCAACATGATCCCCACCCCGCGAGACGTCGTGATCATCTGCCTCGCCGACGCGTGCGGCATCTTCAGCGAACTGCTGACACGACGGGAACTGGCCAACGTGACGCCCCGCATCCGCGACCTTCGCCAACTGGACCTCATCGGCCAGGCGGTGACCGCGGCGGTCTGGGACATCGAGGTGTCGCTGGCCAAGGTCATTCGGCCCCACTTCGCGTAGCAGTCCCGCGGATAGCCCCGCGCGGCCACCGAGTGCGGCGAGCCAAGGCGCCTCTCAACCCCGCCTTCGCCCGTGCGGCGAGCCCATTCTGACACCATTCTGACAAGTGTACTTTACATATTATAATGTAAACGTTACACTTTCTTCCCTTCAGGTTCCGTGTGGCGCACCCTGAAGTCATCCTCCGGAAAAGGAATTACCATGGACACCCGCCTCGAAAACCACGTCAGAAAACACCGCAAGGCCGACGGGCTTTCGCAGAAGGCGCTGGCCGAACTGCTCGGCGTTTCGCGGCAGGCCATTCACGCGATCGAGACCGGCGCGCAGGTGCCTTCCACCAGCCTGGGGCTGCGGATGGCGCGGGTGTTCGGATGCGGAATGGAAGACCTCTTCAGACTCGCCGCCGACCCGGGAATCCGTGCCAGTCTGGCTCCTGCCGCGCCCGGTTGCGGGAACAGCTCGCGCGTCGCGCTGGGCCGCGTGGACGGTCGCTGGGTCGCCCACCGGCTCCCTCCCCACGGACTGACGGCCGCGGACGGCATCCTGGCCGGCGAAGTCAAAGGAAGCCAGGCCGATGTGCAGCCGCTCGCCGATGTGGGACACCTCGTCCGCAACGTGCTCGTGGCCGGGTGCGCGCCGCTGCTGGGTGCCGTGGCACAGCGCGTCGGGCGCCGCTACAACGATTCCCGCGTGACCTGGCTTCGGGCCGGCAACGCCCGCGCGCTCGACCTCCTGGCCAGGGGATTGGTTCACGTGGCCGGAATGCACTTTGCCGACCGGAATGGCGACGCGGGCACGGCTGCCGCGGCTCGGAAGGCGCTTCCCGGCAGACGGCTCCTGGTGGTCAACCTGACCCGCTGGCGCCAGGGACTGATTGTGGCGGCAGGCAACCCCCTGGGGATCGACTCCGGGGCCGACCTGCTGCGGCCCGGACTTCGTGTCGCGCAGCGCGAAGAGGGCTCCGGCGCCTATGAGGTTGCCGCGCGGCTCGCGGCGAAGGGCAAGAGCGCCATGCCGTCCGACGGACCGGCCGCGGGAGGGCACGGCGAGGTGGCGCGCCTGGTGCGTACCGGAACCGCCGATGTCGGCATCGCCATCGAGAGTGCGGCGCTTGCCGAGGGCCTCGACTTCATTCCGCTCGCGGACGAGCGCTTTGACCTGGTCGTACCGGAGGCGCTCGCGACAAGGAAGCACGTTTCGCGGCTCCTCGATGCGGTCGACGACCCCGGCTTCCGCGCCGAGGTGGGTCACCTGCCCGGCTACGACGGCTCGCTCAGCGGCCAGGTCACCACCGTGGAAGCCGCGTGAGCAAGGCGGCCCGCTCGCTGCTCCGGCTTTTCGTCTGGGCAGCCGGAGCGGCCGCGTGCGCCAGCGGGACCCCCGAACGCGAGCCGCTCCGCGTATTCGCCGCCTCGTCGCTCACCGAAGCCTTCCAGGAGATGGCAGCAGCCTTCGAGACCGCCTCCCCGGACACGGATGTGGTGCTGGTCTTCGCCGGGAGTCAGGCGTTGCGCCTTCAGATCGAACAGGGCGCTCAGGCCGACATCTTCGTGTCGGCCAACCACGGCCACATGGAGTCGCTGACGCGCGGAGGCCTGGTGAGTGCTGAGCGCGTTCTGGCCGAAAACGAGCTGGTGGTGATCGTGCCGCCGGACAATCCGGCCGGGGTCGAATCCTTCGGTGACCTCGCGAAGGTTGAACGCCTTGTGATCGGAACCGCGAACGTACCAGTGGGCGCGTACACGCGCGAAGCGCTTCGCCGGGCCGAGACGGACGGGGGTCTTCCCGGGTTCGAAGCGGCGGTCATGGGCCGTGTGGTCTCCGAGGAGCACAACGTCCGCCTGGTGCGCGCCAAGGTGGAACTCGGGGAGGCCGACGCCGCGATCGTGTATCGAACCGATGCCGTGCCCGGGCGGGTGCGGACCGTGCAGGTGCCGCCCGGCGTGAACGTGCGGGCACGCTACCTGATCGGGGTGGTGGCAGGTGCAGGCAATCCCGCCGCGGCGGAGCGGTGGGTGGGGTTCGTGTCGTCGCCGGAAGGACGCCGGATCCTTTCCCGACACGGATTCCTCTCGGATATCACGACTGCGCAGTAGGGCGTGACCCGGGGCCGGTCTCTCACGGAGCGGGCGCCGTTCCTCGCCGCCGTCCCGATGTTGCTCATTCTCGCCGTGCCCCTTGTCGCGCTGGCGGGTGCTTCCTCACCGGGCGACCTCGCCGCCGGAGCGCGCAATCCTCTCTTCGGCCCGGCCCTCTGGCTGAGCACGCGCACTACCCTGGTCAGCCTGGCGGTGGTCGTGCTCGCGGGGACACCGCTCGCGTGGTGGATGGCCTCGCGCCCCGGTCGCCGGTCGCGCATCGTGGAGTCGCTCGTGGATCTCCCGATCGTGGTGCCTCCCGCCGTCATGGGGATTGCGCTCCTCGAGGCCTTCGGACGAAACGGCCTCTTCGGCCCGGCCCTCTCGTCACTGGGGCTTCACATCCCATTCACAACCGCCGCCGTCGTGGCCGCGCAGATCGTGGTGTCGGCCCCCTTCTACATCCAGGCATCGGCCACCGCATTCCGCCGCGTCGACGAGGACCTTCTGATCGTCGCGCGCACGCTCGGCCACTCCCGCTCCAGCGCCTTTTTCCGGGTCGCGGTCCCCCTGGCCCTGCCCGGCATGGTGGCGGGCGCAGCCCTCTGCTGGGCGCGTGCACTGGGAGAATTCGGCGCCACGCTGCTGTTCGCAGGCAATCTCCCGGGCACCACCCAGACCATGCCGCTCGCGATCTACACCGCGCTGGAGTCGGACGCGCGCGTCGCGGTCGCTCTCTCCCTCGTCCTTGTCGGCGCCAGCGCCTTCCTTCTCTTCCCCCTCCGCACCGTCCCCGCGCTGATCGTTCGCCGGTTCGGAACCGGAAACCCCGGCGGCGGCCGTCCCGTCCGGGGAATCGCAGGACCCTAGCGTCCCGTGGACAGAATCTCCCCGGCACTCGAACGGCTTCATCCACGGACCACCGAGCCCGTGCAATGGCGTGTCCGCATTGAAGCATCGGCCGGGGACTTCCGCCTCGACGCCGAGATCGAGGGCGACGCCGCCCCGGTCGTCGTCATCGGTCCCAACGGCTCCGGGAAGACCACGCTGCTGCGTGTCGTGGCCGGCGCGTATCGCCCACACGCCGGCCGGATCCGCATCGGCGACCGGGTGCTCTTCGATTCGGAACGCGGTATCCGCATTGCGCCGGAGGAACGGCGGGTCGGTTACGTGCCCCAGGGATACGGACTCTTCCCCCACCTGACGGCACTCGACAACGTCGCCTTCGGAATGGCCGCCGGAACCGAACGCCGGCCACGGCCCGAGCGCCGCCGCGTGGCGGCCGAACTCCTTGCAGAGGTCGGATGCGCACACCTGGCGCAGCGCTACCCCGCGACGCTTTCGGGAGGCGAGAAGCAGCGCGTCGCACTGGCCCGCGCGCTCCTCCCCAGGCCCGAAATGCTGCTGCTGGACGAGCCGCTTGCCGCGATGGACGTCGCCGCCAGGCGGGGCCTCCGCGCCTACCTTGCGCGCCACCTCGCCCAACGCACCCGCCCCGCGATCGTCGTCACGCACGACCCTCGGGACGTCTGTGCTCTCGGGTCCCCCGTCGTCTGTGTCCTGGAGGAGGGAAGGGTGGTCCAGTCAGGCCCCCGGGAACATCTCGCCGCGCAACCCGCAACCGACTTCGTCGCCGAGTTCTTCGCGGTCGACCAGTGTCCCGTCCGGGTGGGAGAACCCCCTACCCGCCGCGGACCCTGTACCTCATCGTGACCGACAACACCCCGTTGTAGATCGCGTTCCCCCTGACTGTCGCCTCGACCGCCCGGAGCCCTGCTTCGTAGCGGACGCCGACCGCCCCGCCACGAGTCTCGATCTCGGTCCCCAGGACGAGGCTCAGGTCGAAGCGGCTCTCGTTGAAGTCGGCGATGTCCTTGCATCTCTGCTCCGCAAGCTGGCAGCGCAACAGGGCCCCGACGGACACGCCCAGGAACATGTGGGGCCGAAAGGTCCCTCCGGGAGCGGTACGCAGCTGCGCCAGCAGCGGCAACTGGACGTACGACAGGCGGAAGGCCAGATCACCCGGCCCGCCCCGCTCCGTCTTTACCGATGAGCCCTTGCTCGAGTAGTAGAGTTCCGGCCGCACGGAGAACGTTTCGGTCAGCGGATAGTCCCCCACGACGCCAATCATATAGGCCGTCCGCCACGTGAATTCGCCGGATCCGCCGCCGATGAAATTGGCCCGCTGGATGCCTCCGATCACCCCGTAGGCCGACTGCGCCTGCGCCACCGATGTCGGCGCCACAACCAGCAGAGCGGCCAGCAGCGCGGCGCGCCTCATGTCACTCGCCATTCGTCTTGTCCACCTGGTCCCTCCGGCACCGGGGCTGCAGACAATCCCGTGAAACGCTCTTGACACCCACGGGCTGCTCGTGGGTACCATCTTATGTTGCCACGTCCTCCAAACCAAGGAGCACCGGACGCCCATGAAACGCTCGACGACCCTGTTCTTCCTGACTGCCTTCGGGCTCGCCACGGGGCTTGCGGCCTGCGCCAGCGGCGGCTCCGGTGAGCGTGGCCCGCGCCGCGACCCCAATCTGATCACCGCCGAGGAGTTGACGGACTTCCCCACGGTATCCGCGCTCGATGCGATTCGCCGCCTGCGGCCCCGGTGGCTGCAGGGACGGGGGAACATGCGTCCGCAGCTGGTCCTGGACGGTGCCCGCATGAGCAACCTCGAGGACGGCCTCCAGTCGGTCCAGGCCGCGAGTGTGCGGACCATGCGTTACCTCAGCGCCTCGGACGCGACGATGCGCTTCGGCACCAACTACATCGGGGGCGCCATCGAGGTGATCACCCGCGGCGGGTAGCAGCCCGTCAGCTTTGCAGGAATCGGCGCGAAAAATCAGTCAGGATCCGAGCACAGGCCTCGATTCCCGACGCCTCCACCCACTCGTCGACCGTATGCGCCTGCGCAATCGATCCCGGTCCAAAGCAAACGGCCGGCGTTCCGCTCTCGTTGAGGAAGCACGCGTCCACCCACGCCGTCATCCCCTCCACCACCCCCGGCAACCCCGCGCGGCGGCACGCGCTCACCAGTCCTTCGACCAGCCCGGACGTCACGGGAACCTCTGTTCCCGCCCGGAACAACCCTGCCTCCACCCGGGCGTCCAGTCCCGGGCAGCGCTCCCCCGCGGCGGCCAGCACCCTGGCCGCCTCGGTCATCACGCGCTCCGCCGCTTCCCCCGGCAGCGTCCGGCGCTCCACGACCAGATGGCACCGATCCGGGTAGACCGACGGGGCGCTTCCGCCCGAGATCGTGCCGGCGTGGAGCGAAGCGGCGCCGAGGAGCGGATGATCGGTCTCCCGGGCCAGGCGCCGCGACTCCTCCTCGAACGCCACGAGCACATGCCCCATGTGCGAGATCGCGTCGACACCGGCGTCGGGCCGGGATCCGTGGGCCGCTCGCCCCTCTGCGAACACATCGAGCCAGAAAAACCCCTTGTGGGCCGGCATCACCGCGAGGCTGGTGGGCTCGCAGACGATTGCCGCATCGGCCGCCACCCCCGAAGCGACCAGCGCCTCCATGCCGAGCGACGCGTGCTCCTCGTCCGCCGTGAATGCGACGATGAGTCTGCCGGGGATCTCCTCGCCCGCGAGCTGTGCGGCGACGGTCAGTACGCACGCCAACCCGGACTTCATGTCCGCGGCTCCCCGGCCGAAAACGCGGCCCTCACGGACCTCGCCGGAGAAGGGGGCCGCCATTTCCCCCACGCCCACCGTGTCGAGATGGCCGTTCAGGAGCAGTGACGGACCCGCCCCGGCGCCGCGCCGCGCAACCACGTTGAATCGCCCGTGCGCCACCTCGGTCGTGACCGGCCGGTACCCCCACCCCCGCAACCATTCGGCCACCAGCTTCGCGATCTCGCCCTCGCCCGCACCACCGGCTTCCAGTACCGGATTCACCGATGGCGTGCGGACGAGTTCCCGGGTCATCCTCACCGGATCCGCGCCGTAAGCCGCCTGGTTCCCGTGTCCAGATTTCACGTCACCGTTCAGAAAAAAAGTACACCGCGGCGGCGTCGACACGCGCGCCACCGGCGGTTCGATTTCCCCTCGAATCCTCGGAAACGTATGTCTTCGCACACGAAACCGCCTCCCGGGGCGCCGTCAGGCCGCGCAGGACTCCAACGGCGACTCCAACGGCACGGTAATTGCTAAGATTAATGTCACCGGCCGGGAAGCCCGGCGCGCGGCACGAAACCCGCACACCGGTTCCGGCGTTCGCCAACACTGCAGCACAAAGGAGGGTGCGATTCGCAAGTTCACCGTCAATCTGCTGGGCGCGGCAGCGCTCGTCGCAGCGGGCTACGCACTCCTCCGCCAGGGAAGCAGCCGGTCCGAGCAGGATGAGGCTCGGAACGAAGATGTCCCTGCGGGAGAGAAGGATCCCGGCAACATCCGGCTGGACAAGCTGAGAGAGCTGGGGATCTGATCCCGGCCTGGGAGAGTCCCAGGCTGCCGGATTGGGCCCGCCGTCGAGCAAGGCGGCGCCAGGAAAGGGGGGCGACCCGTCACGGGTCGCCCCCCTTTGTCGTCTATTCGAAGTGGTTCGCGTTTTTCTCGATATAGTCGGACCACTCGGGCGGGACGTCGGTGTCCGGGAAGATGGCCTGCACCGGGCACTCGGGTTCGCATGCACCGCAATCGATGCACTCGTCAGGGTGGATCAGGTACTGCTCGCCCGCTTCATAGATGCAATCCACCGGACAGACTTCGACGCAACTTGCGTCCTTGGTTCCGATGCAGGGCTCGGTGATGATGTATGTCAACGCTGCCTCTGTCGATTTCCGTGTGATTGGCGGACCTTATGATTGCCGATCGCCATCCCCTTGGCAACCCTGGGAGTGGCGGGTTCAGCCGCGTGCCGCCAGCGACTGGCGGAAGTGCTTCACGGTGGCGGTGGCCGCTCTTTCCAGCCCGGGGGTGGGCTCCTCCAGGGGGTGGGCGGCCTCGAAGGTGTGACCCGAACCTCCCACCTCAACGAGTTGCGACCCGGCGCAGGCGCCGGCCAGCGCCCGGGCCTCGTGCACGGGCACGGTGAGATCCCCGGTTCCGTGAACGATCAGCCAGGGCACGCGCACCCGCGACGCGGCCGCCAGAACATCGAACCGCGCCGGGTTCGCCCTGAGGTCGTCCAGAACCGAGCGGTAGAGAGGCATTTCCTGTCCCGTGCGCGCATTAAGTACCCAGGTCACTCCCCTCTCCGCCCAGTCCCGCTCCTGCTCGGGCGACCAGCGATGAAATGTGGAGACCGCGGCCCACGTCGCAAGCGACGACACCACTCCGCTCTCGGCCGCAACGATCACGCCGTTGCCGCCGCCGCGGCTGTGCCCCAGCACCCCAAGTGTGTCCGGAGCCCTGCCGCGGCTCCACTCACCGGCCGCGGCGCGCTCGACCATCCAGTGAAGGTCGTCCACCTCGCGGCCGACCGTGTTGCGGCCGAAGGCTTCCAGATCGGTGAAGTCCAGCAGACCGGGGCCCACACCGTTCAGCGACGTGTTGAAGGAGATGACCAGGTGGCCGTCCCTGGCGAGGCTCTCGCACACCCAGGGGAAGAAGCCCCAATCCTTGAAGCCCTTGAAACCGTGCGCGACGATCACCGCCGAACGGGGCACGCCCCGTGCCGGGCGCCGCACATCCGCGCGAATGACGTCGCCGTGCGGGGGGGTGGTCTCGACCCGCGCATGCACGACTTCCCGGCGTTCCCGGGCACCTTCCCCCGCTCCCGTCCGACCCGTCATGCGCCGCCTTGCCACTCGACATCGCCCCGTCCGGCGAGGTGGTTTTCGACCCGCGCGGCCGCGAAGAGATAGTCGGAGAGGCGGTTGAGGTACGAGGTGATCTCTCCCGCCACATGCGACCGGCCCGCCAGCGCGACGACCCGCCGCTCCGCCCGGCGGCAAACGGCGCGCGCCGCATGAAGGTGACAGGCACCTTCGCTCCCACCGGGCAGAACGAACTTCCGCAGCGGAGCGCAAACCCCGGTCGCGGCGTCGATCCACGACTCGAGCTCCGCGATCCGCGTCGCCGGCAGTTCCGGCAGCTCCGGCGGGCGTCTCCCGGGACGCGCCGGGGGCGTGGCCAGATGCGCCCCGATTGCGAAGAGGTCCGCCTGAAGGGCGCCTAGCTGCTCCCGTGTCGCCGTATCCGACACATGCAACCGCGCGAGTCCGATCGACGTGCTGAGCTCGTCGACCGATCCGTAGGCTTCGACCCTCGGGTCGTCCTTCGGGATCCGCCCACCTCCTAAAAAGCCGGTCTCGCCACCGTCCCCGCGCCGCGTATAGATCTTCACCTCGGTCTCAGCCTTGTGAAGTCCCGGATCGCCTTGGCCTTGTCGAGCAGGCTCGACCCCTCCGGCTCGTCCTTCTCGCCCAGGCCGGCCAGGGCGTCGCGCAGATCAAGCATGACCTCCAGCATGACCTGGTCGCGCTGAAACCCGAAGTCCAGCGCATCCATCCGACTCTGGTCATCCGTCTTCGCCGCCTTCTCGAACGCCTCCTTGTACACCGCCTCGAGGCTTCCGATAATCCGTGTTCTCGCACGCATTCGCCTCTGCCTGGCGTTTCCTCGTTCGTGGGGCCGGGGCGGCACGATGCCTCCACTCGATCCGCGTAAGCAAGCCCCGGCCGGACGCTCGCACAAGGGCACGGGGTGGCGTGAGCGGTGCCATTCTGCCAGGATTCTCGTGCTGGAGGCCGTCCGCGCCCATCCGCGCGGCGGCGAGACAGGCGGGCTGCACCACGGGAGTGAACAGGACGTGAGACGCAACACACGCGGCGCCGGGTACGTTGTCATGGTCGCCGGGTCGCTGATCGTGGCGCCGGCGTGCGGCGGCGCGGGCGGCGGGAGTGGCACACCTTCCGAGTCGGCACCGTCATCGCTGCTCCCCGGGGGCGGCTCCGGTCCCGGGCTTCCCGCCCAGGGGCTCGCGCTCGACGATATCGGCTTCGACTTCGGCGCGACCGACGCCCCCATCAAGGTGGTCGAGTTCAGCGATTTCGGATGCGGCTACTGCAGGCGTTTTCACAGCGAGAAGTTTCCCACCCTGATGACCGACTACATCGAGACGGGCAAGGTGCAGTGGAAGTACGTGACCTTCGTCAGCGGCATGTTCCCGAACGGCAGAGCCGCCGCCCTGGCGGGGGAGTGCGTGGGCGAACAGGGACACTTCGCGCCCATGAGCGACCTGCTCTACCAGCGCCAGCCCGAATGGAGGAGCGAGTCGGACCCCGCCGACGTGTTCGAGGCCCTGGCCGTCGAGGCGGGCGCCGAAGCGAGGCGGTACCGCGAGTGCGTAGCCGAAGAGCGTCCCGCTGAACGGCTTCGCAGCGGCTTCCTCACCGGAGCCCGGCTGGGCGTGCGCGGCACCCCCACCTTCATCATCAACGGGATTCCCCTGGTGGGTGATCAGCCGCTTTCCATGTGGGCCGACATATTCACTGCCATCGGGGCCGCGGCCGCGAACGCGAACGAGCCCGGCGGCGGGGCGCCGCCACCCGAACCTCGTCCATGACCACCTCGAAGTCCTCCTCGTACCCGACCGCGTCGGGCGTGGGCAGGTAGCGGGACAGGTCCACCTCCGCCCTCGCCAATTCGCGGTCGAAGGCGTCGAGATCCCGCTGCGACGCCTCGGTTTCCGTGTCCGAGGTCGCGTAGACGATCGGCCCGAGTTTCTGGTCCTGGAGCCGGAGTTGCCGACGCATCAGTTCGGCCTCGACAAAGGTCTCGCGGATCGCCGGGAAACGGTATCTGTATCCGCCGTCGTCCGCTTCGACCGCCGCATCGAATTCGGCCGCCAGCCTCTCCAGTTCCTTGAGCACCAGCGCGCCGGTCACCCTTTTGTCCTTCAGTCTGCCCGTGACGTGACCGATCGCGTCGCCGACTGAAATCCACCGCACCGTTCCCACGCTGCGGCCATAGATGAGTCCGAGCAGGAGGCGCCGCACATTGCGGCGGCGGCGAGCTCTATTGTCACGGCTCACGGCGAATGACCGCAGGCAGGGAATCAGAAAGAAGAGACCGCTGAAGGTCACCGGGATCACCCCCAGCCCAAAGAAGACGAGCGGACTGACCGTGCTGACCCCCAGCACGGTGGCCTCCCCCACGGGCATCAGGCCGAAGAAGCTGCCAGCGGCCAGGTTGAACCCGTTCATGGCCCCGATCCCCAGGTTGGAGCCACTGGCGTTCCCGGTCAGCTTTCCGGGATACTCCAGCCGCATCCACGCGGGGTTCGGCTCGGTGGCCCGGACCTTTCCGTGGGCGCTCTTCATCAACCCCGGAAACGCGTACACCACCTCGCCGGCATCGGAAACGCGCGGATCGCCCCCGTAGGCGCCCGTGAGGCGCCCCATCTCTTCCCGGGCGTCCTCCAGCGGCAGGGCGGTGTGTTCGACCAGCTCGGCGGTGGTCAGGACTCCCTTGCGCGCCCGGATCAGCCGCAGCGCGCTCCTGTCCTTCTGAAGCTGCGTGGGCCGGGGCTCCTCGGGTCCGAAGATGAATGCGAACACCTTCTTGTAGAATGGCGGCTGGGCGTCCTTCGGGAGCCTCCTGGCGTGCCGATGACCGTAGTAGAGGCTGCCGCGGCTCCATCCCCGTCCTCCCATCAGCCAGTGAAGGATGAAGAAGTCGCCCAGGCCGAAACCGCCCCGGCGACCGAAGCTGCCGCGCCCGTCGCGGTTGGCCGTCAACGCCGCAATGACCAGCAACACGAAGACGATGAAGTAGACGACGAGCATCACCGCCGTCCACACCTTGAAGCCCGTCTTGAAGGCCGACCAGGCCGCCTTCCGGAAGCGGGTCCAGAGCGACCGCCGGTCACGCGCGACGAGCTTCGGATCGAATTCGTAGAGGAGGTCACCGGAATCCGAGACCGCCAGATGCCCGCGGCATCGCTCGAGGAGACCCTTCAGCGCACTCTCGGCCGCGTCTTCGGACATGCCCGTCGCGGAGACGACATCGCCAAGGGTGGCGCGACCGCGCAGGCGGAGGAGGGCGGCGGTCAGGTCCGGATCCGCCTCCAGGGTCCTGGTGTTTGTTATACCAGTCAAGGAATCGCTCAATCCATGTTCGAGTGTCGGGGTTGGTAGCGTTCACGCTGTAATACGGTATCTTTGGAAAGATCCTTTCGGGGGCGCCCCGAGCGCAACCGGGGGAGTATCGTGGAACCGTGAGCGGGGATTTCCGGTAATCCAGCGCTCCAATGTTCACGATACTGTGCGGGGTGGGGTGGTGATGACCGGACGATGATGGCAGCCCGTTAGCCTGGTCGGAATTTGCCAACCGCCACAGGCCAAGGAGCTACCATCACATGACGACGTCACACTTCCCCCGGGAAGCGGTCCTTCTATTGCGGCCGCCCTACGATCGCCTGGTCGCGGTCGATCCAGCGAGCCCGGATCAGCCCTTCATGGGCGGCTGGGTCATGGTCTGGAACCTGGGGAGCGAAGCCCGGTCCCAGGCCAGGCACATGGTCGCGCACCGGCCGGCCGGATTGCCGCTGGCCGTGATCCTGCCGGAGAGCGACGACCACCTTTCGGTGCTGCGGGTGCTCAAGGCAATCGAACGGTCGCGTCCGCAGGCGGTCCTGCCGTTCCATCGAACGGCGCGGCCCCGCGAGATTGCCAGCGTCATTCGGCGTGCGCCCGCGAGCCTTGCGACAAGCGTGACCGAATACCTGGAATGGCGCGGATTCGCGCTGGACTCGGTGACCCGCAGCGTCATCTACCGCACGGTGGAACTGAGTTCCCGCGTCCGCACCATGTCCGACCTGGCGAAGCACCTGTACATGTCCCGGCGCGCGGTGGGCCGGAGATTCCGAAACAGCCTGCTTCCGGTCCCTTCACACTGGCTGCATATCGGCCGCGTGCTGCGGGCAACGATCCGTCTCCAGAATTCCGACGCGACCCTCTTCAACATCGCTTGCTCCCTCGGGTATCCCGACGGGTTTTCCCTGAGCAACCAGATGCGGCGCCTGTGCGGCTTCCGTCCTCAGACGGTTCGCGACCTGATCGGATGGGAATGGGTGTTCGAGGCATGGATTCAGAGGGAGGCGGCCGCGGGCAATGTCGCCCCCGATGTTCTCGACGCGCGGCGGCCGATCACCGGTCTGCGTCCTGACACCGGGGACCCGGACGAAGCGGTCGCCGAACCGGGACGGGCTGTTTCGATCTGAAATGGCAACCTCCGAATCGGTTGGAACCGGCGGCAACTCCCCGCTTCTGCGACTCGAACTGTTCGGTGGCCCCGCATTGTGGCGGGATAGGAGCGCGGTAAAGGTATCGCCGTTCCAGGCCGCTCTCCTCTCGGTCGCCTTCTCCGCCGGATCGGACAGAATCCCGCGCTCCAGGGTGCAGTGGCTCCTGTGGGAGCTGGAGGAAGACAAGTCCGTGCGGCACCGGCTGAGCCAGCTGGTCTATCAGGTGAACCAGAACTGCGACGCCAGAGTCCTTGAGCTGGAAAGGGAGCACATACGGGTCTCACGTCAACTCGTCTGGTGCGACCTCGACGGATTCGGCGAACTGATCGAGGCGAACGACTACAAGAAGGCGTTCGAGATGTTCGAGCGCGGCTTTCTCTCGGCGCTTACCGCGAAGCGGACCGAGGCGCTTGCGGACTGGCTCGACGAAAAAAGGCGCGATCTGCGCAACCGTCTGCGGACATCGGCCCTGGAGCACTGGGACGCAGCCGAGGCGGCACACGACTGGACCGCCGCCAGGACGACGGCGGAGGTGCTGCTCCGGCTGAATCCAGGCGAGGAACTGGTCCTCAGACGGGTGATGCGTGCACACGCGATGACCGGCCAGGTACGCGAGGTCGAGGCAACTTATCGGGCCTTCGCGGAAAGGGCCGCCCCGGAAGGCGTATGGGTTCCCGAACCGGAAACTCTTGAACTCCTGAAGGAATTCAGACCGGCGACCGGGACAATACCCCGCGGCCGCATGGATGAAGTCTCGGATCCCGGAGCGACCGCGCCCTTCGTGGGAAGGAACGACTCGATCACGCCCGTCAGCAACAGAGTCCATCAGACCGGACGACACTGGCAGACCGTTGTCGTGGCCGGCGAAACAGGAATCGGCAAGACCAGGTTCGCTCAGGAACTCGTCAAGAGCGCAAGTCTGCGCGGATACCGGATCGTCAGCGCCTCGCCGGCCGAACTGGAAGCTGGAATACCCCTGGGCCTCATGCTTGAGGTAGTGAGTCAGCCGTGGATCACTCCGTTCATCGACGGTCTGCCGGCACCCTGGAAGCCCATGCTGCTCTCCTTGCTGCCAAGGTCCCACGCGAAGGTGGAAGGGACCCTGGCAGCCCAGGTTCCGACCCTCGAAAACCTCCCGAGGCACATCTGTGAGGCGTTCCTGCACCTCTTCACGGCCATCGCCCGCACGCGCAAGACGATTCTCTTTCTGGACGGCTTCCATTGGGCGGATGAGGCGTCCGTGCGCCTGCTGCAGTTCCTGGCCAGGCGATGGACCACGGGCGGTTTCACCCTGCTGCTCGCCTATCGTCCCGAGGAACTGCGCGGCCGCGACATCGTCTCCCAGTGGATCGACCTGCTGAAGGCCGATCCGGGCGCCACCGTCACCACGCTCGGACCGTTGAAACCCGACCCTGCGCGGCGGCTGGCGAGGGCAATCGCCGCGGACGACGTAACGGACGCCGCGATCGACCGGGTCGTGGCCCTGGCGGGCGGGAATCCCCGGTTTCTGATCGATCTGGCGGTCGCGACCAAGGTCGGTGCGGATCGGTACATGTACCGCGACAGGATCGCCGTGCCTCCTTCCGTGGAGCAGTCGCTCATCCGCCGTATGCAGGGGTTGAGCGAGCCAGCCCGGCGGGTGCTCTCATCCCTCGCCGTTCTCGGCCGGGCGGCGACCTTCGCGCATTTGCTGCGCATCGCCGACTGCAGCCGCGACGACTGCGCGGACGCTCTCGAAGAACTTCAGGATCGGCGTCTGGTGGTCTGGGTGAACGGCGGGGTCCGGATTCGCCAGGACATCGTCAGCGCAGCGATCTACGAACGGCTCAGCCCGGCCCGCCGCACGCTCCTTCACGCTCGAACGGCCGAACTCCTGAACGACCAGCGCGAGCGCGAACCACTCGAATTGGTCGCGCTCCACTACTTCTGGGCCGGAAACCACGACATGGCCTACCTCTACGCGACCGAAGCGGTGAAAAAGACGCCGGCGGCGGACATCTCCGGACGCCTCCACCTCCTCAGGGTCGCATACGATGTGAGCGCGGGCCTGTCGCGGACTCTGGTGGCCGCCAGCCTTGCCAGCGCCAACTACGGCTCCCGGCGATTGCGAGCGGCGCTCCGGTTCGGTCAGGAAGCCCTGCAACAGCCCGGCGAATTCCAGCCGGCGGAGTTGGCGGCGATACGTCTCATGGTCGCCGATACGCAGCACAGGCTCGGATTCACGGAGACCGGGACCGCTTTGCGCGAGTTCTCGGAAGCAGCGGCCATTGCAGCGAACGAGCGCGATGATGTGCTTCGGGCCGCCGTGGTGGAAACCACGGTGGAGCTGCTGGACCGGACGGCCGACTACGAATCGATGGCGGAGCAGGCGTCCCGCATCGCGAAGATGGGTTCCCTGGTCAATCCGGCCGCGCAGTCAAGGATATCCGCGGCGCTTTCACAGGCGTCACGGCATGCCGATCCGGAGGCGGCGATCCGCCACGCCGAAAGCGCGGTCGAGGTGGCCCGCCAGGCTGAACTGCAGGACGAAACCGCCGCGGCCCTGTACCGCCTCGCGATCACGCTGAAGGCGCGTGGCCAGCTCGCCGCCGAGGGGGCCTGGGAGGTCCTGGATGAGGCGAAGCGCGCGTGCAGTGAGGCCGGTCACTGCGGCTCCCTGGCCGTGCTCCTGCTTGCACAGGCCGACTGGCAGACCAGAACCGGAGACCACGAGAGCGCCGAGGACGCGCTTGCCGAAGCCGCCGCAGTCGTCGACACCATGGACTGTCCGCAGATCCGGGCCATGGAGGGGCTGGCCCGGGGCATCCTCGCCCTGGCAACCGGAAGGGTCAAGTCCGCGGAGCGAGCGCTCGACCTCGCCCGCGGTCCGGAGTCGGATCACGCCGACTCGGACCCGGAAGTGCATTCCCATCCTGCGAAGACAACCGCGGCGCTCGGCGGCCTGGAGGGCTGTGTGCTCCTGGAGTCCGGCAGGATCGGCGTGGCCGCCAGGGTGGCGGAACGTCACCCGCTTCAGGAACCCATGGAGCATCAGCCGCAAATCCTGATTCTCTTCCACACGCGTCTCAAGTCCCGCGTGGGCGACCTGTCCGGCGCCCTGGATCTTCTTGAGCGAGCCGTTGACGCGACTGAAGCGGTGAGGCCGATGGAATGGCTGAGTTTGGCGCTGGAACTCGTCCGGCTGGCCCGGAGGAGCGGAAACCCGCGGCCTGAACTCGCCCGAAAGGCACAGACCACGGCCAGGAGCCTCGGGCTGCCGGGTCTGGCGGAGGAGTTCGGACCCTTCAGCGGCGCGTAGGGGTTCGCGAACGCGCCCGGACGGCCCGGCGGCCTGGCAGCGCGGGCGAAATGCACCCGGACTCGGTACTCACGCGGGTTCGTCGACTCGGTGCTGCATCAAACCCAGGCATGCCTCGCTTGTCAGGGGCCCCTCCCACCCCTCCGCAACCCGGGCCACCATCCCCGTCGCATTCGCGACCGCGAAGCTGATCCCGTTGAGGTTGCGCTCCCGGGGGACACCCGGGATCGGCCTCGGGTATGGCGCGGCGGCGACCACTTCGGACCGGCCGCCCTCTTCCCCCCGCACCTCCACGCACCCGCGCGGGCAACGCTCATCCGTCACCACGCCCAGCGCCTTTGGCAGCGAGCCCGGCCACCATCGCTGCCCGTCTGCCGTCGCCGCCGCCACAACCACGCCCCCGGCCGCCGCCAACCGGTCCACCGCCGCTTCCAGCATCGACGCGTGTTCTTCCCGCAGCGTGCCGAGACTCAGATTCACCACCCGCACCTCGCGCTCGGCGGCCCAGTCGATCGCGGCGACAAGCGCGCGCACGCTCGTCCTCAGCCGGTCTGTGAATACCCGCAGCGCGAAGATCTGCGCCGCGGGCGCCTTCTCCTGAATGGCCGCGAAGACGGCCGTACCGTGCCCGAGCCGGTCCACGTAGTCCTCCGAGACCTCGCCCGACAACTCGATCCGCGCGCCGCCGGCCACCGCCCCGACGTGCGGATGCTCCGCGTTGACGCCGCTGTCGATCACGGCAACCGTCACGCCGCGGCCCCGGAGATCGTGCGCGCCGGGCGAATCGATGCACAACCGGGTCGCCCCCCTCAGAATAGCTCCTCTCCGGGCAGCACGGCCGACTGTCTGATCCAGTTCAGCAGGAGGTCCTCGTCGATCTCGTCGTCCACGTGGATGTGGAAGTACCGCACATGCTCGTGCTTGGACGCAACGGGCGGAGCGGGACGCAGCGAGGCACCGCAGAGCCAGGTCACCTTGATGTACTTCGTAAAGCAGTGGAAGGACAGAAACCAGCCCCGGCCCTCGATTCCGTAGAAGGGCGAGTTCCACCTGACCGCCTTGCGAACTTGCGGTGCGGCGCGCTCGACCAGCGCGTCGAGGCGGCGTCCGACCCCGCGCTTCCAGCCCGGCATGGCCGCGATATAGGCTTGCACCGGCGCATCCCCGTCAGCCTTGGGAATCTGGGGGTTGCCGCCCGACAGGAGTCTCGGTTTCGCCATGACAGACAATCAAGCCGGCGGCGGGCGGAAAGGAAACCCCCGGTCCGCGGATCTTTAGTCGGTCAGAACGGTATAAGTATGCCACCCGGCGCGTCGCCACGGCTCTCTTTGAACCGGGCGCGATACTGTATTCGACATATTCGGGATCGAAAAATGCGAAATAGTATATCAATTGGCCGTCTGACCGCTGTTGCTGTGGTGCCCTGCTCCTTTTCTCTCCTTTTCTCCACCGCCTGCGACGACTCCGCGGGCCCCGCCGGCGACGCCTTCACCACCTGGATCAGCGAACCGGAGTACAGCTTCGGCGACGCGCCCGAACACGAGGTCTTCTTCACGGTGCCCTTCCTCCGCGCGGACCCCTACCGGGACCGCATCCTGGTCCGCGACCGTGGCGACAAGCAGATCAGCGCATGGACACCGGACGGCTCCCTCCTCTTCGTGGTCGGGGGGCCCGGGGAGGGGCCCGGGGAGTTCACCTCGCCCAGCCGCATCTACTTCGCGCCCGACGGCGGCTTTTCGGTGCGAAACGATTTCGGGATCCGGTTCACAAGCTACTCGGCGGACGGAGAGCACCTCGAAACGGTGTCGGCGCAGGATGGGACGCTCGAATACGACGGCCTGATGCTCAACCTGGAAGCCCCCGCCGGCGACGGCTACCTGGGGTTCCCGCTGACATGGGCGGCGCTGGAACTCGGCGACCACGGCGATCCCCTCGAGCGCATCGCGGTGGTGCATGCCACCCGCTCCGAAGTCGGACAGCGGCGGGCTCCCGAACCGCTCTTCTGGATGGACATCGGCGGTCGGGTGCGAGACACGAAATTCCCGGATGACAGTGGCCTGATCGGGGGCCAGCCGTTCACGGACGCCGACCAGGCGAGGTTCCTGCCGGGCGTGGCCGTGGTGATGCGCATGAGAGACCTGCCGCCCGGAGCCGTGGAGCTGATCGAGGTGAACGCAGAGGGCGATACGGTATGGCAGCGGCGCCTTCAGCTCGAGCCGCGACCGCTGACCCCGGCGCTTCTGGATGCGTGGATGGACGAACAACTCGAATGGATGTTGCCGGCCCGCTCCGAGTGGTCGGAGGACGAGGTTCGTGAAGCCCTGGACGCGTCCGTCCACAAGCCCGAATACCTGCCGGCCGCTACGGGGCTCGTCCTAACCGCGTCGGGCGAAGTCTGGGTCCGGACCAGCGAGGCCGAGGACACGCTCCGCGTCCACTACGCGGTGCGAAGAGGCGACGCCGACGGCGCGGCGCGGCGGGTCCTGCTGCCGGAATGGCTCGAAATCGAGGACGCGACCGACACCCATGTGTGGGGGGTCCGGCGCGACGAGATGGACCTGCCGCGGGTCACGGGGCGGAGGCTGGTACGGGCGGGCTCGTAGCAGGCCGTACCGGAGGTCGCCCCCGGGGGCCCCGCAGGATCACCCGCCCACCAACACCACCCGGTCCGCCACGCGGAGCAACTCCTCGCGGTGCGTGATCAGCACCGTCGTGCGGCCCCTCATTGCCTCGCGGTACGCACCCACCACCTGCGCTTCGGTCGCCGCGTCGAGCGCGCTCGTGGCCTCGTCGAGGACCAGGACGGCGGGGTCCGCCAGGAGCGCGCGCGCGATCGCGACCCGCTGCCGCTCGCCCGCCGATAGCGCCTGTCCGCGCTCCCCGACAAGGGTGTCCAGTCCGTCCGGCAGCGCGGTGACGAAGGCGCCCAGCCCGGCCCGCTCAACCGCGCGCATCACCTCCTCGGTGTCGGCGTCGGGCCGGGCGTAGCGCACGTTCGCCAGGATCGAGGTGTTGAAGACGATGGCCGCCTGGTCGACCAGCGCCACCTGCGCCCGCAGCTCGGCCAGCGCGATGTGGCGGAGATCGGTGCCGTCGAGGAGGACGCGGCCGCGGTCGGGGTCGAGGTGCCGCACGATCAGGTCGGCGACCGTGGACTTGCCGCTCCCGGACGGTCCCGTGAGCGCGACGATCTCGCCGGGTGGGATGGTGAGCCGGAAGTCCTCCAGCACCGCACCGCCCCGCCCGTGCCCGCACGACACGTCCTCGAAGACGATCTCGCCGCGCACCGGACCGAGCGCCACCGGCTCGGCCGCCTCTGCCACCTCGACCGGCTCGTCGAGCAGCTCGTGCACGCGCCTGAGCGACACCCGCGCCGACCCCAGCCCGGTGTAGAGTCCCATCAGCCCCTGCACGGGCCCGATCAGGCGTATCTGGTAGGCCATGAACGCCGTGAAGGTGCCCAGCGTGACCGCGCCGTCGATCACCCGGGAGCCGCCGTACAGGAACACGACCGCCGTGCTGGCCGACAGAAGCAGCGCGGGAAGCCCCCCGGCGAGGTAGCTGAGCCGCTGCATCCTCATCAGCGCGGCGACGAAGGAGTCGTTGCGGCGCCTGAACCGCTCGGCTTCGCGCTCGCCCGCGTTCGAGGCCGCCACCAGGCGCACCCCGCCCAGCGTCTCGATCAGGAAGGCGCCGATGCTCGCGCTCCGCTCGCGCATCACCCGCACCCGCACCACCAGCCGCCGCCGGTACCGCACGATCGCCCAGATCGCCGGCGGCAGGAGCGCGGCCGCGGCCAGGAATAGGCGCCAGTCGAGCCAGAGCAGCATCCCCACCGTCCCGGCCAGGAATGCCACGTTCCCGAGCCACGCCAGCGCCGCGTCCGCGAGCACCCGCTGGATCTCGCTCACGTCGTTGTTGAGGCGCGACATGATCTCGCCGAGCGGGGTGCGCGCGAAGAATCGGGGCGACAGCCGCTGCAGGTGCCGGTACACGGTCAGGCGCATGTCGAAGAGGATCTCGGCCGAGACCCTCGTGTAGCGCATCCCGCTGACGAAGTTCAGCACGAAACTGGCCACCGTGACCGCCGCGAAGAGGCCGACGATCCGCACCAGCGCGTCGCTGTCCTGCCCCAGCAGCGCGTCGTCGACGAGCGAGCGCGTGAGGAAAGGGATGTAGAGCGCGAGCGCGGTCCCGGCGAGATTGACGGCCAGGATAATCGCGAGACGGCGCTTGTAGGGGGTGACGTAGCGGAAGCCCCGCCGGATTTCCTGGTCGAGAATGGCCATTCAGTGACGTTGGGCGCGGAGCGCCGCCTTCGCTACCCGTCCCGCCGAATCTGCCCCGCCAGCCCCCTCAACCCCCCCTCGGCCCAGTCCCCTCCGGGATCATCAGGAAGTGCGTCATGTCCGCGTCGAAGGTCACGGTGCGGATGAACTCGTAGCTGTCCGCGTCGTAGATGTCGATCGTGGAGCCGGCGTTGTAGATGTACAGGAATTCGCCGTTCGAGCTGACCTCCAGGCTCATCCGCGGCCGGCCTCGGAAGCGCTGGCGGCTCTCAACCCGCCGGCCCTCGACATCGAAGGTCCAGAATTCGTAGTTCCCGATCTGCTGCACCAACCCGTACGCCTTTTTGCCGCCGGGCGCGAGGCGGAAGCTGACCCCCTGGCTGGGGCCCAGGGTGAAGAACTCGTACTCCTTCTCGGCCAGATTGACGCGCGCGATCCCCATCATGCGCCGGTTCTGCACGGGATCGGTGAACCGCAGCAGGCTGGTGTAGTAGCCGGGATCGTCGTGGGGGCTTGAGGGGAACCCGAAGCTCAGGCGGCCCAGCCCTTCCTCCAGCGGGCGGGAGAGGTCCCAGCGGTCGACCTCGCTGAAGTCGTCCGGGTCCAGAACGCGGATCTCGGCGCCGAAGAAGTACAGGTACTCGCCGTCCGGAGAGAACATGAGACGCGCCCGCGAACGCAGCTCTCCGTCCGGCCACGGAATCGTGTCAGTGACCTCCCTGGACTCCAGATCGTACTTCAGCAGCGTCGGGTCGCCGATCTCCCAGCGGTCGATCTCCTTCGTGTAGCGCATCGTGTTGAGGATGACGAACTCCTCGTCGGGATCGACGGTCATGCCCCAGATCCGCACCGTGGAGCGCCCGCTGCTGAGCGTGAAGCTGCCGATGGACTTGCGCGTCGCCACGTCCACGATCTCGATCTCCTCGAACTCGGCGTCGCGCACGTAGATGCGCTCGTGGTCCTCCGAGAGGGCCAGCGAAGTGGGGATCCCGGTCGTCAGCTCGATCCGGTCGACGACCTCCATCGTGTTCTCGTCGATGACGTGGATCGCGTGGTCGTACCCGGCCATGTAGATGATGCCGTTGCCGCCGCCCTGGGCGTGGGCGGTCGGGGCGGTGAGGGCGAGGGCCGCCAGCACGGCCGCGGCCGCGAGCGGGCGGTGCGCTGCGCGCGTCCGGGCGCCCCCCGCCCGAAGGCCGCTCGCCGTTTCGGCCCTCACGGGAAGATCAGGTCGAGCTTGCGCCAGTCCTTCTGCGCGGACGCGCACTTCCCCGTCCAGTCGGGCGCGTGGTTCAGCTGATCAGGCACGTGGGCGGGCCAGAAGCAGGCCAGGTGGCAGTCGAAGAGGTCGCGCTCCACCGGCTGGCAGAGGCCCGCGGTGCCGCCGGTCGAGTCCACCTCCCAGCCGGGCGCGAAGACGAGGGAGCAGCCGAGGGGGATGTTCGGGCCGCTTTCGAGCGCGACGACGTCGAGGTCGGCGGGGTCGCCGGATGCGAGTGGGCTGTCGGGGGGGCCGCCGTTGCCCGGAGATGGCGCGGGCTCGCCTTCGGCTCCCGGGGCGCTGGCTCCGGATGCCTGGGCCCCCGCCAGCGCGTCGGTGTGCCCTTCGATCCGGCGTGCCTTCTGGTTGATGGCCTTCAGGTGGTCCACTGGTTCGTCTTCCTTGTTACACAGGGTAACCGGCTGGCACTCAACATTGGGGCGGTCCCTGCCCGCTCCGCAATACTCAGCCCTTCAGCAGTCCGTAGAGTTCAAGGAAGGGAACCTCCATTTCGTCCGTCCTCGCGAGGAGTACGTAGTCATCCCCGATGTCCATCAGCTCCGACCCCGCGGGAATCGCGACCTCGCCAAGCAGGCGGCCGTCGGCGAGAAAGACCTCGTACGTGTCGCGGCCGGTCCCCTCGTCGCCCACGGGCCAAAGCCCCACCCAGGTGTTTCCGCTTTGATCGACCAGCAGTGACCTGCCGCCGGAACTGTTCTCCGGGGCCGGGAAGGTCTCTTCCACAACCTCCGGGCCGACCTCCACCATGTCGGCCACCCTCCGGTAAAGGGCCGCGAGCGCCTCGCCCTCCGGCGCTCTCCTTACACCGTGCCGCCGCACGATGCGGAGCGTATCGCCGGCGGCCGTCATGAAGGTCAGCTCGTAGCGGTCACGACGCAGAGAAGCCAGGACCGGGGGCGACCCCCCCACGGCAACCCGGTCCGCCCGCTCGAACGGGTCGAAAACATGCCGGTAGAGGCCGTCGGGTCCCTGACGGTACGCGTTTCCCGGACCCGTGAACAGACCGACGGTATCGAAGCGTTCCCCTCTCCAATCCGCGCGCAACAGAAGGTATTGAGGCCTCTGGACGATGCCTTCGGCGGGCAGGCCTCCCAGCGGAATGAAGTCGCAAAGGAACACATCGTCGCCGTTGAAGGTCTGATCACAGGAGTACTGCTGAAGGGGTGTCCAGTCGAAGCGCTCGTCGGAAATCAGGTCGCCAGAGGAACTGAATCGAACGCGCTTGTCCTTCCCCCGGATCTGGACCCCACCAGCAAACCTCGACAATTCGTCGGCCCACTCGACTTCGCCGGGCCCCTCGCCCGGTCCACCCGCGGTGAACAGGTGCACCCCCTGACCATCGAAGAAGCGCAGATCCCGGGACTGCCAATCGAGGACCACGATCGTGTCGGACGCGAGCCGCAGGGCCCCTGCAATCTCGGAGAACTGGTATTCCGCTTCACCCGATACGGCCCCGATCGTCACGGAGGGCTCAGGTGTGAGACGCCAGGCATCGCCACCGGGCGAGATCGCTTCCCACACGTCCACAACCGCGATTCCCGCCGAGTCTTCGATGGTGAACGCGGGCCCATCGGTGGACGCGTCCCGGCCACCGCCATCTCCGCCAGTACACGCGCAGAGCAGCAGGCCGGCTGCGAGCGGTCTCAGGACTCGAATTGCTCCAGATACCCCGGGTTCCTGACCGCGATCTCGCCGTACACCTTCAGGCACGTATCCGTCCAGCTCCGGATCCAGTCGCAGTAGTGCAGGTTGGCCACGCCCGTGTCGCCGTAGCGGACGTGCGCCTCGTGGTAGCAGCCGCCGGCGCAGAGGGGCCGGGCCCAGCAGGTGTTGCAGTCGGTCTTGTTGGCGACGTGATGCCGTCCCAGGAACTCGAACTGGCGCTGGCGGTCGAGTCCCTTGTCCACCGACCCGATGCTGTGGTCGTCCGAGCCCGCGAACCTGTGGCAGAGCGCGACTTCGCCGTCCGTCGCCACCCCCATCAGCCCCAGCCCCGCCCCGCAGGGGAAGGCCTTGCTGACGCCCTTGTGGATCTCCTCGATCGTGTCCTTCACATTCGAGAAGCCGTGGTGGCGGTCCTCGACGGCGAACTGCAGGAACTCCTGCGCGAGCTCCTCGAACTGGCCGAGCATGCGGTCGAAGCCGGTGTCCTGGATCGCGTAGCCGCGCCCGTTGGCGGTCGTGACCGGCGCGAAGCCGACCTCCCAGAAGCCGATCTCGTTGCGCAGGTGGTGGAAGATGCGGGTCACGTTCAGCGTCTGGCGGGTGAGCGTCACGCGGGCCCCGATCGGGCGCGAGCGGTGGCGCTCCAGGAGCCGCCTGATCTTCGGCATCGCGTAGTCGTAGCTGCCCATCCCGTTCTTGAAGACACGGAACCTGTCCTGCATCTCCTTCGGCCCGTCGATGCTGACCGTCACCCCGACGCGGTTCTCCGCCAGCCAGTCGATCACCTCGTCGCGCAGCAGCGTGCCGTTGGTCGTGAGCGAGAAGTCGACGTCCTTCCCCAGCTCCTTCGCCCGCCGGCGCGCATAGGCGACCGTCTTCTTCAGCACCTTGAAGTTGAGCAGCGTCTCGCCGCCGAAGAAGGTGAGGTGCGCCACCGGCAGGTCGCCCGACTGCTCGAACATGAAGTCGACGCTCTGGCGCGCGGTCTCCTCGCTCATGTAGTTCGGCGCGGGGTCGCAGGCCGTGTCGACGATCTTGTCCTCGCCGTACTCGTAGCAGTACGTGCACGCCAGGTTGCACTTGTTCGTGACGTTGAGGACCATCGTCGTGAGCGGAAAGTCGGCCTGCGGGAGGACGCGGGGGAAGGTCTCCTTCGGCGCGCTGGTGAGGCCGATCGCGCGGACCCGCATCAGTTCGGCCAGGCTGCGGCGCACGGTGGGTTCGCCGTGGTGGGGGGCGAGCGCGGCGATGATGGTGTCTTCGCTGGCCGGGCCGGAATCGAGGGACTGCAGGACGGCAAGCGAGGCCGGGTCGAGGTGGAAGACCGCCGCCGAGGGGACGAGGTACAGGAAGGTCTCGCCGCCGGCTTCGAAGGGGTGGAATTCGCGTTGGGCGAGGAAGGCGGGGTCTGTGGTGGGGGTGCTCATGACATGACAGTAGGGGAATGTGGCGCGGGGGGCCAGAGTAGGGACCGAGGAGGGGAGTGTTGTCGACGAACGTGCAGGATAGCGGCCCACCACCTACACACTCCCGGACCCTGACCCGGCACCGCCGGGTATCACACGGTATAATGGGATGACCCGGATTCAACCGCCCCAGGGCACCAGAGGCACTTCGGAGGAACCATGAAAGAGTTCGCTCTGGCGGGTCATCGGCCAGTTGTTGCGGGCGTCCGCTCGGCCTCCTTCTTTGCCCTGGTTCTCCTCCTTTGCCAAGCCTGCGCCGCTGCCCCCACCGCAGACCCGGGAACCGCGCGCGCCGCCACCCCAGCCACCACCACCCACCCCACCTGCGACCATTGGGGCTCGATCGACTTCTTCCGCGATGCCACCCCGCAACTGGTGCGCGAGTGCCTCCAGGCGGGCGCGGACCCCAACGGCCCCCCGGGGGTGTACCCCCTGCCACCCCTCTTCGTCGCGGCCGCGCGGTCGCCGCATCCGGTCGTCATCCCGATACTGGTCGATGCCGGAGCAGACGTGGCCGCCCGCGAATGGGGCGACCTCACTCCCCTGCACGAGGCCGCGGGTCAGAACACGAACGCCGGGGTCACAGCCGCGCTCCTGGAGGTGGGGGCGGACCCGAACGCGCGGGATCGGGACGGGATTGCCCCGCTGCACCTGGCGGCGAACAACAACAGCAACCCGGATGTCGTCACCTTCCTGATCGAGGCTGGCGCCGACCCCAACACCCGCGATCCATACGGCAACACGCCCCTTCACCTGGCTTGGGCCGACAGCTGGTTTGATCGCCGCCCGGTCATGCGCGAACTCCTGCGTCTGGGTGCCGATCCACTCGCCCGCAACGATGCGGGAGAGATCGCCGACCAGACCCACTGCGACAACTGGGACGCGGGCTACTTCGCCTCTTCGGCGCTCCCTGCCGACTACGTGCGCTGCCTCGACGCGGGTGCGGACCCCAACGCACGCGATGGCGAAGGGCAGATGTTGCTCCACCGGGCTTTGGAGAACCGAAACCCGGAGGTCACCGCCCTGTTGCTGGACGCTGGCGCGGACCCCAACGCTGCGGGGCTTGGGGGTCCCCCGCTCATGCGGGTGATCTGGCTTAATTCCCGGCGCTACAGTAGTCCCGACCCCGCGATTGCAAGTGAACTGGTCCGGCTACTTCTGGCTGCGGGCGCGGACCCCAACGGGGATAGGTCCAGAACCGGGACGCCGTTGCACAGTGCCGCTAGCCAGGGGGCTGCAGAACTGGTTGGCATGTTGCTGGAGGCCGGCGCGGATCCGAACCCGCCGACTCGGCGCTGGGAGACATCGCCGCTCGCCGCTGCCACCCGATCCGGCCACACCGAAGTCATCCGGCTCCTGGAAGCCGCCGGAGCCGAAGCCGACTCCCGGACCGGGAACGAATCGATGCGCGAGCGTCGAGCCCCGGCGGGGGAAACACTCCCCGACGACCCCGACTACCCCTGCGGCGACACGGAATTCCTTGAGTTTGCCCCGCCCGAGAGCCTGCACGCCTGCCTGGAAGCCGGCGCCCGGTTCGACGAACCCGTCTCCCGGTTGACCCCACTCTCATTCCTGGCCAGAGAGGGTGGTGCAGCCGTCCCCGAGAAGATCGCCCTCCTGCTGGCGGCGGGCGCGAATCCAAACACGGTCGATGACCAAGGGCGGACGACGCTGCACCTGCTCGTCGGGCGGGAGTCGGGGGACGACGCTGTTGGGCGGATCACCGTCCCGGCTTTGCTTGACGCGGGTGCCGACGTGAACGGGCGCGACGACCGAGGCCGAACCCCCCTGCACGACGCGGTGGAGGCGGCCGTTCGGGGGGGAACACTCGCACAGGACGCGAGCCATGTGATCCGGCTGCTGCTGCGGGCTGGCGCGGATGCGAATGCGCGCACGCACCTCGGCGAAAGTCCATTGCACATCGCAGCGTCTGTGCCCACTCGCAACGCGACGGACGTTGCCCCCGTGATTGCCGCCCTGCTCGAGGCCGGCGCGGAGATCGATGCCAGGACCGAAGACGGGCGGACGCCGTTGCATTTGGCCATCCAGACGAACCGGCCCGCCGCTGTACTACCGTTCCTCGAAGCAGGCGCGGATCCGGCGCTTCGCGACGACGCGGGGAACCTTGCCGATCCGACCACCTGCGAGCACTGGGGCAAGGCGGTGTTCTTCGCGACTGCCGACGCAGATGTCATCGCCCGTTGCATTGAGGCCGGGGCGGACCCGGTTTCACCAGTGGAAGCGGCCGCACAGCACAGGGCTTCGCTTCTCCATTTCGTTTCCGGCCACGCCCGCGATCCCGCAGTGATCACTGCCCTCGTGGAAGCGGGCGCCGACGTCAACGCACGCGACGTATGGGGATTCACGCCCCTGCATTCTGCCGCGGAGAACGCCACGCCCGCCGCCGTGCAGGCACTGGTCCAGGCCAGCGCCGACGTCAACGCGCCGTTGAGATCGTTCGGCCGCGGTTTGGACTCCCGGGGAGGACGGACCCCGCTGCACATTGCGGCGTCCAACCCCAACCCGGAGGTCGTCGCCGCGCTGATCGAAGCCGGCGCAGATGTCGGCGCGCGCGCGGGCACTTGGACCGGCACCCCCCTGCACCTCGCTGCGCGGAACCCGAATCCGGCGGTGGCGGCGCTGTTGCTGGACGCCGGTGCCAACGTGCACGCACGGGAGTTGGCAAGGACCTATTCGCCGTACGGGCTGACCGTGAGCAGCGTGGACGAGACCACCCGCCGGCTGGGTGGAATCACCCCGCTGCACGGGGCGGCGTGGCTGAATCCGAATCCGGAGGTCCTCGCCCTGCTCCTGGAGGCCGGAGCGGATCCCGGAGCCCTGGCATGGAGGACCGAGGACCACCACCGTGCGGAACGGCGGAGCGACAACCCCCACTACCAATGGTCGGGGAATGTAACTCCCCTTTACGACGCGGCCCGGTTCAGCGCCGATCGCGCAGCCGTGGAGACTCTCGTCGCAGCGGGCGCCGACGTGAATGGTCGCGGAGCGCAGTTGACCTTTCATCCCCGGCAGCAGGCCACGTCTCCCGACCCGCACCTGTCGCCTCTCTATCTGGCGGTTCGGGGGGACGGGCACCCCGCCACAATCGAGGCCCTGGTGCGCGCGGGTGCCGACCTCGAGCTGACCGATCCGGACGGCCGCACCGTGCTCCACGTGGCGGCGATCGGCTACCCAGCCGTCTTCCCCCTCCTCCTGCGCCTGGGTGCCGACCCCGAAGCCCTCGACGCCGACGGCAAGACGCCCATGGATTACGCGAGGGAAAACTACATGCTGCAGCCTTGGGAGCGGGTCAAAATGTCATCTCCGCTTGGCCGAAGGTAAAGAGAAGATGACTACCAGGGGGCAACCGAAGCCGTTCGGGAGCGCAACGTTCCTGCTGCTACCCCTCCTCGTAGCGGGTTGCACCGCCACGCCCGCACCCAGCTCGCCCACCCCCGCGTCACCCCCCTGCGACGGCTGGGGCGCGTTCACCTTCTTCGAGTCGGCTACCCCGCAGGACGTTCGCGAGTGCCTGGAAGCGGGTGCCAACCTCAACGACCCGTTCTGGGGACAGGTTTTCCACACGGCGGCGCGCTACTCCCCGGACCCGGCCGTCATCGATGTGCTGATCGAGGCCGGCGCGGACTTGTACGCCCACAATTCGGAAGGCGGCACGCCCCTGCACTCGGCCGCGGCGGGCAACACTCACACAGGCGTCATTGCCGCGCTGCTGGAGGCTGGCGCCGACCCCAACGCGCGGGACCTGGACGGCCTGACGCCCCTGCACATGGCCGCCCACACGAACGACAATCCGGACATCGTCACCGCCCTCGTGCAAGCCGGCGCCGACCCCAGCGCCCGGGGCCCCGCCGGCCTGACGCCCCTGCACATGGCCTGGAACCAGCGGTGGCCCGGCATCCGCCCCGCGGCAGTCCGCGAATTGCTGCGGCTGGGCGCCGACCGCCTCGCGCGCGGCGATCTCGGTCAGATCGCCGACCCGACCCACTGCGACCATTGGACCACGGCCACCTTCGCCCAGCTCGCGGTGCCGACAGACTTCATCCGTTGCCTGGAACTGGGCGCGGACATCCTCGCCCGCGACGATCAGGACAACACTCCCCTGCACCGCGCAACGCAGAACGACGATGCATCCGTCCTGGCGGTGCTGCTGGACGCGGGGGCCGATCTCGAAGCCCGCAACCGACGGGGCCACACCCCACTGCATTCCGCAATCAGCCACGGCAACCTGACCGCCATGACCGCCCTGCTGGCCGCCGGAGCCGACATCGAAGCCGATGCTGGCGGCTTCTACAGGACACCCCTCAACTACGCGGCCTTGCGCATCACCCGCTCGGTGAAGGAGCGCAACGAGGTCACGATCACCCTCATCGAGGCCCTGCTCGAGGCGGGGGCCGATGTCAACACCGCCGACGAACGCGGTGACAGCCCACTCGTGAAAGCCCTCAGATATGGCTTGCCGGATGGCCCATCCACACCCCGATCCGATTCCATTGCCGATGCGGTGGCCGACCTCGCCTTGAAGCTGTTGGCGGCCGGCGCGGATCCCGGCGCTCAGGGTAGGTCGGGATCAACCCCGCTGCACGAGGCCGCAGAATACAAACCCCCGATTCTGGTGCAAGCCATGCTGGACGCCGGGGCCGATCCGGATCTACGTAACGGCGCCGGCAATTCCGCGCTGCATTCGGCCGCACGGTCCGGCAGCGTCGAAGTCATCGAACTTCTGATCAACGCCGGTGCGCAGGTGAACGTTCGAAACCGGTCCGGGATGTCCCCCCTTCACAGTGCGGTTCTCTCGGGAAGGACCTCCATGATCGCCGTGCGAACTCCAACCCTGGAGACGGGACCGTGGCTGCAGCGGGCAGCCGCCCTGCTCGAAGCCGGCGCGGACCCGAACCTGGCGGATGCCAACGGTGACACCCCCCTGCACTTCGCCGCGCAGGTTTTCGACACCGCACTGGTGTCCCTCCTGGCAGACGCCGGTGCCGCTGTGAACACCCTCAACGACGGCGGTGAGACTCCGCTGCAGGCGGCCCGGAACCACGCCAACGCGGCGGTTGCGCGCAAGCTGGTCGACATTGGGGCGGATCCGGTCGCGCTCGAGGGCACCGGTGGGATTGACGGCCCATTCTGCGCCCTGGACGCCTTCATGTTCGTGATTCTCGCCCCACCCGAGACCTTGAGAGATTGTCTGGCTGCCGGCTTCTCCATCAACACGCCTGACTGGGCCGACCTGACGCCCCTGGTCCAGCTGGTGCGCTTTGGCTCCACACGCGGCGCCCCCGAGAAGGTCGCGCTCTTCCTGGCGGCGGGGGCGGATGTGAACGCCCGCAATTCCCGCGGAGAGACGCCGTTGCACAGAGCGGCACGCCGGGAGAGTCCCGACACAGCCTCCATGGAGTCGCTGCTGCTGGAGGCCGGTGCGGACGTGAACGCCCGCGCGAACGACGGACAGACCCCGCTGCACCTGGCCGCGTCCCTCGACCACATCCCCGTCGTAGCCGTTCTGCTGGAGGCCGGCGCGGAGGTGGACGCCCGTACGAACGCCGGCCACACCCCGCTGCACCTGGCTCTGCTGGGGGGTCGGCGCGCCGCCGCAGCCACGCTGTTGGAAGCCGGAGCCGATCCGGACGCACGCGACGGCGACGGCAGACTCGTCGATCCGGCCAGCTGCGAGCGCTGGGGCACCGAGACCTTCTTCGTGTTCGCCACTGCCGATGTCGTGGCCGCCTGTCTGGAGGCGGGGGCGGACGCTCGCGCGATCAGACCGCAGCCGGATCCCCCGGTTCTCCCGGATGGATGGATCGTGCGCCCCCGGCGCCCGAGCACTCCCCTCCACATGGCTGCCGCCCAGACACGGGACCCCATCGTCATCACCGCCCTGGTGGAGGCCGGCGCAGATGTGGCCGCGCGCGACAACGGGGACTACACGCCGCTGCACAAGGCCGCCGAGACCGGCACGCCGGGCGTGGTGCGGGCGCTTCTGGAGGCCGGGGCCGAGGTGGACGCCCGGCCCCAGGGCTTCGATCGCGGGTTTTCCAGTGGCCGCAATACCCCACTGCACAATGCCGCGCGCAACCCGGATCCGGCGGTTGCCGGGGCGCTCCTCGAAGCGGGTGCGGAGGTCAACGCCCGTGGTCGGGACGGCATCACCCCGCTGCACTATGCGGCGTGGAATCGGAATCCGGCGGTCGCAGAACTCCTTCTGGAGGCTGGAGCCGAAGTCAACGCGCGCTCATCCCGCGGCCTCACTCCGCTTCATCGGGCGGCTTCGGGGAACTCGAACCCTGCGGTGCTTTCCGTCCTGCTGGAGGCCGGGGCCCACGTACACGCGCGAGGATCGTACCGCACCGCCCACGACCCGCCCGGCCGGCTGACACCCCTGCACTCCGCAGCGAACTGGAACCGCAACCCGGAGATCGTGACGCTGCTCGTCGCCGCGGGGGCGGACCCCGATGGAGGGTTGGCTCGGGCAGTCGTTCCCCGGTCGCCCGTCAGCTTGGCCGCCTTCACCAACGGCAACCCCGCCGTGCTAGAGGCACTCCTGCACGCGGGCGCGAGCCTGGATCTGGCCGACTCCGAAGGCCGCACCGTCCTGCACCACGCGGCGATCACTTTTCCCGCTGCCTTCCCCCTCCTGCTGCGCCTGGGCGCCGACCCGGAAGCGCGCGACGTGGAGGGGAAGACGCCCATGGACTACGCGAGGGAGAATCCGGCGCTCAATCCCTGGGAGCGAGTCAGAATGTCAACTCTGCTTGGCAAAAGGTAAAGAGAAGGCGACACACGGCAGTTCGATGACGCTGCCACGTCTTGGGGCCAAGCCGCCGAGCGACTACCCCTGGCGTCGACAACTTCCCCCTAACTCCCGTCCGTCCGCCTCGGCAGCACCAGCGTGATGTCCCCGATCCGCCACGGTTCCCAGCGCATGTAGAGCGGCACCGTGACGATCAGGTGGGCCCGCCCGCGCACCTCCTCGCCGTCGGGGCCGTGCCAGGTCGCGACCACCCACACGTCGCCGATGTTGTTGCGCATGCCGCTGCGCTCGGGGTTGGGGCCGTCGATCGCGGGATGGAAGAGGCCGCCCTCGTCCAGCGTCCCGATGTACTCGATGTCGTCGTCGTCGAAGACCGCGGCGTATTCCTCGACGCTCCAGGTCACGTCGACGTGGCCGAGCGGCAGGTCGTCCCCGGTTTCGGGGTCGCCGTCGGGGCCGTTGCTGTAGGCGGTCGCCTCGAACTGGGCGAATCCCTTGGGGAAGTTCCCGCCACCGACCCGCGCCATCCCCGCCTCGGGCGTCACCGCGATCCGGTCGATGGTCTCGTAGACGGTGAACGCTCCCGGGACAGGCTGGCCGGCCAGGAACACATCCCGGGCGCCCGCAGCGGCGTCCTCGGCAGCCGCCACCTCCGCCGTGAACCGGTCCGACCCGCTCTCGACGACGCGCACGAGCTCCACACCGGGTCCCAGATCGACATCGTCGGGGCCCAGCCCCTCGGCCAGGTTCACCCCGTGCACGGTCACGGTCGCCGTCGTCCCGGCACGCACCGCCACCGGATGCAGCCCCGACAGCACCGGACCGTTCGCGCGCACGAGCTTCACATCCGGCCCGAACTCGTCGTAGGCGCCCATGAACCAGCGACCGTTGATCTCGTTCCAGCCGCGCTCGACCATCATCACCTCGCGCAGCGCCGTCTCCTCGTCCCCTCCGACGAAGGAGCGACCGCGCCACTGGTAGCCGGTGTAGACGATCGTCCGGCCGTCGCGCTCGATCCGCTCGCCCGTGCGCACATACTCGTAGCGGAGCCGGGTGATGAAGCTGGACGCGTCTGCCCCCTCCGCGATCTCCACCGTCCCGTAGATGGGCCCGAATCCCGGATCGTGACCGCTGAGCGCCCACGTTCCCGCGATCCGCGGCGGCCGCTTCGTCGCCGACCAGGCCGTCCACTCGGGAGTCACGAGCGGGAACTCGCCCGACAGGTGGCGCACCGCGGCGTCCTTCGGATGGCCGGAACTCGCTCCGAACCGCATGAACCCCTGGCCGTCCGAGAGCGGGTAGTAGCCCCGGTGCGTCGCCATCAGCAGGTCCCATTCCTCCCGGGTCCGACGCTGGGTGATGACCCGTCCCATGGAGTGGCACTGGCTGCAGGTATCCTCCACATCCTCGTCCGGCTCGTAGCTCCAGTCGATCAGCCGCCGCTCGACCTCGAAGCGGCCCGGCCGGAGCTCCTCCGGCGCGATCCCGTGATTGTCCGACAGGTAGCGGACGATGTCGCGCGCCACCGCCTCGTCCAGCTCCACGTTGTTGAGCGTCACCATGCGCCGGATCGACTGCTGCCACCCCTCCGGAGTCTTCCGCATGTAGGAGATGCGGGTCATCATGCCGTCGTCGTCGACCGCATGGCAGCGCTGGCAGGCGTCGATGACGGTCTCGTTGGTAACGGGGATGCCTTCGTCGTCCCCGTCGTCGCCGTTCTGCTGGGCAGTGGCGAGGGCGGGGATCGTGAGGGAGAGGAGGACGGCGGCTGGGAGCCTCCGGGACACGAACGCCGAGCACGGGCGCGAGACCGGCCGCGCACCAGAAGGCCGCCGGCCCGAGAGCCGGGGTCCGGGAAGTTGACGCAGCGCCCGCTCCGCACCGCTCCGACCAGCCATGAGAGGTTTCATCCGACCGATTGCTTTCCGTTTGGGAGGGATGGAGTATTCGTGCTTGCCGGTTTCGGCGACTGATTGAGTTAACAGGCTGATCGCAGACTTCGCCAGCCCGCACCAGGATCGGAGCAAGCCGCCGGTGCCACCGGGCGCTTCCGTTGCGGCCCGTCTCCAACGACGTACCACGCACAGGAATTGACCACCGGTTCTTGATTCTGATACCATATTGTGGTATCATCGCTGATGAGGCGCAGGCACCGCGAGACGCTCGAAATGCTCTTCGCCCATCCGGTCAGCGGCAACATACCCTGGCGGCGAATCGAAGGGCTGTTCGCTGAGCTGGGCGCGGAGATCAGCGAGCGGAAAGGATCCCGCATCGGCGTGAGACTGTTTGGCGACCGACGGGTATTCCACCGCCCGCATCCATCGCCGAACGCCGATGTCGGCGTGGTCGTCAGCATCCGGAATTGGCTTCGACGGAATGGAGTGGAACCATGAGAAACACCATGGAGATCAATGGCTACAAGGCTGTCATCCAGTTCGATCCGGATATCGACATGTTCCGGGGCGAGTACATTGGCCTGAACGGCGGAGCAGATTTCTACGCCCGCGACGTTGCCGGTCTCAGGAAGGAGGGGGAAGCGTCGCTGAAGGTGTTCCTGGAGATGTGCGAAGAGGACGGCGTAGAGCCGCGAAAGTGGTACTCGGGCAGATTCAATCTGCGGATTTCGCCGGAACTGCACGCAAGCGCCGCTGCCGCTGCGGCTGCCGAGGGGAAGAGCCTCAACCAGTGGATTGCCGGCGCGCTCGCCACGATCTTGCTGTGAGCCGACTCCGGGATCAGGTCCCACCTCCCCCCGGCACCAGCACCCCATCCGCAACGAGCAGCGCGATCACGCTGATGAAGTTGCCCAGGTCCACCGGGGGCAGATCCTCGCGGGCCGCCCACTCGGTGTACGTCTCGAAGAGCACGCCGGGGTTCGCGCACCCGGGGGCGAGGTGCACGACCCGCAACAGGTCGACATCGCGAAAGTAGCGGACGCCGCCGGGGAAGCGCGGGGTGACCAGGGACGGCGCCATCCGGATCCGGTTTCCGATGACCAAGGGGCACTCGACGGTCTTGCGGGATCCGATCCGCAGCCGGCCCGAGCCAAGCCGCAGGGCGTGAAAGGCCGCCCGGACTTCCGCGTCGTCGCGGAGTTCCTCGGCGCCCGGACCGTCGGGCGAATTGGCCTCGGCTCCATCTTCCGGCCGGTCGGCGAGCCAGCGGGCGCGCTTTTTCCAGAAAGCGTCCGGGGCCGTCGCCGTCTCGCTTCCCGTCCCGCTGCCCGTGGGCCTCGCGGCGGTTTCCACCTCCTGCCCGCCCGCGAGCACACCCCCGGTCCGCGTCCCCGCGACCTGTACCGCGAGCCCTTCCCGCATCGACCGGTACATCGCCCGCTCCCGCTGGCTGAAGAATTCGGTCGCAATCCCCGCCAGCTCCGGCGTCCGGATCGCCGTGTGGACCGCCACCGCCGCGAGCCACCCCGAGGCCAGCGCCTTCTTCACCCCGTACGACGACATCGGGTCGGCGAAGGAGGCGGCGTCGCCCACCAGCAGCGCCCGCCCCGGGGCGAACTCGGACGAAGTGTACATCGACGCGGTCACAGCCCAGGCGTCGCCGGTCGGCACGGCGGGTTTTGTGATGGAGGACATGAGGGCGGTGTTGGCAATCTCGGCCTCGAAGGCCGACGAGAGGTCGGCGGCCCCCTCCATCACGGCCTGTAGGCGAGGGTCCACCATCACCGCCACATGGCGTTCCTCGTTCGAGGTCGGGACGGACCAGGCCCAGCCGCGCTCGAAGCTCTCCACCAGGGCGTGCGCGGGGTCGACATTGCTCCAGCCGCCGTCCCTCCGGTACCGCCGCACGACCGCGAGCGTCGGCGCGCCGGCCTCCATCACCCTGTAGCGCCGCCCCACCACCCCCGCCCGCCCCGTGCAGTCCAGCACCCAACCCGGGACGATCTCCGCGCGCCCCCCGCCATCCAGCGCGACCACCACCCGCCACCCCTCCCCCTCGCCATCCCGTTCCGGCATCCGCGCCACCCCCCCCACGATCTCCGCCCCGGCCTCCGCCGCCGCCTCACGCAGCACGCGGTCGAACCGGGACCGCAGCACATGGAACCCGGTGGCGCCCCCCGCGAAGTCGTCGCGGCGCCCCTCTCCGCCCCAAAGCGCGGTATTCCCCCCGTTCGGGTGAAACCCCGCCGCCTCCACAACCCCCAGCAGCCCCGTCGCGCCCAGGACCTTGCGCGTACTCGGCGGCAGCGACTCGGCGAGCGATTGGGCGCCCGCCGCGCGGCTGGCACCACCCAACTCCCGCTGCACCACCACGACCTCCACCCCCCACTGCGCAAGCAGCCGCGCAGACGCCGCCCCGGCGGGACCGCCACCGAGGACGAGCACCTGGGGATCTGTCGTCACGTTGCCGCGTCCGTCGTCTGCGGCTGCCTGGTTCGTCATCCCGCAATTGCTGCGGGCCGACGTCCTTGCGTCAAGTCCGCTTCACCCTGCGCCCCGCCGGGTGTGCAGCAAGTCTTCTGCCGCGGCACCGCCCCGAGCCGCGCCGCGCCGGACCCCTTCTTGACTCTGAATGAATCACTGACTAGTCTGCTAACTAGTCAGATCACCGCCGAACTGGAACCTCGTAGCCGCGGAGGCCCCATGCCCCGAGTCTGGCAGGTACAGGAAGCCAAGGCCCGCTTCAGCGAGATGCTCGATTCGTCGCAGGACGAGGGGCCGCAGATCGTCACCAGGCGCGGTGTGGAAGCGGCCGTCCTCGTCAGGGTCGATGAGTGGCGCCGGCTTCGAAAGCTTGCGCGGCGGGACGTCAAGGACCTCCTGCTCGCGACGGAAGCCCGGACGGAGGCACTGGTGCCGCGGCGCCCGCAGCGCTCGCGTCTGGAGCCACCCCCCCTGTAGCCCGGCTAGGGCCGCACAGCGCACCTGTCCACGGAGCCCAGCCATGTATCTCCTCGACACCGGCGTCGTCTTCGAACTCCGCCGGCCGGAGCCGCACCCGTCCCTGGTCCGGTGGATCACCGAGGCCCCGTCCGACCAGCTGTTCCTTTCAGCTGCCACCCTTGGCGAGGTCCAGGCCGGGATTGAGAACGTGCGCGACTGGGACCCCGGCAGCGCCACCAGGCTGGAGGTCTGGCTCGACGCCGTGATTGAATCGGGCGCGGTGTTGCCGATGGATGCGGAGTGCTTCAGGGAGCACGCGAGGATCCAGCACCGCCGGCCAAGCGGCGTCTCGAGCGTGGCGATGATCGCGGCTACCGCCCGGGTCCATCGATTGACGGTCGTGACACGGGATGGTCGGGACTATCGGCGACTCGGGATCGGCTGTGTGAATCCGTTCGAGCTCTGAGGTCCACGGCGCTACCGCGGGACCGCATCGCGCGCCGACCGGGTCTCTGATCTGCCGCCCTGGCACGCCGGCCGGCGGAGGCGGTTGGCACAGGCGTTTGCGCTCGTCACGTTTGCGCCTTCTCCTCCACGATCTGGATCAGGTTGCCGCAGGTATCGTCGAAGACAGCGGTAATGACGGTCCCGAGGTCCGTCGGCGGTTGCACGAATCGCACACCCTCAGCCACGAGGCGCTCGTGCTCGGCTCCGACATCGTCGACGGCGAAGGCGGTATAGGGGATCCCGTCCTTCACCAGCGCCTTCCTGAACGGAACGACTGCGGGGTGCCCAGCAGGCTCCAGTACCAGCTCCGTGCCCTCCGGATCTTCCTCCGATACCACGGTGATCCACGCGTGTTCTCCGAGAGGGATGTTGTGCTTCAGCCGAAAGCCCAGCGTTTCGGTGTAGAAACGAAGTGCCTTCTCCTGATCGTCCACGCAGATGCTGGTCCAGTTGATTCTCATTCCTTGATGTCCTCGTCGGTTGAGTGTGAAGTGTCCACGTCCTGTGAAATGTCCTCGTCTGTCGAGATCGGCCACCGCTTGCCGATCGCCTCCAGCGGGGCGCCCTCAAACCAGTGGAGCTTCGACCTCCCCTCGCGCCTCGTACGAATGAGCCCGGCGGCTTCCAGGACGTCCAGGTGTTGCGAGATTGCCTGCCGCGAGGAGCTGATGCCGTGTTTCATGATCAGGCGCGCGCAGAGTTCGAAGAGCGATTGACCCGACCGATCCACGAGCTCATCCAGGATGGCCCGCCTGGTTCGGTCAGCGATCGCGCGATAGATGTCCACATGAATCATGATATGCAAGCGTGGACTTGCATGTCAACTGCTGCGGGTCATCCCCGCGGTCATCCGCCCCTCGCTCGGCGGCGCGGGGCTAACCGCTGCCCGCATCCCCACTCTTCCGTGATCCGAACCAGACGCCGACGGCCCCGATCAGCGGGTTGAGCCAGTTGAACCAAGCCGGCTGAAGGGCGCCCGCAGTCGCCTCCATCATGGACACGTCGTCGGGGCGCGGTCCTGCCGCGGTCTCCGGCGCCATCAGGGCATTCACCACTCCGAGCACGATCACCAGGCCGATCAGAATCGTGGCGCCCCTGGCATCGTGCGCCACCCTGGCACAGACTTGCCCGCCGATGTACGCGCCCGCCAGCCCAAGTACGAGCTGGACGAGAGCCCAGTTGCCGGGCACGTCCCAGGAACCAGGCTCGAAGGCGCGCGAAGGTCCCACTGTCAGCCACAGAAGCGAGAAGAGTGCGAAGAGCACTGCAGCCATGGCAATGTAGCCGGCGACGGCGGCGAGGATGTTTCGGAGCATCATGTTCCTCCACCGAACGAGTGGTGTTGTCGGCCCGATTCGCGTGCCCGCCCCTAAGGTAACTTGAGTCCCCGGGAGATTCCCTATAGCTTATCTGCCCCGCGTCACCGTCGGCGCAACGCCGCGGCGGCGAGGAACACGGACGCCCCCATCGTCTAGTGGACTAGGATACCTGGTTCTCAGCCAGGAGACCGGGGTTCGATTCCCCGTGGGGGTACTTGGCAGGCTGGAGCGGCGGTTGCGCCCGCCTGTCACGGTCGCTTAGCTCAGTCGGTAGAGCACTACGCTCACATCGTAGGGGTCGCTGGTTCGAGTCCAGCAGCGACCATTCTCACCTCCGCAAGCCAGCCAGGCAGGTCTTCGCCTGCTCCGTCACCGCCTCCTCCAGCCTGGCCACGATCGGGTGATCCATCCCTTCGGCGCGGGCGTCCGCGACAATCTGAATGAGGCGACCGGGCACCCCCACGGCCACGGATTCGCAGATTCCCAGCACCTCGTCGCCCGGCAGCCCGACCTCCGCGGCAAAGCGTTCCCAGTGCCTCGCCCGGATGTACCCGATCCGCGACTCCCCGCCGACCTTCATCGCCAGCTTCAGCCGCGGCGAGTAGTGGCCGGGATAGGGCAGGGCGCTGGCCAGGTCGTAGAGCGGAGCAAGCCTGACAGTCCCCCCCGCGCCGATCAGCAGGGAGAAGTTCCGGGCGTGCGCGTCCGTGCCGCCGATCACCCAGTTCAGCGCGATCGCCCTGACGAAGGTCCGCAGGTCTTCGCCCGCCGGCCTGCAGTGGGAACGGATAGCCGCCGCGATGTCACGGCAGCTCGGCCCACCCTCGTTTTCGTACTTCCTCAAGGGGCTTCGGCCCAGCGTCTGGCAGAGATCCTCCTGGTGCAGCCGGACCAGGCGTCCCCCGGCCCTGATCCGGTCGTACCGCTCGACGACGATGGCGGTCTCTTCACCGAAGCGGCTCACCCCGGATCGCGCGGCGGGGATTCCGAGGGCGCGAGCGAGGGCCAGGCAGAGGTGCTCGTTCTCGCAGTGGCCCGGGAAGCCGGGGATCGGTGGCTTCAGGATGTGTGTGGTGGGCGTCGCGCCACGGGGCACTCCCCAGCGGCCGTCCTCGAGGAGCAGGGCCGTCTTCGACTGCGCTCCCGCGAGGCTGAATTGCCCCACGTCATCTTCCAGGCGCCAGGCGCTGTTGTCGTGGCGCAGGGTGCGGAGCCGCGCCTCGATCTGGCCGGTTGTCAGCCACGCGACCTGGCGGCCGGATTCGGGGACATGGGGCGTTTGAGACGTCAGCAGCCGAGCTGCGCGCTCCGGACGGGCGAACTGAACTGCCCCCGGGCAGTCCTCCCCGGTGGCGGTCAGCAGTGAGAAGGCACTGCGGGCCGACACCTGGAATCTCCGGGCCCAGCGGGCCAGCACGTTCTCGTTGTCGGGCAGAAGTCCCCAGAGCCAGGGCTCGATTCTGTCGTGCTTGTGGCGCGGAGTGGCCAGCGGCATTGAGAGGGACAGCGGATATGCCGACGGGTACCGTCGCCAGCCCGCGTCGTAGTCGAAGCGCAGGCGCTCCCTGGCATCGCGCCCGATCTCGCCGACCAGGCGGCCACTGCCCACTGCGATCAGACGGTCGGTCACGGGGGCGTGCGCCGGTGCGCTTCCAGTACCGCGTCGAGATCAATGTCCTCAGCCGGGTCTTCCGACTCGCGAAGTTCGGGAATCCCCTCGCCGTGGATTGTGAGCGACAGATCGAGCGCTGCCAGGGTCTGAAGCACCCGGCCGACCTCCGCGCGGGGCTTCCCGGCCTCGACCTCAACGATCCATTGGCGCCCGACGGCCGCGGCGCGCGCCAACTCTTGCTGGGTTATCCCTCTTGCTCGCCGGGCCTGGCGGATCATCAGGCCGAAGTCGACGGGAGTGCGAACTTGCATGGGAGGTGGTCTCGGTGCGGGGGGAAACCCAGATTCACGCTGAAATGTAGTCGTTCGACTACTTTAGGACAATATCGGCGAACGGCGACAAGTCGATGATGTCGGTGTTCGACGACACCAAGTGGCAGGCTGAAGGTGCCGACGGTCCGCTGAACCGATCCGTCCGTCGTCGCCCGCGTCAGCCCGACTCCCGAAAGGTCATTCGCACGATCTCGGGGATGTCGAAGGCCCCCGTTCCCACACCGACGGCCGCGTCGCCCCGGATCGCGCCCTCCCGCAGCGACACTTCCAACGGCCACAGCGCTTCAAAGAGGAAGTTACCCGCGTGATCATACACGTGTGCCGTCGCGAGCGAGTCGCCATCCGCCTCCCACAGCTGGACCCATAGCCTTCCGTCCTCGTCATACCACAGGTACCTGATCGGCGGCTTTCGGTCGGGAACGGTGAAGTCCGGATAGTCGCCGGGCTGGTATGCGGTCCTCAGGCTGTCCACCACGAACTCCTCGCGGCGGCGCTCCGCATTCGACACCGTGGGGCCGACCAGCTCCCGCGTAATCCTGCGGAACCGGACACCCCGCTCGTCAAACAGATCGATCTCGTAGCGCCGGGTCACGCACCTGGCGTATGCGCCCGACCGGGCATCGGCCAGGCGATCCGCGGGGGCGAACGGACCGAGCACTTCAACCCAGTTCGATCCCGGCGTTCCCGGAAACGTGAACCTCCGGGCGCCCAGGTCTTCACCGGAAACATGACGAGGCAGGGTATCTTCCCGGACGACGGTTCCATCCGGGTCGACCCAGAGGCGCGTGCCGTGCAACGGACCGTCACAACTCGTGAGGCCGATCAGTCCGTCGGCGGCGAAGAGCGGCTTGCGGGAGCTCAGGCACCGTACTTGCTCCTCCCGGTGCCGATAGAGCGACAGAAACCCGAGGTACGACGCCCCGGCCGGCTCCAGTGTGTAGGTCAGAAAGCCGTCGCGACCAGGCGAATGATTGAAGATCCACACCGAACCCGCCGGATCCACGGCGACGGTCCAGGGCCGTTCGAATTCGCCAGGTCCCTCCCCAACCCCTCCGATCCCGGTGATGAACCGGCCATCCGACGCGTACAAACCCACCCGTTGCGCCATGTAGTCCGACCCCACGAACCGATCGTCCGGCAGCAACGCCAGCCCGCGAACATCGGCGAACTGGTACTCCTCACCCGCCGCTATGTCACCCCCGATCCGGAAGTCGACATCCGCCACGCGGCGTTCCGGCCGGTCGGCCGCGCTCGTGTCTTCGGAGTTGCCGGCGCCTTCTCTGTCCCCACACCCCGCCAGGAACGTGACTCCCAGGAGGAAGCACCAGCGGCCCGTGGATAATCCGCGCGTAGCACCGAGAGCGGCGAGGCGCCGCGTTGGCAAGGCGCGACGAAGGGCGAATAGCACCGTTATTCGTCCGAGGCGCAACGCAAAGCGCTGCAACCGTCCGCCGATGATCCCCGCGTCCGTACAGGATGCGTCGGCGCCCGAATGGAGCTGGGCCCTGTTCCGCCGCGAGCCAGGCCCATGCCTACGCCCTAGAAGCACACGGGCTTCCGCTGCGCGAGCTCCACCCCCTCCTCCGCCGCAATCGCCTCCCACACGAAGGGCGCCTCGCCCGCAAAGGCGAGGCAATCGAACAGCGGCTCTATTCGGGTGGTGGCACCAATGAAGGTGTAGGGACCGCTCAACCAGCTCTCCTTCGCCGTCAGGCGCGCGGTCCAGCCGCCCGCGGCTGTGCGGAGGTCGACCAGAAGGTGTGCCGGCAGGCCGTAGTCCGACGGTGCGCCGAATCCGGGGAGATCGTCGACGGAGGCGGCGTATTCCCCGGTCTGCTCCAGATGCCGGTCCTGGGCGGTGACCAGTGCGTCCAGCGCGGCGAGCCGGTCTTTCCGGGTTTGCTCGACCCACTCCTCCGTCAGGGTGTACCAGGCCCCCGCCTGCACCTGGATCCCGTAGTTCTCTTCCACCCAGCGCCAGCACACCATCTCCCACGAATGGACTTGCCGGCCATCGTTCTTGAGCCACTCGAGAAAACCCTCGAAGTCGCCGTCGTGCACTTCGTGGTTGAGCAGGATGACAAAACCCGGCATGTCCTCTCCCACCGTACCCCTCCGGGGACACTTGAGCGTGTCGGATGGGCGATCGAGGACGCCCGCGGGCGCTACGCCCACGAGCAACAGAAGCAATGCGGTTGCGAGATTTGGCATGGTATTCCTCCTCCTGGATGCGGTCCCGGGGCCTGTGCGGAGCGGGCTGTCGCCTGGTCGACTCCGTTCTGCTACTACCTACGAAGGATGCGGTAGTTCTATTACAGCAGTCCCCTGCCCTCGTCGCTGCAAGCACGCTGGAGAGGGTCCCGCAGACCCCCCGGCTCCCACCCCACCACCCTTCCCGCCACCGCCGACGCGGCGACCGAATAGGGCGACACCAGGTACAGCTGGCCCGGCCCCGAGCGGCCTGGGAAGTTCCGGTTCTGCGACGACACACTCACCTGGTCCGGCGACCGGGTAATCCCCGGCCCGGCGGCGATGCACGCGCCGCACCCCGGCTCGATGAACTCGGCGCCGATGTCGCGGAAGAGGTCCAGGTAGCCCTGCTCGCGCGCGTACTCACGCACGTCCGTCGAGCCGCACTGGATGTAGCAGTTCACATCCCGGTGCACGCCGCGCCCCTCGCGCTCCCACGCCTCGCGGAAGACCCGGGCGTACATGTCCATGTCCTCCTTCTTGCCGGCCGTGCACGACCCGGCGTAGGCGATCTCGATGGGGACCGGGTCGGCGAGCTCGTCGATGTACAGGCCGTTTCCCGGATCGCCGGGCAGCGCGACCATCGGGCGCAGCCGTGAGGCATCGAGCTCGATGACCTTGACGTATTCGGCGCCGCGGTCGCTGTGTACGCCGTCGACCAGGGCGCGGGCGCGCTCGTCGTCCATCCCCCGCTCCCCGACCAGGAACTCGACGGTGCGCTCGTCCGCCGCGACCAGGCCGGTAAAGGCGCCCACCTCGGCCGCCATGTTGGTCATCGTCGCCCTCTCGTCCACCGACAGCCCCTCCACAACCGGCCCCGCATATTCCACAATCTGTCCGATCGCGTGCCCGTCGCGCACATAGGGATGGCGCAGAATCTCCAGCATCAGATCCTTGGCGGTCACATTCGCGGGCAGCTCGCCGGTCACATGCACCCTGAAGGAGGGCGGAATCCGCGCCCGCACATCCTTCGTGATCCACGAGTTGAAGATCGCCGTGGTCCCGACCCCGAAGGCCAGCGCCCCGACCGCACCCGCGTGGGGCGTGTGCGAATCGGTGCCGATGATCAGCATCCCGGGCTCGGCGTAGTCCTCCAGGATCTTGGAGTGGCAGATCGCCTCGGAGCCCATCACGTGGCCCTGCTGCTCGCCGTAGAGGCGGATCCCCTGCTTCTCCGAGAACTCGCGCTGCTTGACCTCGAGTTCGTTCGCAACCGCCAGCAGCCCCTGCTCGATCCGCTCCTGGCTCATGACCTTGTGCAGGAAGGTCAGGTGGTCGCGAAAGAAGAGGATCGAGTCGGGGTCGAGGACCTTCGCGTCGGCGCCCAGCTTCTGCTCGAAGAAGATGGCCGCCATCGGGGTCACGTACTCGTGCGAGAAGCGGATGTCGGCGCGGAAGAAGCCCGCCTCGCCGGGCTCGGCCGACGCGGTGCCGATGCGCCCTTCGGCGGCATCGACGACCCATTTGCTGGCGAAGATCTTCTCGCCGAGGGTCATGGGATTCCCCCCCTCCGCGCGCGGCGGCGGCACCGTCACCTGGCCCGCCAGCCGCGCCATGTTGAACTCGAAGAGGCCGCCGTATTCGATGATCTGGCGGGTGATGTCGTCGGTGCCCGCCGTGAATTCGCTGAGCGCGATCGGCTCGCCGGAACGGATCCGCTCGATCAGCCCGAAGTCGGTCGTGGTGAGGATGCCGAGGTTCTGGCAGTTCTCGTTGTAGATGCGCTCGATGCTCTCGCTGACGACGACCTTGATGCCGGCCATCAGCTCGGCGTAGGGGCTCTGTTCGCGGCTCGATCCCTTGCCGCGGCGCTTCCCGGCAACGGAGCAGACGAAGCCGCCCACGCGCACGCTGCCGCGCTCGATGGGGGCCTCGGTCCCGCCGGAGCGGGCGCGGCCGTCGCCCTCGGAGCCCCCGCTCGCGACCTCGAGTCCCAGGTAGGGGAATTCCCCCAGGGTCTCGTCGTAGAAGAAGCAGATGTAGGCCGGCGTGATCTCGTCGGTGCTGATCTGGTCGCGGAGCTGCGCCTTGAGGTCGGGCGTAAGCTCCGGATCCAGTCCATCGTGCAGCTGGCGGCGGATCAGGTCGGCGTCGTCGGCCAGGAAGAGGACGCGACCGCCGAAGGAGACCTCCGGCGGCCGTTTGGCGGGGATGGGGGCGGTAGGGCGCATTGTGCGGGTGGGGATGAGGTGGGACTGTCTAGGAAGATACCACGGTGGGGCGGCTGGCGAGCCGTGTTGCCGGGGTCGATGCAGTGGGAGCGGTCGACATCACATCCGCACGACGGCAGGGGCGAGGCCCTGTTTCCGGGGGCATCAAGGGTCCCCGGGACGGCGGCTCCCAGGCCCTTGCATACTGCCGTCCGCGCATGGTAGGGTGATGGCATGGCGTTCAGATCGCCGTCTAATGGGTGGGAAATGGCCACTAGGCGCCAAGCTCTGGTCGTCAAGCCCGCGCTGCGAGAGGGATCGGTGGCCTATGAGGCCGCCTGAGCGATACCCGCACGATAGACTGGCCGCACCGATCTGCCCTGGCCCACGAGATCCGCCCGGCACCGCGGTGCGTCCGGGTGCCGAAACCCGGCTCCGCAGGCGACGGCGGACGTCGGCTCTCGGTCCCAAATCCAGCCGGTCCCCCCTTTTAGGAATCGGGTCTGCTCCTTGCTGGAAGCCGCTCCATTCGCCAGACTACCTTCGTTCCGCACGTTCACGTGCAAGACGGGGTCATGTCATTAAGTCACGCGCACCGCATACCCGGCCCTAGGAGACTCCGTGCCCAGAGTCTCGTTGTCCGACCGATCTACCAACTGGGAGGATCGCATGGCAAAGCTGCTGACCGTGGCGCTACTCGCCGCCGCGTGCACCGGCACCTCCGATAGCACCGGGGACGAGACCGCTCAGAACAGGATCTCGGAGCCGGTGAGTTCCGAACAACAGCTGTCGCTTGTGGAGGAATTGCGGATCGGGAGTGCGCTGGACGGCGATCAAGGAGAACAGTTCTCCGAGGTAATCGGTGTCGAGATTGGGCCAAGTGGGGAGATCTATTCTCTCAGCGGCCGTGACAATGACGTGCGCGTCTTCTCTCCGGCGGGGAACTTCCTCCGCTCCTGGGGCCGTCGTGGCGAGGGTCCCGGAGACTTCCAGAGGCCGCATGACCTGGCCGTAGCGCGAGACACCGTCGCAATTACCGATGGTGATCGTGTGCACTTTTTCGATCTCGCCGGTCGGTTCCTCAACTCCGTGTGGCCGGGCGGACAATCTGGCCGCTACTCGGTAGACACCATTCTTTCCACGGACCTGGGTTGGGTTGTCGGTCTCGGTGTCCGTCAGGCTGCAAGCGGCACACGGGGTCCAACGGTCCCGCAGGAGGTTCGTTACCTGGTTCCAGTCAGTGGCGCCCTGGGCGAAACGATCATCACCTACGATAGGGTGCCGGACAGGGTCCAGCTGTCGTCGGGAGGGTTGATCACCCCCGCGTTTGCCCGCTTTGTCGACCATGGCGTGGACCGAGCCGGCAACGTCTACCGGTCGAATGGGATGGATTATGAGATGTCGGTCTACAGCAGCAAGGGTGTGCTGAGACGCACTGTACGGATGGATGTAGAGCCCGTTTCGGTTACGGACGACATGCTGGAACAGGTACGGCTTTCTCAAATTGAGAGCTGCCGGATTCCCGGAAGGAGGCGGCTCTGCGAACGGCCCGGCGGGTTTCTCGACACGGGCCTTCCGGCGGTCCTCGCTCACGCCAACCGGCAGGTTCCGGCGTTCGACCGATTCCTCGTGGCCCCGGACGGGCACCTGCTCATACGCCGGGTAGATCTCGTGTGGGATCAAGCCGGACAAGGTTACCCCAGGCCTTATGACCTGATTTCTCCGGATGGTCGTTTCCTGGGCCGGGTCAACCTCCCGACAGACTTCCGACCGCTGATTCTGCGGGATGGGCGGGTCTTCGGGGTCGCGCACGACGAGTTGGATGTACCTTACATCGTGAAGTACCGACTGGCGGATCCGAAGGATGTCACCCCTGGCGCGAAGCGTCAGGATGGCGTTCAGGGTAGGTTGTCCCTAATCGCAGGAGTTCCCGACCATGAATAACGGACCGAGAAACAGGCGAATCACCTGTCTGGCTCGCCTTTGGCGTGAGTCTAACGGCCCTCTTGACGACTGCGGCAGATCGCGTTCAGGACGAGTGCGAGCAGAAGGAGCAAGGCTGTCTCACGTACTGGGAGTGCTGTCGCGCCGAAGGCGAGCCATGTAGCGACTGCGCTTCAATCTGTGTGCACTTGGGTTGCGACGTCCAGCACGAAACACCCTGTGAGGAATATCCAGAGTATTGCCCCGACAGCGACAAACCGTTGCTGGACGATTGCGCCTGCGGAGAGCGGCAGTGGTGAAAGTAAACAATTCGGATGGGTCCGATCATGCCACCTCCTGAAGGTCCGGAGCTTCGTGAATCGGAGGCACGTGTGAAGGGCGTCCGCGACACGTTGTCTGACTTGATGATGATCGCTATGGTCGTTTGCACGATCACGATCACGGTGGTAATCGTGCGACGGGAAGTACTCGGTCCCGACACGTCCACCTCCCCCCCTCCACCAGTGACCGTTTCCGACTGGCCTGAGATCGCGGATGTAGGCCACCGCATCGGTCCTGAAGACGCCGCCGTGACACTAGTCACTTTCAGTGATTTCGAGTGCCCTACGTGTGCCTACCTCGCGAGGGAAGAGTTGCCGCGGCTACGAGAAAAGTACCCGGGAAGCATCGCACTCGTATACCGTCATTGGCCCCTTAGCAGGCATCGGTTTGCGTATCCCGCCGCGCGGGCAGTGGAATGTGCGGCCCAGCAAGATCGGTTCGAGGCCTTTCACGACATCATCTTCGCACAGCAGGATTCCTTAGGACTAAAAACGTTTGCGGAGATGGCATCCGAGGCTCACATACCCGATCTCACACTCTTCGAGGTATGCATGAGGAACACCGAACCTGTGCCGTCAATCGAAGCCGACATCGCGAAAGCGATTGAATTGGGGGCAACCGGCACGCCGACGCTGGTCGTGAATGGGCTGTTGCTGCGTGGAGCAATACGCAGTGAGTTGCTCGATTCGATCGCTGATGCCGCGCGGATGCCCTGATTCGACTCTGTGCTTGTCGGGTTTGCCGCCGGGCGCGGCGCCGTCGCCCTGATCGACGAACGAATAGCGGGCGATGCGAGAAGTGGTCGAGCGAATCGGCGCCGATCGGGCGGCCGAGTGCCCAAGCCTGCCTCGTTGGACGCGCACGATGCGGGGCGCCTGACCTGTACTACGGCCGCAGATCGTCCGTGCCCGGCGCACATCCGCAGGGGTGGGCCGCCGCGGCGAGCTCGTCGCGCCGCCACGCGGTCGCGGTCGACACAGCCCTGGCCCGAGGGGCGTGCCGCGGCCGGCCCACGACGGTCCCCCCGGGACACCCTACGCCATCAGCTGAAGTCCCTCCCCAGAATCACGAACAGGATGATCGCGAGCACCGCGGCGGGCGCGATGAACCGCACGAAGAACCTCCAGACGCCGTAGTTGAACCATTTCGGCTCCGTGCCGTCCACCAGCTCGGACTCGCTGGCCTTTCGGGTCATGAACCAGCCGACCGCGATCGTGATCCCCAGGCCGCCGATAGGCAGCATCCAGTTGGAGACGAAGTGGTCGGCGGTGGAGAACCAGCCCGCTTTCCCCTGAAATACTTCAAGTGTCGAGAAGAACGGTGTGCCGGTGAAGGACAGCGCCGCGAAGATGGTGAAGACGAAGATCGCCACGCCCGACACGATCGTGGCCTTGTGGCGCCCCAGGCCCCGTTCATCGATCAGGTAGCTGGTCACGACCTCGAGCAGCGAGATCGTCGACGTCAGCGCGGCGAGCGCCACCAGCACGTAGAAGAGCGGCCCCAGTACGACCCCGAAGGGCACCTGCGTGTAGAACAGCTCCGGGAGCGCGACGAAGAGCATTCCCACCGCGCCGACCTCGCCCGCGTCGACCTGTTGCTGCATCCCCGTCACGGAGAAGATCACCGAGAACATGATGATCGTCGCGAAGAGCGCGATGATGGTGTCCAGCGCCACGATCGCGCCCGACGCCTTCACGACCGACTGCTTTCGCGAGATGTACGAGCCGTAGGTGATCATCGCCCCCATGCCCAGCGAGAGCGTGAAGAAGGAGTGGCCGACGGCTTCCAGCACGCTGCTCGGTTCCAGCTCGGTGAAGTTCGGGCGGAAGATGAAGGTGAGCGCCTCGCCCGACCCGCTCATCCCCAGCGCGCTGATCAGCATCAGGATCAGGATGCCGAAGAGGATCGGCAGGAAGACCCGGGCCACCCGCTCGATCCCCTTGCTGACCCCGAAGTAGACCACCCCGATGGTCGCCGCGCTGAAGGCAAGCGAAAGGCCCAGCTGCAGCGGCGCGCTGCTGACCTGGTCATTGAAGAGATCCCCGGCCACCATGCCCTCGGGGAACGAACCGAAGGTCCAGCTGACCGTCTTCGCGAAGTAGAAGAGCGACCAGCCGGCGATGACAGTGTAGTAGCTCAGCAGGATGAACCCCGCAGTCACGCCCCAGCCGCCGATCAGGCCCCACGCGGGCCCCGCCGCGTCCTTGAGCGCCCCCACGGCGCTCTTCTGGCTTCGGCGCCCGATGAGCAGCTCGGCCATCATGATCGGCAGACCCACCGCCGCGATGCAGATCAGGTACACGAGGACGAAGGCCCCGCCGTCGTTCACCCAGGTGATGTAGGGGAACTTCCAGAGGTTGCCGAGGCCGATCGCGCTGCCGGTGGCGGCCAGCACGAGGCCGGTGTTGGAACTCCAATGGTCGCGGGTCTGGGACATGTGGGCTTCCAGTCGGTTGGGAGGTGTGCCTTGGGTCAGCCGTATATTGTACTGTTCCACTCCGAAGGGGCACCAGAGCGGTTCTTCGCCGAGCACCGCCGGCGCCTCACCCGAATGCTGCGAGGACTGCCATGATCCGTTACCTCCGCTGCCTGCCGATCGTTCCCCTCATGTTTTCCGCGGGGTGCGGCGGCGATTCGACCGCCGTCGACGGGCCCGCCGTCGCGCTGCTCACCTCCGGTCCGGTCAGCGACGCCGGGTGGCACGCCGGCGCCTACGAGGGGCTGCAGATGATCGGGGACTCGCTGGGGGTGCACATCTCCCACCAGCAGACCCGCACGCCCGCCGACTTCGACGAGGCCTTCATCTCGTACGCGGAAAGCGGATATGGGCTGATCTTCGGGCACGGCTTCGAGTACCAGGACGCCGCAAGCCGGGCCGGTGAGGCGTATCCGGACGTCACCTTCGTGGTGTCGTCGGGGTCGCGGCCCTCGGCGAACGTCGTGCCGATCATCTTCGGGCTGCACGAGGCGTCCTATCTGGCGGGAATGGCCGCCGGGGCGATCACCGCCAGCGGGATCGTGGGCATGGTGGGCGGCGTCGAGATTCCGTCCGCCAAGGGCACCTTCATCGCCTTCGAGGCGGGGGTGAAGGCGATGCGCGAGGACGCAACGGTGCTCGAAACCTTCATCGGCAGCTGGGACGATGTCTCGGCGGCCAAGGAGGCGGCCGCCGCGCAGTTGCGTCAGGGGGCGGACGCGCTGATCCACAACGTCGACGCCGCGAGCTTCGGCTTCTTCCAGGCGGTGCGCGAGGCCCGCGAGGGCGGGCGCATGGCGTGGGCATTCGGCATGAACCGCGACCAGAACGACGTGGCCCCCGACGTGATCGCGGGGAGCGCGGTGATCAACATCCCGCAGATCTTCGTGCAGACCGCGCGGGCGTGGCAGGACGGGACGCTGGAGGGGCCGCTGTATACGGGACTCGCGACCGGCGCGGTGGATTTCGTGCCGAACCCCGCGCAGCCGGGGGCCGTTCCGCCGATGGTGCTCGTGCGGATCGAGGAAGCCCGCAGGCTGATCATCGAGGAGAAGATCGACGTGCCGAGCATCGACTTCGTGGAGCCGGCGGCGGGGGATCCGGTTGCCGCGGGGGATCCGCCTACCTGCTGACCGCCATGAGCAGCGCCAACCTTCCACGGGCGGCCAGGTGACGGCGGCGGTCAGTCTACGGGGCGTCACGAAGCGGTTCGGCGCGCTGAGGGCCCTCGACGCAGTCGACTTCGAACTGGCCCCGGGGGAGATTCACGGGCTGCTGGGCGAGAACGGTGCCGGGAAGACCACGCTCGCGCGGGTCGTGGCGGGACTCCTGGCGCCGGACGCGGGGCGGGTCCAGATCGGCGGCCGCGAGGTCAGGCTGGGCAGCGCGGCGGAGGCCCGTGCCCTGGGCGTGGCCATGGTGCATCAGCACTTCTCGCTGGTGCCGCGGTTCACCGGGTTCGAGAACGTGGCGCTGTTCAATGCGGAAGCGTGGACCCCGCGCGGGGGTGTCCGCGACGACTACCGTGGACGGATCGAGGCGCGGGCCGCCGAACTGCGGTTGCCGGTACAGCTGGATGTGCCGGTGGAGCGGATGGGCGTGGCCGACCGCCAGCGGATCGAGATCCTGAAGGCCCTGATGGGCGAGACCCGGGTGCTGCTCCTGGATGAGCCCACCGCGGTGCTCGCGCCGCAGGAGGTGGAGGGCCTGTTCGCAGTGCTTCGCCGGGTGGCCGCCGCCGGGACGGGGATCGTGCTGGTGGCGCACAAGCTGGACGAGGTGCTGGCCGCGGCCGGCCGGGTGACGGTGCTGAGGCGGGGGCGGTGGGTGCTGACGCGGGAGGCGGGCGGGGTGACGGCGCGTGAGCTGGCGGATGCGATGGTGGGGGTGGGGGGGGTCGCGGCCGGGCTTCCCGGCGGCGGGAGCGTGCTGGCGGGGCAGGAGGCCCCGGCACCGGCGATCGTGGCCGAGCTCAAGGACGTCTCCGCCGCGAGCGTGAGCGGGGCGGGGCTGCGGGGCGTCTCGCTGGCGGTGCGCCGGGGCGAGATCCTGGGGATCGCGGGCGTGGGCGGGAACGGGCAGCGGACGCTGGCCTCGGTCCTCGCGGGGCTGCAGGCGCCGGATGCGGGTGAGGCCGTGCTGCCGGCCGAGGCGGGGTGGATTCCGCAGGAACGGGACGGCGAAGGACTTGTGAACGATTTCACAATCGCCGAGAACGTGGCGCTGGCGGTGCATGCGAAGGGGGCATACCGAAGGGGTCCGTGGCTCGACTGGGCGGAGGTGGAGGAGGCAGCGGCCGCGCTCGTCGGCGAGATGGATGTGCGTTCGGGGGCGCCGGGTGTGGCCGCCGGGACGCTGTCGGGGGGGAATCAGCAGAAGATGGTCGCCGGGCGGGAGTTCCTGCGCAGCGGCAAACTGCTCGTCGCCGAGTCGCCGACCCGGGGGCTCGACGTGAAGGCGACGGTGGCCGTTCGCGAGAGGATCACGGCCTTGGCGAAACACGGCGACCGCGCTCCCGGCATTGTGCTGATCTCGACCGACCTGGACGAGATCCTGGAGCTGTCGGACCGGATCGCGGTGATGGTGCGGGGGCGGCTTATTCCCGTGCCGCCGGAGGATCACAATCCGGCTGCGATCGGGGAGCTGATGCTGGGGGCGGGCAGCCGCGGCGGCGTGCGCCACCAGGCCGACGCCCGTGACCGCCCGGGCGCGCGAGAGACCGCCGGATGAGCGACCAGTCAGGCACCCCCCGCGTCCGCGCCGACCTCCGCCCCGCACTCGGCGCCGCCGCTGCGCTGCTGGCCACCATGGCGATCGCGGCCGCCCTCCTCGCGCTCGGGGGCCATTCGCCCGCCGTCGCCTTCGGCGCCCTCGCCCGGGGCGCCTTCGGATCCTGGCACAACTTCATCTCGGTCACGCTGGTGCAGGCCACGCCCCTGCTCCTGACGGGCCTGGCCGTCGCGCTCGCCTTCAAGGCCCGCGTGTGGAACATCGGCGCGGAGGGGCAGCTTCACGCCGGGGCGCTCGCCGGCGTGGCCGTCGCGGTCTCGGTGCCCGCGAGCAGCGCCTTCCTCCTCCTCCCGGCGACCCTCCTCGCCGCCGCCGCCGCCGGGGCGCTGTGGGCGTCGGTCCCGGCGGCGATGAAGACCCGGATGGGCGTCGGCGAGGTGATCACCACCCTGCTCATGAACTTCGTGGCGCTCTTCCTGGCCCAGTTCCTGGTGCACGGCCCGCTGCGGGAGTCCCGGGGCGTCTTCAATCAGACCGACGCGATCCCGGCCGCGGCCCAGCTTCCCACGCTGATCCCCGGCTTCCGCCTTCACCTGGGGTTCCTGATCGGCATCCTGATCGCGGTGGCGCTCTGGCTGTACCTGGCCCGCACGCCGGGCGGCTTTCGCATCCGCGCGGTCGGGGCGTCGCCGCGCGCCGCCGAGGTGAGCGGCCGGTTCCGCACAACTCCGGTGATCTGGCGCGCGTTCCTGGTTTCCGGCGCGATCGCGGGGCTGGCCGGATGGATCCAGGTGTCCGGGATCACGCACCGCATGTACGAGGGCCTGTCGCCCGGATGGGGCTACACGGCGATCGCCGTGGCGCTCCTGGCGCGGCTGCACCCGCTGGCCGCCGTGCTCACCGCAATCGTGTTCGGCGCGCTGAGCGCGGGGGGCGGGGCCATGCAGCGCGAGGCGGGCGTGCCGGACGTCTGGGTCCGCGGGATCGAGGCGCTGGTCATCCTCGCCGTGCTCACCGTCGACCGCGTCCTGCAGACCATTGACAGGCGAGCGGCCCGTGGCTCGCCGCGGGCTGCGCACTCCCGTGCCTGACGTCGCCGCCCTCTCCTCCTTCCTCGTCTCCGCAGTGGGGCTGGCGGTGCCGCTGGCGCTTGCGGCTCTCGGCGAGACCGTCTCGCAGCGGGCCGGAGTGATCAACATCGGGCTCGAGGGCTCGGTGATCTGGGGCGCGCTCGGTGGGGCGCTCGGCTCGCTCGCCGGCGGGGGTTACGCCGGGCTCCTGGCAGGCGCGCTCGCGGGCGGCGCGGCCGCGCTCGTCTTCGCGGTCTTCGCGGTCAGGCTGAACACCGACCAGATCATCACGGGGACGGCGGTGACCATCGGCAGCCTGGGGTTCACCGGCGCCCTGTACCAGTCGCGCTTCGGTGTGACCGGGGTGGCGCTGGAGCTGGAGACGCTGCCGGCGTGGGAGCTGCCGCTGCTGTCGCGGATCCCGGTGGTCGGGCCGGCGCTCTTCGACCAGGCGCTGACCGCGTACCTCGTGTACGTCATGGTGCCGCTGCTGGCGTGGCTCCTCTTCCGGACCCGGTGGGGGCTGGCCCTGCGGGCGGTCGGCGAGTCCCCGGAAGCGGCGCACGCGGCGGGCGTCCCGGTGGTGCGCACACGCATGCTGGCGGCGGTTTTTGCGGGGCTGATGGCGGGGCTGGCGGGCGCGCACCTGAGCCTGGTGCATACCGGCACCTTCGCCGAGAACATGTCGGCCGGAAAGGGGTTCATCGCGATCGCGGTGGTCGTGCTGGGGCGCTGGCGGCCCGCGGGAGTCCTGGCGGCTGCGCTGTTCTTCGGCGGGGCCGAGGCGCTTCAGTTCGCGCTGCAGGCCTTCGACGCCGATCTTCCCTACCCGCTCTTCCTGGCGCTGCCCTACGTGCTCAGTCTGGCGGCGCTGGCCGGGTGGTTCGGGCGGTCGCGGGCGCCCGAGGGGCTGGCGTTGCCGTGGCCGCGGAGGGGGCATTGATGGGACGAGAACCGATGGCGCTTGCGAGAACCCTGGCGTTTGCCGCGCTGCCGGCGCTGTTGCCGGCCGGGCCGGCCCACGCGCAGAACCCGCTCATCGCGGACCGCCCCGACTTCACCGAAGGACCGAGCACCGTGGGGCTGGGCGCGGCCCAGATCGAATTCGGCTACACCCTCGGACGAGGCCGAGAGGGCGGCGCGACGGTGATCGCCCATTCCCTCGGAGAGCCGCTGCTGCGCCTGGGGCTGTTTGCGGAATGGCTCGAGTTGCGCTTCGGCGCCGGCCTGATCGCCCGGCGCACGCAGATGAACGGGGCGAGCCTCGACGACAACGGGTTCGACGACCTCTACCTGGGCGTCAAGCTGGCGCTCAGTGAGCAGAACGGCGTCATTCCGGCGCTGGGCATCCTGCCGCAGGCGACCTTCCCCACGGGCAGCGACGGGTTTTCCGGCGGCAAGGTCCTTCCCGGGCTGAACCTGGTGTACAGCTGGGACGTTACCGGCGCGTTCTCGCTCTCCGGGGGCACGCAGGTGAACCGGGCGGTCGGGGAGGAGGGCGGCGCGATCGTCGAGTGGGCCCAGTCACTGTCGGGCGGCATCGGACTGGGTGACCGGCACGGCCTCTACGGCGAGTGGTTCGCGCTGTTTTCCGATGAGCCGGGCGGGATGCTGGCCGAGCACTATCTGAACACCGGGCTGACGTGGCTTCCGATGGACGACCTGCAGTGGGACATCCGGGTCGGCGTCGGACTGAACGACCGGGCCGAAGACGTGTTTTTCGGGACGGGGTTCGCACTGCGGCTGCGCGCGCCGCGGGACTGACCGGCAGGTCACCCGGGGCGGCTGAAGCCGGCGCGTCCGGGGGCTGCGAGTTCCTGTCCGCCCGCCGGCGCCAGCCCCGCCCGCGCGCGCCGAATCCGCACCTTGACCGCGGCTGATTCCGTCGCTTCGGCCGCGTCAAATAGCGCCTCAACCTCCGGGCGCCGCGCCGGGTCGGCCACCGCGAGCAGGCCGAGGCCATTATAAGCCCATGCCCGGATGAACACACGCTCCGACCGGATCAGGCGCTTGAGGGCGCGGCCGAGGCGGGCGCGGCGATCGGCGGGGATCTCCACATGCGGCAGCGTCTGCAGGAGATGCAGCACCGCGTCCGGTTCGCCCACCCGCTCCAGGAGGTCGATGACCCGCTCAGCAGCCTCCCCGCACGGCGCGTCCCCACGCTCCGCCAGGTACTTGACCACCCAGGTCGCGCCCACCTGTAGCGCCGCCTCGTCGCTTACCGCAAGGTCGAGGAGCACCGGCACCGCGCTCTCCGGCGCACCGCGCACGGCCTCGGCGACCGCGCGAAACGGCGCGACCCGCTTCCCGTCGTAGCTCCTGAGCGTTGCGGCGATATCCATGGCGCTCTCCGTCGTGACCCCTCGCTTGGCTGGAGGTTACCTTCTCCCTACCGGGGCGCGCGAGGGCCGACCGGTTTACGTCATGGAACAGGGGCGGGACGGAGGAACGATGAAACACCGCAGGATTCTCACCACGGCGGCGTTTGCGGTGGTGGCCGCGTCGCTCGCGGTGGTGGCGGCGGCACCGGCCATCCCAGCCAGCGCGCAACAGGACCGGGGCATCGTCGGCACGGCGCTCCAAATGCGGCAGCTCGACGGGGTGAAGCGCGTGCTGATGATCGCCGCCCACCCCGACGACGAGGACACCGGCCTCCTCACCGCGCTCGCCCGCGGGATGGGCGCCGAAACGGCCTACCTGTCGCTCAGCCGGGGCGAAGGCGGACAGAACCTCATCGGGCCGCGGCTGCACGAGGGCCTCGGCGTCATCCGCACCGGCGAACTCCTCGCCGCGCGCGCTCTGGACGGCGGCGAGCAGTACTTCACCCGCGCCTTCGACTTCGGCTACTCGAAGAGCGTCGAGGAGGCGTTGGAGCTGTGGCCCCTCGAGGAGGTGCTCCGCGACGTGGTCTACGTGGTGCGCAAGTTCCGGCCGCATGTGATCGTCTCGGTCTTTTCGGGCACGCCGCGCGACGGGCACGGCCAGCACCAGCTCGCCGGAATCGCCGCGCGCGAAGCGTTCGCCGCCGCGGGCGACCCGGACCGCTTCCCCGAACTCGCCGCCCACGGCGTCACCCCCTGGCAGCCCGCCAAGCTCTACAACTCCAACCGCTCCTTCTCGCGCGACGCCACCATCAGCGTCCCGACCGGCACCTTCGATCCCGTGCTCGGCCGCTCGCACTTCCAGCTGGCCATGGAAAGCCGGAGCCAGCACCGCTCCCAGGACATGGGTTCCGGCCAGTCAATGGGCCCGCGGTCCAGCTCGCTGCGCCTCGAGGCTTCGGTGGTGGAGGGGATGGAGGACGACGGCATCTTCGCGGGCGTGGACACCACGCTGCTCGGACAGCTGGGCACTCCCCTGCCTGCGGGATGGCCCGCGGACACCGAACGGCGGCTTGCCCGGTACCGCGGCGCGCTGGCGGCGGCGGCGGAAGGGTTTTCGGCGACCCGGCCGGACGGGGCGGTGGCGGGGCTGGCCGAGGCGGCCGGGATTCTGCGGGGGCTCCTGGACGAGGGCGCGGCCGCCGCCGAGGGCCGGCGAGTCCTCGAACGCCGCCTCGCGCAGCTCTCCGAAGCGATCCTCGCGGCGGCCGGGATCGTCACGGAGGCGCGTGTGGGGCGCAACACGCTGACCCCCGGCGAGCCGGTCACCGTGGACGTGACCGTCTGGAACGGCGGCGCCTTCGACCTTGCGGACGTCGCCCCGGAGCTCGTCCTGCCCCACGGCTGGACGGCGACGCCGACGGACGAACCGGCGCCCAGCCCGTCGCGGTCGCCGTTCTTCCGCCAGCAGGCTCCTCCCACCCCGGCCGACGGGAACATCGCGGCCGGTGACATCGGGCGGTGGAGCTGGCGCGTGGCGGTCCCCGCCGATGCGCCGGCCTCGGTCCCCTACTACCTGCACGAGGAGCGTGACGGCGCGCTTCACCGCTGGGCCGCAGATGCGGCGCTGTGGGCGCTGCCATTCGATCCTGCGCCGATCTCGGCCCGCGTCGCGATGCGGCTGGGAGGCGGCGGAGCGGGGGCGGTGGCGCTGGCCACCCGGCGCACCGCCGAATACGTGGGCGTCGACCAGGCGGCCGTCGAGTACCGCGAGCCGGTAGTGGTCATGCCGGCGCTCAATGTGGAGGTCGACCCGCCGTGGATGGTGTGGCCGTCCGGGGCCGAGGAGACGCGCGAAGTAACCGTCGTGCTGACCAACACCTCGACAGCGGCGCGCTCCGGCGAGGTAAGCCTCGAGGTTCCGGACGGCTGGCGGGTCGAGCCCCCCGGCGTCCCCTTCGCGCTCGAACCCGGCGGCGCAAACGGTTCGTTCACCTTTGCCGTGACGCCGCGCGGCACCCCCGGGGAGGGCTCGCACGCCTTCCGCGCGGTCGCCCGCGAGGCACCGGCGGACCCCCCCGCTAACCGTGCCAGATTCCCGGACAGATTGGCTGACAGATTCCCAAGGGAATTTGTCACGGAGTTCGACATCGTCGATTTCCCGCACATCCCGCGGACGCTGATGGCGAGGGAGGCGGCGGTGCGCGTTTCGGTGTTCCCCGTCGCGGTGGACACGGACTTGCGCGTCGGCTACGTCATGGGCACCGGCGACGATGGCCCGGCCGCGCTCAGGCAGCTGGGCATGACGGTGGAGGAACTCGGCACAAGTCGTGTACTGGCAGGAGATTACACCGATCTCGACGTGGTTGTACTGGGGGTGCGCGCCTACGAAGCGCGGCCCGACCTGGCCGCCGCCAACGAGGCGCTGCTGGACTTCGCCCGGGGGGGCGGCACGGTGATCGCGCAGTACAACCGGTACGAGTTCTCCGCAGGCGGCTTCGCCCCCTATCCGGCCACCATCAACAGGCCTCACGACCGGGTCACCGACGAGATCGCTCCTGTGACAGTTCTGTTGACAGATTCGCCGATTTTCACGCGTCCGAACCCCGTCGGCCCGGCCGATTTCGAGGGGTGGGCGCAGGAACGCGGGCTCTACTTCCTGGGCGAATGGGACGCGCGCTACACCCCCGTCATGGAGATGGCCGACCCGGGCGAGGAGCCGAAGCGCGGCGGCCTGGTCGTTGCGCCGCTGGGCGACGGCCTCTACGTCTACACCGGCCTCGCCTTCTTCCGGCAGTTCCCGGCTGGAGTGCCGGGTGCCTACCGCCTCTTCGCGAACCTGGTGTCGCTGCGGGCGCGGGATTGGCGGCGCCCGGTGGAGTAGCCGGCGGGCGATCCGCGGGCAGCGGCCCGATCCGGCAGGCGCCGTCGCCCCCCTACCGCCGCAGCCTGGTCTCGATGATCAGGACCCCGTTTCCGCCCGCGTTCCCGTACCTCAGGGCGGCCTCCGAACCGCGCACGAAGCGCATCGCGAAGATGGCGTCGGGGCTCATGTCGAAGGCATAGCCCGCCCCTTCATCGGTCAGCATCACACCGTCGATCACCACCGCGGCGCAGGGATTCGTCTCCGTGGTCATCAGGCTGAGGCTCTCCTGCGTCATCCGCAGACAGCCCTTGCCGCCCACGCTCCGCGGCGGGATGTAGCGGGATCCGGGCAGGTGTCTCGAGGTGAGGATGTGTCCCAGGGTTACGTAGCGCTCGCGCAGCGTCTCCATCTCGACGGGGCCGACCACGGCGAGGGTCATGGTGCTCGCCTGTCTCCATTCCAGGTCGTCCTCGTCGGTCACCCTGATCTCGATTCCCTCCAGGGGCACGGGCCCCGGGGTGAGGTGCAACGCCAGCGTTTCGCCCTCGATGAGCGGGACCGCGGCGCCGAGGGTCTGATAGCCGATGCGCATGACCTGCATGGGGTAGATCCCGACGGGGACCTCTTCCATGCGGAAATACCCCCACTCGTCAGTGATCGCACTTCGCGCGATGGCGGGGATCGCAACGATCGCCACGGCGACCGGGAGGCCGGTGACGAGGTCCAGGACCTCGCCTTCGACCGTCGTCAGCTGGATCTCCTCCTCGTCCTGCGCAGCGAGCCCCCTGGGAGCCAGCCAGCCCGCACCGAGCGCCAGCAGGCCCGCGCCCAGGATCAGGAATCGATTCAATCCAGCGTGCTGCATCCTTGCCTCCGTGCTACAAAACATCCAGCGCTGCAAACACCCGCGCCTAGTCTCCAAAAGATATACCCAGGGCGCGCGATGCCAGTACCATGTCGCCATCGACAGGGACGCGCTTCAGGCTGTCGACCGCCGCGCCCAGGGGAACGGCGCGCACGGCGGGGGCATCCAGCGCCACCATGCAGCCGAAACGGCCCTGCTCGGCGAGCTCCACCGCCGCCGTGCCGAATCGCAGCGCCAGAATCCGGTCGAAGGCGATCGGGCGGCCGCCGCGCTGCAGGTGCCCCAGTACCAGGCTGCGCGTTTCGTGCCCGGTCAGCTCCTCGATCCGACGGGCGATTCGCTTTGCCGCGCCTCCCAGCCTGAGGCCGCCCCCGAGCGCGGGCTTGTCGAGGTAGGAGGCCTCGCCCCCCGCCGGAATCGCGCCCTCCGCCACCACGACGATCGCGAATTCGCGTCCCCGCGCCCACCGCGAGCGGATCTTGTCGGCGACCCTGGCCACGTCGTAGGGGATCTCCGGGATCAGAATCGCATCCGCCGTCGCGGCGTACCCCGCGAAGAGCGCGATCCACCCCGTGTGGCGGCCCATCAGCTCCACCACCATGACGCGCTGGTGGGCCTCCGCGGTGGAGTGGAGCTTGTCGATCGCGTCGGTGGCGGTCTGGACCGCGGTGTGGAATCCGAAGGTGAAGAGCGTCCCCTCGAGGTCGTTGTCGATCGTCTTGGGCACCCCGATCACGTTCAGACCCTTGGCCGCCAGCTCCCGGGCGATCCGCAGCGAGCCGTCTCCGCCCACCGCGATCAGGCAGCCGATCTCCAGCTCCTTCATTCGGTCGATCACCTCGTCCGACCGGTCGACCATCCGGACGCTGCCGTCGGGCTGCTCGACCGGGAAGGAGAACGGGCTGCCGCGGTTGCTCGTCCCCAGGATGGTTCCGCCGATGTGCGTGATCCCGCGCACGGACCTCTCGTCGAGCGAAACCACCCCGCCCGCCTTGAAGAGACCGCCGTAGCCGCGCCGGATGCCCACGACGTCCCATCCCTTCCGGCGCGCAGTGACGACCGCGGCACGGATCACCGCGTTGAGGCCGGGAGCGTCGCCCCCTCCGGTGTTTATGGCGATGCGCATGGTTTCCCCACGGTTGCCGACGTGGCGCCCTTCATCCGCGTCGGGTATTTTTCGCGTCACCCCTGATGATAATCCCTCAGCGGGGTTCTGCGCCCCGAAACGGCGCCCCTGTCCCACCCCTTGGCGGAGCGTGAAACGTGGCAGCAACCGAGAAGGCGGTTCGCAAAGCCCTGAGGAACGTGAAGGATCCGGAACTGAACCTGGACCTCGTGGTGCTCGGGCTGGTATATGATATCGAGGTCGATGGCAACAGTGCGAAGGCTACGATCTCGCTGACGACGCCGATGTGCCCGGCCGCCGGCCAGATCCTGGAGGAGGCGAAGGAGGCCGTGGCCGGCGTCGACGGAGTGGAGGAGGCAGAGGTGGAGCTGACATTCGATCCGCCCTGGACGCCCGAGAGGATCAGTCCGCTGATTCGGTCGTCGCTGGGGATCTGAGGGAGCCGCAGCGGAGGCATGGCGCAGCGAAACGATGGCCACGAACGGGAGGGAAGCCCGGATGCCGAAGCAGCCTGACGGGTCACAGCGGTCCGCGAAGTCGGAGCAGGCCGAACAGCGGCTGAAGGAAAAGATTCACCGCGGATACATCCTGGAGACGCCCGACGAGATGACGCCGGGGTACCGCAAGGCGATCATCGTGCAGCTGACCGTGCAGGCCGACACCGAACTGATGAGCGCCCCGGCCTACTGGCTCGCCGCGAGGCACGCGCCTTCGACCAACACCCAGGTCAGCGCTCACGCGATCATCCAGGACGAGCTGGCGCATGCGAACATCGCCTACCGGCTGCTCGAGGACATGGGCGTGTCGAAGGAGAAGCTCGTGTACGGGCGCGAGCCGCACGAATTCAAGCACCCCTACGGCTTCGACCAGCCCCTGGACAACTGGGCCGAACTGGTCGTCGCCAACGGCTTCTTCGACCGGGCCGGGATCTGTCTGCTTGGCGACGTGCACCGCAACACGTCCTACGGTCCGCTTAAGCGCGCGCTGGTCAAGGTGGACATGGAGGAGACCTTCCATCTGCGCCACGGCGAGGTATGGATGCGGCGGCTCGCACGGGCCGGCGGGGCGGCGACCGAGCTGCTGCAGCGCTGCGTCGACTGGATGTTCCCGATGACGATCGAGTGGTTCGGGCTTCCGGACGACCTCAAGCGGCACAGCGGCCAGCTGGACTACCGGCTGAAGGGGCTGACGAACGACGAGCTGCGCCAGGTCTGGATGTCGTCGACGGTGCCGCTGTGCGAGGGCCTCGGCCTGTCGGTCCCCGCCCACTACGACGCCGAACGCGAGGAGTACGTGCTCGACTACCCCTTCCCGTGCCAGTACGACCCCGACGCGAAGCACTGGCTCTTCGAGGACGGCGAGATCGGCTGGGACGATGTCTTTGCGCGCTGGAAGGGACGCGGCCCGATGAACGAGATCTACGTCGAATCGGTGCGCCGGTCGCGCGGTACAGTGGAATCGTGGCTGAATTGACGGTGACGGCGGGAGGTCGGGCGGGCGGGGGCCCGGTGGCGGGTGGCGGACTCGCGGGCGGCGCCGGGCAGGCTGCGGAGCGCCGCCATGGGACGCCGGTCCGGCGGCGGCGGCCGCTCAGGACGCTGCTCGCCGAGAGGCCGCCGCTGATGCCGCACGCTTCGGGCGGCCGCGACCGGTGGTCGGCGCCGCTGACGGAGGCCCCCACGGACGGCGAGGCCGCCCTGCTCGCGGCGCTCGACGAGGTGCTGGATCCGGAACTTCCGATCTCGCTGGTGGCGCTGGGGCTGGTGTACGGCGTCGCGTTCGAGCATGGCACCGCCCGCGTCGACCTCACCTTCACGGCGACCGCCTGCCCCTGCATGGACTTCATCAAGCAGGACGTCCGCGACCGGATCGCGATGGAGCCGTGGGTCGATGCGGTCGAGATCAACGAGGTGTGGGACCCGCCCTGGACGACCGCGCGGATCAGCGAGGCGGGGCGCGGAAAGCTGAAGCTGCTGGGAGTGGGGGCGTGAGCGGGAGGGCTGGCGGGGAGGGTGCTGGGCGCGGTGGGGGCGCGGGAACCCGGGCGCGCACCGGACTCCACGAGGGCATCTATGAGGTCTTCGCCCGGAAGCGGCGCGGGGATCCGCTCCGGCACATCGGCTACATCGACGCGCCGGGCGACGAACTTGCGCGGGTCTACGCCTGGAAGACCTACGACGAGGAGAACTGGTTCGAGATGTGCGTCGTTCCCCGCGGCGCCGTGATCCCCGTGAATCGCAGCGACGGCCCCTGGGCGGCCAACCGGCCGGGGGCGGGCGGGGGCGGGGCGGGGCGGGGCGGCGGAGGGGACGCGGCGTGAGCGTCCCCGGTCCCCTCGCGCGCCACATTCTCAGCCTGGCCGACACCAAGCGGCTGCTCGGGATCCGCTACAGCGACTGGATCCTGGGCAGCCCCTCGCTTGAGACGGGCATCGCGGCCTCGGCGATGGCGCAGGACGAGTGGGGACACGCCCGGCTGCTGTACTCGATGCTCAAGCGGCTCGGTTTCGACCCCGTTGCCGTGGAGCAGGATCGTCCCGCCGAGCGGTACTACTCCGCGCCCGCGCTGGACGTCCCCTTTCCCGACTGGGCGGCTTTCGTCGCGGCGACGGTGGTCGTGGACGGCGCGCTTGCGGTCGCGCTGGAGAGCTTTTCGCACGGCGACTTCGCCCTCGCGCGGTCGCGCGTGCCCAAGATGCTGGCCGAGGAGGAGTACCACCACCAGTTCGGCGCGGCGTGGTTTGCGCGGCTGGCGGGCGCGAGGGGCGAGGGGGCGCGGCGCCTTGAGGCGGCGGCCCGGGCGGCGCTCCCTTCCACGCTCGCGTGGCTGCTCCCCGAGGATTCCGACTACGAGACGATTGTGGCCGAGGGGCGGGTTCGGCCGGGCGCGCAGGTCCGGGAACGGTTCGAGGACCGCGTGGGGGCGACGCTCGCGCTGGCGGGCCTTCGCATTGGCGAGATTGAGCCCGCCCGCGTGGGGTGGGATCCGGAGCGGCGGCGCGGCCCGGGGGCCCCCGGCGAAGAGGCGGTCGAGCGGGCGCGCGGCGATCGCAACCGCGCCCTTTTTGTGGAGTAGCGTCAGCGATGTCGGCCGGCTTGCCCAAGCCCCCCCCCGCACCGCGCGGCGATCCTTCCGCGCAACCCGCGCCCCCACCCTGCCCCTTCTGTGGCAGCAGCCGCACGGAACTGATGTCGCTCTTCGGCAGTCACGCCTCGCTCACGACCTGCTGGTGCAGGGAGTGCCGCAGCCCCTTCGAGTTTCTGCGCTGGCGGGAAAAGCGCGAAAGCTGAACATGGCCGCGCTCCGAGGGTATCGTTAACCTTCCAGCCCGCAAGCGTGTCTCCTTGCGGAAGAGTCACCCGAAACCCGACACACGATGTCCAGCATGCCACAACGTCTTGTCGCGACCAGCGTGCTCGGGGGCGCGATCATGGCCGCCCTCGCCTGCTCCGCGGGTCAATTGCAGCTGCCCGAACCCCGGCGCCTCGTCATCTTTTCCGGGGCCCGTCTGGCAACGACCCAGGAGCGCATGGAAGAGGTGCACGACTGGGTCCGGGAACAGTGGGACAGTATCGCCCTGGACCCCTCCTTCTTCATCGACGGCGTCCGGCAGGATGGACCGGTCTATCCCTGGGAGACGCTCGAGATTCACCGGAACGAACGGCAGGACACGGCCAGAATCACCTTTGACGGGCTGGGGCAGCGGCGAACCTATCATCTCTACGCCCACCTGCACCTCATGGCGGACCTGGACCGGCTCGACCGCTGGCTTCCAGACGCCGCGGCCGCCGACGAATTCGACCGCGAGAGGCTTATCCTTGCCCGAGTCGCCGACGCGTGGCTGTACCAGAGAGCCATCCTGGACTTCCCGCCGGACGGAATCCTCGACGAGCTGCTGTATGTGAACGAAAACGGCTACATGCGGGAATTCCTTCTGACCGCCCGCCCGGAAGCGTTCGTGGAGGCCCGCCGGGCGTGGCGTGCCGAGCATCCGGACGGGAACGCCGCTTTCGTCGAGTGGTTCCGGCAGACCTTCGAGCGTGATCCGCCGGGGTTCCGCGGGAGCCCCTAGAAGCAGCCCGTGGATATATCCCCGCGCGGCACCGAGGGCGGCGAGGCGCCGGGCTGGCAAGGCGCGACGACGGGCGAATAGCAGAGCTATTGGCCCGAGGAGCAACGCCGAGCGGTGCTTTGGGGGGGGCAGAAGTAAAGAAGACACGACACTTGGTAAAGTCCGCTTTACGTAGCGAGCCCATGAGCACCGCGGTCCAGCCCGGATGCATCGCCGTCCGAATGCAGCAGGGACTTGTTCCACGGGCTGCCTGGCGAGCCCGCCGGTGGGGGCGGCCCAGGGTGCCCCTCAGGCCGGCCCCCGGAGTTGCCAGCCCACATCCACCTCCTGCACACCCTGGCCGGTGGCGTGGATGTCGACGCGCCCGCTGCGTGCGAGGCGTCTGTCGCTCAGCTTTCCTCCAAAGACGGCGAACCCCTTCGCCTTCACCCGTACTTCGGTCCCGTTTCCGGGAGTCGCCACCAGGTCGCCCCCCTTGAGCTCGCTCAGCGTCAGGGCTTCACCCTTGCGCAAGCGAAGTCTCAGAATGCGGCCCCCATGCGGATGATCGTGCGCGTCGATGACGCGGAAGATGGCCTTGAAGCTCTGTTGGCTGGTCACAGTCATTACTCTTCGGGGTAGCGGGACGGAGGATCAAGGACAAACTGGAACCAAACGAGTCGAGACGTCAACGGATGACAGAGCTGACCGGCGACCGGCCATCGGGGCACCGTCACGGGCCTGCAGGACATGAACGCAAATCCCTTCTCGAAGATCCCGAGGAGATGCGGCGTTCCGGATACGAAGTCGTGGACGCGATCGTCGAGCGATGGGCGACCCTGCGGGACGGACCGGCCTGGCAGGGGGCCACCCGGGAGACTACCGAACCGATGCTCCACGGCCCCGCCCCCGAGGAGGGACGGGAGCTGGACGGTCTTCTGGAAAAGGTGCTGGGCGAGGTGATGCCGCTTGCCGGCCGGATCGACCACCCCCGCTTTCTCGCGTTCATCCCGTCCAGTCCGACCTGGGCATCGGTTCTGGCCACCTTCCTGATCTCCGGCTACAACATCTTCCAGGGCACATGGCTCGAGTCCTCCGGTCCTTCGCAGATCGAGGTGACGGTTCTGGACTGGTTCCGCGAATGGCTCGGCTACCCCGCCGGGTCGAGCGGCGTGCTGACGAGCGGCGGGTCCGCCGCGAACCTCCTGGCGATCGTCGCCGCCCGCGAGGCGGCCGGGAATCCGGAGCGGGGGACCATCTACCTGTCCGAGCAGTCCCACGGCTCCCTGGCCAGGGCGGCGCGCGTGGCGGGCATCGACCCCGGGCGGGTCCGGCTGGTGGCGGCCGACGGGGCGTCCCGCATCGTGCCCGCGTCGCTGCGCGCCGCGCTCGCAGAGGACCGGGCCGGCGGCCTACATCCGTTTCTGGTCGTCGGGAATGCGGGCACGACCAACACGGGCGCCATCGACCCCCTGGCGGAGATCGCCGGGATCGCGGACGGCGAAGGGCTCTGGTATCACGTCGACGGCGCCTATGGGGGCTTCGCGATCCTCGACCCGGAAATCCGTCCGCTGATGGCCGGTCTGGAGCGATCAGACAGCGTGACGCTCGATCCCCACAAGTGGTTCTTTCAGCCCTACGAGACCGGCTGCCTCATGGTGAAGGACCCCGGGCGGCTCGAGACGGCCTTCCGGATCGCCCCCGACTACCTGCAGGACGCTGCGTGGGGGCCGGAACATGTGAACTTCTGCGACCGGGGCATCCAGTTGACACGCATCTTCCGGGCGCTGCGCATATGGCTTTCGGTGCAGAGGTACGGGCTGGCGGCGCACCGCGCAGAGATCTCGCGGGCAATTGCGTTGGCCAGGGGGGCCGCCGCGCGCATTCGGGCCCACCCGGAACTGGAGCTCCTCGCGCCTCCTGGTCTGGGAATCGTGTGCTTCCGCTACAGGGGACCCGAGCACGCGGCCGTGCCGGCGACAGCGCTCGATGAACTGAACCGGCGCATACAGGACGAGATCGTGCAGTCCGGCTTTGCCATGATGTCGTCCACGCGCCTGGGGGGACGCCTGTCGCTCCGTTTCTGCATTCTCAACATCCGAACGACCGAGGAGGACCTGGCGGACACGGTCGATCGCATCGTTACGGTCGGGTGGCGGCTGGGTGGGAGCGTGGGCGCGTGAGATGGTGGGTGTGGGTGGTCCTCTGCGCCGCGGGGGCCGTCGTGTTCGCGGGCACGGGCCTGGGCGGGCCGTTTGCGTCGGTGGCCGCGGCGGTGTTCCTGATCCTGTTGCCGGGAATCGCTTTGGCACAGCATGGAGTCCCGGTCGACGATCTGGGCGACCATCGGCCAGGGATATACGTGACCACCATCCTGGGGCTGGGACTCATTGCGCTGGTGGCCCTCTGGGCCTGGCCGGAGACCTTCCCGCGGCCGGACGGCGAGGCCGGCGGGGGCGATTGGTTCGGCTGGTCCGGCTCCGCGATGGGGCTGGCCGGCGCGTCCGCGTTCCTGACCGCCGGCGGCCTGGCGATTTCGTACGCCTTTCGCGCCCTCGGGGCCCGCCTCGGGTGGAAGGAAACCGAACTGGTCCACGCCGTGATGCCGGTCACGCGCGGTGAAAAGTGGCTTTTCGTTGTCCTATGCCTGGCTGCGGGGGTTTCCGAGGAGATCGTCTTCCGGGGGTTCGTTCCGCTATTCGTGCTCCCCTGGTTCGGTCACTACATGCTCGCCGCTCTGCCGGTCAGCCTCGTTTTCGGTATCCTTCACGCGTACCAGGGCGTTCACGGCGTCGCAAGGACCTCGCTGCTGGGGCTGCTTCTCGCCGCCGGAGCGGCCATGACCGGCAGTCTCCTGCCATCGATGCTGGCGCACGCGGCGCTGAACCTGCTGATTGGCCTGGTGTTGGGCGACTCGCTCCTGAACGCCGAAACCGGAAAAGGAAACAAATGGACATAGATCTCGCTTTGACGGCCGACGCCGCCACCATCGACGCGTCGGGAAAACTGAACCTGCTGGGGGTATTCGATCAGATCGCGGTGGCGCGCTTTCCGGCCCGCCATGGCCGGCTGTCGCTGGTGCTGCGGTTCACCGGCGGGGTGAGCGATGCGGGCACGCACCAGCTGACGATCAAGCTGGCGACTCCTGCGGGCAAGGAGCTGGTGTCGCTGCGCGGCGAACTGAACGTGTCGGCCGGTCGCGGCAGTCTCCAGACCGGCATTCGAGTGCCCCATGTGATCAACATCGACGGCCTGGTCTTCGGTGAGGCCGGCGTGCACACCTTCACGATTCTGGTGAACGACCGGCACCAGGCCACGCTGCCCCTGACGATCGCGCGTCAGGCGCCGGTGTCGTGAGGGCGGGAGGGGTGCGGTGAGCCGCACCGTGCTTCGGCTGCGCATTCATCCGGTGAAGGGCGCGCGGGGCTTCGACGTGGAGTCGATGGATTTCGACGAGACGGGGCCGTGCCTCGACCGGCGCTGGATGGTGGTCCGCCGCGACGGGCGGTTCATCTCGCAGCGCGACACCCCCGCGCTGGCCACCGTGACAGCGGCCGTCGCCGGAAGCGACCTGATCCTGAGCGCGCCCGGGGCGGAAGAGGTCGCCGTGCCGGTCACGCCGGAGGGAGACCGGATCCGGGTGCAGGTGTGGGATTCGGTGCTCACGGTGCCCAGCGTATCGCCAGCCGCCGATCAGTGGCTGTCCGCCGTGTTGGGGGCTCCCCGGCGGCTGGTCCACATCGGCGACGACGACGTGCGCCCGACCGATCCCGCCTATGCGGCCGATCGCCGGGTCGGCTTCGCGGACGGGTTTCCGGCGCTTCTCGTCTCGCAGCGTTCGGTGGATGAGCTCGCCCGCCGGGTGGGTCGCGAGATCCCGGTGGAGCGGTTCCGCCCCAACATTCTGGTGGGGGGCGAGGAGCCCCACGAGGAGGACACCTGGCGCCGCTTCACGATTGGCCGGATGCGCTTCCGCGGGGTGAAGCTCTGCACCCGCTGCAAGGTCACGACCCTCGACCAGGAGTCGGGCGTCCGGGACCGGGAGCGGGAGCCGCTGCGCACCCTCGCCACCTACCGCCACCTCAAGGACAAGGTTTACTTCGGGCTCAACGTGATCCATCACGGGACGGGGCGAATCAGCGCGGGGGATTTGGTGGAGCCGTCCGAGGTGGGATTCGTGCCCGGCGCCTGACCCGAATGGTGTGCGGCGGGCCCCAGGCGATGGGTCGCTCGTGTCCGGCGGGTCCCTCGGGATGGGTCGCCCGTGTCCGGGCGTTCCCTCTTCGGCATATATTTTTCGATCGGGGGCCGAAGCCGGTGCCGAATACGCGGATGAACCCCGAGTTCGCACCGCAGGCTGCCGGCCCGCGAAGTCCAGCTTCGTCCGGAGTGTGAATGTCCTTGGCACAGATGCGCAACCGCGTCCTGCCTCGCCTGATCGAGGAGGAGATGTGTCGCTCGTTCCTCGACTATTCGATGAGCGTGATCGTCCAGCGGGCGCTGCCGGATGTCCGCGACGGCCTCAAGCCGGTGCACCGCCGGATCCTCTTCGCCATGCACGGACTCGGGCTCCAGCCGAACCGCAACTACAAGAAGAGCGCGACGGTCGTGGGGGAGGTGCTCGGCAAGTATCACCCCCACGGCGATTCGGCCGTCTACGACGCGCTCGTGCGCATGGTGCAGGAGTTTTCGCTCCGCTATCCGCTGGTCGACGGGCAGGGAAACTTCGGCTCCATCGACGGCGATTCGGCTGCAGCCTACCGCTACACGGAGGCCCGCCTCTCCACGGTCGCGACCGAGCTTCTGGATGAGATCGACAAGGAAACCGTCGACTGGGAGAACAATTTCGACGACCGGCTGAAGGAGCCCACGGTCCTGCCGGCGCGTTTCCCGAATCTCCTCGTGAATGGAAGCACCGGAATCGCGGTGGGGATGAGCACGAATGTGCCGCCTCACAACCTCGCCGAGGTCGCCGCCGCGCTGCACCTGCTGGTGGCCCACCCGGACTGCACCACCGGCGATCTGATGGAGAAGCTCCCGGGGCCGGACTTCCCGACCGGGGGCTTCATCGTCGGCACCCGGGGCATTCGGAGCATGTACGAGACCGGGCGCGGCCGGATGACGATGCGTGCCCGCATGGTGGCCGAATCGTTGCGCGGCGGCCAGAGGCGGCTCGTGGTGACCGAGCTTCCCTATTCGGTGTCCAAGTCGCGGATCATTGCCCAGATCGCGGGGATTTCCCGCAAGGGCCTGATCCCCGAGGTATCCGACCTGCGCGATGAATCGGACCGGGAGGGAATCCGCCTGGTCGTTGAGCTGAAGCGGGGCGCCGACACCAACCGCATCATGGAGCTTCTCTTCAGGAAGACCGCGCTGCAGAGCACCTTCGGGGCCATTCTGCTGGCGCTCGACGGCGGGAACCAGCCGGGCGAATTCACGCTGAAGGACCTGTTGTCGCGCTACCGGGATCATCGGCTGGAGGTGATTCGCAGGCGGTCGCGCTTCGATCTCGAGAGGGCCGAAGCCGAACTCCACATCACGCTGGGGCTGCTCCTGGCCCTGGCCAACATCGACGACGTCATCGCCGTCATCCGGCGCTCCGCCAACCGCGACGAGGCGTCCGGGAGGCTCCAGCACCGTTTCGGGCTCAGCGAGACCCAGGCCGACGCCATCCTGCGCATGCGCCTCGCCCGGCTGACCGCGCTGGAGAGAGACCACCTTCGCGAGAGGGAGTCGGCGCTTCGGGCGTCGATCAGGGAGCTGCGCGTCCTTCTCGGCGACGAAGCGCGCCAGCTGGAGACGATGCTGGCCGAGCTGGACGAAGTGGTCGCTCGATTCGCGGACAAGCGCCGCACCGTGATACTCCCGGACGGGAATGCCTCCGACTTCCGCTACGTGAAGTCGGAGGTGGCGGACGAGGATGTGGTCGTGACGCTGTCCCGCCAGGGATACCTGAAGCGGATTCCGATGCATCTGTACCGGCGGCGCGTCACGACGGGCACGCCGCTGGCGGCGATGGACCGTTTCCCGGGCGACTACCTGGAACGCGTGATGGTGGCGCGCACCCGTGGCTGGCTCCTCTGCTTCACGAACCGGGGGCACGTCCATTTCCTGAAGGTGGATGACATTCCTGAAGGGCCGCTGAGTTCGCGGGGCAGATCCGTCTGGAACCTCCTCGGCGCCGACCGCCGCGACACCATCGTCGCGGCGCGGTCGGTCGACGACCTGGGCGAGCCCGGGAACGTGATCTTCGCCACCCGTCTGGGCCAGGTGAAGCGGACACGCCTGAGCGACTTCGCCGCCGCAAAGAGCGGAGGCGTGATCGCGGCACGCACTCGGCAAGGGGATGCGATCCTGGATGTCGCACTGACCGGCGGCGACGACGAGATCATGCTCGTGACGAGCGCGGGACGTGGAATCCGCTTCCCGGAAGCGGAGATACCGATCATGGGCCGGCTCGCCCGCGGGGTGAAGGGGGTCGCTCTGCGCGACGAAGACGAGGTCGTCGCGCTGGTCGTCGTCAAGCGGCAGGCGTCGGTGCTGCTGGTGACCGACCGCGGAAACGCGGGACGCACTTCCGTGTCGGAATTCCCCCTGCGCAAGCGGGGAGGCCTCGGAGTCTCCGCCATATCCGTGGCCGCCGCGACCGAGCGGGTTGCGGGGGCCCTGGAAGCTCTCGACGACGACAACGTGATGCTGGTCTCCGCCAGCGGCGCACTCCTCGGACTTCCGGCGAAGAAGGTCAGGCAGCGGCGCCGCAACGCGGTTGGGCAACGGGTCGCGACCGTCGGCCCCGCCGACAGGATCGTAAGCGTAACGCGCATGCACGGCGATGCCGGCTCGGCGGGCGAGGCCGACCAGTTCGATCTGCTGACATGAGGTTTCTCGTGCTGGGCGGGGGCACCCAGGGCACCGCCGCCGCCTTCGATCTGCTGCGGGACGAGTCCGTGACGGAAGTCATGCTCGCGGACCTCGAGGCAGGGGAGCCTCACCCTTGCCTCCGACCGCACGTCGGCGCCCGGCTGAAGCTGGTGGACGCGGACGCAACCGACGCGGCCCGGATTGCGACGCTGATGGAGGGGATGACGGGGGTTCTCTGCGCGCTTCCGTACTACTTCAACTTGCCGATGGCCGAACTCGCGATTGAATCCGGGGTTCACTGCGCGGACCTGGGCGGCCACACCGCGATCGTGAAGCAACAGTGCGCCCTGGACGACAAGGCTCGGGCCCGGGGTGTCTCGATCGTGCCCGACTGTGGCCTGGCACCCGGGATGGTGCACATCTTCGCGCAGGGCGGCATCGATTCGATGGACAGCGTCGAAGCGGTTCGGCTGTGGGTGGGTGGGCTGCCGCAGCGGCCGAAGCCCCCCCTCAACTACGAGATCGTCTATTCGCTCGAAGGCATGCTCGACTACTACGTCACCCCAGCAACGATCCTGCGCGACGGCCGGCAAACCACCGTCGCCGCGCTGTCGGGACTCGAATCGGTGGAGTTCCCCACGCCCGTGGGGCACCTCGAAGCCTTCTTCACGGGCGGGGGCACTTCGACGCTGCCGGACCGCTACGAAGGGCGCATCAAGACGCTGGAGTACAAGACGCTGCGGTATCCCGGCCACGCCCGCATCATGCGGGCCATCCGGGAACTTGGGCTGCTGAGCAGCGAGGATGTCGACTACAACGGCACCCGCGTCAATCCGCGCAGATTCTTCATCGCTCGCGTCACTCCGTTACTTTCCGGTGATGGCGAGGGCGACCTGGTGGTGGTTCGGGTCGATGTGACGGGGACCAGGGGCGGGGAGCCAGGGCGAATCCGGTACGAAGTCCTGGACCGCCACGATCCCGCGACCGGCCTCACGGCCATGGCGCGAACAACGGGCTTTTCGCTCTCGATCACGGCACTCTTGCAGGCGCGGGGTGAAGTCCGCCCCGGCGCGCGCACGCCGGACGCATCAATCTCGCCGACCCGGTACATCGCCGAACTGGCGCGGCGGGGAATCCACACAGACATCACCGGGCCGCCCGGCTGACCCGTTCCCTGGCGTCCCGCCACCTGGTCACCCGCAAAGGGAACCGAGAAAGGCACCGAATGAAGATCGATCGAAAGACATGTGCAGCGCAGCGTCGCTGGCCGGTGGCCGGCGTCGCGACTGTTGCTGCCCTTGCGTCGTCGTGCGCGGCACCTGCGGACAGCGACTCGGAAGGCGCCGACGTGCCGGAAGATTCGCAGTCGCTCACCCACCCGTCGGAAACGCGGTTCGGCAAGATGACGCAGCTCACCTTCCAGGGCGAGAACGCCGAAGGCTACTGGTCCTTCGACGGATCCACGCTGATCTTTCAGTCGACACCCATACCCGGCGAGGGGTGCGACCAGATCTACACCCTCGACCCCGAGACGGGCGCAACCGAACTCGTCAGCACGGGACTGGGGCGGACGACCTGTTCCTACTTCTACCCGGGCGGCGACCGGATCCTCTATTCCTCGACCCACCACTTCGACGAAGCCTGTCCGGTCCCGCCCGATCGGTCGCGCGGGTACGTGTGGGCCATCTACCCGAGTTTCGACATCTTCACGGCGGACGTGGACGGCGCCAATCTTCGCCAGCTGACCGACACGCCGGGCTACGACGCCGAGGCCACATTCTCGCCGACCGGGCACCGGATCATCTTCACCTCGACCCGCAATGGCGACCTCGACCTGTACTCCATGCTCCCCGACGGCTCCGACGTCCGGCAGGTCACCGACCGACTCGGCTACGACGGCGGCGCCTTCTATAGCCCCGATGGCACCCGGATCGTCTGGCGGGCGCACTACCCGGAGACCGACGAGGAGCGGGAGGACTACCTTGCGCTGCTCGCGGACGGGCTCATTCGGCCGTCCGCGCTCGATATCTACGTGGCCGACGCCGACGGCTCCAACCCGCGCCGGTTGACCGACAACGGCGCGGCCAACTTCGCCCCCTATTGGCATCCCTCCGGGGAAAGGATCATCTTCTCCTCCAACATGGACGATCCCGGGGGACGGGAATTCGAACTCTACATGATCAATGTGGACGGTACGGGGCTCGAGCGGATCACCTGGAGCGAGGGCTTCGACGGCTTTCCGGTCTTCCACCCCGACGGCACGAGCCTGGTCTTCGGCTCCAACCGGAACATGTCGCACGAGGGGAACACCAACCTCTTCCTGGTGGAGTGGCTGGAGCGGAACTGAGGGCGGGACGAGCAGTCCGGGGCTGCCAGGCCTCAGATGAGTTCGAGCAGCTGTGTCAGGATCCGGTAGGTCAGCCCCCATATGACCCGACCATCGATGCGGATGCACGGGAAGGACCGAACCATGCCGCCGTACCTCCACTGGTAGGCCCCCCGGTTCGCACGGTCCAGAAGCGCTTCGACCGGATACCAGTGCACCGACGCGACTTCGTGGCTCGTCACCCGCGCAGCCGTGCCCGCCTCCACCTGGAAGACGAAGGGCCAGATTGAGATCGCGGGGACGCGAATCCCCTGGGGACGCATCGGCTCGATCCTCCCGACGAAGGTCCCCTTGCCGGCGAGATCGATGCCCGTCTCTTCCCTGGCTTCCCGCACGGCCGCGGCCAACAGCCCCGGATCGGCCCGGTCGAGGCGGCCGCCCGGGAGCGCCATCTGGCCCGACCAGGGATCGCGGCGCGAATCGGCCCGCCTGATCACCAGGAGGTCGCAGCTGTGCACGCGGACGTCCGCCGCGTCCCTGGGCGGCCGCAATACCACCGCAACCGCCGCATTCTTGCGCTCCGGATCCGGCGTCGCCTCCGACTGACCGAAACGGTCCGCGAGCGCCGATGGCAACCGGGACAGCCTAGACACCGGGCCGGTCCGGCCCCCAGATGTGCTTGTGCAGCTGCGTCTGAAAGCGAAGCGGCAACCCGCTGGACAGGACTTGCCCGGCCAGCTCTTCAAGCCCCTCCAGACCCCACACCGGCGAGATCAGGAGTGCGCCCAGCGACCCCGCGCGCACTCTGCGGTCCAGGCCGTGTTCCCTGATCACCGCGGCCGCCCACGCGAAGTCCTCGAGCCCCGCGACCACGAACTTCACTTCGTCGCGCCCCGTGAGGTGTTCCAGATTCGACCACAGGTTTCGATGCTCTTCACCCGAGTCCGGGCACTTCAGGTCCATGATCGTGTGCACACGCGGGTCGAGTACGCCGATATCAAGCGCGCCCGAGGTCTCCACGAGGACCGTGTACCCTTCGTCGACGAGGCGCCGGGCGAGCACTGCCGCACCCGGCTGCACCAGCGGCTCGCCCCCGGTGATCTCGATCATGCGGCACCCCTTCGCGGCAACCTCCTCCATGACCGCATCGAGCGTGCGGCGCGTCCCACCGTGGAAGGCATATGCCGTGTCGCACCAGACGCAACGGAGCGGGCATCCGGTGAGGCGCACGAAGGTGCAGGGCAGACCCACCCAGGAGGACTCCCCCTGAATGGAATGGAAGATCTCGGTCACGCGCACCGATGTTGCCGAGGTGCGGCCTTCCCGGTGGGACGTCGCATCCTCAGCGCGCCCCGTCGAGGCCGCGCTGCCCGCGCTCGCGCCCGACCCCGTCGTCACGGGCCCTCCGCCGCGACCGCGCCGCCACCCTCGGCCCCGGCCTTGCGCAACACGGCCTCGTTCAGGAGCCGTTGAACCTCGTGCAGCGTCACCGCGCCGGCCCGCTCCACCACCTCGTCCCGCGTAGACCCCCTCCAGAGCAGCGGGCTCTCCACGTGCCCCACGATGCCCAGCCCGGTCTCGGCCCACCTCGGGAAGACGAGGTATCCGGCGACCGGCGCCTTGAGGTCTCCCGAGCGCTCCGTCTCAATCGACACCGTATAGGGCTGTCCGTCGCAGGCCTCGAAGGCGGGCGGGCGGCTATGCACCGCGAAGTAACCCCCCAGGGTGCAATCGTCGTCGCCGCCGCCGGGAACTGTCGGCTTCGCGGCCGTTCCCCTTTCCTCTGCTGTTCCGTTCACCTGCCCCGACCTCTCCTGTTGCGCACTCGGCACGGCCACCGGGCAGGCAGCCGCGCGGGGTACGGACACAAAAGCTACACCGGCACGGTCGTACGGGAACACCTCCCGGCCCACGGTGAAATGTCGGCGCCCCGCGGCTATCTTCAGAGCCCCGGGATGCAGCAGCGCGCTGTTCCACCGGCCCCCAACCCACCCCCTCACCGAAGAAAGCGACCCCCCAGGTTGAAAGCTGCAGTCTTTCATGAGAACGGCGGCCCCGAGGTCCTCACTGTCGCAGAGATGCCCACCCCCCGGCCCGGCCCCGGCGAGGTGCGCATCCGCGTCGCCGCTTCCTCCATGAACCATCTCGATCTCTGGATGCGGCGCGGACTCCCCTTCGCGATCCCGATGCCGCACATCGGCGGATCGGACATCGCCGGAACGGTCGACGAGCTCGGCCCGGGCGCCGATCCGTCCTGGCTTGGCAAGCATGTCGTCGTGGATCCGTCGCTCAACTACGACTGGTACCGGCTGGCGCGCCTGGCGAACACCCGCGCGGCACCCCTTGAGATCGTCGGTGAGCACACCCAGGGGGGTTTTGCGCAGTACGCCGTGGCACCGGTCGCGAATCTCATGGAGGTTCCGGAGGGCGTCGCCGCCGAGCTGGCGGCCGCCGCCGCCCTGGTCGGGGTAACGGCGTGGCACGGCCTCATGTCCCGCGGGCGACTGCGGCCCGGCGAGCGCGTCCTGGTCACGGGCGCCAGCGGCGGCGTCTCGACCATGGCGGTGCAGTATGCGCGGATCGCCGGCGCCGAGGTGTTCGCCGTGACCTCGTCCGCTGCGAACGTGCGGCGCGTGCAGGAACTTGGAGCGCATCACGTCTTCGACCGCACCGCATGCGACTGGGCCCGGGAGGTCTACCTGGCCACCGGCAAACGCGGCGTCGACCTATGCCTCGACTCGGTCGGCGAGGCGATCTGGCCCGGCCTGGTGCGGAGCCTTGCCGTCCGGGGCCGCCTGGTGACCTTCGGCGCCACTACGGGTGCCACCGGAAAGCTCGACATCCGCCTCCTCTTCTGGCGCCAGCTCTCGATCCTGGGCTCCACCATGGGCACCCCCGCGGAGTTTCGGCAGGCCATGAACCTCGTCTTTGCCGGTCGCGCCACCCCTCCGCTTCACAGCGTCCTGCCACTGGACGAGGTCCGCGCCGCCCACGAGCTTCTCGAAGCAGGAGGCGTGTTCGGCAAGATCGTGATTCAGCCCTGACGGGAGCGTCCCTTGAGAATCCGTGATGCGCAGGACCGGGTCGACCACTGGATCGGCCGGTTCGAAGAGGGTTACTGGCCCCCGTTGGCCATCCTGGCCCGCCTGATGGAGGAAGTCGGCGAACTGTCTCGTGAAATCAACCACCGCTTCGGCTCCAAGCCCAAGCGTCCCGACGAAGAGCCCGCGGAGCTGGAACTCGAGATCGCCGACATCCTTTTCGTCCTGATCTCGCTCGCCAACCAGCAGGGGATCGACCTGGAAGACGCCTTCGACCGAGCGATGGAAAAATACGAGGCGCGGGATGGCGACCGATGGACACCCCGCGAGCCCGCGCACAGGTAGTGGCGCCCGTCTCATTGCCCCTGCCCGGCGCGGCCTCATAACAAATCCCGGGACCAGTCTGTCCTTGGAGTATGGAGAGCTGCGAGACCGATGGGCTGCTCGTCACTCGGGTCCGCCGCGGCGACAACCGTGCCTTCGACCAGCTGGTGCGGCGACACCTTCGCGCGGCCCACGCGGTCGCCCGGGCCAAGCTGGACAACCCGGACGATGCGGACGACGTGGTTCAGGATGCATTCATAAAGGCGTTGAAACGGATTGACGACTGTCGGAATCCGGACGGGTTCCGCGGCTGGCTTCTCGCCATCGTCCGCAACACCGCCCACAACTACAGGGAGCGTGAACGCTTGAGGTCGGCGCTGCCGATCGAACAGGCCGCCGCCGCGGCCTCCCGTGACGACCCGTTCGCCACCTTCGCGAACAAGGAGTTGCGGGGCCGCCTCGGAGACGCAATGAAAAACCTTACGGAACTGCAGCGAAGGGTGCTTGTTCTCTACGACCTCGAAGGCTGGAGGCACGCCGAGATCGCCCGTGAACTGGGGATTTCGGCCGGGTCTTCGCGCGTCCACCTTCACGTCGCCCGCAAAGCCATGCGACGGCTCCTGGCCGGCAGCCTGGCGCTGGAGAGTATTTGAAAGATGAAGAGATCGCCCGACCAGCATGAAACCAGGCCGGCGGAAGGAAACGGGATCGGTGAGCCCGGTGTTTTCGCACTCGATCCCGAAAGGCACCCCGCCTACTGGGAGTCCCTCGTAGCCAGGATAACGGACCGCGCCGCGCCCATCCTCGAGGCCCGCCGCCTGCGGACCCTCGCGGGTACGCTGTCGGCGTGGCGGAGGCCCGTGTTCGCGGGCGCTGCCGGGCTGGCCGCCGCCGCGGTCGCGGTGTTGCTGCTTCTGCCGGGCGAGAACCGCGGTCCGGACGAGGTCTCGCTGGCCGAGGTCGTCATGCCCTGGTCCGTCGCGGCCTGGATCGATGGCGGTGAAGCGCCGTCGGCCATCGAACTGGTCGCGGCAGTCGAGGAGTACGCCCCATGAGCCGTAGGTTTGCCGCGCTGGCTCTGCTTGCCGCCGTGTTTCTGGCCGGTGTGGCCGCGACGCTGGGCACGCTCAGGATCGTCGAAAACCGCGCCGAGGACGAACCGTCGCCCGTCTTCCGCCCCGACACGCCCGACCGGCGACCCACCCGGTCACCCGATGCCCGCCCGCAGGGGCGGGAGGATTCCCGACGCTGGACGGAAGTGACACGGCTGCTGGTATCCGAGCGGTTGACCCGGGCGGTGGGGCTGAGCGAGGAGCAGGTCGAAGAGATCAATCAGGCACTGGAGCGGCACCAGGAGGCCTCCCAAGCGGTCTGGGCCGACCTCCTTCCGGTGCTCGAAAGCCAGCGCGACTCGCTGGAGGCCGAGATCGGCCGCATCCTCACGCCCGAGCAGCGCGAGCGATTCGACCGGATCGTCACAAGTGACCGGGACCGCTTCCTGCGCGGCAGGGACGGACGCCGTTCACGAGATTCCGGCCCGCGGTAGACAGCCACGACCGCAAGTCGGTCTCACGGGCGCCGCGAGCGGCTGCAATCTTGCCTTCGCCCGGTTTCGAGCCATCTTTGTCACCGTCATGAAGCGTATCCTCGTCACCGGCGCGGCCGGGCAGATCGGGACGGAACTCACGTCGAGTCTCGTCGCCCGCTATCGGGCCGGCGAGATCCTCGCGACGGACATCCGCCATCCCGCCGACTGGGCGCGAGACTGCCCCGCCGAGCAGCTCGACTGTCTCGATCTCGACGCACTTCGCGCGACCGTCAAGCGCTTCGGCGCGACCGCCATCCATCACCTGGCGGCGATCCTTTCGGCGACGGCGGAGGCCGACCCCGTGCGCGCCTACCGGATCAACATGAACGGGCTCGTCAACGTGTTGCAGGTCGCGGCGGAGCGACGCTGCCGCGTCTTCGTGCCGAGTTCGATCGCGGCGTTCGGCCCGGGAACTCCCCGCGATCCGGCCCCCCAGTCCACCGTGCAGCGCCCGACCACCATGTACGGCGTGACCAAGGTCGCGGGTGAGCTGCTATGTGACTACTACCATGGCCGTTTCGGGGTGGACGCCCGCGGCCTGCGCTTCCCCGGGCTCATCTCCTACGCCGCGCCTCCGGGCGGCGGCACGACCGACTACGCGGTCGAGATGTTCCACGCCTCCCTGTGCGAAGGGCGCTACACCTGCTTCCTGCGCGCGGACACGCGAATGGACATGATGTACATGCCGGACGCGATCCGCGCAGTGATCGAGCTGATGGAGGCTTCGCCGACAGCGCTCACGCACCGGAATGCCTTCAACATCACGGCGATGCAGTTCACGCCGGCGGAGCTCGCCGCCGAGATCCGCGCCCACGTGCCGGGATTCCGGATCGACTACGATCCCGACCCACTGCGCCAGTCGATCGCCGATTCCTGGCCCTCCAGGCTGGACGACTCCGAGGCCCGGGAGCAGTGGGGCTGGCGCCACGAGTACGGGCTTCCCGATATGGCGGCGGACATGTTCAGGGGCTTGCATGCCCAGCCGGCCCTCACAGCGGCGGCTTCCGCCGGAAGGTAGGACCCGACGATGCCGATGGACCGCCTGACCGACGTGGTCAATGGGCTGGTGGCCGGACTCGAGGCGCAGGGAACCGCGAAGGGGGCGGAGGTCGTGGTGCGCGAGGTGATTCCGCCGAGCGACGGGCATGGGCCGCGCTTTCTGCTTGAGGGTCAGGGCGACAGGCCGTTCATCCGCATGAACGCCAACTCGTACCTCGGGTTGAGCCTGCACCCGGAGGTGATCGAGGCGGAAGAGGTCACCGCGCGTGCCGTGGGAGCCGGGCCCGGCGCGGTCCGCTTCATCGCGGGCACGCACTCGCAGCACGTCGCACTGGAACGGGCGCTGGCCGCTTTTCATGGCCGCGAAGAGGGGATGATCTTCTCGTCCGCCTACGCGGCGGTGGTGAGCGCGCTGGTTTCCCTGACCGACAGGTCCACCTTCGTGATCTCGGACGAACTGAACCACAACTGCATCATCAACGCGATCCGGATGTCGCGTCCCGCCGGCAAGGCGATCTACCCGCACCTGGACCTGGCCACGCTGGACCGCCAGCTCGAAGAGGCGAAGGGAAGGGCGCGGCGCGTCATCGTCGTCACCGACGGGATCTTCTCGATGCGTGGCGATCACGCCCCCGTCGACGAGATCATGGAGATCGCGGAGCGCCACGACGCGGACTACGCCGAGAACGTGGTCGTGGTCGTGGACGACTCACACGGGGTCGGGGCCTTCGGTGCCGCAGGCCGCGGGACCGAGGAATTCACGCGCAGCGCACCCTGCGACATACTGGTCGGCACGCTTGGCAAGGCCTTCGGCGTCAACGGCGGCTACGTCGTATCGAGCGCGCCCGTGGTGCGCTTTCTGCGCGAATCTTCGCCGCTGTACATCTACTCGAACCCGATCACGGCCGGCGAGGCCGCGGCGGCGACGAAGTCGCTGGAGATCCTGACCGGCTCCGAGGGAGCACGCCGGCTCAGCCACCTCCGCACCCTCACGAAGCGGTTCGAGTCGGGGCTCCTCGATCGCGGCTTCGAGATCATCCCGGGCGACCACCCGATCGTGCCGATCATGGTGCGCAGCACCGCGGAGACCCGCCGTCTGGTCGCGGCGCTCTTCGACGCCGGCGTTCTCGCTACGGGACTCGCCTACCCGGTGGTGCCGCGCGGCGACGAATCCATCCGCTTCCAGATCAACGCCGATCATACCGCGGTCAGCGTCGACTACGTGCTCTCGGCGCTCGCCGGGGCGCGCGAGGCAGGGTAGGACCGGGCCGCGGCTGCCGAGGCGGGGCTGCCGTGCGAACTGGTGACCATCCTGCGCCCGGCTGCCTTCTCCCGGCGTCAGAACCCCAGATTTGCGCGCAACGAGAATGAAATCCTGAACTGGTCGTAGTAGTCGCCGCCGATATTCGTCTCCGCCCGGGTCCATCCGCCGCCCACGGTCGCCCGCACGCCCGACGTCAGGAACCTTGATACCTCGCTGTAGAGGATCACCGCGTTGTCGGCCTCTTCGCCCGGCACCAGAAAGTCCTGCGGGTTGATGTAGCTCTTGTCCGACCAGATGCCGGACACGGAGACGATGTTCGCGCCGAACGTCTTGTGCGCGACGGCTTCGACCCTCAGCGAGTTGTACTCCACCCGCCTGGAATTGGACCGGTTGAGCGTCCCGCTGGCGTTGAGGTCCACCTCGAGCCCCCGCGACTCCGAAAAATCCAGTTCCCAGGCTCCGCCGAACCGGACCGCGTGGTCGCTGCGGTGGCCCTGGCGCGGATAGCGGCGGTGAAGGTAGGCTGCGAAGAGCCGCACGCCCGAAACGTCACCGGTCCCGGACGAGCTTCGGAAGAACCGCCTGGCACCGGCCTGTACCTCGGCCGATCTGTAGTCCAGCAGATCGAGGTTTGGCAGCACGCTGGGTCCTGCGTAGTCCTTCTCGGCAAAAACCGTCTTTGTGTCGATTGCGTAGCCGCTGCCGAGGAACTTGAGGTACTCGGCCTCACCCGCATAGGACAGAAACCCCGGCGGCAGGTACATCGGCATCGGCGGCAGGTCTGCGATACCTCTTCCGTCCAGGGTGGCCGCAAGGGCGAGCTGCCCGCCGGCGAGCAGCTGCAGATAGTTCGCCCGCACCTCGTAGCTGTGTTCCCGCGGCGCATAGTTGCGCTGCAGGAAGCCCGCCGCGGTCAACTGCCGCAGCGTCCCCTGGGCGGTGAAGTCCAATGTGCGGTTCTCCCTGCTGAGCACGCTCAGCGTGCCAATGAAGCCCCATTCACTCGCGCCGGCGACCGCGTACTCCGTCGAGTCCACGACCGGATTGTTGACGACGGAGAAGTTGCCGGTGTACCGCTCCAGGGCGGCGCCGGCGTTCACCCTGACGTTGTCGACGCGAAGCTGCGCGGCGAGTGTCCCGCCGATTCCAGAGGCCAGGAGGCCCACGGCCGGCAGCAGCGACTGGAGAAGACCGCTCAAGCCCCGACGCCCCACTCGGCTCATCCGGATCCTCCCCCCGCCGGTCTCAACTCCCGTTCCCAGCGTTCCGCCTCCGCCCTCGCTTGCTCAAGTTCGTCCCGAAGTTCCTCGAGTTCCTCGATCCGCTGAGCGGTCGTCCGCAGATCGGTTGTCGTGTCGCCGACGGCTTGCACGGTTCCTCCCCCGGCCTGACCCATCGGAATCCTTCCGGCCAAGCCTGCGCGGCTCCGGTCGAATTCCGCCTTCGCCTCTTCGAGGTTTCGGACCCGTTCGAGTTCGCTGATTCGCTCCTCCACCTTTTCAATCCGTCTCGCGCACACATCCGCGTAGTCCCGGTAGATGTTGGCCTTCCGGTGCCGTTCCGCGTCTCCGTCACCAGGAAGCGCCCGGACATTCGGCATGATTGGAACCTCGAGGGGCACGCGGGGGATCTCCGCATCCACGCTGTCACGCAGGACGGTGAGGCTGTCGAACTGCTCCTCGAGCTGTCTGTAGCGATCCTCGTTCTGCGGGTTCAGCGGCTGCAGCTGATCGTTCAACAGTTCCCGGTTGGCGTCGATCCTGGAGATCAGGACCTCGCCCGCCTCGACCCATGCCTCATCCAGCCTGCGGAGTTCCGTGTCGGCCCTGTCGAGCTCTGCGGCCTTCGCCTGAATCTCCGCGGTGAGCTGATTGGCCCGCTGATCGTCTCTCCGCCGAACGGCATCCGCGCGCTGGCTGATCAGGTCCTCGTGCGCGGCCCTCAGGGCGTCTCGTTCCGCAAGCGCCGCGAGGGCCGCCTCCCGCGCATTCGCATACATCTCCAGCAGTTCCTGAAACTCCTGCAACGGGTCCTGCTGTGCCGCGGCGCCTGGCGCCATCGCACCCACAATGAGCCAGAGGAATGCGGGTCTCGCGCTTCGTCGCACCTTGCCAGCTCGGCGCCTCCCTCTCCGTGCTCGCGGGGCCTTATCCACGGGACACTAGATCCCGTGCTTTTCGATCTTGTACTGAAGCGTCCCCTTCTTGACGTTCAGGAGGCGGGCGGCTTCCGCCTTTACGCCGCCAGCCTGTTCCAGCGCCTGCCGGATCAGGCGCGCCTCGACCTGGTCGACCGCGCGTGACAGGTCGACCCCGTCACCCAGGCCGCTCACGATCGAATCGCCTGCGCCGGCGTTGCCGAGGTTGGCAAGGAAGGGCAAGTCGTCCTCGCTCAGCGTCTCGCTTTCGGCGAGAACCAGGGCCCGCTCGACCACGTTCTCCAGTTCGCGCACGTTGCCCGGCCAATCGTAGTCGCACAGCCGCTCCATCGCGTCCGGATGGATGGCGGTGACCGGTGAGCGGGTGCGTGTTCGAAGCTTCTCGACGAAGTGGTCGGCCAGGATGCGGATGTCTTCCCGCCGCTCCCGGAGTGGCGGCACGACCAGCGGAACGACATGCAGCCGGAAGAAGAGGTCCTCCCGGAAGTTGCCTCCGGCGAGCAGTTCCTCGGCGGACGTGTTGGTGGCGGCAACGATGCGCACATCCACCGCGATCGTCTCCTCGCCCCCTACGCGCTCCAGTTCCCGCTCTTGCAACACCCTCAGCAGGGCCACCTGCGTTGCCGGGGAGATCGTCGAGATCTCGTCCAGGAAGAGCGTCCCGCCATTGGCCAGCTCGAAACGGCCGCGCCGCTGCTTTGCCGCTCCCGTGAATGCGCCGCGCTCGTGGCCGAAGAGTTCCGAGTCGAGAAGTCCTTCCGGCAGGGCGCCGCAGTTCACCCGGATGAACGGCCCCTCGTGCCGGTCGGAGCGCGCGTGGATCGCGCGGGCGACCAGCTCCTTCCCCGTCCCCGATTCGCCGTAGACCATGACGGTCGACTCCGAGCGGGCGACCCGGGCCACGAACCGCTTCACCTTCATGATCCCCTCGGACTCGCCCACCATTTCGCCGTAGGGCACGGGCGACTCTTCCTCGGTCTGGCTGCGCAGGTAGGTGTTCTTGACGCGCAGCGCCAGGTTTTCCTGCTGCAGCTCCAGGCGCGACAGGCGCTCGCGCAGGATGCGGTCCACCTTGATCGCGAACTCTTCCGACGAGAACGGCTTGGTAATGAAGTCGCAGGCGCCCAGCTTCATCGCCTTGACGGCCTTTTCCACGGTGCCGTGACCGGTGATCACGAGCACTTCCGTATCCGGCGACGAACTCTTCACCTCCTCCAGCACCTCCATCCCGTCCACCCTGGCCATCTTCAGGTCGGTGATGACAACGTCGGCGCCCTCGTCCTGAAGCAGACGAAGTCCATCCTCGCCCCCCTCGGCGGAGAGCGTGCTGTGGCCCCGGCGGCGCATCAGGAGCTCGAGCCCTTCCCGCATCGTATCGTTGTCGTCGATGATCAGGATCTTGCCGGACACGCTCATCTCGTACTGCTCTCTCGTTTTGACGCGACGGAACCTCCGCCGGCCGGAAGATCTTCGGGGCTGTTGAAGTATAGGTGGAACTCCGCCCCTCCCCCACCTTCCCCGTTGCCCTCGCTGGCGGGTTCCTCAAGGACCACCCGACCGCCGTTGGCCTCCGCCAGCTGCTTGACGATCGCCAGTCCGAGCCCCGCGCCCTGTGCCTTGTTCCCCACAAAGGGCTCGAAGATCCGGTCGTGCAGTTGCGGGTCGATCCCGGGCCCATCGTCCTGTACCGAGATGCGCACTTCGCCGTGAACCATCCTCCCCTTCACCCAGACCCGCTCTCCGGCCTGGAAGGCGTTGCGCAGCAGGTTGAGCACGGCGCGCTTCACCTGCAGGGGGTCGGCGATCGCGTACAACGGGCCTGGCCCGAAGTCGACCTGCAGACTGTCCCCGTCCTTCCGGTACTCCGCCCCGACAAGGCTCGTCGCTTCCTCGACGGGCACGCGCACGTCGTGGAGTTCGGGTTCCGTGCGTCCCGGCCGCGCGAATCCGAGAAACTCGTCGATGATCCCGTTCAGGCCCATCACTTCCTTGCGGACCCGGCTCAGGATGCGCCGCCGCTCCTCGGGCTCGTCGGTCTCCTGGGCTTCCGCCGCGAACAGCTCCAGACCCCCCAGGGGGTTGCGGATTTCGTGGGCCACCTGCGACAGCATCCGCCGCAACTGCTCGTCCCGCCGCTGAATCCCGGTCCTCATCCGCTCCATCGCCCTGGCCAGGCGCCCCAGTTCGTCCTGTCCGTCCAGCCTGACGGGCCGGTCCATCCAGCCCCGCTGAATCCGCAGCGCGGCCCGGCTGAGCGTTTCCAGGCGCGCGACGATCCCGCCGGCGAGCCGCCAGCCGATGAGCGCGGCAAGCGCGGCCGCGGTCAGCGACAGGACCACGATCCTCAGGAGGATGTTGTTCAGCGGGTCCAGGTAGTCGGCGGGAATCCACACGCCCAGAAACGTGCCCTTGTCCTCGCCCGCAACCCTGGCGGGGTCCCCGAGCCGCACGAATCCCCACTTGTGGTCTCCCTCGAGCCTTGTCGTGGTGCTTTCCCATTCGTGCGCGCGGCGGACCTCGTCGTCCAGCCACGGTACGACCCAGTACGCCGGCTGACCGATCGAGACATTGGCTCTGGTGGTCAGCAACACCGTCGCCTCGCGGTCGCCGGGCGCCCAGCGAAACACATCCGCCGCCTCCACATAGCCATCGTCGACCAGGTCCAGGAGGATCTGCCGGTAGTAAACGTAGCTGTCGCCCGCCTCGTCTCCCGGCCGAACCCACCCAATCGCGTCCCACACTTCCTCAAACCGGGGGGCAACCAGTTCGGCGACATTCACGAGCCCGTCTTCCATCTGCTCTTCCAGGCTTCGGCTGGCCCCTCCCAGGGTCAGCCAGCCGCCGATCGCCGTGATGACCACGGCGAAGACAACGAACAGGACGGTAAACCGGTTCCGGAGCGTCAAGAGCCGGTCTTTCCGGTCAGGTTCCGCACGGCACCCGCTCCGGGGGAAGGATCGTGACGGTGATCGGTTCCCGCGATTTCGGAGCCAGCACGATGTGGATCGGGGTCGTGGTGCGTCTCGCCGGGGCGCAGAAGTCCCCGGGACCGCGCTCCGCTACCTCGTATCTGGTCCCGTCGCTGATCGACAGGACCCGGCGAACCTCCACCGAATCGCCGACTTCATGCCGCTCTCCAACGGCCGCGACGAGCACCATCTCCGTGCACCAGTCCACCTCCGGCGGCGAGCGTTCCCCCCCTTCCACGTGGGCGTCCCAGAAATCGGTCCAGCCGCCGGGCGGGTTTCCACATTCTCCTCCGTCAGGCGACCGAAAATCGGTCGGTCTCACAAGTCCCGAGCCCGTCCTTATGCTCCGCTCGACCGTCCGGAAGGGCAGGCTGCCGGCGTAGGTGGAGGTGAACTCGGGTCCCACCGTGCTGTTGCGAACAAAGATCGCCGCCTGGATCACGCGGCTCGCCACGACATCCGGGCCCGAGCCCTGGGTCGTCAGATTCGCGAGGCTGCCGGGCGCGCACCGCGTCCACTCCCTGACCTCACCGCTGGATGCGTCCTGAATCCTCACCGTCACCCTGCTCAATCCCCCCGTGCACTCCGGGTTGATGATCTCGTCGAGCTCTGCGACTCCGAGCAACTTTGCCCCACTGTCATCGTTGAGCTTCTGGATGATCGACGCATACAGGGATGCGTACTCGAAGGGCAGCCCCGGATTGGACCACAGGGTCTGCTCCCCCGCAACGCTCTGGTAGCCGATCTCCTCGTAGACCTTCCAGGCGCCGTCCGACCGCCAGATGACCACCTGCTGCAGTTCCCCGGCCCCCAGATACAGCGGCAGAACGACGGTGACCCGAATCTCTCCGGACTGTCCGAACCGCAGGGGTCCATTTCCCGGACCCATCGGTTCACAAGCACCACCAAAGACGCAGGCAAGTGCCGTGCAAACGGTTACCGCGACCCTCCAGGGCCGTCCTTCCCTTCCGCCGCCACCGGTTCCGAAATATCTTCGCATATGTCCTCTCTCTCCCGTCTCCGCCAGCTTCTCCGGCAGCGCAGCGTGAAGTCGGGCGACTTCACGCTCGCCAGCGGACGCCGTTCACGCTACTACATCGACGCGCGCCTCACGACGATGAGCGGCGAAGGCCAGGTGCTGGTCGGCGAGGTGTGTTTTCAGGCAATCGACGAGGCCGGCTGGGACCCCCGGTTCGTCGGGGGCATGACGCTCGGCGCCGATCCAGTCGCCTACGCGGTCGCGAACCACGCCACCCGGCAGGGCCGCCACCTCGACGCCTTCACGGTGCGCAAGCGCTCCAAGGACCACGGCACGGGCAAGCGGATCGAGGGGGGCCTTCCGCCCGGGGCGCGGGTCGTCGTGGTCGACGATACCGTCACTTCGGGCGGCAGCCTCCTCGGCGCGGCCGAGGTTGTGGCCCGTCACGGCGCCATCGTCGCGGGCGTGCTCGCGCTGGTGGACCGCGAAGAGGGCGGCAGCGAACTGCTTGCGGCGGCGGGCTACGACTACCGTGCGGTCTTCACGGGCCGGGATCTGCGCTGACGCCGGCACGCCCGGGCGATTCCGGCCACGGGCTGCCGAGCCGGGCTCCCGCCCGGCCGCCTTCCCGACGCACCCGCCAGGGCGGGCGATCAGTCCACGAGACGCAGGGGCATGATCAGACACAGGTAGTCCAGGTCGCTGTCGGCGGGCTCGATGGTGGCCGCCCGCTCCGCCGTCTTGAAGGCCATCCTGATTTCGTCGGCGGGCATGTTCCGCAGCACCTCGAGGAGATAGTTGGCGTTGAAGCCGATTTCGAGGCCTTCGCCCTCATAGTCGAGCTCCACCTCGTCGTGCGCCTCGCCCAGGTCCGGCGTCATCGCATTGAGGTGCACGCGCTCCGACTCGAACGACATCTTCACGCGCCGCGTCGACGCGCTCGCAACGACCGCAATCCGGCGCACCGCGGCTTCCATCGCCGTCCTCTTCACCCGTGCGGTCCTGTCGTTGTCCTTCGGGATGACCTGCTCGTAGTTGGGATACTTCCCGTCGATGAGCCGGGTATAGACTTCCTTGTCCCCGGAACTGAATCCGAGATGATTGCCCCCCCGCGCCACGGTCACCTCCCCATCGCCATCGTAAAGGCGCGCAACCTGCGCCAGCGCCACGGGCGGCACGATCAGGTCGGCCCGGCCTCCCCCGGTGGACTCGACCTTGACCGACATGCGCGCCAGCCGGTGTCCGTTCGTCGCGACCATCGACATCAGCGGGTCGTCGAGTTCCCAGAGAACGCCGTTGAGAATCGGGCGGCTTTCCTCGTTGGAAACCGCGAAGGAGGTCGCGTTGATGAGCGCGAGAAGCGACTTTTCGGGAACCTTCCAGCCCTCCTCGAACTCGATTGCCGGAAGGTTCGGAAACTCCTCGCTGGGCAGCCCGTTCAGCTTGACGCGGCTGTACCCGCAGTCGATTTCGACCTGGTGGCCGCGGACGTGAAGGTCAACCGGCTCATCGGGCAGCTCGCGCGTCAGTTCCTGCAGCTTCTTCCCCGGGATCGTGATCGCGCCTCCCTCCGCGATCTGCGCCGGCACCTTGATCCGGATGGAGACATCCAGATCGGTCCCGCTGATCCACAGTGCGTTGTCGTCCGTCTCGAGGAGTACGTTGGAGAGGACGGGCAGTGTGGTCCGGGTGGGGATGCTGGCCGCGACGGCGGCCAGTCCCTGGTGAAGGTTCTGGCGAGTGATTGTCAGTTTCATTGGCTGTTTCTGCGCCGCAAGGAGCCGGTGGCGGGGAGTTTTCCGCGGACCCTTCGGGTCCCTTTTGAATTAGTAACAGGTAAATAGAGGATCGTCATCATAGGGTGTGTGGAAAGAAGCAGAAACGAGCCTCGGCGAAGGTCGGGAAAGCAGGAATCGCATGGGCATGCGTGCTCGCGGGATGATGTGGGGAAAGTGGGGAAGACGGCGCAGTTTCCGGCATCCACCGGCCGGGCGGTGGAAAACATCCGGTTTCCGAGACGTTTTCCACGGGGTTTTCCACATGTCCCGGGCCCCGCGCACCCGGGTCAGCCGCCACGCTCCAGTTGCATGCGCAGACTTTCGACCTTTTCCCGGAAGGCCTCATCGGCGCGAAGCCTCTCTTCGACCTTCCGCACCGAGTGAATGACCGTCGAATGATCGCGTCCCCCGAACTCCCGCCCGATGCCGGCGAGCGGCAGGTTGAGGAGCTCGCGCATCAGGAACATCGCAACCTGCCTGGGCACGACGATCGACCGGGACCGCCGCGGTGACGAAAGCGACGCCGGCGCCACCTCCCATGCCTCGGCCACGGCATCGCGGATCCGGGCCTCGTCAAGCGGCCGAAAGGCATTCGGGCCAGCACCCGCCAATGCCTGGCGTGCGAGCTCGAGCGTCACCTCGCGGCGCGTCAGCGACGAAAACGCGAGGAGCTTGATGATCGCCCCCTCGAGTTCGCGCACCGACGACCGGCAGCATTCGGCGATGAGCTCGATGACCTCGGCGTCCAGTTCCACGCAGTCCTCGTCCGCCTTCTTCCGCAGAATCGCGACCCGCGTCTCGTAGTCCGGCGGGTGCACGGCGGCGACGAGGCCCCATTCGAAGCGGGAAACGAGCCGCTCCTCGAGCCCCTCGAGTTCCTTGGGGTGCCGGTCGCTGGTCAGGACGATCTGGCGGCCCCCGTTGTAGAGCACGTTGAAGGTATGGAAGAACTCCTCCTGCGTGTGTTCCTTCCGCCGCAGGAACTGCACGTCGTCCACGAGAAGAAGGTCGTACGACCGGTACCGGGCGCGGAACGCGTCCGTGGTGTGTTCGTAGATCGCGGTCACCATCTCGTTGACGAACTGCTCGGCCGGGATGTAGCAGATCCGCAGGGCCTCCCCGGTCTCGAGGATCCGGTTCGCGATGGCCTGCATCAGGTGGGTCTTGCCCAGCCCGGTCGCACCGTAGAGAAAGAGCGGGTTGTAGGACCGCGCCGGCCGTTCGGCCACGGATTGGCTGGCGGCCTGGGCCAGCCGGTTGTTCTCCCCGACAATGAAGCGGTCGAAGGTGTAACGGGTGTTGAGTCCGGAGACCGCCTGCGGGACCGGAGGGGGCGCCGCCGGCGGGGGCGGGGGATCCAGCACCGGCGCGACGGAAATCTCGGGTGCCGACCGGTCGGCGGCGCCCCGGGCAGGCGAGAAGCGCAACTGGACGGGCTCGCCGAGCACGCGGCCGGCGATCTCCTTCACTGTGTCGCCGTACTTGTCCTCAAGCCACTCGGCGTGAAACCGGCTGGGGGCGACGACGTGCAGGATGCCGCCTTCCCAGGAAACGGCCCTGGCGCTCGACAGCCAGGTCGCGAAGGTCTGTTCCGGCAGACCCAGCCGGGCCTGCTCGAGAATTCGATCCCAGAATTCGGTTACGCCCACATGCATTCGTTGCCAAGGATCCGTCGACAGGGGCGCCCAACGTACCGGGCGGACTGCGGGAAGTCAAACCCCCGCCGGAGAACGTCTCACCGGCTGTTGACCTCGCCCCCCACACGCCGATAACTTTAAGGGCTGGCCGATGTTCTCCAGGTCGGCACACCGAGTGAACGCAAGGACGGCAGACGCCATCAGAGTAAGGTGCTTGAGCGATGAAACCCACCTACAGGCCCAGAAACCGCAAGCGCCTGAACAAGCACGGGTTCCGGGCGCGCATGAAGACCCGGGCCGGCCGTGCGACCCTCAATCGGCGGCGGCGGCGCGGGCGCTGGTCGATTGCCGTGCGCATCGGTTCGAAGAACGCCGGGTAGGAAGGCGCCGGTGAGCCCGGAGGCCCCCCCCGAGGGCGAGCGGCTCCCCCGTTCGGCCCGCATTCGGCGCACTCGCGAACTCAGGGGCGTGTTGAAGAGGGGGACCCGGCGCAGGACGCGGGCGCTGGACCTCTACGTACTGGATTCGACCGGGAGGAGGCCGAGGGTCGGGTGGATCGTGCCGAAGCTCGGGCAGGGGATCGTCGCCAGGAATCGGCTGAAGCGCCGGTTGCGGGAGATCGCCCGCCGGCGGGTGCTCGGCGACCTGTGGCGAGCCGGCCGCAAATGCGATGTCGTGGTGAGGGTGCGAAGAAAGGCGTACCGGTCCGCGTATGCCAGTCTGGAAGCAGAGTGGACCCAAGGATTGGAAGCGCTATGGTCTCAAGGCTGATGACGGGAGCCATACGGTTCTACCAGGCGCACATCTCGGTGTTGCGTCCCGCGGCGTGCAGGTTTCACCCCAGCTGCTCCGAGTACGCGAGGGTGGCGATCGAGACGCACGGGGCGGCCCGCGGGTGGTGGCTGGGCGTCAGGCGGATTGCACGGTGCCGGCCGTGGGGCGGGTACGGGTACGACCCGGTGCCCGAGGCCTGCGAGGGTGGTGAACGATGAGACCGGAGCTTCGCTTCCTTCTCGCCCTGACGCTGATGCTCGGGGTCTTTTTCGCGACGAACCTGCTCTTCCCTCCGGTGGAGCCCGAGCCGCTTCCGGCGGTTGAGGAAACGGGCGCCGAAGGTGCCGCACCCGACGAGGTCGCCGGCCAACCGGTGGAACCGCCGGGTATCCGGACCGCGGACGACCCCCCGGCCGCGGCGGCGCCGACCTTCGAGGCGGACGACGCAGAGCGGCTCGTCACCGTCGAGACCCCGCTCTACCGGATGACGTTCTCGAACCACGGAGCGGTCGTCCGGTCCTTGGAACTCCTTCAATACGAGTCCTTTGCGCGCGAAGGGAATGTCGACCTGGTACCCGAGGGGGGCGGGATTCTGGGAGCGCGGTGGCGGTACGAGACGGGCGCCGATCCGGTCGACCTGAGCAGCTACGCCCACAGCGTGTCCCCCTCCGAAGGCCTTCGCATCGGCGAAGGGTCGGGCCCGCGCACCCTGACCTTCCGTTACGATCATCCCAGAGGGTTCTTCAGCGAAATCCGCTACACCTTCACCGCGGATTCGTACATCGTCGAAGTCGAGGGAGACCTGCCCCCGTCCGACCGGACCGCGCTGTTCATCAGCCTGGGGACCGGTGTGGCAAGCAACGAAAGGCGGGAGCGCGACGAGCGGAGAATGATCAACTTCGTGGGGAACCCCGTCGACGACGGGATCCGGTCGCGCCCGCTGTTGCGGGTCAGGGAGCCGGAGACGATCGCCGGTCCGCTGCACTGGGCCGCGGTCAAGAGCAAGTACTTCACCGAAGTGATTCTCCCGGCGGCGGGTCCGGTGGGCGGCGAATACCTCACCGGGCTGTGGGCCGAACCCTCGGGCGTGCCGGACCGGGGCGCGATCACGGTCGGCGCGGTCGTGGGCGCCGATGGAGGCTACGCCTACCGGGCCTACCTGGGGCCGATCGAGCGGGACCGCCTGGTCGCCATCGGAGAGAATCTCGAGGAAATCAACCCGTACGGCTGGGCGTTCTTCCGCCCGATCATCAGGCCTCTGGTCGAGCCCCTGCTGTGGCTGGTCGAGTACATGCACGTGAGTCTGCGGCTGGGCTACGGCTGGGTGCTGATCTCGATCGGGGTCCTCCTGCGCCTGGTGCTGTGGCCGCTGAACCGCAGGGCGATGCGCTCCCAGGTCAAGACGATGGCCATACAGCCCCTGGCCCAGGAGATCAAGGAGAAGTACTACAAGACCGATCCGCAGCGCATGCAGCAGGAGACCGTCAAGCTCTACAAGGAGCACGGGGTGAACCCCATGGCCGGGTGTCTGCCCCTTCTGATCCCGATGCCGATCTTCATCGCGCTCTTCTTCGTCTTCCAGAACACGATCGAGCTGAGGGGCGTCCCGTTCATGTGGTTGCCGGATCTCTCCGCCCGCGATCCCTACTACATTCTCCCGCTCTTCTGCGGCCTCAGCATGTATCTGCTGCAGCGCATCAGCATGCGGGTGACCCAGGGCGCGGCCAACCCGCAGATGAAGATGATGATGTACTTCCTGCCCATCTTCATGACCGCGGTTCTCTGGACATTCCCCTCGGGGCTGAATCTGTACTATGCCGCGGTGAATGTGGCGATGATCCCGCAGCAGATTCTGATCGCGAACGAGAGAAGGAACCTGCAGGCGGCAAATCCGGCGAAGACCCCCGCCTGAGCCGGCGGTTCGGGCGGATGGAAGGCTCCCGCGCGGCGGCGGGACCGGCTGGGGCGCAAGCGGCACTGCTTGATACGATCGTGGCGCTGGCCACGCCGCCGGGAATGGGCGCCATCGCGCTCGTGCGGATCTCGGGCCCGGAAGCGCGGGCGGTCGCGGGTGCGCTGATCCATGGGGGTGCGGGCGGCACCATGGCTGGATGGGCCACACGCACGGGCCAGCTGCGCACACTGCGCCATCCTCGCGGCGGCGAGGTGCTCGACCGCGCGCTGGTGACGCTCTTTCGCGGACCGGCAAGCTACACCGGCGAAGATGTCGTCGAGATTTCCACCCATGGCGGCCACGCCATCCCCGCAACCGTGGTCGACGCGTGCGTCGCGGCCGGGGCCCGCCACGCCAGCCCCGGCGAATTCACCCAGCGCGCCTACCTCAACGGCAAGCTCGACCTCACCCAGGCGGAGGCGGTCGCGGATCTGGTCGCGGCACACTCGCCCAAGGCCCGCACCGTGGCGCTCCACCAGCTCGAGCGCGGTCTGGGGGCCCGCATCGCCGAGTTGAGGGGGCGGGTGATCGGCCTGTCGGCGTTGCTGGTGCAACACATCGACTTCCCCGAAGAGGACGACGCGCCGGTCCCGCTGGAGAGGATCGCCGCCGAGGCCGAGGCGGTGGCCGGTCGGATCGGGCGGCTCCTTGATACGGCGCCGGCCGGCGAACTCCTGCGCGAGGGCGCAGTCACGGTGCTGGCGGGACGCCCAAATTCCGGTAAGTCCAGTCTCTTCAACGCTTTAGTCGGAACGGAGCGGGCGATCGTCACTGAGGAGGCGGGTACGACCCGGGATGCGATCGAGGCGGTCGTTTCCGTCGGCGGCTTCCCTTTTCGGCTCGTCGATACCGCGGGTCTGCGCAGCCGGGCCGAGCGGGTGGAGCGGCTCGGGATCGAGATCGCCCAACGGTATCTCGCGGGCGCGGACCTGGTGCTGTACTGCTGTGAGGCGGGCGCGGCGATGGGCGTCGAGGAGTCGGAATTCGTGGAATCGCTCGCACCTCCGGTGGTGCTGGTGCGCACAAAGTGGGACCTTGCCGGCGAAGGCGACGTGCGCGACCATGGCGAAGTGGCGGTTTCGGCAAAGACCGGCCAAGGTCTCGGACGGCTCAGGGAGATGCTGCAGAAGCTGGTCTTTCGGGATGTCGTCGAGAGCCGCGATGAAGTTCCGGTCGTGACGCGCAGGCGTCAGGCCGTGCTGTTGCGCGAGGCACGGAACGAGATTGCGGCCTTCAGCGAGGCGATGGCCGCCGGGATCCCTTCCGAGGTGGCTTCGGCTCACCTGAAGTCGGTCGAGAGCGCGCTGGAGGAGATACTGGGGGTGATCGCTCCCGATGAGGTTCTGGATAGGGTTTTCCAAGACTTCTGCATAGGTAAGTAGCGTAGTGAAAGTGACTTACGACGTTGTGACGGTGGGTGGCGGCCACGCCGGGGCCGAGGCGGCCGCCGCGTCGGCGCGGCTCGGCGCGCGCACGCTCCTGATCACTCCGGACCTGACCCGGATTGCCCAGATGAGCTGCAACCCGGCGATCGGCGGGGTGGCGAAGGGAACGGTCGCACGCGAGGTCGACGCCCTGGGCGGGGTGATGGGGCGAGCCACGGATGCGTCGTCGATTCAGTTCCGGATGCTGAACCGTTCGAAGGGGCCGGCCGTGTGGGGGCCGCGCTCGCAGTGCGACCGGGCGCTCTACCCGATCGCCGTGCGGCGGATCCTCGACGGGCTCGAGAACCTCGACCTTTTCCAGGAGATGGTGACCGGGCTTCACTTCGACGGTCGCGCCAGGGGGGTGGAGACGCGCGGCGGAATCACCTTCGAGGCCAAGGCGGTCGTGGTCACCGCGGGGACCTTTCTCCGTGGGCGCATTCATGTCGGCGGGGCCGCGGCGGTGGGGGCGGGGAGGGCGGGAGAGGGCCCGTCCGTCGAGTTTGCCGAGGCGCTGGAGGCGCGGGGACTCGAGGTCTGCCGCTTCAAGACGGGAACGCCGCCGCGGATCGACGGCAGATCGGTGGATTACGCGCGGTGCGAGCGCCAGGACGGGGACCCTGAGCCCTTCCGCTTCTCCAGCTATTCGCGCGAACCCTTCCTCGAACAGCGCCCCTGCTGGATCACCTGGTCGGGGGACGGCCTCAAGGAAATCGTCACGCAAAACCTGTCCCGCAGCGCGCTCTACGGGGGCGAGATCTCCGGCCGGGGGCCTCGCTACTGTCCGTCGATCGAAGACAAGGTCATGCGTTTTCCACATGCGCCGCGCCATCAGGTCTTCCTCGAACCGGAGGGGCTGGAGACAACCGAACTCTACGTCAACGGGCTCTCCACATCGTTGCCGGCAGAGGTGCAGGCCGACTTCCTGAAGTCCATCCCCGGGCTTGAGGAAGCGAAGATGACCAAGCCGGGATACGCAATCGAATACGACTACTTTCCGCCGGCGCAACTCCATCACACACTTGAAGTTAGGAGTCTTCCGGGTCTCTACTTCGCCGGACAGATCAACGGCACGACCGGCTACGAGGAGGCGGCGGGCCAGGGCCTCGTGGCGGGCGCCAACGCGGCGCTTGCGGTGCAGGGGAAGGCTCCCTTCATCGTGGAGCGCGACCAGGGCTACATCGGCGTGCTTATCGACGACCTCGTCACGAAGGGTGTGGATGAACCGTACCGGTTGTTCACATCCCGGGCCGAGTTCCGATTGCTGCTCCGGCAGGACAACGCCGCCGAGCGCCTCGGGACCCTGGCGCGCAGGGTTGGGCTGCTGACCCCGGAGCAGGAACACGCGCTGGAGAAGCGGCTGCGGGAACACTCGCGCGCGCAGGCGTGGTTTCGCGATTGTGTGATCTCGCCCGAGGCGGCCAATCCGCTGCTGACCGCGGCGGCCACCGCCCCGATCGATCGTTCCGTGCGCACGGAGGAGCTCCTGCGGCGGCCCGGTGTCACCGCGCGGGCGCTTCTCGATGTTGCCGACGAGCCGCCCGCCTTCAGCGCGGACGTGCTTGCGACGGTCGAGGTCGACACGAAGTACGCCGGGTATGTGCGCCGGGAACGGGATCGCGCCGAGAAGCTCAGGGCGCAGGCGGAGTTCGTGATTCCTGCGGACGCGCCCTTCGACGAATTCACCACGCTCTCCTACGAGGCTCGCGAGAAACTCGGCCGCGTGCGCCCCACCAACCTCGCCCAGGCTGGCAGGGTCCCGGGCGTTTCGCCGGCCGACCTGCAGAACCTGGTGCTGGAAGTAAGGAAGCGGGCATGGCGCGAGCTGGACGCCGGGGGAGAGGATACGGGAGCTTAGCGTCCCGTCCCGGAAGTCTCTCGGATATTCCAGCACCGATACATCCGCGCTGGAATCGTTGCGCTCGCCGTACCGCAAAGGTGGTGAGGGGTCGGTGGGGACAGCCGTGGCGGCACTGTTCCACGTGAAACAACCGGAGAATGTCGCCAAAGAAGGTCTCCCCGAGGCGGCGTGGAGCGGGTGTTTCACGTGGAACACACGGGTTCTGCCGGCGCGCCGGTCCGGACCGCCTACAAGGCCATCCTGACATTCGGGAGCCGCGTGAGCAACCGCAGGAAGCGCGTCCGCACCGCGGCCCCAGCCCGGACGAAACTCGACGGGGACCTGGTTCCTTCGGGTTGCCAGCCGCCACCGGTGCTATATTCCGAAGCACACCCGGGACTCCTCAGCCGATCACCGCTCTTCACCGAGGTTCGACGAAATCCATTGACCGAAGACCCCAGGCGTTCATCGAGTCGGATTGTCGCGCTGGCCAACCAGAAGGGCGGGGTCGGCAAGACAACCACCGCCGTCAATCTTGGCGCGGCTCTCGCGCGGGGGGGCCTTGAGGTGCTGATCGTCGACATGGATCCCCAGGGCAACGCATCGAGCGGGCTCGGCATTGTGGAGCGGGACAACATCCCCACGGTGTACGACGTACTTGTGCGGGGACTCCCCGCATTCCGCGCGGTTCGGCCCCTGGACGGGTACGCCACGCTCAGCGTCATTCCCGCAAACCGCGACCTGGTCGGGGCGGAGGTGGAGCTGGTGGGCGTCCGGGACCGGGAAACCCTGCTGCGGGAAACGCTTGCGCCACTCGCCGGGAACTACGATTACGTCCTTGTCGACTGCCCCCCGTCTCTGGGTCTTCTGACGCTCAACACCCTTGCGGCGGCCGACTCGGTCATCGTCCCCATCCAGTGCGAATACTACGCGCTCGAAGGCCTCAGCCAGCTTCTCAACACGATTCGCCTCGTGCAGCGAAGCCTGAACCCGGGACTCTCGATCGAGGGAGTCCTTCTGACAATGTACGACCGGCGCCTGAGCCTCTCCCGGCAGGTTGCGACGGAGGCGAAAAAGTACTTTGGGCCCAGGGTCTTCGAAACAGTGATCCCCAGGAACGTCAGCATCGCCGAAGCACCCGGCTTCGGACGGTCGGTCGCGGACTATAGCCCCACATCGAGCGGCGCTCTGCGCTATGCGGCGCTCGCCCGGGAGATCAGAGCGAACGCGGCAGCTGCAGGTCATGACAAATCCATGGCAGGAGTCGAACAACGATGAGCGGACGCGACCGTTTGGGCAGAGGGCTCGGCGCCCTGCTTGGCGAATACATGCACGAGGGCGCCGTGCCGGAGCGGGACGACAGCGGTACGGCGACGGTGGCGGTGCGCGCCATCGCCCCGAATCCCTTCCAGCCTCGCCGGACCTTTGGCACCGAGGAGCTGAAGGAGCTCGCCGCCTCCATCAAGGCAAACGGCCTTCTGCAGCCGATCGTGGTTCGGCGCTCGGTGTACGGCCGCAGCTACGAGCTTGTCGCGGGCGAACGTCGGCTGCGGGCGGTCAAGCAACTCGGATGGATCGACATCCCGGCCCTGGTCAGGGATGTCGACGATCGAACGCTTGTGGTGCTGGCGCTGGTCGAGAACATTCAGCGTGAGGAACTCGGCCCCCTTGAGGAGTGCCAGGGATACCACTTGCTTCGGGAAAAATTCGGGTATACGCAGCAGGAAATCGCCGAAGCGGTGGGCAAGAGCCGGTCGACCGTGGCCAACATGATGCGGCTGTCCTCACTGCCGCCCTCGGTTCGGCGGCTCCTGGACGAGGGCGCGCTGTCAATGGGACACGGCCGCGCGATCCTGGCCGTGGAAGACCCGGTCAAGGCGGCCAACCTCGCGCGGGATGCGGTTGCAGGCGCCTGGTCGGTCCGGGAGACCGAGGAACGGGTGCGAAAGCTGCTGAACCGTGGCCAGGCCGACGCCCAGGCCGGAGCAGAGCCCGTGGAGAGACAGGATCCCGCGATCGGGGCGCTGGAGGAAGCCCTGGTCGATCATCTCGGGTCCCGCGTCAGGATCCAGTGGAAGGGCAGAGGCAAGGGGGCCATCCGCATCGCCTTCAGCAATGCCCGCGACCTCGAGCGCGTCTTCGCGGCGGTGACGGGCCGCGAGGCGGCCGAAGTCGTCGGATAAGGCGGTCGGCGGACGTGCCCCGGGCGGGAAAACCGTGGACCGACTCGGGAGGTCCCCTGCCGTGAGGCGCGGCCGTGGGGCGCTGTCGATCAGGTTGACCCGCGATGGCGACCTGCAATCCCGGTTGATCGTCGTGCCGCGCCGCAGACTTCGGCTCTACAAGACGCTGGCGGTGGTATGCGGGTTCGCGCTGGTCGGCATCCTGGCGAGCTGGATTCCCTTGTTGCTTCGCGCCGGTACCGCCGACGAACTGCGGTTGGAGATCGCCGCGCTGCGTGCGCGGAACGACAGTATTGCGGTCCTTGCACAAACGCTTGGCAGGCTGGAGACGCGAGAACAACAGATTCGGGGTTTGTTTGGGTCGGCAGAACAGGAGGACGCCGGCCTCTGGCTCCCCACGCCGACCGGGTCGGCGCGCAGGGTGGGGGGACCGGTTGCCGGGGACACGGTCACCACGCCAAACATGTGGCCGCTCACGGAGGGGGGGTTCGTGACCCAGTCGCTGCTGGAGGGGGCCGATGGCGAGCACCCGGGCATCGACATCGCGATACCGAGCGGTTCCTACATCAGGGCCGCGGGCGGGGGCGAGGTGATCGAGGCCGCGCGGGATCCCGTGTACGGTCTTTTCGTCCTGATCGACCACGGCAACCGCTATTGGTCCAGGTACGGTCACGCTTCGTACCTGGCGGTGGAGCGGGGCCAGCAGGTGCGGCAGGGAGAGGTGATCGCGCTTACCGGTTCGTCCGGCAGGTCCACCGCGCCGCATCTCCATTTTGAGATATTGAGGAACGGAAGGCCGGTGGATCCGCTGACGATGGTCGATCCACCCTGAGCAGCTCCTCGAGCTCCGCTGCCTTGCCAGCCCGGGGCGTGTACACTCTCTTTAGCTCGCACACTTCCGGGACTGGACCCTAGGAAAAGGCAGACTGGATTCATGGCCAAGAACCGCACCATGTCGCCGGCGCCCGAGAATGTAGTCTCAATCGTGGGCGCGGGGATGCGAATCGTCGGCGACTGCGAAAGTGCCGACACCATCCGGATTGAGGGGTCGATCGAAGGCACCGTGCGTGCCGAGAAGGGTGTGGTGATCGGCAAGGGGGGGCGCGTGAAAGGGGACATTCACACGGCTGATGCGAGGATCGCGGGCTCGGTGAAGGGTGCCTTGACGGTGAAGTCCCGCCTGGAACTCGAGGCCACCGCGGTGGTGGACGGGGAAATCAAGACGGCGCGTCTGCAGCTCGACGAGGGCGGAATCGTAAACGGCACGGTTTCGGTGGGCCGGCAGGACGCCGCCGAGGCCCCCACCCCGATCGGGAAGGCCGCGGAAGCCAAGGCTCCGGGTCCGAACGGCTCGCTCTTCGGGTCGGGTCGGAAGCGCAAGACCGTCAGCAAGTAGCGACTTCCCGCGATGCCGGCTGTCCCGCTCGCGGAGATCACCCGCTTCCTGGACGGGTACCTCGATACCCGGCGCGTGCCGGACTATCGGAACGCCCTGAACGGCCTGCAGGTTGAAGGCATCGAAGTTGTCAGCCGCTTCGCAGTGGCGGTGGACGCGCGGGAATCCGTCATCGAGGCGGTCAGGGACTGGGCGGATCTCCTCATCGTTCACCATGGGCTCTTCTGGAGCGGACTCCAGCCACTGACCGGCCCGGCCTTCCGGCGCGTGAAGGCACTCATCGAAAGCGGCACCGCGCTCTACAGCGCCCACCTCCCCCTCGATGGCCATCCGGAGGTGGGGAACGCCGCGATCCTGGCGCGCAAGCTCGGCCTGAAGGACCTGCTGCCCTTCGGCGAATACGAAGGATTTCATGTGGGGTGCAGGGGCAGCGTCGCCGGCGTCCGGCTGAGCGACTTTGCGGCAAGGTTGTCGAAGGTGCTGAACCGGGAGGCGACGGTGCTCCCGGGGGGCCCGGACCCGGTCTCGATGGTCGCGATCGCGACCGGAGGCGGCGCTTCCAGGCTGGCGGAGGCCGCGGCCGTCGAAGCCGACGTGCTGGTCACCGGCGAGGCGCAGCACCATCATGCAATAGACGCCGCCGAACTCGGCGTCACGATCCTCCTGGGCGGGCACTACGAAACCGAGACGTGGGGCGTCAGGAAGATCGCCGAGCTGCTCACCGGCCGGTTCGGCATCGAGGGGCGGTTCGTGGACATTCCCTCCGGGCTGTAGAAGCAGTCCGTGGATCATCGCAGCGGGGCGCCGAGGGGGCGGATCCGGGCAAAGTTCGCACATCATCGGACGACAGGAACAATCATGCGCACAACAATCGCGATCGTCGCGTTGGCCACTGCGGGGCTTGGCGGCCCGGCGGGGCTGACCAGCCAGGTTCCCTCACCCGCGGACCACTTCGGCTTCGAGATCGGCACGGCGGGCAGGCTCGCGAATTGGGACGCCCTCACGGCGTACTACGAGGCCCTCGCGCGGACCAGCGACCGGGTCGCGGTGGACACCCTGGGACCCACCACCACCGGGCGCCCATTCGTCATGCTCACCATCACCGCGCCCGCCAACCACGCGCGCCTGGCCGAGTTGCACGCGGTCCAGCAAAGGCTCTCCGACCCGCGAACCGTATCCGGCGCCGACGAACTCGAGCGGTTGCTGGACGAAGGCCGCACCATCGTGATGATCACCCACGCGATCCACTCGACCGAGGTCGGCAGCGCCCAGGTCGCGGCGAAGCTCGCGCACTACCTCGCCTCTTCGACGGACGAGCGGGTCCGGGAGATCCTCGACAACGTCATCCTGCTGCAGATCCCGTCGCTGAACCCGGACGGCACGCAGTGGGTCAACGACTTCTACAACGAATACGTGGGCACGGAATACGAGGGGCGCTCGCCGCCATGGCTGTACCACTTCTATGTCGGACACGACAACAACCGCGACTGGTTCACCTTCTACCAGATGGAGACGCAGCACACGGTGCGTGCGCAGAACGACTGGCATCCGCAGATCGTGCACGACATCCACCAGATGGGCGGGAGCGGGGCCCGCATCTTCTTCCCCCCCTATATCGACCCGATCGAACCCAACGTCGATCCGGGGCTGGTCGCGGCGGTGAATCAGCTGGGGACCTACATGGCCGCCGAGCTGACCTCGCAGGGCAAACGCGGCGTGGTGATCAACGCGATCTACGACGGGTACCACCCCGGGCGCGCCTACATGCACTATCACGGGGGCGCGCGCATCCTCAGCGAGACGGCGTCGGCCCAGCTGGCCACGTCGGTGAACGTGCCGCCAGAGGTGGTGTGGGGGGGCCGGGAGTATGACGCCTCGCAGGCGGCGTGGAACTTCCCGTGGCCGTGGCGGGGGGGCGAGTGGGGTCTCCCCGACATCGTCGAGTACCAGTTCTCGGGCGCAGTGGCGCTGCTCACCAACGCCGCGAAGAACCGGCGCTTCTGGCTCGAGAACTTCCACCGTGTGAACGAGCGGGCGGTGGCCGGGTGGGACGCCTGGCCCGCGGCGTGGGTGATTCCGGCCGGACAGGAGAACCGGGTCGGCCTGGAGAGCCTGCTCCGCACCCTCACCATGGGCGACGTGGAGGTGCGGCGCGCGCAGGAGGCCTTCGACGCGGCGGGCGTGACGCATCCGGCCGGGTCGCACGTCGTCCTCATGCAGCAGCCCAACGCCGCCTTCGCCCAGACCCTTCTGACCGTGCAGGAGTACCCGGACCTCCGCGAGTACCCGGATGGGCCTCCCAAGCGCCCCTACGACGTAACCGCGCACACCCTCCCGCTGCTCATGGGCGTCGAGGCCCACGCGCTGGAGGCCGCGCCCGGCGTGGCGCTCGGCGACCCGGTCGGGGTGCAGGCGGTCGACCATGTCCTCCCGGCCGCCCTCGCGGGGCCGGATGCGCCGCGCGTGGGCGTCTACAAGGGCTACCGGGAGCCGATGATCGCGGGGTGGACGCGGTGGATGCTCGACCGGCACGCGATGCGGTACGATTCGCTCCACGACGAGCGGATCCGGGCGGGCGGCCTGGGCGACGACTACGACGTGCTGGTCTTCCAGAGCCAGTCGGACGGGTCGATCAGCGAGGGCAACGCGCCGGGGTCGCTGCCGGAGCGCTTCACGGGCGGGATCGGAGACGCGGGGCGTGCGGCGGTCCGCGATTTCGTGGAGGGGGGCGGGCGCCTGGTGGTGATGGAAGAGGCGGCGGACTTCGCGGCGAGCCTCTTCGGGCTGGAGATCACGAACGCCGTTGCCGACCTGCCCAGCACCGAATTCTATGTGCCGGGATCGATTCTGCGCGTGGAACTCGCGCCCGACCCGGTCACCGCCGGGTACGACGGCTCAACCGCGGCGTGGTACTGGCGCAGCAGCCGCGCCTTCGACGTGGGAGACGGAAGGGTCGAGGTGTTGGGCCGCTACTCCGAGCGCGATCCCGTGGTCGCGGGGTGGGTGCTGGGCCGGGAGAAGCTCGCCGGGAAGCCGGCGCTGCTGCGCGCGCGGATCGGTCGCGGAGAGGTGATCATCTTCGGGTTCCAGCCGAACTACCGGGGCCAGAGCATCGTGACCTGGCCACTCTTCTTCAACGCCATTTCGGGCGGGAGGCTAATCGGATGACCCCCGCGGCCGCGCCCACCTGCCCCCGCTGCCGGCAGCGGGCCCCTTCCGCGGCTGCCAACTTCTGCTCGAACTGCGGTGCCGGGCTGCGGGGCCCGCCCTGCCCCTCCTGCAACGCCCCGTCCGAGCCCGGCGACGCATTCTGCACGGCCTGCGGCGGCGCGCTGCGAAAGGCCGAGCCCATGGCGGGAGCGCCGGGGGCCCGAATGCCCTGGGCGGTGGCGGGACTCATGGGGTTGGCCCTGATGGTGGCGATCGTGCTGCTGGTCGCGGACCGCGGCGGAGACGCCGCCCCGACCCCCGCGTCCCCGCCGGGAGGGGCTCTCGGGCCGACCTCGGCGGTGGACCTGGATTCGATGACGCCCCGCGAGGCGGCGGAACGGCTCTTCGAGCGCGTCATGATCGCGGTGGAGGGCGGCAATCAGGCCGAGGCGACGCTGTTCCTGCCCATGGCGATTGCGGCGTACGACCGGATCGCGGCGCTCACGCTGGACGACCGCTTCCACCTGTCGCTGCTGCATGCGGCCGCCGACGACGGCGCCTCCGCGCTCGCCGTGGCCGAGGCCGGGCTGGCTGTCCGGCCCACGCATCTGCTTTGCCTGGCGGCCGCCGCCGAGGGAGCCATCCTTCTCGAGGACGAAGGGCGCGCCACTGCCCACTACCGCGCCCTCCTGGACGCGTACGAGGAGGAGGTGGCTGCCGGGCTGCCGGAGTACGCCGCCCACGCCGACCTGCTTCCCGTGGTACGCGCCGAGGCGGCGGAGTTCCTGGCCGGCGGACGATGACCCGCGGCGCGGCCCCCACCCCGATGAACGGCAGGCGCATCCGGCCATGATCCAGTCTCCCCTCGCGCTCGCGGCCACGATCGCGGCAGCGACCGCGCTGGCATTCCTGCTGGACTACAGGATCCCGGCGCTGGGGAAGGTCGGCGCTTCGATGATGGCGATCATCTTCGGGGCGATCCTGTCGAACACGGGGCTGGTTCCCGTGTCGTCGGCGGTCTACGACATCGTGGGCGGCCCGGTCACGTCGGTGTCGATCGCCTGGCTGCTTCTCTCCGTCGATCTGCGGGACCTGGCGAAGGCGGGACCGCGCATGATCGGGGCCTTCGGGATCGCCGTGCTGGGCACCGTCCTCGGGGCTTTCGTGGCCGCGTTGATGTACGGGGGCAGCTTCGGCGACGATACCCACCGGATTGCCGGCGCCCTGACCGGCACCTACTCCGGCGGCTCGGTCAACTTCGTCTCGGTCGGCCGGGCGGTGGGCCTGACAGGGGCGCTCTTCGCGGGGCTGAACGCCGCCGACGCCGTGGTCACCGCGCTCTGGCTGGGCGCGACGATCATGCTCCCGATCTGGCTCGGGCGGTTCTATGCGCCGGTACCCTCCTCGGCCTCGGCGCCGGCGTCGCCGGTTGCGGACGGCGGCCCACTGCCCGGAAACGATGCCCCCGAGCCCGGCCCGCCGGCCACTGGCGGGGACACGACATCGCCTGTCGAAGAACGCCACCGGCATCACCCGTACTTCACGCGCGAAGGCCTCTCGGCGCTGGCGATCGGCTACCTCGTCGCGGCCGGCCTCCTCCTGGTCTTCGCCTCCGAACGGCTGGGCGAGGCCGTACCGCTGATTCCTTCGATCGTCTGGCTGACGCTTCTCGCGCTGGCGCTGGGCCACTCGCCCCTCTTCCGCGACGCGCGGGGCGCGATGCAGCTCGGTTCGGTCGGCCTGCACTTCTTCTTCGTGCTGATCGGCATCCTGTCCAGGGCGTCGGAGATCGCCGCCGTGGGGGCCCACGTCTTCTTCTTCACCCTGATCGTCGTCGGAGTGCACGGCGTCGTCGTTTTCGGCGCGGGCAAGCTGCTGCGCCTGGACATCGGGACGGTCGCGGTCGCGTCCCAGGCTGCGGTCGGGGGGCCCTCAAGCGCGCTCGCGGTGGCGATTTCGCGGGATTGGCGGCACCTTGTGCTGCCTGGGGTGGTCGTGGGGCTGTCCGGGTATGCGGTGGGCAACTTCCTCGGTCTTGGAGTGTCCCATGTGCTCAGGTAGAAGAAGCCCGTAGCCCCTCCCGTTCCATGGTGCGAAATGTCTGGTTCTCTTATGATTCACGGCCCCCGGCCCCGGGGACTGACTGCCGCCGGGCGGTGCCGGGGCGACGCGCCGAACACCGTTGGGGCCGGCGCGCAGGCAAGACCGATCAGCGGAGATTCGCCGGAAGTGACAGCGTCGGAAGCGAATGGACGGGGCGGGTACGCGCCCGCGGGCAAGGACACAGGCCGGGTGAAGCCGAAGGGCTCGTCCAGCATCCGCGCCCATTGCGGGATCGACACGATCCCGATCACGTCGCGCAAGCCGTCGTGGCTGAAGGTGCGCTCGCCGGGAGGGCCCAACTACCTGCGGCTGAAGCGCCTGATGCGCAGCCAGTCGCTGCACACGGTCTGCGAAGAGGCGGGCTGTCCCAACATCGGGGAGTGCTGGGAAGCCGGAACCGCCACCTTCATGATCCTGGGCGACGTTTGCACCCGCGCCTGCAAGTACTGCGCGGTGGCGCACGGGATGCCCACCGAACTCGACCTGGACGAGCCGCGCCGCGTCGCCGAGACGATTGCGGCCATGGACCTCGACCATGTCGTCATCACCTCGGTGAACCGGGACGAGCTCGCCGACGGCGGCGCCGGCATCTACGCCGCGACGATCCGGGAGGTGCGCGCGCGGCTGCCGCACTGCTCGGTCGAGGTGCTCATCCCCGACTTCAAGGGCGACGAGGACGCGCTGCGCACGGTGATGGACGCCCGGCCCGCCATCCTGGGGCACAACCTGGAGACGGTTGAACGGCTCCACCCCGATGTGCGGCCCGGCGGCCGCTACTGGCGCTCGATCTCGTATCTGGGGAGCGCCAAACGCATCGACTCCTCGATCCTCACCAAGACGGGCATCATCCTGGGGATGGGCGAACGGGCCTCCGAGATCCGCCGGGCCATGGCCGACCTGCGCGAGGCCGCGGTCGACATCCTGACGCTCGGACAGTACCTGCGGCCGTCCGCGCAGCACATCCCCGTGGCGCGCTGGGTGACGCCGGAAGAGTTCCGCGACTGGAAGCGGATCGGCGAGGAGGAGTACGGCTTCCGGCATGTCGAGTCGGGGCCCCTGGTGCGCTCCAGCTATCACGCGAAGGAGCAGGCGCGCGAGGTCGAGGCGGGCGGACCGGGGAAGATCCGCGAGGTCATGGAGGCGGACATCCCGGCGCCGGCGGAGAGGCCGAATCCGCCCTTGATCCAGCTGCGGACTACCGGCCGGCCGGGGCCGGGCGGCAACGGCGTTCCGGCCGCGGGATCAGCGGGTCGTGCCGGCGGAACGGGAGGCTGACGCACGATGGCGCAAGCGACGAAGGAGATCGAGGCCAGCGCCGCGGTGGACGAGGACGTTGCCGGCATCGAGGGCTTCACCCGGGACCAGCTGCACGCGCTCCTCACCGAGATGCTCCTGTACCGCCGCTTCGAGGAGAAGGCCGAGGAGGCGTACGCGATCGGGAAGATCGGCGGCTTCTGCCACCTGCACATCGGCCAGGAGGGGCTCGCCGCGGGCGCCATCCGGCCACTCCGCGAAGACGATCTGGTCATCACCGCGTACCGCGAACACACGCAGGCGATCGCCAAGGGGATCACCCCGCGCGCGGCGATGGCGGAACTGTACGGCAGGGTGGACGGCTGCTCCGGTGGCCGGGGCGGGTCGATGCACCTCTTCGACACGACGGCCGGGTTCATGGGCGGGCACGGGATCGTCGGCGGCCAGATACCCCTGGGCGCGGGTCTCGGCTGGGCGATCCGCTACCGTGGCGGCGACCAGGTCTGCGTGTGCTTCATGGGCGACGCGGCCGTGAACCAGGGCGCCTTCCTGGAATCGCTGAACATGTCGGCGGTCTGGCAGCTTCCGGTCATTTACGTGGTCGAGAACAACGGTTACGGCATGGGAACGGCGTTTTCGCGGGTGTCCGTGACCGAAATGGAGGCGCGTTCGGGCGCCTACGGGATTCCGGCTCACACGATCAACGGGCAGGACGTGCTCGAGACGTACCGGTTCTTCGAAGCGATGGCCGGGCGGGTGCGCGGCGGCGCGGGTCCCCAGTTCGTCAACGCGGAGACCTACCGCTTCCGCGGTCACTCGATGTCCGATCCGGTTTCCGGAACCTATCGATCGAAGGAGGAGGTCGAGTCCCATGTGGAGGGACAGGATCCCATCACGATCCTGCGCGATCGCATGATGGAGGCGGGACTCCTGACGCAGCCGGAACTGGAGGCGATGGACGCCGAGGCGCGCGCGGCCTGCGAAGACGCGGCCGACTTCGCCGACGCGTCGCCGATGCCCGATCCCGCCACGCTGTACGACCATGTCTACGCCGAGGTGAATGCGCACGGCCGCCTGTTCCTGGACGGGCGCGGAGGTGGTGGGAATGGCTGAGCTGACCTACCGGGACGCCCTCAACGCCGCGATGTGCCAGGAGATGGACCGGGACGACTCGGTCTTCCTGATGGGCGAGGAGGTCGCCGAATACGACGGCGCCTACAAGGTGTCGCGGGGGATGCTGGCGCGGTACGGGGACCGGCGCGTCGTGGACTCGCCGATCAGCGAACTGGGCTTTGCCGGGCTCTGCGTCGGCGCGGCGATGGCCGGCCTTCGCCCCATCTGCGAATTCATGACCTTCAACTTCTCGCTGCTGGCGCTGGACCAGGTCATCAACAGCGCCGCCAAGATGCTGTACATGAGCAACGGCCAGATTCCGGTGCCGATCGTCTTCCGCGGTCCGACCGGGGCGGCGCTGCAGCTTTCGGCGCAGCATTCCCAGGCGTGCGAGACGTACTACGTGCACGCGCCCGGCATGAAGCTGGTGACTCCGGCGACACCCGCCGACGCGAAGGGACTTCTCGCCGCCGCCATCCGGGACGACGATCCCGTTGCGGTCATGGAGGGCGAACTCCTCTACAACGTGAGGGGCGAGGTGCCCGACGGCGAGTACGTGATCCCTCTGGGCGTGGCCGACCTGAAGCGTTCCGGCGACGATGTCAGCATCGTCACGCACGGCAAGATGGTGCATGTTGCGCTGCAGGCCGCCACCATGCTCTCGCGGGAGGGGATCGAAGCCGACGTCCTGGACCTCCGCTCGATCCGGCCGCTCGACGTGGACGCCATCCTGGAGACGGTGGCCCGCACGAACCGCGTCGTCTACCTCGAGGAAGGCTGGCCCTTCGCCGGCGTTGGCGCGCAGATCGTGTCGCTCATCCAGGAGGAGGCCTTCGACGATCTGGACGCCCCCGTGGTGCGCGTCACCCAGGCCGATGTTCCCATGCCCTACGCGAAGAACCTGGAACAGCTCGCGAAGCCCGGCGCAAAGGGCGTGGTCGACGCGTGCAAGAGAGTCCTGTACCTGCCGGCGGGCGCGGCCGGCTGAGAGAAAACGAAGCGAATGGCAACCAGGGTCCACATGGAGGCGCTCTCGCCCACGATGGAGGAAGGCCAGGTCGTCAAGTGGCTGAAGGGTGAGGGCGATGCGGTCGCGCAGGGCGAGATCCTCGCGGAGATCGAAACGGACAAGGCCACGATGGAGCTGGTGGCGCGCGGAGACGGCGTCCTGAGGAAGGTGCTGGTCGGCGAGGGTGGGACGGCGCCGGTGGGCAACGTGATCGCCGTGATCGCGGCGGAGGACGAGGACATCGCCGCGCTGCTGGAGAGCGTCGGGGGTGGGGAGGACGGGTTGGCGGCCGCGGCGCCGGCGGCTGCCAGGGCCCGGACGGAGCCGGCCACGGAGCCCGCCCCGGGGCAAGCTGCTCCGGCCGAGGGGGACGCGGGAGTCGCAGCGGCTCCGGAAACTGCTCAGCCGGCGCCTGTTGCCACCGGCCGCGTGAAGGCCTCCCCGGTTGCGAAGCGCCTGGCGGGCGACCTCGGCTTGGACATCGCGGGCGTGCGGGGGTCCGGACCGGGCGGCCGCGTGGTCAAGCGGGACATCGAGATGGCCGCCCAGGCGGCCGCGGCCGCACCCACGGTCCCGGTCGCGGCGCCCGCGGCCGGCGACGATTTCGTGGACATCCCGCTCACCCAGATGCGCAAGACCGTGGCGCGCCGCCTGACCGGGTCGCTCGGTCCGGTGCCACACTTCTTCCTCACCGTGGACATCGACATGACGCGGGCGCTCGCGGCGCGGGTCCGGGTCAACGCGCTGCTGGAGGCCAGGGGCGCGAAGGCGTCGGTGAACGACCTCATCATCAAGGCGGCGGCCGCGGCGCTGACCCACCATCCGGAGTGCAACGCCTGGTGGCAGGACGGCCATATCCGCCGCTTCAACCGCGTGCACATGGGCGTGGCGGTCGCGGTTCCCGACGGCCTGATCACGCCGGTCGTCAGGGACGCGCAGGCCAAGGGGCTGGCGGAGATCGGCCGGGAAGTGCGGGAGATGGCGGGACGCGCCCGGGAGAAGAAGCTGCAGCCGCACGAGTACACCGGCTCCACCTTCTCGATCTCCAACCTCGGGATGTTCGGAATCGAGGAGTTCACCGCGGTGATCAACCCGCCGGAGGCCGGCATCCTTGCCGTCGGCGCGGTCGACCAGCGCGCGGTCGTGGTGGAGGGCCAGGTGGTCGTGCAGCCGCGGATGCGAATCACCATGAGTTGCGACCACCGGGTCATCGATGGAGCCCAGGGCGCCCGCTTCCTGGCCACCCTCAAGTCATTCCTGGAGGAGCCCGCGGCGATTCTGATCTAGTGTCCCGTCCCGGAAATTCCTCGGCTATTCGAGCACCGATGCATCCGCGCTGGACCGCTGCGCTCGCCGAACCTAACTGTCATGTCTACATTACCAAATGTCATGTTTTGTTTACATTTTGGTCCTTGAGGCTCCGCTATGCGTTGCTCCTCGGGCAAATAGCTCTGCTATTCGCCCTTCGTCGCGCCTTGCCAGCCCGGCGCCTCGGCACTCTC
>JAJDXM010000010.1 GCA_022823225.1 Gemmatimonadota bacterium
CGGCGACGATCACGCGCTTACGCCTGGGTATGTGGCCCGTCACGTTCCACCCGGTTCCAGGATCGGAATCGACGTGGCCGTGCTCGATATCGCACAGGATTTCCTGCTCGCCCACCTGGCTGAACGGGGCGTGCTGGGAGATTTCGCGATCTTCAAGGGAGGGACGGCCCTCCGGAAGCTGTTTGCCGGCGCTCAGGGCCGATTCTCGACGGACATTGACTTGGCCGCACGGGAACCAAAGGCCGACCGTCACGCACTGGCGGCGATCATCGCTGGCGAAGCAGATGTCGCTCTCGGGCCCTTCCGCTTCAGGCCATCTAGCACGAGAGGCCGCTGGCATATCGCGGTGGAGCTAAGCGCCCCGTTGAACTTACGCGATCCGGGTGGGACATGTCCGCCAATCATGCTCGCCCATTCGGCGGGTCTCCGCTCGCCATCCTCCCCCGAATCGCCTCCACAGTGACCCCCGTCCGGAACTCGATCAGCCTTCTTCCGTGCTCGATCGTCTGCTCGGCGGGCAGGATGCTGATCCCGTTGATCGAGGCCTTGCCCGCGTCGATGCGCTCCTGCAGGCGGACGTGGCGCGGGTCGTCGTTCATGATGATTGACGTGATGTAGTAGTCGTCGTGAAGGCCCTCCAGGCGGGGGTCCTCGTCGATGCCGAGCACTTCGCGCTGGTAGATGAGCACGTCGCCGTAGTTGTAGTACTCGGGGATGTGCGCGATGCCCACCCCCTCGCCCGCCCACGCGGCCGCCAGCTCCTCCGCGACGGCCGCCATCCCGCGCTGATTGCCCCCCGAGTCGCCCAGCAGGAAGATCCACTCGAACCCCTGCGCCTTGAGGCTGGTGGCCATGTCTCGCAACACCGCCATGAAGGTCTCCTGCGAGAAGCGGATGCCGCCGGGGGTCGAGGCGCGCTCGGGCACGCCCGGCTCGATCGTGACGATCGGCGCGACGAGGGTGCCCCCCAGCTCCCGGGCGATCGACTCGCCCATGACGCGCAGCACGTGGTTGTGCTTGCCGGTCGTGAGGTAGGGGCCGTTCTCCTCGATCCCGCCCGTGAGGATGAGCGCGGTGGTGGTGCCGGACGCCAGCAGGTCGCGCACCTCCAGCACGGTGAGCTCCTCGATCCACACGTTGTCCGCCGCCGCGATGGGGCGGGGGAAGGTCGCCATGTGCTTCATCTCGCCGTCCTGCGCGAGGAGGGGGGTCGGGAGGAGGAGGCTCGGGAGTTGCAGGGGCAGGGCGGCGAGGAGGGCGAGGGTGAGTGCACCGGCCAGGGCTCGTCGTGTCGTCATTTCATCATCCTGTTTGTCGGGCGCCCGGGACCCGCCGGGTCAGCCCGCGTGTCATCCCACGTACTCCCGCAGCCTGGCGACCTGCTCCCCGTCGCCCAGCACGATCACCTCGTCGCCCGGCTCGAGGACCGTGTCGCCCGGCGGATTGAGGAGCATCTCTTCGGGCGGCGTGCCCTGCTTGCGAATCGCAACAACGAGCAGCCCCGTCTCGTCCAGGATCCGCGCTCCGGCCAGGGTGCTCCCGGCTATCTGCGAACCGGCACCCACCGTCGCGTGGTCCAGGTGCCGCGACAGGTGGCTGCCGGGAGCGGTGACGTCCAGGAACGACGCCACGGCGGGACGCACCAGCACCGACGCCACCCAGACGGCGCCGGCCACGTTCGGGCTCACCACATGGTCCGCGCCGGAGCGGCGCATCTTGTCGATCGCGCGCTCCCCCTCCGCTCTCGCGACGATGACCAGATCGGGATTGAGGTGCCGGGCGGAGAGACAGACGTACAGGTTGTCGGTGTCCCCGGAAAGGCAGGTGACAAGCCCCTTGGCGCGCTTGATTCCGGCGTCCTCCAGCACGCGGTCCCGGGTCGCGTCGTCCTCGATGACCCGCACATCGGGCGACACCCTGTGCAGCGCCCGGATTGCATCCTCGTCGCGCTCGATCAGCACGAACGGCTGACGGGCGTCCTGGAGTTCGTGCACGACCTGGACGCCCATTCTCCCGCCCCCGCACACGATCACGTGGTCCCTCATGCGTGAAACCTCCTTCAATGTCTTGCGTCTCCTGTACTGGTTGCCGAGGTCCATGCGGACCATCGCCGCGGTGATGAGCGCGAACCATGCCGCGAGCCCGGTGAGCCCCCCCGCCAGCACGAACGTCGTCCAGTAGCGGCCGGCCTGGCTGACCGGGTGGACTTCATGGTATCCGACGGCCGTGATGGTGATCACCGTCATGTAGAACGAATCGGCCCAGTTCCAGCCCTCGATCCAGCGGTATCCGACAGCCCCGATCAGCGTGAGCGCGACAAAGAAGGCAACGATCATCCGCACCTGCGAGCCTCGGAAAATCACGGCAGCCGCTCGAAGATCAGGTCGCGCACGCGCCCGCCCGTCACGGTGAAGGCGGTGATCCGGCCCGCCGCGTCGCGCACGAAGCGCACCCGGGGGAAGAACCACTGGTTGCCGCTGAAGGTGTCGGGGCCGGTGGGCGAGAGGACCGTGGGGGCGTTGCGCCAGTGCGTGGCGAGGAGGCGGCCCTCGGCGTCGACCTCGATCTCGTAGCTGCTGTCGAGCTCGGGGCTGCGGTAGGCGCCGGTGAATTCCCGGAGCTGGGCGGCGGTGAGTGAGGGGCGCTCGGGCCGCGATTCGGGACCGCCCGGTTCTGCGGCTGGCCGCTGTTCGCCGGCCTCGTCCGGCTCCGGGAGCGGTTCCATCAGCTCCCCGAGGTAGACTTCGGCCACCCGGCGCGCCCGCCCGGCCGGGTCGCAGTCGCTGACGTTGCAGAAGACCGCGATCGAGAGATCCTGCTCGGGGTAGCGCGTGAAGTTGGTGCGAAAGCCGACCCAGGAGCCGCCGTGTCCGAAGGTGGGGAGGCCGCGGTACTCGCCGACCGAGAGACCGTGGGCGTAGCCGATGGTGTCGCCGCCGGTGAGGGTGCCGCGGCGGAGCATCGTGTCGACGAGCGCGTCGCCGCCGACCTGCGCCGTCTCGTAGTTTCGCATCCAGAGGATGAAGTCGTCGATGGTCGTGTGGAGGGACGAGGAGGCAAGGGCGGTGAGCTGGTCGGGCTGGCGGCGGAAGGTGGGTGCTGCGCCGGCCTGTTGCGCAGGCGCATACGATTCCGCCCGCCCCGGCACCACCTCCGCGTAGTCGTCCGAGAAGTGCGTGCGGCTCATGCCGAGGGGCTCGAAGGTGCGCGAATGGGTGTATTCGCGGAAGCTCATCCCCGACTGCACCTCGATCACGCGCGCGAGCAGGTTGTAGCCCGTGTTCGAGTACGCGTACTCGGAGCCGGGCGGGAAGTTGATCGCCTGCTGGTTGTGCAGCATCCGCAGGATCTTCTCGAAGGAGATCACGTCGGTGAATTCGATGCCGCCGAGCGCCATGGTGTGGGGCCAGTCGCGGATGCCGCTCGTGTGATGGATCAGGTGGCGCGGGGTGATCACCGCGCCGAAATCGGGGAGCTCGGGGACGTATTCGCGCACGTCCGCGTCGAGGTCGAGGGCGCCCTCGGCCTCGAGGAGGAGCGCGGCCATGGCGCCGAACTGCTTCGAGATCGACGCGATGTCGAAGACGGTCGCCGGGGTGAGCGGGACGGCGTGATCGAGGTTCGCGAGGCCGTACCCCGCGCGGTGGACGATCTCGCCCTCGAAGAGGACCCCGACGGCCGCGCCGGGGCGGTCGCCGCGCAGGTCCGCGAAGATGGCGTCGACGCGGGGGTCCGTGGGGCCACCTGAGCCGGGCGAGGTGGGGGCGCAGGCGGGGAGGGTGGTGCTGAGTGCGGCCAGGGTGGCCAGCGCGATCGAGGTGGGTCGTTTCATGGGCGTCGCAGGATGCGGGAGCGGGGTGGTCGGCGTTGAGGATGACGACGCGGCAACACGATTGCAAGCGGCCCGCCCGGGCGCCCGTTGACCCAGTCGAATGCACTCGTCAGCGGGGCCGCCGCGAAGGCCCCATGTGGTCGCAGGTTGCCCGTTCCCCGGCCACTGGATTAGGCTTTCACCACGCAAGACACGAGCCCCGCAACGGCGAAACCCGATGTCCGCTCTGGTCCGCACCCTCTTCGAACGCCGCGTTCCCCACACCCTGGCGATCTACGCCGGGGCATCATGGGCGGTGATCGAGTTCGTCGCTTTCGCCGTGGACGAATTCCTGCTTTCGCCGCACCTGACGAGGGTGGTGCTGGCCGGACTGCTCCTCCTTCTGCCCACCGCCTTCATGCTTGCCTGGTTCCACGGCAAGCCGGGCAAGGACCGCGAAGAGATGCCGCGCACCGAGAAGATCGGGCTGCCGGCCAACCTGCTCCTCTGCGCGATCGTGTTGTGGGTGCTCTTCGGGGGCAAGGATCTGGGGGCAGCGACCAGGACCGTCACGGTGCAGACGGAGGACGGCGAAGAGATCCGGATTACGGCCGTGAAGTCGGAGTTCCGCAAGCGGACCGCCCTGTTTCCGCTGGAACCGGGCGCGGGGCTGGGCGAGGAAGAGACGTGGACTGCCTACGCCGTCCCGCTGGCGATCGGGTACGACCTGATCACGGACGATTTCTTTCTTCCGATACCGACCCGCACGCTTTCCTGGGGTCTCCAGCGGCGCGGATACTCCGACCTGCTCGGCGCCCCGCTGTCGCTCAAGCGCGAGATCGCGCGCGAGGTCTTCGCCGAATACGTGGCCGTGGGAGAGATCGACAGGGTGGAGGGCCGTTACCGGGTAACACTGACGGTGCACGAGGCGAAAGACGGATCGATCGTCGGCCAGACCGTTCAGGAGGGAAGCGAACTCCTCGCACTCGTCGACGAGATGTCCGAGGCGATCAAGGTCGCCCTCGGTCTTCACGGCCGCGAGGGTGTCGAGGACCTCCCGGTTCGCCAGATCCTGACCGAGGATGCCGCCGCTCTGGAGGGATTCGTCAAGGGGATGTTCGCGGTGGAACTGGAGCAGGATGTGGCCGGCGCAATCGAGCATTTCACGACCGCGACGACCCTCGACCCCACCTTCACGACCGCTTACCGGGAGTTGGCGCGGTGGTTGAGGCGCCTGGATCGGCCGGAAGAGGCGCTGGCGGCGATCGAGAACCTTCACCGGCTCCCGGAACGCGCCCGCTTCCAGGTGCGGACCGAGTATTACCTGCAAACCGGGGAGGCGGACAGAGCTGCAGCCATCCTCGAGATGTGGCTCGAGCTGTACCCCGAAGATCTGAACGCTTTGGACGCCAAGTGGCGAAACCAGAATTTGCATGGCGACCGGGCTGGCGTGCTGGCAACGGTCACCGAAATGCGCCGCCTCAATCCCGGGAACGGCTTCCTACTTCAGCTGTTGGCCGAGTTCCAGGAAGAGCTGGGGCTGTACGAAGAAGCCGCGGCAACCCTCACGGAATACCGGGAAAGGTTTCCGGACGATGAGGAAGGAGCGCTGCTGATGGCCGGTTTCCGGCGGCGGCGTGGTGAACACGACATGGCGCGTGACATTCTGGCCAGGGCCGTGTTGCTCAATCCGCTGTCGGAGAGACCCGCCCGCGAGCTCGCCGATCTCGACCTGGAGACCGGACGGTTCGAAGAGGCCCGCAGGGGGTACGAACGGGCACGCGACCAGGCCCGCAGCCCGGCGGCCAGGGCGGAAGCGTTGCTGCGGCTCAAGCGCTATCACCGCTTTCGCGGGGAGCTGGAAGCCGCGGTCGGGACCGCGAACGCCTGGATCGACGAGCTTGCGCGTGCCGCACTTCCTGTGCCGGCCTATGTCCGCCTGGAAGATGTCTCGCTTTACCTCGACGCGGGCCTGGTCGGTGAGGCGGCCGCTGTGCTGGAGGAGGTGGCCGCATCCGATCTGTGGCTGAGGGACTTCCGCGTGCCGCACGGCAAGATCCTCGTCGCGCTCGAGTCCCAGGGCGTCGAGGCCGCGCTGGAGGTGCACGAGCCAGCGGCCGAGGCGGCGGACACAAGTGGATACCTGAACTTCCGTGCGACCTTGACCGCGGATCTCGGCATGATCCAGGAGCGCGCTGGCGACTACGCCGCCGCCGCCGAAAGCTACCGGGCGGCCCTCGACATTCTGGCTGACGGTGGCGCGCTTGCCTGGGGCCCGGAACGGATCAACTTCGGCCTCGGCACCGCACGCGCGCTCCGCAAGGCCGGCCGGCTGGACGAGTCGGAGGCCGAACTACACCAGATCCTCCTTCACATACCGGCCTATCCTCACGCCCACCTGGAGCTGGCCCTGCTGATGGAGGAGCGTGGAGACACGGTCGGCGCCATCGAACATCTGCAGAGCGCACTGGCGGCCTGGGAGAACGCCGACGAATCGTACGAGCCCGCGCAGGAGGCCCGAAGCAAGCTGGCGGAACTCGGCGGCTGACCGGATCCGGGGTGGGTGCGCCGGCGCAGGAGGCGCGCGCGAAGCTGGAGGAAATGGGCGGGTAGGCTCGATCACCCTCTGCCGTTGCGGCCGCCAAACAGGACCCGGGCAATGGTGCACGGGCTCGGCCGTTGCGGCGCGAGCGCGCAATGGTGATCATAGGGAACATCTCGCTGGCTCCCGGGGCATCGTCGCCATGTCGCCGACTTTAGTGCCTGTTTGCAGCTCAACCCCGGCGAGCACAAATGGTAAACAGAACATGACAAATTGTAAACTACTCTTTACAATGCGGCCAACTGACCGCAGGGTCCGGGGACGGACTACCGGTCTCGCCCACCATCTTATACCCCCGATCGCCTGTCTGGTTCTGTCCGTTCTGCCCGCACAAGCCTCGGCGCAGGGAAGCCTGGAGGGCACCATCCGGGCCGCAGCCACCGGCCAGCCGCTGCCAGGTGCCCAGGTCGACATCCCCGTCCTCTCGCTGGGCGGGATCACCGGGCCGGCCGGCGGCTACGAGGTGAACGGAATTCCCGCCGGCACCCATACCGTGAGGATCACCCTGATCGGCTACGCGACCGAGACCCGCGAGATCGCCATCACCGACGGACAAACGGCGCACCTGGACGTCGCGCTCAACCAGACCGCCATCGCGCTGGAAGGACTCGTCGCAATCGGCAGCCGTTCCCGCCCCCGTACCGCGACCCAGTCGGCGGTGCCGATCGATGCGATCTCCGGCCAGGACTTCATCGAGCAGGGCGACACCGACGTGAGCGATCTGCTGCGCACGGTGGTGCCCTCGTTCAACGTGAACCCGCAGGCCGTCGGCGACGCGGCCCGGATCGTGCGGCCGGCGAGTCTGCGCGGCCTGGCGCCCGACCACACCCTCGTGCTCGTCAACGGGAAGCGGCGTCACCGGGCGTCGATCATCATGTGGATCGGCGGCGGGTTCGCCGACGGCGCCCAGGGGCCCGACATCTCCACGATTCCCGCGATCGCGCTGCGCCAGGTGGAGATCCTGCGCGATGGCGCCTCGGCCCAGTACGGCTCCGACGCCATTGCGGGCGTCATGAACCTCATGCTCAAGGATGCCCGCTCGGGCGGCAGCATCGAGGTCCGCACCGGCAGCTTCTACGAGGGCGACGGCGAGTCCTACACCGTGTCCGGCAACATCGGGCTGCCGCTGGGACCGGGCGGCTTCGCCAACCTGAGCGCCGAGTACGGGGCGGCGAACCCGACCAGCCGGAGCGTGCAGCGCGACGACGCGGCGGCGCTGATCGCGGCGGGGAACACCCACGTGCGCGACCCGGCCCAGATCTGGGGCGCGCACGATGTCGACAACGACCTCAAGCTATGGGGCAACTTCGGCAAGTTCTTCGGCGACGGACTCCGGCTCTACGGCCACGCCAACTACGCCAGCGAGACGGTTGCGGGCGGCTTCTTCTACCGCAACCCCAACACGCGCGCGGGCGTCTACAGCCTTGATGGCGGCCGGACGCTGCTCGTCGGGGACGTGCTCGACGCGCGTGACGGCGTGCTCGACGGCTCCGCGGACTGCCCGGTCGTCACGATCACCAACCACGTTCCCGACCCGGCCGCGCTTCAGCGCGTCCTGGACGATCCGAACTGCTTCACCTTCCAGGAGGTCTTCCCCGGCGGCTTCACACCCCAGTTCGGCGGTGACGCCACGGACATGTCGCTGGTCGCGGGGCTCAAGGGTGAGACGCGCGGTGGACTCCTCTGGGACGTCAGCGCCGTCTTCGGCCAGAACGCGGTGGACTTCTTCATCGACAGGACGGTCAACGCATCGCTCGGCCCCGAGTCCCCCACCTCCTTCAAGCCCGGCGTCTACCAGCAGCGCGAACTAGGCGTGAACGCCGACCTGAGCTACGCGCTGAGCGACATGGTGACGGTTGCGGGCGGCGCCGAGTTTCGAGACGAGCACTTCGAGATCGGGCTCGGGGAGTCCGCGGCCTGGGTGATCGGCCCCTTCGCCCCGCAGGGGTTCAGCGCCGGCTCGAACGGCTTCCCCGGCTTCAGCGACATCGCGGCCGGAGGGTGGCACCGGGTGAACTACGCGGCCTACGGCGACCTCGAGATGCGCGCGCGCGACGACCGCTGGACGCTCGCAACCGCGCTCCGCGTGGAGGACTTCGAGGACTTCGGAACGACCCTGAACGGCAAGCTGGCCGCCCGCTACGGGCTCACCGGCGCGCTGGCGGTGCGGGGAAGCGTCAGCACCGGATTCCGCGCACCCACCCCGGGTCAGCAGAACGCCTTCAACGTCTCCACCCAGTTCGCTCCGGACCGCCGCGACCTCGTCAACAACGGAACGATCCCGTCGACTTCCGCAGTGGCCGAGATCAAGGGCGGCAGGCCGCTCGACGCCGAGACTTCGGTCAATGCCAGCCTCGGTCTGGTGGTCGACGCCAATCCCTTCACCCTCTCCGCCGACTACTTCCGCATCGACCTCTCGGATCGCCTCGCGCTGAGCCAGACCTTCGAACTGGACCCCGCCGAGGCCGACCGCCTGATCGCCGAAGGCATCACCAGCGCCCGCAACCTGGCCAACTTCAGGTTCTTCACGAACGACTTCGACACCCGCACCCAGGGCGTTGACGTGGTGGCGGCCTTCGTCCCACCGCAGATGGACGGCGATACCGAATTCAACCTGGCGTTCAACTACACGCACACAGCGGTCACGCGCCACAACCCGGACGTGCTGGACGAGGTCCGCATCCGCCAGCTCAGGGACGCGCTTCCCGGGATCCGCTGGGTCGGATCGGCCAGGCGGACCTGGGGCGGCTCGCTCTCCACCCTCGCCCGGCTCAGCTACTACGCCGGCTGGTTCGACTCCCGCGACGACCGCGACTACCCGGGCGAGTTCCTCGTCGACCTGGAGGCGTCCTATGCGATCGGTGCTTCGACCACGCTCACCTTCGGCGCCCAGAACGCACTCAACCAATACCCCCAGGAAAACCCCAGGGCGGCCATGGTGGCGGGGAATCGCTACAGTCCGAACTCGCCCTTCGGATCGAGCGGCGGGTTCTACTACGTCAAGATGGGGTACGGCTGGTAGGCTGAACGCGTCCGCGGGGACCTATTGGTCGGACTGTCCGCGCGCGCCGACCCCCCGGTGCTCGTCAAGGAACTCGTCGGTCCCCTCCGGCAGGAAAAGGTTGTCCGCGATCTCCGCGATCTCCTCGGCCTCCTCCCACGCGCGCTCCAGCAGCCACAGCTCGCCCTCCAGCGCCCGGCGCTCCTGTTCCTCATGGAGCGCCATCTCGAGTGCGAGCTGCGTCGGTTTGGGCATCTTGCCAATGTGGCCGGGGACGCCCTGGTCGAGGTAGGCGTCCAGCCCGGCAGTCTTCGCGAGAAACCGTTCGGGGTGGCCTGCGGTTTCGATCCGGTTCACGGCCTGCTGCACCGTCTTCCCAGTGCCGCCCATTGCGTTGATCCTGGGCAGAATGGCACTGGCGAAGCGGTGGGCCTCGTCGCCCTCGTACCACGTCTTCCTGTTCCCCTTGCGAACCTGGACCCTGATTCCCCGACCGTCGTCGGACGGGCGCAACCTCGTTCCCATAAGGTCCTGGCGCCTAAGCCTGACTACGCCACCGTCGTCGGGGCGTAGCTTGACCATTGTCCGCCCGTGCAGCCAGAGGTTCACGAGGTTGCCGCTCTGGCTGAGCATGGCGGCACCGAGTATGCCGGTGGCGGCACCTCCGATCATGATCCCGCCGAAGGCCACGATGCCGGCGGTCCCGTACATGATCTTCCGCCACTTTCGCCGCCCGAACTGGTCCCCGTAGCGCCACGCCGCGAACTCGGGCCGTAGCGGCGCGCCGATCCGCACCAGGGTCAGCCCCTCCGGGTGGCGTGCCAGTCCGATGTTCTCCGAGGAGACCCGGACTCGCGTGTCGCGGAACGCGCGCTCGCAGTCCTCGACCGCCTCCCAGCGCTCCTCCAGCGGCGTCAGGTTCCAGCGTTCGCACCTGCGGCACACGACCCACAGCCTGCCGCGCTCGCCATCGAATGCCAGCCGCCGGCCGACCGGAAACGACTCGATGACCTCGTTGTTTCCGAGGCGCTTGTGGCAGTACATGCATGACTTGAACATGGATTATCGGTCGGATCGCGTCACGAGGTCCAGGTACTCACACACACCAAACCTCGATTTTTCTCCCATTTTTCGCTATAATATTACAATTATTCTCACAATTGCGTCAGCGAGCTTGCTATCCGTCGAGAATTCCCATGCCCAGCCTACTCAACGAACTGCCCGAGGCCTTCGTGTCCCACACGGCGATCAGTCGTGCCGTGTCGCGGGCGGTAAAGGCCGGACGGCTCCGCAAGCTCGCTTCCCGCCTCTACACCCGCAACCTGGACGATGCCCCCGAGGCTATCGTGCGGAGGAATCTGTGGGGGATCGTCGCGGGGTACTTCCCCGGGGCCCTGGTCGCGGACCGCACCGCCTTCGAGGCAACTCCCGCTTCCGATGGTTCCCTGTGCCTCGTCAGCGAGAGCGGGCGGCGGATCGAGCTCCCCGGCGTCGTCCTGCGCCCACGCCGCGGACCCGGGCCAACCAGGTCGGACATGCCCTTTGTCAATGGACTGCATCTCAGTTCGCGCGCCAGGGGCTACCTTGAGAACCTGCGTCCGTCGCGCGCGCGGGGCGGACGGGTGCCGCGTACGCTCAGGCGTGCCGAGGTCGAGGGGCGGCTGGACCGATTGATTCGAACCGCCGGGGAAGCGGGCGCCAATCGACTGCGGGACGAAGCCCGGGCGATCGCCGCGGAGCTATGCCTGGAGGCTGAGGCTGCCCAACTCGATGCCCTGATCGGCACGCTGCTCGGCACGCGCCGTAGCCGGCTCGATTCACCGGTCGCCATCGCCCGCGGCCGGGGACGTCCCTACGATCCGGACCGGATGGAGCTGTTCCACACGCTTCATCGGGCACTCCGCAACCGCCCCCCGACGGTGCGGCCCGCGCAGCCGCGCGATCCAAGGGGCCGGACGACGCTGGCCTTCTTCGAGGCCTATTTCTCCAACTTCGTGGAAGGGACGGAATTCCTGGTGGACGAGGCGATTCGAATCGTTTTCGACGGTGAAATCCCGAAGCACAGGCCGGCGGATGCCCACGACGTGATCGGTACCTGGCGTATCGTGTCCGATGCGCTGGAGATGGCACGGACGCCAGGAGACCCGCGTGAACTCTTCAGCCTTCTGCGGGAGCGCCACCGCACGATCATGGAGGGACGCCCCGAAGTGCTCCCAGGCGAATTCAAGGTGGAGGAGAATCGTGCCGGGCTGACGGTGTTCGTAGCTCCCGATCTGGTTCCGGGAACCCTTGAAGCGGGGTTTGCCCTGAGCCGGAGCCTGGAGTCCCCCCTCGAGCGGGCCGTCTACATGATGTTCCTGGTCAGCGAGGTGCACCCGTTTGCGGACGGCAACGGGAGGATCGCGCGCGTCATGATGAACGCCGAGCTCGTGGCCGGGGCGGAGGAGCGGATCATCATCCCGACCGTGTTTCGTGGCAACTACCTCGCGGCTCTGCGCGCGCTGTCCCGGACCGGCCGGCCGGAGCCGTTGATGCGGGTCCTGGACTATGCGCAGCGCTGGACGATCGCGGTCGACTGGAGCTCGCTCGATGTGGCCGAGCGGGAGCTCGAGGCCTGCTACGCGTTCATGGATTCGGACGAGGCCGATGCGGGGGGTCGGCGGCTACGGATGCCTGGGTAGGCGCACCCGTCCCCCGGTGCTCGTCCAGGAACTCGTCGGTCCCCTCCGGCAGGAACAGGTTGTCCGAGATCTCCGCGATCTCCTCGGCCTGCTCCCAGGCGCGCTCCAGCAGCCACAGCTCGCCCTCCAGCGCCCGCCGCTCCTGTTCCTCGTGGAGCGCCATCTCGAGCGCGAGCTGCGTCGGTTTCGGCATCTTGTTGACGTAGCCGGGGACGCCCTTCCTGTCGGTGAAGCGGTCTCCCTCCGCGATCCTCGTCAGGTACTCCTCGGGGTGGCCGGCGGTCTCGATCAGCCCCACAGCGTCCTGCACCGTTGTCTTTCTTCCGCCCATGGAGTTGATCTTCGGCAGGATGGCGCTGGCGAAGCGGTGTGCTTCTTCGCCCTCGTACCAGACTTTCTTCCTCCGCTTGCGGACCTGGACCTTGAAGCCCTGCTCGTTGTCGGATGGGCGGATGCGGGTTCCCAGAAGATCCTGGCGCTTCAGCTTGATCACCCCGCCCTCGTCGGGACGAAGCTTGACCAGCGTCCTGGCGTTCATCCACAGGTTGACGAAGTTGCCGCTCTGGCTGAGCATTGCGCCGCTGAGTATCCCGGCGGCGGCGCCACCGATCATGATGCCGCCGAATACCGCGATTCCGGCCGCACCGTATAGGATCGCCCGCCGCTGGCGCCGTCCGAACTGGTCCCCATAGCGCCAGGCCGCGAACTCGGGCCGAAGCGGCGCGCCCACACGCACCAGGGTCAGTCCCTCCGGGTGGCGCGCCAGCCCGATGTTCTCGGTGGACACCCGGATCCGCGTGTCGCGGAAGATCCGCTCGCAGTCCTCGACCGCCTCCCAGCGCTCCTCCAGCGGCGTCAGGTTCCAGCGTTCGCACTTGAGGCACACGACCCACAGACGCCCGCGCGCGCTGTCGAAGGCAAGCCTGCGGCCGACCGGGAACGACTCGATCACCTCGTTGGCGCCGAGGGGCTTCTGGCAGAACATACACGATTTGTACACGCCGATTCTTGTCCGTCGAAAGGTTGAACCACACTATGACAACCTACGACCAACGGCGCTGAACCACTCAACTGCCGCTCCCGCCCGGAGCCGCCCGGAGGAATTCCATGGAGTCCGCGAACGCCGCGCTGATTACCGACCCGATGACCCTCTTCGGATTTCTGGCCGCGCTGGTTGCCCTCATCTTCTGGGTCTCGGAGCTGCCGCGCTTCGAGAGGTTCTTCGAGTACGTCCCTCCGGTCATTTTCGTCTACTTCGTGCCGATGCTGACGACGACCGCCGGGATCACTCCGGGCGAATCGGTGCTCTACGGCTGGAACTCGTCCTACCTTCTGCTCTTCGCGCTCTTCATGCTCATGGTCTCGGTGGACCTGGGGAGCGTGCTGCGGCTTGGCCCGATCGCGCTCTTCATGGTCTTTGCGGGGACCGTCGGAATCGTCGTCGGGGGGCCGGTTTCTCTCCTGATCTTTCGCGACATGCTGCCGGCGGACGCGTGGCAGGGTTTCGCGGCACTCTCGGGGAGCTGGATCGGGGGGACGGCGAACATGGTGGCGATCGCTGAGATCGTGGAGACCTCGGCGGACGCGATGGGGCCGGTGATCGTGGTGGACACGGTGGTCGGGTACGGGTGGATGGGGGTGCTGATCGCCTGTGTGGGACTCCAGGGCCGCTGGGACCGGGGCATCAGGGCGCGGACCGACGCGGTCGAGGAGACGAACAGGCGCCTCGATACGATCAGCCGCGACCGCGCCCCGATCACCCTGCGCGACGCCGTCATGATGATCGGCCTGGGGATGGCGTGCGCGGTGGCCGCCCGGTTCGCCGGCAACGTGCTCCCCGAGCTCGGCGACATCATCAGCGGCTCGACCTGGGCGGTCCTGCTCGTGGTCAGCGGCGGCCTGATCCTCTCGTTCACCCCGCTCCGCCGAATGGAGACAAAGGGCGCGTCCCACCTGGGCTACACGGCCCTCTACCTGCTCCTCGCCGGGATCGGGGCCCGGGCCGACCTCAGGGCCGTGCTCGACGCGCCGGTCTACCTGCTCGCGGGGGCTGTCTGGATTGCGATCCACGTGGCGATCCTGCTCGTCGCGGCCCGGCTGGTGCGGGCGCCGCTCTTCTTTGTGGCGACCGGGAGCATGGCGAACATCGGCGGGGCGGCCTCGGCACCGGTGGTCGCGGGCGTGTACCACCGCGCGATGGCCCCGATCGGGCTGCTGATGGCGGTCGCGGGGTACATCCTGGGGGTCTATGCCGCCATGGTTTGCGCATGGCTGTTGCGGATTGTGGGGGGGTGAGGCGAGGGCATGTTCACCACCTGCATGTTCTGCAAGAGGTCCCTCGGCAGCAACGAGGTCATCGAGACATTCCCGGTCGGGCGCCGCCTCGCCTTCGACGCCGGGCGCGGCCGCCTGTGGGTCGTGTGCCGCAAGTGCGAGCGCTGGAACCTGACGCCGGTGGAAGAGCGCTGGGAGGCGGTGGAGGACTGCGAGCGGATCTTCCGGGGGACGCGCGTCCGCGTCTCGACCGACAACATCGGGTTGGCACGGCACCCGGAGGGCCTGACGCTGGTGCGGATCGGCGAGCCGCTGCGGCCGGAGTTCGCCGCGTGGCGCTACGGGGACCAGTTCGGGAGGCGGCGGCGGAAGGTGGTGGTGGCCTCGGGGATTGCGGTGGCTGCGGCGGCGGGTCTGGCGGCAGGGGGGCTGGCGGCGGGTCTGGCGGTCTCGACCTCGCTGATGCCCATCCAGTTGCTGCACATCTATTCGATGAGAGTCGGCCGGATCAAGCTGCGACTGGAAGACGGTCGCGCGCTCGCACTCAACGGTGTCCTGGGCAGATTCCCCTGCCGTCTGCGCCCCGCCGACGGTGACGCCCCGGGCTTCCGAATCCAGGTGTGGCAGTACTCGTTGCGGAGAGGCGAGGAGAAGTTCTGGTTCGAGGGCGAAGCGGCCGTCCGCGCTTTCGGAACCATCCTCGCGGCCTCGAACGCCTCCGGTGGGACCAGAGAGGCGGTGCAGGACGCGGTGGGCCGGATCGAGGACGCCGGCAGTGCCGAGCGCCTGATCGCCGAGCTTGCCGCTGCGGACGACTTCAAGGACGGGGTGGGCAAGCCCGGACTCGTCGGTGCAATGCCCAAGCCGACCGTTCTGGCCCTCGAGATGGCGCTTCACGAAGAGCAGGAACGCCGCGCGCTGGAAGGCGAGCTGTGGCTGCTCGAGCAGGCGTGGCGAGAGGCGGAGGAGGTGGCGGCGATCTCCGATGATCTGCTGCTCCCGGCGGGTGCGGAGGAGTTCGTGCGGGAACATCGGCGAACGATCACCCGTAGGGGAGACCGCGACGGATCGAGGCTCGACCACGACTGAGCGGGAGAAGCAAAGTGAGCACATTGAAGGTCGACTATACGGGAGTCCGCAGTCATTCGCGCGAGCCTTCGGCGGAAGCGGCGTCGGCCAGCCGTTCCGGCAGGGGCAGGCACCGCAGCCAGGCCCGCGCGCGCCCCGACGGCCGGTTTCGCTTGCTCCTCCTCCCCTTCCGGCTCCTCCGCTGGGGTGCCTTCGCCGTCATCCTGGCGGTCGTCCCCTTCTTCCTCCTCATACGGGGCGGCGTCTTCGCCTACCACCAGTGGGGACTCGGCGCGTGGCCGTCGCTGGCCGTTTCGGCTGCCGCCACCGCGCTCCTGCTGGTTCTCTACGCGTGGGCCATGGGCCGCCGTCTCCGCGCAGGCAGGGGGCTGAAATGGCTGCTGACCCGCGGCGCGGCGGCCATCGGCCTCGCCTATGTCGCCTACTCGCTCCTCTATGTGGGTGGCGCCAACGTCAAGTCGGAGGAGGTGCGGGCCGAGTACGCGTCGCTGCACCCGCTGCTGCGCGTGGCCGCGAGCACCCTGATCCTCGCCGACCCCGAGTCCGTGATCACCGACGCAGGCCGCACCCCCGACTTCTACCGGCGCATGGGCCTCTCACCGAACGAGTCGTCGCTCCACTTCAAGCAGGACGACGGCTTCGTACACGCGCTGGACCTCCGCACCATCGGCCGTCCCGAGTGGCGGAACCGCGCCGTCGAGCTGGCGTTCTGGGCACTCGGCTTCCACTCGCTGCGGCACAAGGGGACGGCGGACCACCTGCATGTGTCGCTGAGGCTGCCGGGGTAGGGAGCCGCGCCCCTCAGTTGTGCTCGTGCCCCTCCTCGTAGTGCCGCGCCAGCGCGTCCCCGCCGAAGTCGTTCTCCAGGTCGCGCCACACCGAGTGCACGTGATTCGCGTTGCCCTGGGTGTTGTCGTACTCGATCAGGAACTGGGGCGCGTGCACGCGGTAGTAGTGGCCCTCGCCGGGCTCGGCCGAACCGGCCCAGGCGAAGTACACGTCACCCGGGGGGATCTCGTCGCGGATGCGGGCCATCCACGCATGCGCGCTCTCGGCCTCCATGTTGCCCACGTACTCCCAGATCACGCCCATCAGCACATCGCGCTGCTCGGCTGTGAGCCGTGAGGCGGGGATCCCCTCGAAGGAGTCCAGCCGGGCCTCGCGGTCGTTGCCCGTGATGATGTCCCGGGGCGCCTCGGCCGCGATCACCGCCATCTCGCGCTGCTCGGGCGACAGCATGAACAGGAGCCCGCGCGCCAGGTCCTCTTCGCGGCCCAGCGGGCGCCACCCCGCCTTCACGCCGGACGGGACGGTCGCCGGGTTGGCCCCCATGAAGGCCGGCCCGGTCACGGTGAGCTCGTTGGATGGCGACGAGAAGTTGAACGACAGGTGGTGGCCCTCGAAGCGCCAGGCCCAGGGTCCGCCCGCCTCCGGGGTGCCGAAGATTGTGACGTAGTAGTCCTCCGGGTCGCGCCGCTGGGGCCGGCCCTCGAGGATGCCCAGGACGCGCTCCAGCTCGATGATCGCGTTGGCCTTGTGGTATCCCTGGCTGCTCAGCGTGGTCTGCAGGAGGCCGTGGGCCGCGGCGCGCTGATCCGGCGTCATGTCCTTGAGCGGGAGGCCGTTGCGCGACACCGGGGTGAAGGCCCAGTTGAACTGCTCCTCGTCCCCCAGGCCGTAGGTGGCGCGCGCGCGCCTCGCCGTCCAGCAGGGAGAGGAAGGTGGCGGCGCGGGCGGCAATGTCGCCGGGTCCGGGTGTCGCGGCTCCGTGCGCTGCCGCACCTTCTGCGACGCCGTCCTCACTGGCAGCGGGTGAACTCGTCGTGCCGTCGGGCGCCCAGATCCAGGCCGCCACCGCGGCCAGTGCCGCGAGGCCGACTCCCAGTCGCGTGAATCGGGCTGCCGCAGATGTGTTCCTGTTGCTCATCTTCCTACCCTTCCGATTGAATCTCCTGCGCAATCGCCTGCACCTCGTCGAGTACCCTGAGCAGGTTCCCGCTCCAGAGCATGGCGATCTCTTCCTCCGTGTATCCGCGCCGCACCAGTTCCAGCGTCACGTTGAACGTTTCCGACGCGTCGTCCCATCGTTCCACGCCGCCGCCGCCGTCGAAGTCGGAGCTGATTCCGACATGCTCGAGGCCGATCAGATTGACCATGTAGTCGATGTGATCGACGAAGTCCGCGACGTTGACGCGCCCGGGCACGCCCGCCGCTTCCGCCCGCTCGGCGGCCACCCTCTGCACCTCGGCCATCGTCTCCCGGTAGACGTCGCGCTCGTCCATGGGGAGCCGGAACATCTGCCCCCGGCCGAGGATCTCGAAGTTCATCTCGGCCGCGACCTCCGCCTCGAACTCGGCCAGCACCGCACGGCGCGCCGAGGCCTTGTCTGTGCTGACGAAGCTGCCCAGCGCCACGGCCTGCACGACGCCGCCGTTCGCCGCGATCGCGTGCAGCGTCTCGTCGTCCAGGTTGCGGCTCACGTCGCTCAGCGCACGCGCCGACGAGTGCGAGGCCATGACGGGCGCCCGCGATAGCTCCAGCGTCTGCATGATCGACGCCTTTGACGGATGCGAGATGTCGATCATGATCCCCAGCCGGTTCATCTCGGCGATCGCCTCGCGCCCCATCTCGCTCAGGCCGTTGTGCAGCCATTCGCCGGTCTGCTCGCCGGAGTGGGCGTCAGAGAGCTGGCTGGGGCCGGTATGGGCGAGCGACATGTAGCGGGCGCCGCGGTTGTAGAACTCCTCGACACGGCCGATGTCGGTGCCGAGCGGATAGGCGTTCTCCACGCCGATCATCGCGACCATCTTCCCCGAATCCACGATCCGCCGAACATCGTCGGAGGTCAGCGCGAGCTCGATCTGCTCGGGCGCGTATTCGTTCACCAGCCGGTGGATCGCGTCGAACTTGTCGACCGCGTTCTCGTAGGCTGTCGCGTAGCCCTCGTCGTTGAGCAGGCCCTGGGAGGTGTAGACGACGAACCACGCCACGTCGAGCCCGCCCGCCAGCATCTTCGGCAGCGTGACCTGGGTGGGCAGATCCATCGTGTAGTTGCGCTCGGCGGTGAAGTTGGCGGTGCTGATGTCGTCGTGCGTGTCCAGAGTGATGACCCGGTCGTGGATCCCCTGAGCGCGCGCGACCAGCTCCTCCTCGGTTTCGTCGGCTGGCGGGGCGCCGTCGCCGGGGGCGCAGGCGGCGGCTGCGAGGGGGAGGGCGAGAATGGTGGCCAGGGTGGCCATGGGGCGTGGGAGGGCGCGGGGGAGGGGAATGCGACTGCGATTGCGAATGATCATGTCGAGCGCTCCGATGCTTCGTTGGGATTGGGGGCGGCCGCATGCACTGCCGCGGGTGTCGGCCACCCACGCGGGTGTCGGCCGCCCAGGTTCAAGATATGTGCGCGCGGGGCCGCCCGCACGGGGGATGCGCGGGTTGCCGGTGTTATCACGTAACGCAACGGTGTTATCACCGGTTACGCCGACCGACCGCGGTCTCCGGCGCCCTGCCCACCTCCTTCCCCCCAGAGGCAGACCATCGCCCAGGCCCAGTCGATGGGTTCGCCCCGCCACAGGGAGCCGCCGGTCAAGGGGCCGATGCCGGTCTGGCCGTGCCAGCGAGCCAGCCCGAAGTCCGCTGCCGGTGCCGCGGCGGCATCGCCCGGCACCAGCCCGCCGATGTCCGGAGTCTCCGGCACCACGGGCATGCGCACGCCCAGCGGGTTGAAGAAGTGCGGCACTCCGCGCTCGTCCATCTCCACCCGCCAGCCGCCTTCGTGGACCGCGCGGTGATGGAAGGGACAGAGCAGCACCAGGTTGTCCATCGCCGTCTCTCCGCCGTGGGCCCAGTGGGCGATGTGGTGGGCGTGGGTGCGCAGGCGCGAACCGCAGCCGGGGAAGCGGCATCCG